>DLNC01000037.1 GCA_002478265.1 Syntrophaceae bacterium UBA7520
TTTCCTGAAGGGGGTGCATTACCTGATTCAAAACCGGCAACCGAGATAACAGAGGATCGAGTTATGAAATGCGCTCTAAACACAATAGAATGGAAACTTGACCTTCCACAGAACGGTGCAATTGTCAAAGAACTATTTACGAGTTTTCAAAAAGTATTTGAACTTAGCGGTAAGACTGTTTCGGCAGGTGAATTTTGTAATGCAATCATGGTGTGCGCAGATGGCCGTGATTACTATGTAAAGCGTTATCAAGCGCGGGGTAAATATCGCTGGAAGGCTTTTCGCCGCTGCCAGCCGGCTACTGAATACCGTAATTACGCCTATTTTGCCCGTTTGGGAATACCAGTACCTAAGATTGTCGGATATGGAATTCAGCGCGTTATGGGCTTGTTTCGCCGGGGAGTGATTATTACCGAAGGAATCCCCAATGCGACCGACCTGGAAACGCTGCTTTCTACACACCCTGAACTTTTTCGTGATCGGTCATGGCTTTTTAAGGTACTGCGACTGCTGGCTGGCTACGTGCGGTGTCTTCACGAGGATGGCTTCGCTCATAAAGATTTGAAGTGGCGCAATATTCTAATAACCACGACAAAAAACCCCCAAGTATTTCTGATTGACTGTCCAAGCGGTAGCTACGAGATGCCTTTGCGGCGCAAATATTTTATTGTCAAGGATCTCGCAAGCTTGGATAAGACGGCATTCCAAAATATTTCTCAGACAAATCGCCTGCGTTTTTATCTTTGGTACCGTAATCAGAATAAACTGACGCCGCAAGATAAAGAATTGATTGCTAAAATAATAGCCCGCAGAAGAAGACGCACATTGAATAACGTTAAACTGTCCTGAATGATACTATAGTTGACAGTGGTGAGTGTGTTAGATTGTTTGGTAAATGAACTTTTGCATAATCAGCAGAGGATGCACAGTTGAAGACTCTTCTTATTCTATCTAAAAGCGAAAAAGATCCATCTACCCGATATCGCTCACTCCAATATTTTAGTCTCTTTGAAAAATCTGGATTCAAACCACAGCACATGTTGCTGGCAAAAAAAACCACAAACTACCTGCAAGCTCTGACTTGCGCGCGACGCGCTCACACTGTGATTGTGTTGCGTAGAACTTTACCCATCCTATTTTTATGGCTTCTAAGAAAAAACGCAAAGCGATTAATTTTTGACTTCGACGATGCAATATTTTGCAAAGATGATGGCAGCCGATCGACAAGCCGTATGGCTCGCTTCGCAACTATGGTGCGTCTTTGTGACAATATATTTGCCGGCAACAAGTATCTTGCCAAAGCCGCTCAAGCTTTCAACAGCAATGTAATCCAGGTGCCTACATCAGTCGACACGAACAAATATTTTGTACACGCCAATAAACCAAAAAATTCAATAGACATAGTTTGGATCGGCAGCAGATCCACCCGCAAATACCTAGAATATATAATTCCTGCTCTTCAAAAAGCAAAAAAACTTGTTTTTAATCTCAGGCTGAAAATTATCGCAGATTTTAATCTATCAGATATAGGCCTTCAAACACTACCAATTCAATGGACTCCCGAGAACGAAGCAATTGAACTTGCCAGCGCTCATATTGGCATTGCACCGCTAACTGATGATAATTGGAGTCAGGGAAAGTGCGGACTCAAAGTGCTGCAATATATGGCAGCCGGCTTGCCGGTTATTGCATCAAATGTGGGCGTCAATGCTGAATTAGTTCAGCCAGGTGTAAATGGCGATCTTGCACGCACCATGGATGATTGGGCGGAATCAATCCATCGCCTTGCATTAAATAGAGATTTACGTGCGCGTTACGGAAGCGCCGGACGTCAGTTTGTCAAGTGCAATTATTCAATTGAGGTGGTATTCGATCGTATCATAAGTGCTCTCAACACGACGATTTAAACCTGTTTAAATATCATTCTAATAATTTTACTGGCTGTATCTTCAGCTTTGATAGCCATCAGGATTCTGTTTCTGCCAGCGCCATGTGTCCAGACACATATCATCAATGCTTTTTTCCGCTCTCCAGCCAAGCTCTTTTAACGCCTTCGAAACATCTGCGTAACATTCGGCAACATCTCCCTCTCTTCTGCCGACAATCTTTTTGTTTATCTTTATACCGCTTGCCGTTTCAAAAGCGTTGACCATTTCCAAAACGCTGCACCCCTTGCCTGTACCAAGATTATAGACATTATTCCCCGGTGATTTTAATAATTTGTCCAGCGCTTTTATGTGTCCCTTGGCCAGGTCAACCACGTGTATGTAATCACGGACACCTGTTCCATCGGCCGTATCATAATCATTGCCGAAAATCATGAGTTCTTTGTATTTCCCCATGGCGACACCGGCGGTGAAAGGCATCAGGTTGTTCGGTATCCCGCTGGGCGCCTCGCCAATTTTACCGCTTTTATGGGCTCCAACAGCATTAAAATACCGCAGCGAGCAGACACTCCATTCTTTATCAGCCATATATAAATCGTTTAGCATTTCTTCTATAACAAGCTTCGTGCGTCCATAAGGATTTACCGCGCCCGCGGCAAATGCTTCGCTGATGGGCATAATTTTTTGCTTGCCGTACACGGCGGCGGAAGAGCTAAAAACGATTTTTTTAACGTTAAACTCCTTCATGACACCACATAATATTATCGTGCCCGTTACGTTGTTGTGATAATACCTTAAAGGCATGCTACAGGATTCTGCTGCTGATTTAAGCCCTGCAAAATGAATAACGGCCTTGATGTTGTTTTCCGCAAATATTTTTTGTAGCGCTTTCACATCCAAAATATCCGCTTCATAAAACTTAACAGGCTTGCCGGTTATCTGCGCGACTCTTTCTAAAACAATAGATTTACTGTTGCTGAGATTATCGAGCACAATGACATCATGACCCGCATTCAACAGTTCAACGCATGCGTGACTTCCGATATATCCGCATCCACCAGTGACAAGTATTGACATATTGATAACCTTATATATTTAACACGCAAAAGAGCGAAAACCAGTTGCCGATAAGGCAAATTTTTCTTAAAGCACTTCAAATAAAATCATTTCACCGGTATTAGAATGTCGCCATCTCCCCAGTTCTTTCAAATATTTGCCATGCCTGGCAATATCCATCTTTTTATTTGACCATGTTTTTTCCGTCCATAAAAAATACTTTATGTTCCGCTCTTTTAACTGAGAAATCAGGATGTCGTTTTTTGCAAAAAGCTCCCAGCAATTCACTTTTGTTGCTTTATAACATATAGCGCCTTTATAGTTGAGATTAGCGTAAAAGGATACCCAACTCTGCGTTGCACTTGAAGCCGAAATTCCTATCGCTTCATTTTTCACCTTTTCCCGGGTTGATATGAATTCGCCAATTTCCTTATAAGCCAACTTGCTGTGGTGAATAGGTTCTATATTCCGGGGAAGGGTAAAAATAATCATAAAACACGCGAGAGCAATAATCACGATAGACTCTTTGATTCTAAATCTTGAGCCAAACCATTTCACCATAAGTTCCAGCCCAATAGCGGCAAAAACAAGAGACGGCAATATGAAAAGAACAACATATCGGCGTTCCAATACCCATATGTGAAAGATGGACATGTATAATACAAATAAGGATGAGGCGGCCAGCAACATAAAATATACCAGGCGCGGATCTTTCTTTATTCTTTTTAATTGCCCGAAACCAACAATGAATGGCACGGCAAGAACATATAACAACATTTCGAAAATTCTGTTCGCCATCATGCCGATGGCGACAAGCCAAAAGCTCATCCGCGCCTCCGATAAAAACGCCTTCAGGCTTCCATATGTTTTCCCATCTATATTGTCGGTCAGTTCTTTTAACCCGGTTTCTATTTTGAAATAATCGGAAAAAAGATTGGACATTCTGCCCAGAACATCCTTAACCCTGTAAAAATCATGAAAGGAAAAATCTTTTAGATAAACAACGATAGAAGCAAAAGCTATTAGAATTAAAACAGGGGATATAAAAACAAAGGTTTTTCGTATCTCGCGAATCTTCCACAGCAAATAAAGAAAAGATGCGGAAAAAATTATAATCGCTTCTATTCTTGCAGCTGTTGCCAGCAAAAAGAAAATACTGCTAAATAAAAGAAAAAGATTGTTTTCTTTGTTGAAACTGACGGTAAAAAAATAAAGTCCCATGGCCAAAAAAAACCAGTACATGGGGTCTCGTAGCACTTCAATGCTTACAGACACAAAAAGAGGTATTACCGCAACCAGCAAAGTGGTTAAAGCGCTAATTTTATAATTTACAAATTGACGCAACAGCATATATACGGGCACTATTGTTGCGGTACCAAAAACAAAATTGATTGCCTGTCCGGCAATTACCCAGTCGTGAAAAATATTATAAACAACAGCGATCAAAAAAGGATATAAGGATAAACTACGAATTCCACCACAAGCCGCAATTACGTCCCATTGCCCGTAAAAAATTGCCCTGGCCTGGCCAATATATAATGTGCCGTCAGGAGCAATCATCTCGGAATTGAACCAGGCGATGCTTCTCGCAACTACAGCAACAATAAGCACTCCTAAAAACAATACTGTTTCCGGATTAAACTTAGGAGCTAGACTTAGATATTTTTTTTTGAACGGATGAAAATAATTATTCATAAACAAAAATTGACGTTTATATTATTCACAAAATTTACGTCGCGGTATTATATAGCCTGATTATTATTGGATTAGGGATCCGCCAACTCTTGTTAAAATGGCTTCATTATTTTCGTTTTGCAGCCTCTAAAGTATTTTTCATTAGCATAGCAATGGTCATGGGGCCCACACCGCCGGGAACCGGCGTTATATATGAAGCTCTTGCCGCCGCTTCCTCAAAGGCAACATCACCCACAAGCTTGCCATTATCCAAGCGATTTACGCCTACGTCGATAATAACGGCCCCCTCTTTAACCATCTCTGCTGTAATCATATGCGGCTTGCCAACCGCAGCAATCAAAATATCCGCCCTTCTGGTCACTTCTGAAATATTAACTGTACGTGAATGACAGATCGTAACGGTGGCATGTTGAGCCAGAAGCAAGAGCGCCACTGGTTTGCCCACGATATTGCTTCTGCCAACAACTACGGCTTCTTTGCCGGAAAGGTTGATTCTCGTGCGACAGATTAATTCCATAATGCCGCGTGGAGTACAGGGCACAAAAAGCGGCGAACCGGATAACAGAGCGCCGCTATTATAAGGATGGAAACCATCCACATCTTTACGCGGATCAATGGCGGTAATTATTTTATCCGCAGAAATATGCTTGGGCAACGGAAGCTGCACAAGGATTCCATGGATCGAGTCATCCGTGTTCAAATTATCAATTAATTTTACAAGCTCTCCCTCCGAGGTATTACCGGGAAGTCTGTATTCACGGGATAAAAACCCGATTTCTGAACAGGCCTTTATTTTTCTTTTGACATAAATCTCTGAAGCCGGATCATTGCCAAGCAAAACAACAGCAAGACCGGGGATGATGCCCTTGGTTTTTTTAAGCGTAACCGCGTCCGCGCGGATTTGCTCGCTAATTTCCCGCGCTATTTTGTTTCCTTCAATAATCACCGCCATAAATACCTTCTAAATAAAATTAAAAATGGAGAAATATTTTTTTATTTACCACTGAAACTGATATTCCTTGATAACCGCGATTAGCCTATCTACTTCTTCAGGCGGAAGCTTCCCGCTGTATTTATACCTGCATATTTTATCTTTATCCAAAACAACAACATTTGAAGAATGATTCTTCATTCCCCATAACTTTATTAGCGTATAATCTCTATCCAACAATATCAGCGAATCGGTATTTTCCTGCTTGTTTTTCATGGCGCGTTTAATTATTGCGTCCGGTATTTTGCTTGCCTTGAGATTGCTTATATAAATATTCATGTAATTATTGTCTCGATCAAGTTCACTATTGCTTTTTAGCGCTTCTTCCACATGCTTGTTCCAATTTTTTTTACTTGGATCCACGTAAAACACGGAGATAACCTTTCCCTTAAATTCAGCACTTTCCAGACTGTATGACTTGCCTGAAGCGTCCATCATGGTAAAAGTTGGAGCCTTATCTCCTACCCGAAGCTCTTCCGCAGACGAAAACGGCGTATTAAAGCACACAATAAAAAAAACGACGGAAAAAAGTATTATTCGATTCATTGCCCTTTCTCCTTGTGTTACCTTTTGCTCTTAGAAAACATACTCCTTTGATATTCTTTGGGAGTATAGAGCAAAAATATCATACAAACAACCGAAAACTATAACAATTAGATAGATTGCTTTATTCTTCTATTTTTCAACACATGATTAATGATAATTTACTAAATGTGCGGAAAATTATTAACACTGCGCTTATTCCAGAACAGGTATTGCCAGAAAATTTACAAGTTTCCGATGGTCTGATTATTTATCATGGTTTCAGCCATTTGCCACGCGTCAGGATTTGTTTCTCCAAGTACCATTAAAAAATTATCTATATCTTTACGAAAATTATGCCGAAACCACAAACTATTATACTTATGAATACGCATGTGATCTAAATCCAGCAACACAGGGTATTCATTTACAAAAAGCATATTATTGTGTTGAAAGTCATCATGCGTGACCTTCGCTGCATGCAGTTTTTTTAACAATAAAGATATTTCTTGAAATATTTTATCCCAAGAAGACTGATGTTCACTATCTCTTTTAAATATATCCCCTCCTCTCAGACCATCGACATATTCCATTAAAAAATACGTTTTATCACGTATGGGACCAAAACCCTCTATCAATACAGCAACGGGTTTTGGTGTGGAAATGCCATGTTGCTCTAAATAGTGACTATTCTTCCAACTCCGCAAAGCGCGGCTGGGACGCAGCATTCTCTTGACGCAATGCCAGAAACCTTTCGGGTTGTAGCGTTTAATCACGAATTTCTTATTATTTATCTTGATAATCCCTACTGTCGTTGCTTCTCCGGGAGCTTTTTTTATAAATTTATTTACCGTATTGTCAAAATATAAGTCCACATTTTCCAAAAATGCTTTCATTTCCGCACTATAATATTCTTTTCTGCAAATCAAAAAGCGACGCAAGGTTTTTTCTTGATAATACATCAGTTGTCTGCCTGTTCAATTCAAATTATTATAATTTTACTTTTAAATATATATCCTTTAGCCAACATTCCTGCGCCCTCGCATGGATTTGATCAAGACGTTGCTTAAGGACTTCAACCTCCGTAAGCGTTTGTCTCAATCGGCTACCATTGTAATGCCCATGCCTATTATTTATCTTTTTGTCAAACTCAATGCTATCATTATCTGTCAGATAAAACCTTGGTTTGCTTTTTCCATTGCTCACTATAATATTTTTTGTGTCGATTATTTTATAAAATATTTTCCAACAATAGAGATTCGAAAGCAGTTGAAACAAACCGTCAATCAAAATATCAATTCTTGCTTCGTTATCGCCGGTTTTTTAGTTCCTCGTAAAGTGAATCAGTAACCAAATAACTATTGCCCTTTTCAGCTTGAAACCAAACATTTAAATACAGAAAACTCCACATTTTACAATCGCCAGCTGTTCGGCCAACTGCAATAATCAGCAGGAGATTTTCTATCAAAAATCTTTCGTAAAATAATTTTGTACACCAACCTTAACTTAAGATAATCTCTTTGTAACGGTGTCACCGATTGTTTTCATATTGCTTTTATTTTGGTGCTGTTTGGTAATAACTCTTGCCGCTGATGGGGACAAAACATTAACTTTCTTAATCAGATTAATTATTCATGCGACGGGAATATAAACAAACTGCCTCTGTGTCAATTATTTTCTTTAACCAGACATGACAAAAATGATGAACGGCGGTTTTTTTGAAAAACAACATCGCATGACTTTGTTGTCCAAAGAACTATTAACGCTTAACTGCCGATGAGTTTTTCCTTAACCAAGAGAAATATTTGTTCAGGCGTGATATCTTTCATACATTTTGTCGTCGGGCATTTTTTTAAAAAACACGGGCTACATGGTAAATTTGCCCTAACTATGGTGTGACCAAGTCCATAAGGCCCCGTTCTTGCCGGATCGGTTGGGCCAAAAAGAGCAACGACAGGAGTCCCTACGGCGCAGGCCAGGTGCATCGGCCCTGAATCGGTGGTTATCACCATCTTCGCTTTTCTGAATAAAGCGGCCAGTTCCGGCAAAGACGTCTGACCTCCTAAATTAATGCCGTCCGAAACCATTTTAGAAATTATCTGGTCAATCGATGCTCTTTCGCTTCCCGTAAAGACAACTTTTTTGCCTAGCTGCTGCTGAATCATATCGGCAAGCTCGGCAAATTTTTGATTATCCCAGAGTTTAGTTTCCCAATACGCGATGGGGTTGATGGCAATAAATTTTTTTTCTGCCAATTTGTAATTCTCGAGCATGCGCCGTACTTTTTTTTCGGCATCCACGTTCTGCGGGAGAATAAATTCGATTTTTTCTTTTTTGGCCCCCAGGTAAAGAGGAAAATCAAAATAACGGTCAACGGCATGCTTGGTCATGTCTTCTGGTATTTTTTCGTTGAGAAACAAACCGCTTAATTCCTGCCACGAGTCATATCCGAGTTTCCGCTTTCCTCTGCTCAGAAAAACAAGCAGGGAACTCTTAAAAAGGCCGTGAAAATCAATAACCAAATCATAGGAACGCCGGCGCAAATTTTTGATAAACACTTTTATCTCTTGCCATGCCAAACGCACCTGTCCCGCTTTGATATCCGTAATCCATGCCTTGCGACGGGAAATCAGTACTTCATCCAGAAGCGGATGATTGGCAAGCAATCCCGCTGCCGCTTCTTCCACTACCCACGTTATATGCGCATCGGGATACAATTCACGCAAAGCGGCAAGCGACGGCAATGTATGAATTACATCACCCAAAGCGCTGAGCTTGACGATTAATATGTTCATTTCACGCCTTTTAATATCCACTGCACCGCTTCCAGAATATCGGCGGCAATAAAATCTGGTCGATTTTTATCTGTTGGTCTGTCCGGCCCGTCATCCTGCAATAAACTCTGGCCAAATCCAGTTTTCACCAGAATGCATTTCGCGCCGACACTTCTACCCGCCTCCATGTCATTGTATCGGTCACCGACAATAAAAGAGCGGGATAAATCAATATTCAAATCATCCGCGGCGCGCAACAACATGCCGGCGGCCGGCTTGCGGCAGTCGCATGCCTGACGATAATGACCAATTCCTTCGGTGGGATGATGGGGACAATAATAAAAACCGTCGATAAAAGCGTTTTCCTTGCTTAGAATATCCCTTAAAAATTCGTGTGTGGTATTTACAAATTCTTCGGAAAATAAACCGCGCGCCACTCCCGCCTGATTGGTGATAACGACTGTTTTCATACCGATAGCATTGATCAGACGAATGGCTTCAAACGCCGTGGGGATGATTTTAATCTTGGCCAGATCATCCAGGTAACCTACTTCTTCATTGATTGTGCCGTCTCTATCCAGAAAAACGGCAATATTTTTTCCCATAATAATCCTAGCTTTGTTTCAATATGGCATGCGCAGCGGATAACACATCTTCCACAGCAATCAAATACATGCAGCGAAAATCATCCGGGCATTCTTCTTTCAGGCAGGGACTGCACGAAACATCCTTGCGGACGATAGCCACCTTTTCGCCGATCGGCGATGTTGCCCTGGGATTTGTCGAGCCGAAAATGGCGACGGTAGGAACATTCAGCGCTCCGGCAACATGCATCAATCCCGAATCATTGCTGATGAATAAAGAACACTGTGAAATCAGATACACCGCTTCGCGCAGCGTCGTTTTCCCGGCAAGATTTACCGGCTTCGTTTTGGCGCTGGCGCATACTTTTTCGGCCGCTTCGCGGTCGTCTTTACCGCCCAGCAAAATAACACGGCAGTTTTTTTCTGCGCATAATTCATCAGCGACCGCAGCAAACCGCTCCGGAAACCACCTTTTGGCAGGGCCGTATATGGCTCCCGGGGCGATGCCGATAACCTTCTTTGCCTCGCCCGGAATAAATTCCCGTAAAATATTCTGCGCGGTTACACGGTTAATTTTTGCCTGCAAATGCATTTCTTTACCGACAGGTTTACAGCCCAGCGCCTTGACCATCTCCAGATAATAATCGCCCTGATGAATATTCTTTGCCTCTTGCGTTCGTTTGATGCTGTGCGTCAGAAGAATTCCCCGCCCGTCGGAATTGTAACCCGCGCGTATTTTAACGCGCGCGGCGAATGTCATGATCGCCGCCTCAATAGCGTTTTGCAGCAAAATCGCCGCGTCATATTTCTTTTTATGAAGGATACGCGCAAGACGAAAAACTCCCCAGGCATTATCAAACTGATGCTTATATATAATCACCTCATCAACCGCGGCAAAAAGTTTGTAAATATCGGCGACAAGTGGTTTGGCCAAAATACTGATTCGCGCGCGCGGATATGCCGCACGCACGGAGGCAATCGCCGGCAACGTCAGCACCGCGTCACCGATCCAGTTCGTACCTCTAATTAAGATTTTATTCAGCCCTTCTTTGGGTAATTGTTTCTTGTTTTCCAGAAGCATTACCTATTCATCCTTCTTGCCTGCCAGGGCTTCGTTTTCCAGCGCCTGTGCAACCAAAGCCATTGTTCCGGGTTTTTCTTTATCTGCTCCTCAATGATCATGGTAAATTTCTGCGTATTGGCCAAAACATCTGCATCACGATTGCCCGTATCTATAATATCCACTTTCTGCCCAATTTCCAATAAATATCTGCCATCGGGCACCCTACTGGAAAATACAGGCAGCACCGCGGCCCCTGTATAAATAGCAAGCAGTGCCACCCCTGACGTTGTCGCGGCTTTGCGCCCAAAAAAATCAACAAATACACCTTCATTCAAAAACACGTTTTGATCGATAAGGATATTGATCGTCTTCCCTTGCCTCAGCAGGCCTATCATTTTGCGCATATTTCCTTTCTTTGAAAGAGAAATATTGCCATATGAAGAACGCACACCGGTTATAATCTCTTCCATAATCGGATTGTCTAAAATACGGTAAACAAAAATAAAGGGGGATGTAGCAAGCGCCAGGGCGGCATTGCCCATTTCCCAATTGCCATAATGAGCGCCGAATAAAATAACTCCTCTGCCCTTACGTTGGGCGGCAAGATAATTATCCAGTCCGATAATTTTCACCCATTTGCTAAAATTATTTTTATCTAAGTAAAGTATATCCGGAAACTCGGCGATAATTCTCGCAAAACTTGTGTACGATTTTTTTGCGATAGTAATTATTTCCTGATAATTCTTACCGGGAAAAGAACGCGACAGATTATGCAGGGCAATCAGCCTGTGCCGTACAGATAAGTAATAACCAAGTCGCGCCAAGCCGCGAATAAACAACCGCCGCAAAGAGCAAGGAATTACCAAAGCCAAAATTTTTAAGATTTTCACAACCATTGAAAATAAGCGTTCAATTTATGTCAATTTGTTTGCGCCACTCTTTACACCGCGCAAACTCGGCGCAGGAGAAAATTCTCCAACGCCTTTTCGGAAGGCATTATTTCCATTTCCACGCGCAAAATGCTGAGTATTTTTATGAAGCTCGGATATTTCTCCAGGCGCACGGCGTCTTTCTCGGTCGTCAGCAAATAATCAGCATGGCATCTGATAAATTTATCCTTCAGCTCTTCGACATCGCAAGAGTGATAGGCATAATGATCGGGATAAGCATCAAAAGAAATTATCTCCGCTCGCGCATCTACGAGCATTTTCCTAAAAGAATCCGGCTGGGCAATGCCACAAAAAGCGCATATTTTTTTGCCCTGCAGGGCGGTAAGCGGCATGCTGGCAGCATCATCCCCTTTTGCAACATCCCTGACAACATGGCGGCTTAAAAAAACTTCTCGCTGAAAATAATCCGCAATCTTGTGTGCGGCCTTGTTAAAAACCGCTTTTTCATCAACCCGCGTCATGATCAGGCAATCGGCCCGCTTTAAAGATTTCGGAGGTTCGCGCAGCGCTCCGGCCGGTAAAAGCAAACCGTTGCTAAAAGGCCTTTCGTAATCGAGTAAAACGATATCTATATCTCTGGCGATTTTCCGGTGCTGAAATGCATCATCGCAAATAATAATATTTGCGCCAAAATTCCTTACCGCCGCGCTGCCCGCGGCAGTGCGCTTGGCGCCGGTGATTACCGGCACGCCCGGCAAAGCGCGGGCAAGCATCAGAGGTTCATCTCCGGCAACTTCTGCATCCAAAAGAATATTGCTGCCATCCGATACGACATTGACTTTTTTTCCCTTTTTCCCGCCGTAACCGCGGCTGATGACCGCGGGTTTGAATCCGTGCCGTAATAAAATCTTTGTCACCATAATCACGCACGGTGTTTTACCAGTGCCGCCGACCGTGATATTGCCGACGCTGATTACGGGGCAGGAAAGACTGGCTGACGTAAAAATTTGCTTGTCGTACAGCCAGTTGCGCAAATTGATAATCAAACGGTAAAAAAAAGACAGAAAAAATAAAATTACGCGCGTTGGACGGAGATGCCTTACCCCTTCGTCATCATTCCACATCCTTTGCCAGTCGATCATTCCCGTTTCCTTCTTCTTTGAACTGCAAATTATGCAGGCGGAAATATTCACCCTTTTTAGCGAGTAACGCTTCATGAGTGCCTTCTTCGACGATTTCGCCGTTGACTAAAGCGATAATTCTGTCGGCGTTGCGGATGGTAGAAAGACGATGCGCGATAACCAGCGTGGTGCGCCCCCTCATGAGATTATCCAGAGCGCTTTGCACTTCTATTTCCGCCTCCGTGTCCAGTGATGATGTGGCTTCATCAAGAATTAATATGGGCGAGTTTTTCAAAAGGGCGCGGGCAATGGAAATTCTCTGCTTTTCACCGCCGGAGAGCTTTGTTCCCAATTCACCGATATTCGAATCGTAACCCTGCGGCAGGCGCGTGATAAAATTATGCGCGTTAGCCGCTTTGGCGGCGGCAATAATTTCTTCGTCAGTGCGTTTTATATCACCGTAGGCAATATTATTTTTGACTGAATCGTTAAAAAGAATCGTCTGTTGCGTGACAATAGCTATTTGCCGACGCAAGGATTGCAAGGTAACGTCACGGATATCATAACCGTCAATTAAAATTCGACCGGAAGTTACATCGTAAAAGCGCGGAATTAAATTAACCAGTGATGTTTTGCCGCCACCGCTCATGCCGACAAACGCAACGACCTCGCCGGCCTTGATGTAAAGATTAATGTTTTTCAAAACCGGTGTGGTGTCATAGCAGAAAGTTACGTTTTGAATTTCGATGCCTTTGCTGATGGGAGGAAGCTCGATGGCGCCGGGTTTATCCTGAATATCCGGCACACGATCGATAATGCTGAAAATGCGCTCCGCTCCGGCAATCCCCTGATTGATGGTGTTATTGACATTGGTAAGACGCTTTATCGGCTCATAAAGCATAAATAAAGCGGCCAGAAAGGAAAAGAACGTGCCCGGCGTAGAAGTTCCGGCAATCACTTTAGAACCGCCGTAAAATATTATCGCCGCGATGCCCAGACCTGCCAAAAAATCCATCACCGGCGTGGTCATGGCGTTTACGGAAACTGTTTTTAAATTGTATTTGAAAAGTCTTTTGTTTTCCTGGGCAAACCGTTCATTTTCATATTTTTCCATGCAGAAAGCCTTGACAATACGAGTGCCGGAGATGGTCTCCTGCAGTAAAGTGCTCAAATTGCCCATGGTGATTTGTGCCGATTTGGTGACTTTGCGCATTTTTTTGCCGAACCGGGAAATAGGATAAATAGTGAGCGGAAAAATAACCATGGCGATCAGAGCCATTCGCCAATCCGTGTAAAAAATAACTCCCACAAGTCCCACCAGCATAAATGTGTCTTTGATCAGTGAAGTTATTGCTTCAGAAGTGGCTTGCTGCACAGAAAGAACATCATTGGTAATACGCGACATTAGCAGGCCTGTCGGATAATCGGAAAAAAAGGAAAGCGACTGTTTTTGAATTTGCTCATAAAGCTTGTTTCGCAAATCCGCCACGATACTCAGACCTATGGAACCCATGATCACGGAGCGTCCGTAATCGCAGATGCCGCGCAATAAAAAAATGCCGATAACCGCGAGGGGAATCCACTTCAGCGCGCTCATGTCTTTCCTCACAAATATATCGTCAATGGCCGGTTTGGAAATTAGCGGCAAAGCTGATTGCATGGCGGCAACAATGACCATCAATATGGCCGCGATAATGAATCTCCAGAAATACTGTTTAGACATTTTAAGAAGTCGCTTGAATAATTCCATGTATCCTCTAAATCATTGAGCAGGCGATTTGCGCCGCTCTGGCCGCCGCGCCGGGACTCCCCATCTTTTCGCGCAGCTCCGCCAGCTCGTTTTTTATTTTTGTATATCTTTCGCTTTGCAAAATAGCAAGTGCTTCCACGGCAATACGCTCGCCTTTCGCTTCCAGTTGTATTAATTCCGGCACAATAGTTTTGCCGGCGATGATATTGACCAGACCGATATTTTCAACGCTGATCACCAAACTGCCGATTAACGCTGAGAACAGGGAAACTTTGTAAATGATAACCATCGGCACTCCCAAAAGCCCTGTCTCGAGCGTGGCGGTTCCCGACGCGACAATCGCCAAATCACAGCAAGCTATGGCATCATAGGTCGCGCCCGTTACTATCTTCACCTTAATTCCACAACCAGAAATCATTTGCGCTATTTGTTTTTCCGCTAGTGTTTCGGCCAGCGGCAATAGGTACTGTGCATCGGGTATTCTCTCTGAAATCATTTTCGCCGCTTTCAGCATTTCCGGCAAAAGCCTTTTTACTTCCGCTGTTCTGCTTCCCGGCAAAAGCCCGATTGTTGTTTTCTTTTCCTCCAGGCCAAAATATTTTTTTGCCTCTTTCCTGGCGGAGAAACGCGTTTTTACCACGTCGAGCAGCGGATGCCCCACATAGTCAACTATAAAACCTTTGGCGGCGTAAACATCCACTTCAAAGGGTAAAACAACTGCCATTCTGTTGACTAATTTTTTTATCTGATTGATTCTTCCTTGGCGCCAGGCCCACACCTGCGGGCTGATATAATAAAACACTTTTATTTTTCTCTTTTTGGCGAAGCGCGCTGCGATATTCAGGTTAAAATCGGGAAAGTCGATTAAGATAACCAGCGAAGGTTTTATCTGATCGATTTTGCTTCTGAGATTTCTGATAACGCGCAAAAAGTCAACAAGTTTTGACAATACTTCCGTCAGGCCGACGACCGCTATTTCCGCGGCATCGGCAATCAGTTCCACGCCCGCCTCCTTCAGTTTGCCGCCGCCGATACCGTAAAATCGCAAAGCGGGGTTGATTTTCAGCATTTCCTTAACCAGGCTCGCGCCATGCATGTCGCCTGATGCCTCACCGGCGACAATAATAATGTTTTTTCCTCCCGCCTCATTTTCCATGTGAATTTTCGCTTTCTTCAGGAAAAATGATTGAGCGCATCGGCAATGATTTTAATTTCGTCCTGTTTTAATTCGGGAAACATCGGCAGGGATAAAACTTCCGCGGCGCTTTTTTCCGCCTGCGGAAAATTACCCTTTAACCGATAAAGATCCAAAAACGCCTTCTGGCGGTGCAGCGGCACCGGATAATAGACTGCTGAGGAAATGTTCTTTCGCGCAAGCGCGGCAGCCAACTCATCACGCTTTTTCGCGCGGATGGTAAACTGATGATAGACATGACTGCAATCAGCCTGTTCAACGGGCAATGTTACTTCTTTGTTTTTTATCGCCGCGCAATAAGCTGCGGCATTTCGGCGGCGCGCTTCGTTGTGCTCATCAATTCTTTTTAACTTGACGCGAATAATCGCCGCCTGAATCTCGTCTAGGCGGCTGTTGTAACCGACCATGTCGTGATAATAACGTTTTTCACTGCCATGATTGCGCAGCATTTTAACCTGCCGGGCAATCTGTTCATCTTTTGTTATTACCATTCCGCCATCGCCGTAGCCGGCCAGATTTTTACTGGGGAAAAAACTGAAACATCCGGCATCGCCGAAAGTGCCCGCTTTTTTCCCTTTATACAATGCCCCAAAAGCCTGCGCGCAATCCTCAATTACCTTGAGATTATGCCGGCGGGCGATTTTCATGATCGTGTCCATCTCCGCCGGATGGCCGAATAAATGAACCGGAATAATTGCTTTTGTTTTGGGAGTTATTTTTTCTTCGATCCTTGAACAATCAATATTAAAGGTATCGGGGCAAATATCGGCAAACACGGGTATGGCCCCAATCAGGGCGATCACTTCGGCCGTCGCGATAAAAGTGAAGGGCGTGGTAATTACTTCGTCGCCGGCTTTGATACCGCAAGCGCGCAGCGCCAGAAGCAGCGCGTCTGTGCCGTTGGCCACGCCGATGGCATAAGGCAGGCCGTGGTAGCCGGCAATTTCTTCTTCCAGCTTGCTAACATTAGGGCCCAGAATAAACTGCGTGTTTCCCAGAACATCGCTTACCGCCGCGTCAATTTCGTTTTTCAGGGCATGGTACTGCCTCTTTAAGTCAACCATCGGAATCATTGCTGTAATACCTCTGCTGCGTTTATTTTCTGGACTATTTGCACGGCGAGATCCAGGGCTCGGCGCCCGTCCTGTCCGGAAACAAGCGGCTGACTACGGTTAATTACAGCGCTGACAAAAGATCGTATTTCTTCCTCAAGAGGATCATGGCTGACCACTTCAATATTGTTCTGCACGATTTGCGGCTTGCCGTTTTCACCCGTTTTTTTGCTTAGAGAAATGATTTCGCGTTTGCGGTAATCAACTGAGTGATACCCTTCCGGGCTGAAAATACGTATTTTCTGCATGGTTTTGGCGCTGATGCGGCTGGCGGTGATATTGGCGATACAACCGCCGGCAAAAGAAATTCTCGCGTTGGTAATATCAATCTTGTCGGAAAGGACAGGGATTCCTACTGCTTCTACAGACCGTATTTCTGCATTAACTAACTTGAGAATAATATCCAGATCATGGATCATTAAATCAAGAACAACATCGACATCCGTGCCGCGCTCGAAAAACGGGTGCAGGCGGTGCACTTCGATAAAAAGCGGCCGCGTGACGACTTTTTCCAGTGCCATCACCGCGGGGTTGAATCTTTCCACAAATCCCACCTGTAAAATCAGCTTGTTTTTTTCGGCGAGTGCAATGAGCCTGTCCGCTTCGGCAACAGTCGCGCAAATCGGTTTTTCAATCAGCACATCGATGCCCGCCGCCAGAAAATCAGCGGCCACCTTGAAATGTTCCCCGGTGGGCACGGCAATGCTTGCCGCGTCAATTTTGCCGATGAGTTCCCGATAATCGGAAAACGCCGGACAGCCATATTCCCGCGCCGCTTTTTGCGCGCGCTCCAAAAAGGTATCCGCAACACCGGCGATTTCACACTTTTCTATCAAATGGTATTTTTGCAGATGATAGCTGCCCAAATGGCCGATGCCGACCGCGCCTACTTTTATTTTATTTTTTTTCAGGGACATTTTAACGGCAGGTACCTCTTTTCGATAGTCTGATAAATTCCACGAAATGTAATACCTCCGGAATGTTTTCCGCCTCCTGCTGCGCTTTTTTCAGGGCGTCTTCCAGGAGAAGTTGCGAACGAAAAATAGTATGATACGCTTTTTTCAGGCCTTTGATGGTTTCCGCGGAAAAATTACGCCGCTTCAAACCGATTAAATTCAAACCAAAAAGTTTAGCATGATTTCCCGCCGCCATCGTGTAGGGAGGGACGTCTTTGACCACCGCCGATGCCCCCCCGATAATACAGTGGGCGCCGATATTCGTGTTCTGATGAATACCGGTTAAACCGCCGATAACCGCGTAGTCTTCCACCCTGACATGACCTGCCAGGGTGGCGTTGTTGGCCATAACGACATGATCGCCCAGCTTACAATTATGGGCGATATGACAATAAGACATTACGATATTATTGCTGCCGATGAAAGTCGTGCTGTCCCCTTCGGTCGTGGCGCGATGAATTGTGACAAACTCTCTAATGGAATTGAAGTCGCCGATAATTAAAAAAGTTTTCTCCCCTTTGTATTTTAAGTCCTGCGGCGGGGCGCCAATAGAGCAGAATTGCAGAATATGACATCCTTCGCCAATCACGGTATGCCCTTCCAAGACCACATGCGGGCCGATGATCGTGTTTTTGCCGATTTTTACATCCGGGCCGATAATTGAATAAGCCCCTATTTCCACTCCCTGTTCCAGTTGCGCTCCTTGATCAACAATCGCGGTGGAATGAATTTTCATTTTTTAACCTTCTTTGGATATTTTCTTGCTCTTGCTTTCCAGTTCTTCAATTTTTTTGGCGAGGGTTTCTATTGTCGCTTTCATCTGGGGCAGTTTTGCCCGACACGCTTCGACTTTCAGCCATTCCTTATAGGGCATCTGCGGTTTCCCGCCGACAATCTTTCCCGGTTCAATGTCTTTATGAATTTTGGAATCCGCGGCAATCATCACGTGATCGCCGATGTTAATATGGCCGACCATTCCTGTCTGCCCGCCAACAATCACCCCTCTGCCCAGTTTCGCGCTGCCGGAAATGCCAACCATCGCCGCCAACACGGAATTTTCACCAATAACAACATTGTGCGCGATCTGCACCAGATTGTCGATTTTTACATTACGGCCAATCCAAGTTTTCCCCAGCGTGGCGCGATCCACCGTGCTGTTGGCGCCTATCTCCACGTCATCGTCAATTTGGACAATGCCCACCTGGGGGATTTTTCTGTTTTCTTTGCCCGTACCCGCGAAACCCAGTCCATCCGCGCCAATGACCACGCCGGAGTGCAAAATCACGCGCTTACCGATAATACAGGAATGATAGACGCTGACATTGGCATAAATGACCGAATCCTCGCCAATAACGACATCACGGCCGATATAAGCGCCCGGGTAAACAACCACGCCTTTGGCGATTTTCGCGCCTTTGCTGATAAAAGCGTGGGGAAAAATGTTCGCCTCCGGAGAAACGTCAGCGCCGTCTTCAATGTAGGCGGCAGGGCTTATCCCTTTTTGCGGATGCACAAGGGGATAAAAAAGATTGAGCAGCCTGCCAAAAGCGGTGTAAGGATCAGGAACCAAAATCAAATTAAGACCGGCAATTTCTGTTTGCGGCGGCGCGATCACGGCCGCCGCCTTGGTAGTTTGCAGATACTTTTTATATTTGATATTGGCAATAAAGGTAATATCACCTGCCTGGGCTTCCTCAATCGGGCGAATACCGCTGATTACGGTATCCCCCGCGCCGATGAGCCTACCTTCCAAAAAATCGGCTATTTCCGCCAGCGTCATTTTCATGCAAAGAGCTTTTTATAATTTACTTTTTATTAAATTCATCGACAACTTTCTTTGTTATATCCTGCGATTTATCGAAATAAGGCACCGGCATGGTGGCCACATCCACAATCAGCGTGTATTTTTCCTTTTCGCCGATGGAACGGACAACTTTGAGAATATCCGGCATCAGTTTCTGGAATATTTCCTGGTCTTTTTTCTGCAGCTCTTCATTGGCGTCGTTGACCAGAATATTATAACTGCGCATTTTTTTCTGATAGGCGGATTCCTTTTCGGAACGGGCGCTGGCGGTCATCACGGAACTCTTTTTGTCCAACTCTTCCTTCATGCTTTTGAGTTCTCTCTCCATTGACGTAATTTCCGCCTGCTTGCGGTCCGCTATTCTTTTCATTTCTTCGCCCGCTCTTTTACCGGCGTTGGAGTTCTGGATGACTTCTCTCATGTTGATAAACCCGATTTTGTCCTGAGCGTATAGATTCGCGCTCGTAATGAAGAGCGAAAAAACAACCGCCGACACAACCAAAATGTTTCTTTTCATTTTTATTCTCCTCTTTATTTATTAACGGCCTTCTATCCGTTATGTACTTTACATAAACATGCCAATGGTGAATTCCCAGCGGCCTCCGTCGTTGTTCTGCAGGTTTCCTTTATCCAGCACATGGCCGTATTCCAGGCGCAACGGTCCGATCGGCGAATACCAGCGAATGCCTGCGCCCACGGATTGGCGCAAATCATCAAAACGGTATTCGCCGTTCCAGGTATTGCCGACATCGTAAAAAACCACGCCTTTCATGCCCGCGTTCTTAATGAGCGGGAAAACCAGCTCAATGTTACCCACGAACATCGTCGTGCCACCGATAACATCCGGCGTGCCGCCTCCATAAGGACCTACATAGCGAAACCCTCTTAAAGAACTAATGCCGCCTAAAACATACCTTTCAAAAATCGGTATATGGCTATCTTCAATTGGTATCAAAGGATCGTTTTTGCCAAGATTCTGAATATAACCAAGACGCCCCTTGGTGACGAGGACAATATCCCAAAACAGCGGCCAATAAGCGTTCAGGCCTGCCGAATACTTAATTAAATTAACATCTCCACCCAGACCGGCGAACATCACGGAAACATTGGCATTGGTTCCTTTGGTTGGCATCATATAATCATCCGTCGTATCCCGGGCTAAAGTTAACGTTATTGAGCTTGATGTTCTTCTTCCTTCCTGCATCACAATTATCGGGGGTGCCGTGGCTTTAACATTTTTGATTTCATTGGAACTCAGCAGGTATCCGGCGTAACCGACTATTTTCTCCCACAATGGGTAGCCGAAAGTAAACCCGCCGCCGTAGGTATCCAGATTATAGGAATCGTATTCCTTGAGGTATTTCCAGATATTGGCATTCGTCCAAAGCGGAATGTCAAAAAGCCACGGCTCGGTGAAAGACAACTCATAATTGCTCATCTTCGAGCCAAGAGAGGCTTTAAGACTTAATATCTGGCCGTAACCGAGAAAATTATTCTGCGAAACCTGCGCCATAAAAACGGCCTGATCGGCCGCGCTGTAACCAGCGCCGATCATGAACATGCCGGTGTTTTTCTCCTTGACCCGGACATTGATGTTCATTTTATTGTTTTCCGGACCGCGCTCCGTCTGAAAATCAACTTCTTCAAAATAGCGCAGACGGTTTAAGCTGGCGTAACTTTGCTTGAGCTTGGAGCTGGAGTATAAATCCCCTTCCACCACCGCCAGCTGGCGGCGGATAACCTTGTCGCGCGTTATCGTATTGCCGCTAATCGCGATGCGGTTGATAAAGACAAGTTCTCCCTTGATAATTTTATAGTCCACGTCGACTATTTGTTCTTTGTCCTTAATATCAATCCTGGGATCAACATCCGCGTAGGCATAGCCCTCGTCGTTGCAGGCCTGAATCAGCGTATCAATATCTTTTACGATGCTTTCACGATTGTAGTGTTGTCCCTCTTTTATCTGGAGCGAGGCATACAAATCACCGTAAGGTTTTTTGAGGGAATCACCGGAAATGCTGACCGCGCCGAATTTAAATCTTTTCCCTTCTTTAATCTGAACTTTTATGTACAGGCCTTTTTTGTCGTAAGATATATCCGGTTCCGCCACTTGGGCGTTAATAAAACCATTGTTGAAGTAAAAGGCGTTAATTTTTCCCAGATCCTGCTTGAGCTGATCGCGGTTTAATATGCCCGCGTCGGTGAAAAAGCTGAAAATCCCGCGCTCTTCCGTGGTCATCATTTTTTTCAGCTCTTTGGAAGAATAAGCCTCATTGCCTTCAAAGGTTATGGACCTGATATATATCTTTTCGTTTTCCGTGATATCGAAGATGACGCGGTAATCCCTTTCGCCGTCGCGCTCTACTACATCCGTAATTTCCGCGTTATAATAACCCTTGGCGTCATAGAGACTTTTGATTTTTTGAATATCCGATTTGATTTTTTCCTGATTCAAGTTTTCCCTGGTTTTAATCGTCAACGTTTCCATAATGTCGGATTTGCTCAGCGCCTTATTGCCTTTAATCTGAATGTCCGTAACCAGCCCGCGCTCCACAACGGTGAAAGTCACCACCTTGCCTTCCGGTGTAGAGGTTGCCGCCGCAGTCACATCCAGGAAAAATCCCATTTTGAAAATAGTTTTGATATCCGCCGTGATGTCTTCTTCAATATAAGGTCCGCCTTCCCTGCTTTTGAGCTGCTGAGTTATCGCCACGGCTTCAATCTTACGATTACCCTGAATTTCTATCTTGGCAATTCTCTCGACCAATCCGACGCGCGTCAGGATATCCGTTTTTAACTGCGCCGCCGCATCGCCTAAGCCTTCCCGGCCTCTGGACTGAATGACGATAGGCGACAAAATTTTGGCCGTTCTCAAGTTGATGACTTTCGCGTCGATGCTGAATGATCCACCCAGCTGCGTGATGCTGCCGGTCACCACAAAATCGGCGCCCAAAGCCCTTCCCGCGCTTATGGCGCTTTGCTCGTTTATTTTCGCCTTGCTGCGCAAAAAGGAATCTGCCGGTATCACCTGGAGCTGTTTTTCTCTTTTCAACTGTGCGTTGAGCTGCCGATAAAATGATTCCTGGATGGCTGCTTGGTCTGCCGTGGCGTAAACCTCGAAAGGCAGAGCGCTGATCCTTCTGGCTTCCTGCGCCTGGGCCGGAATGAGAGAAAAAATCAGGATAAAAAAGCAAATAACATTGACGCGACGGGGCATTTTGTTTCTATTCATAGTCATAAATTTTCCCATCACGCAGTCCAATCCTGCGTGACATCCTTTCTGCCAATATTTTATTATGCGTCACTATAACAAGCGTGATTTTCCTTGTTTGATTTAAATTAACCAATATGTCTTCTATCTTTTTTCCTGTCTCCGTGTCAAGGTTTCCCGTGGGCTCATCGGCCAGGATGATTTCCGGCTCCATCACCAGCGCCCGCGCGATAGCCACCCGCTGCTGTTCGCCGCCGGAAAGCTCTCCGGGTTTGTGTTTTAACCGCTCTTTGAGACCTACTTCCTCCAACAAATCGTTTGCCCTGGTTGCCGCCGCTCTCGGAGACATGCCGCTGATCAGCGCCGGCATCATAACATTTTCCAACGCGTCAAATTCGGGAAGCAGATTATTAAACTGAAAAACGAAGCCGATTGTCGTATTGCGAAAACGCGCTATTTTTTTCTCTTCCCAGTCAAAAACATTAACGCCATTGACGTGCATGTATCCTGCCGTCGGATGATCCAGCGTGCCGAGAATATGCACCAGGGTGCTTTTGCCGGCGCCGGAAACGCCTAAAACAGCCAGTGAATCGCCTCGGGCAATTTCCAGGTTCAGGCCGCGCAAAACTTCTATTTTGTTTCCATCCTTAACAAAGGTTTTGGATAAATTCTTCAGCTCAATCATTGTCTGCCTTAACCGGAAACTTGCTATTCATACCGCAGGGCTTCCGCCGGATCCAGCTTTGACGCCCGCAACGAAGGATATATTGTTGATAAAAAACAGATCAGCATCGTTCCCACGACAATGATCATTACATCCGAGTAATTAACTTGCGAGGGAAGCTCGCTTAAGTAATACACATCGCCCGGCAAGATTTGGAAATTGAAAACCCTCTCCACGAACTGAGAAATTTTCTGCAGATTAAAGGCCACGGCAAGACCGGCCACGCATCCCAGAAACGTGCCGACAAAACCGACGATCAGCCCCTGATAGATAAAGGTTTTCATGATGGAATAAGATGTCGCGCCCATCGATTTTAGAATGGCGATGTCTTTATTCTTTTCCATGACCACCATGATCAGCGCGCTAATGATATTGAATGCGGCGACAAGAACAATCAGGCTCAAAATTATAAACATGACCCGCCGCTCGAGCTTCAGCGCGGCAAACAGATTGCGGTTCATCTGCATCCAGTTATTCGCCCAGAAGGGATAACCGAGCTTGCCCTGAATATCGCGGGCGATCACGTCCGCCTTGTAGATATCCTCGACAATGATATCGATGCCCGTTACCGCGTCGCCCATCTGCAGAAAATCCTGCGCGCTTTTGAGCGATAAAAAAGCCAGCGTTGAGTCATATTCGTAAAATCCCGACTCAAAGATGCCGACGACGACAAATTTATTCATGCGGGGCACCATGCCCATCGGCGTGGAAATGCCCAGCGGAGAAATTATGGTAATAGTATCATAAAGAAAAATGCCCAGGTTGCGGGCCATTTCTCTGCCGATGAGTATGCCGTTTAAATGAGCGTCTTGTTTGGGAATCTTATTTAAAGCATCGCCGGAAATTTTATCGAGATGCGCGATTTCTCCCTCCCTGATTTTTCCCAGATTAACCACTTTGAAAGCGCTTTTGGTATCCAGACCGCGGATCACCACGCCGCTCACGCTGTTGCCGCTGCGCACCATGGCCTGCGTGTAAACAAAAGGCGTAGACGCGACCACGCCCTTGACGCCTTCAATCACCTTCCGGACTTCCTCGTAATTTTTCATCGGGCCTTTTATGTCCGCGGTAAGTTCGATATGTGACCTGATGCCCAGAATTTTTGTGCGCAAGTCCTTCTCAAAGCCGTTCATCACCGCGAGCACGATAATCAGGGCGGCCACCCCCAAAAAAATACCGAGAATCGATATAGAAGTAATGATCGAGACAAAAACCTGTTTGCGTTTCGCCCTTAAATAGCGCCTGCTTATAAAAAATTCATAACTCATCAATAATTATCCTGTCGCCCTAAACACGATCTTCAATCAGGGCAGACTTTCATCCTATTCCGTTTTCGTGCGCAGTAGCGGGAATAAAATCACATCGCGAATGGAAGGGCTATCGGTAAAAAACATGACCAAGCGATCGATGCCGATGCCCTCTCCCGCTGTCGGCGGCATGGCGTATTCCAGCGTGCGTATATAATCCTCATCCATTTCGTGCGCTTCATCATCGCCGGTTTCCCGATCCTTCAATTGCTGCTCAAACCTTTCCCGTTGGTCGGCAGGGTCATTGAGCTCCGAAAACGCGTTGGCAAGTTCCTTACCATAAATGTAGAGTTCAAAGCGATCGGTCAGGTTTTTGTCCTTCGCCGAACGGCGCGACAGAGGTGATACCTCTACTGGATAATGCGTGACAAATGTGGGCTGAATGAGCTTTTTTTCTACAATTTCATCAAAGATCGCCATTAAAACCTTACCCAGGGAATCCGCCTCTTTTACCTCGCAGCCGCTTTTGCGGGCAAAGGCCAAAGCTTCCGCATGATCTTCCAGCGCCGCGGGTTTCATTCCCGCCAGTTCCACCAGCGCTTCTTTGACGGATATACGCTTCCAGGGAGGGGTAAGATCAATTTCCTGTCCGGCATATTTAAATTTCATGCCGCCAAAAATTTGCGCAGCAATATGAACAAAAAGGTTTTCCGTAAACAACATCAGATCTTCATAGGTGGCATATGACCAGTAAAATTCCAGCATGGTGAATTCCGGATTGTGAAAAGTGGAAATACCTTCATTACGGAAATTCTTGTTTATTTCATAGACACGCTCCATGCCGCCGGTAACCAGCCTTTTCAAATAAAGCTCCGGGGCAATGCGCAGATAAAAATCCATATCCAGGGCGTTATGGTGCGTTTTGAAAGGACGGGCCAGCGCACCGCCGGCGCGCGGTTGCATCATCGGCGTTTCCACTTCCAGAAAATCATGCTTATTCATGTATTCCCTGATTAGCTCAATGATACGGCTGCGGCGCTGAAATACTTCTTTGACCCTGGGATTGACAATCAAATCCAGGTGCCGCTGCCGGTAGCGGGTTTCGATGTCGGTAAGGCCGTGCCATTTTTCCGGCAGCGGGCGGATGGATTTAGCAGCCATTCGCAACACGGCTGCCTCTATGGTTAATTCGTTTGTTTTGGTCCTAAACAGTTTTCCCGCAACGTAAATAATATCGCCGATATCGCTTTTCTTAAATACAAGATAGCCTTGATCATCCAAATTATTTTTAGCGACATAGCACTGAATCTGTCCTTTGCGGTCCTGAATTATAATAAAAGCGGCTTTGCCAAAATCGCGTACGGCCATCAGACGGCCGGCAACAGAAAAATTCTGGCCGACTTTGGCCAGTTCTTCACCTTGGAGCGCGCCATATTTCTCCATTATCTCGGCGGTTGTATGCTGGGGACGGATATCATTAGGATAGAGGTCTATTCCCGCCTCTTTAAGGGCGGCAATTTTTTCCCTGCGAACTTTTAAAAGTTCATTATCTTCCATAATTTTCCCCGTATTGATATGAAGCATGTTTGACTATATAATTTTCCTTAAATAGTCAAGCTCTGATTGCGCCGAAAAACGCTTATAAGACAGCGAAATTACAAAATTTGTTTGCCATCCGCATCAATCTTATGTATGCTGATGACCACTTAAATTTGAGGGGGTATATCATGGTAAATAAAGCGCTGCTGATTGGCCGCTTGGGAAAAGATCCGGAAGTGCGGTACACACCTGATGGCACCATGGTCACGAATTTCAATCTGGCCACCGACGAACAATGGAAAGATAAAAATGGGGAAAAAGTGCAAAAAACCGAGTGGCACAGAATAGTTACTTTTGGCAAACTGGCGGAAATATGCGGCAATTACCTGGTGAAAGGCAAGCTTGTTTTCGTGGAAGGACGTATCCAAACGCGCTCGTGGGAGGACAAAGACGGCGTAAAAAGATTCACGACAGAAATCGTTGCTTCCAACATGCAGATGCTGGACACCAAAGGACAAGGTAAACAAATGGAGAGCGCTGATGCAGCCGGCGCCGCGGATGTTCCGGGAGACGATGTTCCTTTCTAATCCAAGCCGGTCATTAACCGCAAAAAAGGGAACTCCTCAAGCCAGAAGGCAAGGGGAAAATTCCCTTAGAAATAATTAACATCCGCGTTTAATTTATCCGCGTTAACCGAAGTTACTTCTTGTTGTTTTCTTTATTAGAAGTCTCATCGGTTATTTCTTTTTCGTTCATTGATCTTTTGAAATTTTTAATGCCTTTGCCGATCGCCGAACCTATTTCCGGCAGCTTTCCCACGCCGAAAATAATCAAAATAATCACGAGTATAATCAGCAATTCCGGCATTCCTATCGAACCTAACATAACATTACCTCATTTTTTTATTTTGTCTCACGGCAGACGTAAACGAATTACTTCCCCCGGCTCCCCTAAATCCTCCATCGTTTTACCCCGAAACTGTATCACAACACCCCCCGCATTGCCAATATCCATATCCACGACGGAAGCTTTATATTCGGCTTTTTGCCCCGGCTTGAGCACAATCTGAAAAACAGGATTCTGATCTATTTTGATTCTAATCCATGTCTCTTCGAGGGCTTTAATAACCAAAAGTCCGTTTTCCCGGCCATCGACCGTCTGGACTGTTTCCTTTTTTCCGGGCGCAGGAAATTCTTTACCGTCACTTTTCGCGGCAACTGCGGCTTCCGAAAGCTTTTGTTGGGCAGTTTTTTCCACGGCATTGCTTTTTCCGCCGGTTATTTCCTCTTCCGCCTGCGAAGCCTCCTTCGTTGACGGTGTTTCTTCAGAGGCAACGTTAATTTTTCTTTCCAGCCCCGCCCTTTCCGCTCTGATGTTCTGCGCCGACCAGTACTGCATGGAAACCAGCCACATGATGATCAATACAACGGCAAAAACAAAGATAACACCCAAAAATTTTCCATAATTTGCGATCAAACCGGTTAATAATCCCCGGCGCGCGATTTCTTCTTTGGGCGTAACATTTTCCAGTATTTTCAGTGAATCAAGATAAGCGTCATAACGGTCAATAATTGTTTTTTCGTCGACACCGAGAGCGCGGGCGTAAGTTTTGATAAAATTTTTCGCGTAAACCGGCTCCGGCAATAAGTTGAAGTCTTCATTTTCTATCGCCTGGAGATAGTTCACGCTGACGCGCGTCTGATCGAAAACATCCCTGAGGGAAAGGCCCAAGGCCTCTCTTTTTGCTTTCAAATTTTGGATTTCGCTTTTAGTATTCTTATCCGTAACCATGTATTTTTCATTATCATTTATTTTCCCGCGGCGCAATCCTTTTAAAAAATCTTCCAGCCTGATAATATTACTTTATATTAATCATGATTTCTAATAATAACAATTCAGACAGAAAAGGAGAAATTTGGATGCGATCGGAAAAAAAATTTGCCGAAAACCTTGCCCGCAAGGCCGGCACGCTACTGAAGAAAAAATTTGGCGAAAAACGCCATATCACCTATAAGGGCGAGATCAACATTGTCACCGACGCAGATAAAATGTCGGAGGATTTAATTGTTAAGGAAATCAGCCGTAATTTTCCGCAGCACGGAATATTAACGGAAGAATCGCCGTCGATAGCCGGAACGGCGCCGGCGCGCTGGATAATCGACCCCCTCGACGGCACAACAAACTACGCCCACCGCTTTCCTTTTTTTTGTGTTTCTATCGCGCTGGAAATCGAGGGTATTGTCAGACTGGGCGTTATTTACGATCCGCTGCGCGAGGAATTATACAGCGGCCTGCGTGGCGCGGGCTCCTACCTAAACGGACAGAAATTAAAAGTTTCTTCTGTCGCGAACCTTTCGCAAAGCCTGCTGGCTACCGGTTTTCCTTATGATTTGCGCGAAACCCGCAACAATAATCTTAATTATTTCAATGCCATGGCGATAAAAGCGCAGGCCATCAGGCGCGCGGGAGCGGCAGCACTGGATTTGGCCTACCTGGCGGCCGGCCGTTTTGACGGTTTTTGGGAACTTAAGCTTAAACCATGGGATACAGCCGCCGGGGTATTGCTCGTGGTAGAGGCGGGCGGCGAGATTTCAGAAATATCGGGAACGGCCTGGAAACTTTCCTCACCCGATCTGCTTGCCTCCAACGGTTTAGTCCACAAAAATATGCTGGAGATTCTGCAAAGCGCCAAAAATCAATGGCACTTTATTGAGGAAAAGCCTCGGCGGATATCTTAATCTTCGGCGATTGTCGAAATGAAAATTTTTCGCGAGCGGGGACCGTCAAATTCACAAAAAAATACCGCCTGCCAGGTTCCCAAGACAAGGCGACCGTTTTCCACCGGAATTACCTGAGAAGCACCAAGAAGAGCGGCCTTGGCATGCGCCGCGGAATTACCCTCCGCATGTCTGTACTGCGCGTGGAATGGAATTATTTTCTCCAGCGAAGCAAGAATATCAAAAGGAACATCCGGGTCCGCGTTTTCGTTGATGGTCACAGCGGCGGTCGTATGCGGCACAAAAACAACACAAATCCCCTTATTGATTTTGTTTTCCGCTACCGACTTTTGCACCAAAGCGGTAATGTCCAGCATTTCCGAGCGTGATTTGGTGCTGAGATTCATTATTTTCATTTGCTTTCAAATAAATTTGCCGCTTATTTGATCGCCTGATAGATATCCAGGGTAATCTGTCCAGAGAGCTTTTCCAAAGCTCTGCTCATCGCTTCGCAATAACCGCGCGGCGTCTGCTCCGTTAGCGGTTCTTCGTGATAATAAATTTTTTGAAAAACAACTCTTCTTTGCGCTTCTCTTTTTTTCGAATCTTTTAATGTTACCTTTATATCCAAAACTGCCCGCTTGCCGTTCGGCTCGGCACGAAGAAAAAATTCTCCGATACTTCCCTGGAGTATATAGTGTGCGTCTTCTATGCTGTAACGGGAAAACACGGCGCCAAACAGACCAGCCGCTTGCAAATCGCGCTGCAATATATCCGCGACCATATCCGCCGGATTGACCGCCCAGCGGTTGTAACTAAAATAGTCAAGAGTATACTTATCCGGTCGGAAAATCATGTTTTGCGTATTATAGGCGGCGGCAATGGTGAAACGGTTTAATCTGATTGTGTAATCAATCTGCGGCATCTGCTTGATGGCGGGCGCGGGGTAATCCAGAATGTAGTATTTAATTTCATGAGCCGGCTTTCCCAACGATGAACAACCACCGAGGAAAAAAAGCGGAAAAATAACACATGCGGTCCGCAGAAAATATTCCAGAAAAAGTTTTCTCTTCATTATGGCGTTTTTACTCCATGCTTTTTTTAGGCGGCGGAGGCCTTTTGAAAAACAATTCCGAGGGGTTTTCATTGATGCTTTCCGAAAAAGATTGCAGGTTCTCCATGGTCAGGCGCAAGCTCTCCATGGCCCGGTCAATATTAGCCGTGGTTGATTCCAGATTGCTCATCATACCGCTTGTCTGTTTGCCGCTGACAAAATTTTCCACGGCCAGCGTTGTGCTTTTTAACTGATCCGACAATCCTTTAAAATCGATAGCTTTTATGCTTTTCATTATTTCGTTCGTATCCTCAAGAAAACGGCTGATTTCAGAGCGCCGTGAGGGAATCACCGGATACCGGGTTTTAAAGCTGATTTTGGGCGAGCTTGATTTTTCCCCCGGCCTGATCTGATCCAGCTCAATAAATACTATCCCGGTAATGCCGGATGTTTTGAGCTGGGCTTCGGTACGATGCTGCAGATCGGAAGACAAATCAATCTTCATGACGACCTCGATCAATCGTTCATCCGGCGCCACTTTGATGCTCTTGACTTTGCCCACCGCCACGCCGCGGTATTTAACGGTGGAATCCGCCTGCAGGCCCTGCACAGATTCATCAAAATACGTGGCGTATACAGCGCCTTTCGTGAAGAAATCGGCGGCGCCCACCCAGATGATAATTACGGCCGCCAGCACCGAGCCGACAACGACAAAAAGGCCAATCAGAAATTTGGTCGCCCTGCTTGCCATGTTAACCGTCCTTATCGCTACGCCTCAGGCATCTGCCTGAGGAAAAAACTGCGCACTCTGGGGTCTTTTGATTTTTCTTTTAATTCTTGCGGCGTGCCGGAGGCGATTATGCCGCGGGCGCTTTTGTCCAACATTACTACTCTGTGGGCGATATTGCAAATAGATTCTAGTTCGTGCGTGACGATGACCATCGTTGTTCCCAGTGCTTCGTTGGTTTTTATTATCAAATCATCCAATTCCACGGCGGTCACCGGGTCCAGCCCCGCGGATAGCTCGTCAAAAAAAAGCACAAGCGGGTCAAGCGCTATCGCCCGGGCGATGCCGGCCCTTTTTTTCATGCCGCCGGATAATTCCGAGGGGTAATGATTTTCGTAGCCTGCCAGATTAACCATCGCCAATTTCATCCGGATAATCGAATCGATCATCGCCGCGTCAAGATCAGTATATTCCTGGAGGGGCAAGGCGATATTTTCCCTCAATCTCATTGAACTGAAAAGCGCGCTGGATTGAAAAAGCACACCGATATTCTGCCGGTAAGCTTGCAGCTGATCTTCATCGGCGCGGACAATATCCATGCCCTGAAAAAATACAGAGCCGGCATATGGCTTATGCAACCCAATCATTATTTTCAGAAGCGTTGATTTGCCGCAGCCGCTTTCACCCACCACAACCAGTATTTCCCCTTTGCGCACCTGAAAATTTACATTTTCAAAAACAATGTTGTCATCAAAGCGCGCGGCTAAGTTTTTCACTTCAATAATTGATTCATTTTTAGAAGGCGGCAAATTACTGTCTCCCTATCTCAGGTAATATAGCGTTACGGCGAATATCGAATCGGCCACGACAATGAGAAAAATAGCGGAAACCACGGCGGAAGTTGTATATTTCCCCACATCCTGCGCGCCGGAACGAACCTTAAAACCCCGCTGACAACCGATGCCGGCAATTAAGGCCGCAAACACGGCCGCCTTGATCAGGCTGGTAATGATATCAAAAACCTTGATTGTTTTGAGGGATTGCGTCAGATACGTATGCGCCGTTAAATCAAGCCCGGTAACGCCGACAATCAAACCGCCGATGACGCCGAAAAAATCAGCGTAAATCGTGAGTATCGGCACGACGATGATCATGGCGATAACCTTGGGCACGGCCAGAAAACGAATCGGATCGAAACCCATTATTTTTAAAGCGTCCACCTCTTCATTAACCACCATCGTCCCGATTTCCGCGGCAAAGGCTGATCCGGAGCGGCCCGCCACCAAAATCGCCGTCATAATCGGCCCCAGCTCTTTAACCATCGCAAAGCTCACCAGTGACGGCACATAGATATTTGCCCCCACCTGCTTGAGCTGCAGAAAAGACATGAAGGCGATAATCAATCCAATAAGCACGCTGATGAGCCCCACAATCGGCAGCCCATCGACACCCGCGCGCTTCATATAAAATAAAACATCCTTTACGCGCAGCGAACGAGGATTGAGCAATGTGTATAAAAGAGCCGTCAGCAATTCGCCGACAAACTCCACTACTTCGATAAAATCACGCATAAGCTGGATGAACGCGTCGCCGATCTGCACAAAAAATGAATCAGGTCTTTTTTCTGTTTTACAGGATTTTTTGGTCAGTGTCTGTTCGTCAATAACGCTAAAAATTCTTTTGGCCTCACCGGTAAGATTAACAAAAGAAGATTTGATGTTTTGCGCCTTGAAATATTTCTGAATCTGCATAAGAGACAGCGCGGCCGCGCTGTCCAAATAAGAAACATCCGAAAAATCCATGTTGATTTCGGCAGGTTTTTGTTTTTCCGCCAAATCTCTTATGGACACAGTAAAATCATTTAAATTTTTGATGCTGAAATTTCCCGACAAATAAATAGAAAGACGCCTGTCTTTTGCCGTAGAAGATATCTTATAAGATTTTGACCAATCCTTTCCGATTTCCATATCCTTGTTATTTCCCCAGATTATAAACACATGAATTCAAGAAAACATTTAGCGATTTGCTGTTTCTTTTGTCAATGCTATTCTCCGTGTTTTTTTTACCTTGCACATTTTATT
>DLNC01000009.1 GCA_002478265.1 Syntrophaceae bacterium UBA7520
TGCTCAAAGGTGAGCCGGGCACCGGCAAGACCATGCTGGCTCATGCCATCGCGGAGAGCCTGCGCATGCAGCTGATTATTCTGAATGTAAAATCCAGCATGAAGCTGATTGACGCCTTATATCAGTACGATACCTTAACGCGCCTCAACGACAGCCGTTTTCGCGATTCGGGCCGCGACGTGAGCAAAATAGAGGAATATATAAAAATGGGTAAAATCGGCCAGGCCTTTACCTCCGATAAGAGAGTTGTCCTGCTGATTGATGAAATCGACAAGGCCGACACGGATTTTCAGGACGATATGCTCGATATCCTCGACCAGATGCAGTTTGACATTATCGAAATTGACCGAACGATAAAAGCCAAACATCGCCCGGTAATCGTCATAACTTCAAACGCCAAAAAAGATTTGTCCGATCCTTTTTTGGGCAGATGCAATTTCCATCATATCGCCTTTCCCGACCACGACATGATGCGCAAAATAATTAAAGTGCATTTTCCGGAATTGAAAAATGACCTGGCCGCGGCATGCATGGATACCTTTTACCGCCTCAGAGAAATCCACGGCGTGGAAAAAAAGCCGGCCACCCGCGAGCTGATCAACTGGATACGCGCCCTCCAGGCCGACCCGGATTTCAACTGGAAAGGCCTCAAGGAAGGCGAAGTGCCCTATTTGGGCGTTTTGTTCAAAAAAAGCTCAGATTTGCAAATAGCGGTAAGCCGCTAGAGCTCGCGAATTATGTTTGTTAATTTCTTTTATCTGCTGCGTGATAGGGGCATACCAATTTCCCCCACTTCTTTTTTACGCTTGCAAAAGGCGCTCGCCATGGGATTAGTGCGTTCGCTGGAGGATTTCTACATCGCCGCGCGCGCCCTGCTGGTAAAAAGCGAGCGCTATTTTGATGTTTATGACCAGGCGTTCTCCGTGGCTTTTCGTGGCGTGACGGAATTGGATCCGACGCCGGAGGAGCTGAGCGATCTGGCCAGGGCGCTGCTCTCCGAGTGGCTCAAGGACCCCGGCGCGGTGGCGAACGCCCTGGGACTTTCCGAAGAAGAAGTAAAAAAAATGACGCCGGAAGAACTGATGAAATATTTTCTGGATCGCCTCAAGGAGCAGACCGAGGCACATCACGGCGGCAACTACTGGATCGGCACGAAAGGCACGTCCCCTGTCGGCCATTCCGGCACGCATCCGGGAGGCATGCGCGTGGGCGGAGTATCACGAAACAAATCGGCGGTAAAAGTGGCCATGGAGCGCCGTTATCGGGAATACTCTCAGGACGGACCGATTACCCCATCGCAGATCGGCGAGGCGCTCAAAAGGCTCAAGAATCTGACCCCTACCGGCCCGCAGGATGTGGTCAATATAGACAAAACAATTTATCAGACAATGCGCAACGCGGGCGAAATTGAAATCGTCTTTGACCGGCGCCTTGCGGACCGGCTGAAAATCAAACTGATGATCGACAACGGCGGCTGGTCGATGGATCCCTACGTTGAACTCGTTCAGGTGCTTTTTCACTACGCCCAATTCCAGTTTAAAGAACTGGAAATTTATTATTTCCACAACACTATTTACAAGCAGGTCTGGAGTGATCCCCAACGCTACAAAAAACCGGTGCCCATCGCGGATTTTACGCGCTTTGACCCGGAAACGCGCCTGATTATCGTCGGCGATGCCTCCATGGCCCCTTATGAACTAATGAATCAAAACGGCGCTATTTACTATATGAATCAAAGATACGTGCAGCCCAGCATTGAATATCTGCAAATACTGGCCAAGACTTTCCGCCACAGCGTCTGGCTGAATCCTGTACCGCAGGCGGACTGGGATTATACCTGGACGATAAAAAGCATCGCCAAGGTCTTCCCCATGTTTGAACTGTCACTGGACGGATTGGAAAAGGCAGTCCGTCACTTAATTGCGAGAAATTGATAAGAAAGGAAAAATTTATGTTGAAGAAATTTTTTGCTGCAGTAGCTGTCGGCTTTTTTGTATCATTAATTAACAATTATGCCCTGGCACAAAAAACCCCACAGGCCGGAGATACTTTGCCGGAAATGGAGCTGATGAAGCCATCGGATGAAGCGCATCTTCAATACCTGGGCTTGTCCGGGAGCGGAACTTTCAAAATACATCAGATAAAAGCTGACGCCGTAATTATCCAGATATTCAGTATGTACTGTCCGTACTGTCAGGCGGACGCGCCGAACGTGAATCGCCTCTATGGAATGCTTACCGGCAATCCTCAGCTTAAAGATAGAATTAAAATCATCGGCATCGGCGCGGGCAACACGCAATTTGAAGTAAACACCTTCCGGAAAAAATACAAAGTGGAATTTCCTTTGATCCCGGATGCGGATTTCAAAGTTCATAAAATTATCGGGGAAGTAAGAACGCCTTTCTTCATTGTCGTCAGGCTCGATGGCTCCAAAAAGCCAAAAGTGATATATTCCAAGCTGGGCGCGCATGAAGATATTGAAGCGTTTTTGAAACAGATAATTAAACTTGCCGATATCAAATAGGAGACGGATATGAAAAAGAAAATATTCCTGTCCTCAGTCGCGATTTTGTTTTTTGCCACAAACGCGCTGGCGTTATCCGATGCTTACAAAAACAATATCTATAAGACCGGCCGGCTGAAACCGGTCGACAGCGTGCTGAAGGTAAAAATTGGCGAAAAGGCGCCGGATTTTACTTTGCCGGCGGTAAGCGGCAAAAAAATATCGCTGAAAAAGTATCGTGGCAGGAAAAATGTGGTGCTATCTTTTGTGCCCGCGGCCTGGACGCCCGTTTGCTCAGATCAATGGCCGGGATACAACATCGTTAAGGATATTTTTGATGAGCATGACGCAACTTTGCTGGGCATCTCGGTTGATAATATTCCGACATTACATTCCTGGACAAAACAGATGGGAAAGTTATGGTTCGAGGTGCTGTCCGATTTCTGGCCGCACGGCGCAGTGGCGGATAAATTCGGCGTGCTGCGCTCTGACGGCACGGCAGAAAGAGCTGTCATTATTATCGATAAAAAAGGCCTTATCCGTTATATAGATGTGCATGATATTAACGAAAGGCCTCCGTTGGAGAGCATCGTGCGCGAACTGGAAAAGCTAAAATAAACAATATTTTAAATAAAATAGCCCTGAGAAACCAAAAGCGGGAATTTTTTCTTGACAGGTCATATTTATTAATGTACTTGTGACCGATAGTCATAAAAATAGCGACGAAATGATTGCCAATTCATGTGATAAGGAGAGTCTGCTTTGTCCCCTCAGGAAAAAAGAAAAAAAGAGAAGGAAAGTAAGCGAAATAATATCTTAAAAGCGGCACGGAAATTGTTTTTTGACAAGGGATTCAAGGCGGTTACCGTGGACAGCATCGCCGCAAAAGCCGGCGTCAGCAAAGGCTCCATCTATCTTTACTTCGACAGCAAAGAAGAAATATACGCCCAGGTTCTGATTGCGGATAATATTGAGCATCACAAGGATCTGGTTTATTTTTCCACCAAGGATGCTCCGGCTACTGAGTTATTGCTTGAATATTCGGAGCATTATGTGAATAATTTTCTGCATGACAATGAGCTCTTCAGGATATTAATGACCTTTATGCTCCAAACCGAACAAATGAACCTGACGCCGCAGCAGAACGCCGAACTGATTCGGACCACCAACGAAAATATTAAATTCGTTTCCGTAATTCTGCAAAGGGGAATTGACACCGGTGAATTTTTGCCCACGATTGACATCCGTCAGACACAAAACGCCATCTGGGGATTGCTCAACGGAATTATCTCCCTCTTTCTATTTTTGGGAAATCCGAACAGGCGCGCGGAAAAAATTCACTCTCTGGTAAAGGAAAGCCTAAACATCTTTATCAAAGGATTGAGAAAGTAGCTTTTTTAATCTTTTATTTTCCTGCCTGCCGAAATAATTTTTGAAAATCCTGTTCGGCCGCTTTTAAAAGTCTCTCTACTTCTTTTTCCAATTTTTCAAAACGATCAATGATCGCCCGCGCCTGCTCGGTGAGATTCATGGTTTTTTTTCGCGCGCTTGCCTTAACCAACTCAATGCCCATCCGTTCCTCGGAGGCTTTCAATCTTCCCCATGCCGCGCGGTAGGACATTTCCAGTTTTTTTGCCGCGGCGTTCAGACTGCTTTTTTCTTCAATGGCGTGCAGGATATCGTCGCGCCCCCGCCCGAATATAACCTTCCCGTTTTTTTCCAACCATATCTTATACTTGATTTCCATTCATACCCCCCAGCCGACAACACCGTTTTTCATTAAGGAGATCTTTGGATAATATATCATTGACAAACAGCACCTCCGCCCGCCAAGTGGCTGATATTGTTTGCCAATTAATATGTTATTTATAACATATGTAAAAAATGCTAAGGAGTCAACCAACATGAAGATGGGTTTAGCCGTAGCTGCTTTTGCTTATGTTGTTTTTATGAGTCCTTTTTCATTTTTTGCGGAGGAAAAAATTTCTGTTGCGGCGACGGCAAACTTTACTTCAGCAAACATCGCTGCTGGGAATAAACCGAGTTAGACTTATGATTCGTGCTCTAGGTACCTTTGCAGGCTGTTGTTCCCTGTTATTGTTCGCTTTGCAGGGGCTTTCGTTTGGCGGGGAACTCTTTATTTTCGCCGGCGCAGCCAGTAAACCGGCAACTGAGGAAACAGCCAAAGCTTTCGAGAAAAAGACGGGTGTGAAGGTAAATCTTACATTCGGCGGATCGGGTTTTGTTCTTTCCCAGATGGCTCTTGCAAAAAAAGGAGATCTCTATTTTCCCGGGTCATCTGATTATATGGAAATCGCCAAGCAAAAGGGGCTGGTTTTTCCCGAATCGGAAAAATATGTTGTATATCTTGTTCCGGCAATAAATGTCCAGAAGGGTAATCCCAAGGGTATCAAATTATTGCGGGACCTCATTAAACCGGGGCTGCGGGTGGCCATTGCGAATCCGGAGAACGTGTGCGTCGGGCTTTATGCCGCCGAGATTATAGAAAAGAACTATACTGCGGATGAAAAGGCCCGGTTCAGGAACAATCTCGTTAACTATACGGAAAGCTGCGAAAAAACGGCCACCGCAATTTCTTTGAAGGCTGTTGACGCGGTTATCGGCTGGGAAGTTTTCCAGCATTGGGATCCCGAACGTATAGAGACCATTCCCCTCCGGAAAAATGAAATAGTTCGCATCGGCTATATCCCCATCGCCATATCGAGGTTTACGACAAACAGAAATCTTGCCCAGGAATTCATAGATTTCATTCTTTCCGACGAAGGCAAAATATTTTTTAAAAAATATCATTACTTCATGAGCCCTGAAGAAGCGATGGCTTGGATTGGCGAAAAGAAGCCGATCGGCGGAGAATATAAAATTCCAGCAGAATGGACGGGAAAATGACCTTTAAAAGAATGACGATTGCGTTCGCGGTTTCCGTTTTTTCTGTATACGCCTTGTTAATCATTTCCCTTTTCTATTTTTATGAGTGGCCCCTATTTATGAAGACGCTCCTTTCTGAAAGAACTCTCTTTTCTATCCGCTTGAGTCTGATGGCAGCCACCATTGCCACGGTTGTTTCCCTCTTTTTTGCAATTCCATCCGCGTATGCTCTTTCGAGATATCAATTCCCCGGCAGACAGATTATCGACACACTCTTGGAACTGCCTATGATTGTTTCGCCGGTGGCTTTGGGCGCAATGATTCTCATTTTTTTCACCACGCCTGCCGGCCAATTGATACAGGAGCGGGGGACATCGCTTGTCTTTACGATATACGGGATACTCCTTGCTCAGTTCATCACGACGGTTGGTATTGCTATACGGTTTATAAAAGCGGTTTTCGACGAAATACCGAAAAAGCACGAAGAAGCGGCCTGGGTCCTCGGTTTGGCGCCGGCACAAACCTTCTTCAAGGTTGTGCTCCCTCTTGGCAAAAAAGGCATTATCGCCTCTGCTGTTCTCACGTGGGCCAAAGCCTTGGGTGAATTCGGCGCGACCATCACCATCGCGGGCTCAATGGCCATGAAGACAGAGACCCTTCCCATTGCGATTTTTATGAGGCTCTCCAGCGCGGACATAGAAGGGACGGCGGTTCTCGTCCTCATCCTACTTGGCATCGGACTGGGCCTGCTGTATGGCGCGAGACTCTTTGCGGATAGAGACTGGATTTATAGAGTATAATAAGAAAGAACATATAATGAGCATTGCCGTTTCGTTAAAAAAGAATTTAAATTATTTTGATCTGGATATTTCATTTTCCTGTGCGAAAAATAACTTGCTGGTGATGATCGGCCCTTCCGGCAGCGGTAAGACAACGATTATCCGGATGCTGGCGGGTCTGGAAGAGCCCAAAGCGGGCAAAGTGGTGTTCGATGATGAAGTCTGGTTTGATTCCCTGCGCCATATCAATGCTCCGCCACAGAAACGTCGCCTGGGTTATGTTTTTCAGGATTACAATCTTTTCCCGCATCTGAATTTGTATGAAAATGCGTTGTTCGCCGCTGTGGATAAAAAGGAAGTTGACGAGCTGTTTGAACTTTTTAAAATCGATCATTTGAAGAGGCGCAAACCGCACATGGTTTCCGGCGGCGAGCGCCAGCGCTGCGCGATTTGTCAGGCGCTGGCCAGGCATCCCCGCTTGCTGCTTCTTGATGAACCGTTTTCGGCGCTGGATGCCATCACGCGCCGGGATTTGCGCGAGGAATTGAAAAACCTGAAGAGCACAATGTCGTTCCCGATTATTTATGTAACGCATGATATCACAGAAGCGCTGTATCTGGCCGATGAAATTATTCCTGTTGTCGACGGCAAAATCGATCATCAATGGATGCAGAAAATGATCGATCGCGAACCTTCATCGGAATCAACACCGCGGGCGGCGCGCGCGCCACGCCTCTCGCTGGCATACTAGTATTTTTTAATGATATTGAGGAGCTTGATTATTTATGAATATCTGCACCTATTCCTACAAAGAATACCTTCAGCTGGTTAAATCCTTTCACGGCTCACTTGCCCCGGGTTTAATTATCGGCGGTTTTATCGTCGATCTGGCCATGAAAAACTTGCCGGAAGGCGAATTTTTTGACGCCGTCTGCGAGACACCGGTTTGCTTGCCCGATGCCGTGCAGATTCTCACCCCCTGCACTATCGGCAACGGCTGGCTCTCCGTTGTTAATTTCGGCAAGTTTGCCGTTACCTTGTATGAAAAATACAGCGGCAGGGGAGTGCGCGTGTACCTGGACACGAAAAAACTTCAAGCATGGCCGGAAATCCGCGACTGGTATCTGAAAAAAAAGAAAAAAAACGAACAGGATTCGGATTTGCTGCTAGCGCAAATCAAAGAAGCCGGACATAATCTGCTGAGCATCCAATATGTGCAGGTTGAACCGGATAAAATCCGCCGGAAAAAAATGGGGCCTGTGGATATCTGCCCGGTTTGTAAAGAAGCGTATCCAACGCGCGACGGAGAAAAATGCAAGGCCTGCCAGGGAGAAACGCCTTATGCGAAGGTATCAGAACCACCAACAAAAAAATAAATATATTGCTTTGAGGAGACATTAAGCATATCGCCTGATCGATTCTACATGAACGAAACAGAGCATCTATGAATAAATTTACTGAAGGAGTTGTAAACCATTTATACAATATAACAACGGGACCGCAAAAAATGCGCCTTCTTCTCACCCCTGTATTCGGTTTGTTTTTTTTCTTTGTCGTATTGTTTTTGGTATTTATCTCTTTTTCTCTGGATCGGTTTTGTGGCTTACCAAATTTCGCGCCAAGACCATTGCGCCTGGCGCTGTCTTTGCCTGTGCTAATCGGAGGTTCTTTTTTGTGGCTCTGGAGTGTGCTGAAGTTCTTAAAAACAAAAGGAACACCCGTGCCGGTGAATCCTCCGACAAAACTGATTACTGACGGGCCTTATCTTTATTCACGCAACCCGATGATGACGGGTCTTTTTATGATAATGGCGGGAATCGGCATTTTCGCGGGATCGGTGACCTTGACATTTTTTATGACGCCGCTGTTCGTTCTGATAAGCGTCATTGAATTCAAATATATTGAGGAACCGGAATTGGAGAAGCGTTTCGGAAAAATTTATAGCGAATACAGACAAAAGACACCTTTAATTATTCCGAAAATAAGCCGAATCCGAAAGTAGGAAAGAGTGCTGTTAATGCCGGAAACAGGATTTTTTTTGAATCGCCTTTATGCGCAGATGGAACCATCAGCCAAAAATCGCCGCGTTGTCGATCTGCGCCTCGGTTTGAGTTATGTAGGGGTTAAACTGGATAGCGGAACGACGGGTATTGCCGCGGTGCTGCCGGATATTTCCCACCGCGGCTGTACGGATTTAAAAGAAGCGGGAACTTATACGGGGGCGGAAGCGCAACACCTGATTAAATATCTTCTGGAAAGCAAAAGCTCCCTGCGTTTATCTATCGGGCTCGCCCTGGCCAATGCGCTTGTCAAGTTACCAGTGGATACACACGAAGATCGTGAAGCGACAACTTATTTCAATTTAAAACCTGGGGAAAAGGTAGCGATGGTTGGTCTTTTTGCTCCGCTGGTTGAGCGTATCCGCGCCACCGGCGCAAATCTCACTATCATCGAAAAAAACCCCGCACGCATTGATTTGCTATCAGACGAAGAAAAAAAACAGGCCCTCAAAGAATGTGACGTGGCAATCATCACGGCCACAACTTTATTAAATAATACTTGCGAAGAAACATTGGCCATGCTGGGGCGCCCGCGCATCGTGGCCTTAATGGGCCCATCCACGCCGCTGGTACCGGAAATTTTTTCAGGAACACAAGTTAATCACCTGGGCGGCGCTATCGTGACGAACGCTCAACGTGTTTTACAGATTATCTCCGAAGGCGGCGGCACACCGGCGTTACGTCCATATCTTCGTTTTGTCAACATGAAGTGCTGATTTAATATCTATGTGCGGCTTTTAAATTTTCAGCCGGCAATGAGTCTTTCCGGAAAGCTGTAAATGTAACCGCCGTTCTCACGGACATAGCCCAGAAGCGTTACGCGATGTTCCCGCGCGAGCTTGACGGCGGCGGTTGTCGGCGTGGATTTGGAAACCAGAATCGGCACGCCCATCCGGATTATTTTAGTCATTATCTCGGAGGAAATTCTGCCCGAAACAAAAACAACCGCCTGGCCGAACAAATCCATTTTGCTTTCTTCCAGCATCAATCCGGTAATTTTATCGAAACAGTTGTGCCGGCCGATATCTTCAACCAAAACTTCATAATCAGGCGTGTAAAGCAGCACGCTGTGCACCCCGCCGATATCGATAAAAATGGTCGAACGCGTGACAAAATCACTCATCACGGACAGAATTTTACCGAGCGGATACGTAACCGCGCTGGTCACTTCCTTGTACTGGCTTTTTTTCAGAGGATTTATGTAAGTATAGCATTTGCCGCAGCCGGAAGTAAGACTGCGCAAACTTTCCTGACGGTCGATGATCACGCCTTCCTTGAGCCTGATTGTCACAGCCAGCATTTTATCATTAAACGCCACGCTCTCGACATCAGAATAAGAACTGATCACTCCTTCATTATACAAAAAACCCAGAGCAAGTTCTTTCTGATATTGATTAAGGCAGAGAACTGATACCAGCTCCATGCCGTTGACCATTACTTTCAAGGAAATCTCGCCAATTACTTTTTTGGCGGCATCCCGCGTGCGAAAAACATTCTGATCACGAATAATTTCGCTGACGTTTAATTCCTCGTAAATTATATCTTCCAAAGCAGATAATCCTTTTTCATAAATTAACTTAGCCCGATAAGCATCGGCCTTTTACTCTATGGTCCACGGATCGCAAAAAGCAAAAAACTTCATGACGCCTAGCTTTGTGTCAACGTTTGTAACATTTTTAAGATAATATTTCATGTAATTAATATCCGCTTAATACATCAAGAAAATACCTTGAAAAGAGAGGCGTTCCCCATTATATAAAAATGGCATGGGCACCGACAAGGGCAATAACAAAACACCAATCTTATCAATTGTCGGGAAATCCAATTCCGGCAAGACAACTCTTATTGAAAAGCTGATCCCGTTATTGACTGATCGCGGCTGGCGCGTAGCAACCATCAAGCACAACATGCACGGCTTTGAAATCGACCACGCCGGCAAAGACAGCTGGCGCCATAAAAAGGCCGGCGCCTGCGTTACCGTCATCGCCTCTCCCCGTCAGGTAGCGGTCGTGGAAGACACTGACCGCGACTACGAAATTTCGGAATTGCGGGACCGCTACATCCGCAATGCCGATATAATTCTCGTGGAAGGATACAAAAAAAATCCTTACCCGAAAATTGAAGTGTACCGGCCTGCGCTGAGAAGCGAGCGCCTCAGCTTTGCCGGGGAAAAGCTTCTGGCAATTGTCAGCGACGAGGCAATCACTGCCGAGGTTCCCTGCCTGAATATAAACGACATCACCGCCATTGTCGACTTGATCGAGAAACACTTCCCGAAAAAATCAAATTCATAGAAACATAAGCATCAACCACGCACTGCTTAATCGTGAATTTGTAAAATAAAATTCCTGCGCGCCGAAAACACGCGCAAAATTAATCATATGGTATTTCAACCTCCCTAAATTTCCTTCACCATGATTTAAACCAGCGATCATTTGCTTGAATTTTTTAAACATTTCTACACGTCCAATAAGCACTAAAAATAGAGCACGGTTGTGGACATCCTCTTATGTCACAAATGACATGTTTCAATAAAATCATTAACTTGCCGATGAAGAAAAAATTGACAACGTCGCATAAAAACTATATAGGTGACTGTCAGTCATGCTCATGCATGTTTATTTTACTTAAGATATTAATGGTAACTGATCAGAGCATAAACACTTGGAGAAAGGAGCGTTTTTTATGAACGTCAGCAGAAGAGGTTTCTTGAAACTTTCCGGCGCTGTCACGGCAGTAAGCGGTCTGGGGCTCAGCCTCAAGGCAACCGCCGCCCACGCGAAGGAACTGAAAATCAAGTACGCTAAAGAAACCACAACCATTTGTCCTTATTGTTCCGTCGGCTGTAGTATTATCGTGTCCACGCGCGACGGCAAAGTGATCAACACAGAAGGTGATCCGGACAGCCCCATTAACCGCGGCTCGCTTTGCAGCAAAGGCGGCTCGATTTATCAGATGGTGAATAATGAAAACCGTCTGAGCAAGCCTCTTTACCGCGCGCCGAACGCGACGGAATGGAAAGAGGTGGACTGGGAGTGGGCGCTTGATAAAATTGCCGAAAACATCAAAAAAAGCCGTGACGCCAGCTTCAAAAGAACTAACGCCAAAGGCGAGCTGGTCAACCGCACGGATGGAATTGCTTCCGTCGGCTCTGCGGCGCTGGATCTGGAAGAATGCTTCACGTACCAAAAATTCTTAAGGGGGTTGGGCCTGGTCTATATTGAACATCAGGCCCGTATCTGACACAGCCCGACTGTACCGGCTCTGGCAGAGTCGTTCGGACGCGGCGCAATGACGAATCACTGGGTAGATATCCGCAACAGTGATGTTATTCTAATCATGGGCAGCAATCCTGCCGCCAACCATCCTATCGCTTTTAAATGGATACAGCACGCCCTGGATAACAGGGGAGCTAAACTTTTATGCGTAGATCCCCGCTTTACTCAGTCAGCGGCTAAAGCGCATGTTTACGCTCCGCTGCGTTCAGGTACGGATATCGCTTTCCTGGGCGGGATGATTAAGTATATCATCGATAACAGACTATATTTTGAAGACTATGTAAAAAACTACACCAACGCCACTTTTCTGGTTAATCCGGCGCTTAAGCTTCCCGGAGAAAACCGCGGCGTCTTTTCCGGCCTGAAAGACGGTAAATACGAAAAAGACACTTGGTCGTACCAGACAGACGCGGAAGGAGTCATCAAAAAGGACCCGTCCTTGAAAGACCCCAACTGTGTTTTCCAGCTTTTGCGCAAACAATATTCACGCTACAATATAGACGTTGTCTCCCGCATTACGGGCACACCCAAAGACAAACTTTTAGAAATTTACAAAATTTATGCGGGCACCGGCAGGCCCAACAGGGCAGGCAATGTTCTTTACGCGATGGGCTGGACACAGCATACCGTCGGCGTGCAGAACATCCGCACCATGGCCATCATCCAACTACTTTTAGGAAATGTCGGCATTGCCGGCGGCGGCGTTCAGGCTATGCGCGGCGAATCGAACGTACAGGGCTCCACCGACCACGGCCTTTTGTTCCACATCTGGCCCGGTTATTTGGGTGCGCCTACGGCCTCGCTAAAAACCCTGGCGGACTTCAATGAAAAAAGAACTCCGAAAACCAAAGAAGCCAAATCACTGAACTGGTGGAAAAATTTCCCGAAATATTCGGCAAGTTTCCTGCGCTCCATGTATGGCACTAACGCCAGCTTGGAAGAAGCCTATCAGCTTCTGCCTAAGCTGGACGACGGCGCCAATTATTCCTGGCTCCAGCTTTTCGACGACATGTACAAAGGAAAATTCACCGGCTTCTTTGCCTGGGGCATGAACCCGGCCTGTTCCGGCGCTCATTCCAACAAAGTGCGCCAGGCGCTGGGAAAACTTGACTGGCTGGTCAACGTAAATTTATTTGATAATGAAACCGGCTCTTTCTGGCGCGGTCCCGGCATGGATCCGGCGACAATCAAAACAGAAGTGTTCATGCTGCCCTGCGCAGCTTCCATCGAAAAGGAAGGAAGCATCGCCAACAGTGGGCGTCTTATGCAGTGGCGTTACAAGGCGGTCAATCCTCCGGGAGAAGCGCTGCCGGACGGCGACATCATGAGCGAACTTTTCTTCCGGGTGAGAAAGCTCTATCTGCAAAAGGGCGGGCCGAACAGCCAGGCAATTACCAAACTGACCTGGCCCTATGGAAAGTTTGAAGGCAAGCATTTCCACTATAATCCCCGCCTGGTAGCGGCGGAAATTAACGGCCGCTTCCTGCAGGATAAGACTGTGGAAAATCCCACGAAGAAGGGAGAATTCAAAACATTTAAGAAAGGCGATCTTGTTCCGGCGTTTGCCTGGCTGCAGGACGACGGCTCCACATCCTCAGGCGCGTGGATCTACTGCGGCTCGGTAAGCGACAAAGGCATTCTTGGTATGCGGCGCATCACGAAAGATGAATCGCGCATCGGCATTTATCCCGAATGGGCATGGAGTTGGCCGGTCAACCGCAGGATTATCTATAACGGCGCTTCTGTCGATCTCAGTGGTAAGCCGTGGGATCCTACCCGCGCGGTCATCAAATGGGACGGTGAAAAATGGACAGGCGATGTACCCGACGGCGCGGGCAATCCCGGCTCCGGCAGGCCGCCTTTCATCATGAAACCGGACGGTGTCGCCAGTCTCTACGGACCCGGTCTGGCCGACGGCCCTTTCCCCGAGCACTACGAACCGCTGGAATGCCCGGTGGAGAAAAACCTGCTGTCACCGCAGAAAAACAACCCGACCATCAAGCGATTTGACAAACCGGGTGTCGGCTCCGATTTGGATGTTTATTCCGGCGTCGATACCTGCGATCCACGCTATCCGTTTGTCGCCACCACCTACCGCGTCAGCGAGCACTGGCAGACGGGCGTCCTCACCCGCTGGTGTCCGTGGCTGGCGGAAATGCAGCCCGGCATGTTTGTGGAAATGAGCAAAGAGCTGGCGGAAGAAAGAGGAATTAAAAACGGCGATAAGTGTATTGTACGTACTCCTCGCGGCGAAGTAGAAGCGATAGCCATTGTGACGCCACGCTTCAAACCGCTGGTTGTCGACGGCAACGATATACATCAAATCGGCCTTCCCTGGCATTACGGCTGGATTACCACTAAAAACCGCAAATACGATAAAGGCGACAAAAAAGCGGAGGTATTTACTTCCGGTGACGCGGCAAACCTCCTGACCCCGACGATCGGAGACGCCAACACGATGATACCGGAGAGCAAAGCCTTCATGGCCAATGTTGTAAAGAAGGGGGTGAAATAACATGTCCGAGATGATTAAATTATACGATGATTCCAAGTGTACCGCGTGCAGAGGATGTCAGCTGGCCTGCAAACAGTGGAACGAGCTGAAAGCGGGACAGACCGAGCAGCGGGGAACCTACCAGAACCCCCCGACTTTGCAGCCCAACACTTACATGATTATCCATTTTCAGGATTACGCTTCGCCGGAAGGAGAGATTAAATGGCTTTTCCGTAAGGAAGCATGTATGCACTGCACAGACGCGGCCTGCGTAACCGTTTGCCCCAGCGGCGCTCTTCATTATAACAGAGAGCTGGGAACAGTAGGCTTGGACAGGGAAAAATGCATCGGCTGCAAGGAATGCGTCGCGGCGTGTCCCTTTGAAGTTCCCAAATACGATTCCAAAACGGACAAAGTATATAAATGCGACATGTGCGAAAGCCGGATTACCAATAAGCTGGAGCCGGCCTGCGTGAAGGCCTGTCCCACCGGCGCTCTTAAATGGGGCGAAAAAGATGCGATGCTGCAGCTTGCGGCCAAGCGCGTCGAAAAACTGGGCGGCAACGCCGCCATTTATGGCGACCAGTTTGTGGGTGGCACACACTTTATGTATGTGCTGAAAGAAGGAAAAGATGTTTACGCGGACATCCACAAAAACCCCAGAGTGCCTCTGTCCGTGATTCTGTGGAAAAAATGGCTCAAGCCCTTGAGCTTGTTGGCCGCGGGCGGCGTGGTCGGCGGATCGCTTCTGCACTACATTTTGCACGGCCCGAAACGGCCTGATCCGGAGCCCGGCGATGAAGTAAAGAAGGAAGGGAGGAAATAACGATGAAACCAAAACCAGGAATGATTAAAGCGACAAGCGGCTATGAGCGATTTGTCCACTGGATGCTGGCTATTTCCTGCCTGCTTTTGTGTTACACCGGACTGGGCATGATGTTTGAGTCCCTTAATTTCCTCGGCGTGATTATGGGCGGTCTGAAAGGATTAAAAGTTGTCCATAACTTCACGGCGATTATCTTTACCGTGGCGCTGATTCTGGCCATCCAGATGTGGTGGCGTGAGGCGGGTATTTTTGTCTTTCCCGAAGACTGGGAATGGATAAAAGCCGCCGGCGGTTATCTGTGGAAGGTTGATCACGTGGCGGAAGTGGGCAAGTACAATCCCGGCCAGAAGATGTTTTTCCTCACCGTGGCCTTATTCGGCGCGCTGATGGTGGTCACGGGCTTCTTCATGTGGCTGCAGCCCGCGTTTTTGCCGATCGAAGCGCTGCGCTGGATGTATCCGCTGCACGTGCTGGGCTTTGTGGTGATCTTTGCCTTTTTCTTCATTCACCTGTATCTGGGAACCATCGGTTCACCCGGATCGCTCCCCGCGATGACCAATGGCTGGGTGACCAGAGCCTGGCTCAAGAAACAGCACCCCAAGTGGCTTAAAGAGATGGAGCATGAAGGAACGCTAGTGGTCTATAAAGGTGGCGATAAGAAAAAAGTTTAACTTATAAATTAATCCATCGGTAATATTAAAAAGGCCGGAAAAAACACGTTTCCGGCCTTTTTTTATTTTACAATTTTAAAAAATATTTTTTGCTTTTTGACGAGCGGCCTTACGCGCAAGCTCATACAAAACTGTTTAAATGTATAATTTCAAATCCGGCAATTGCTGGTAAAACCTGCCGGTGGAACGCCGAGAGCCTGTAAAAACCGCGCCCAATAATTAACCTGCGCGGCGGTGCCTGCCAAAATAACAATTTCCCTTTCTGTGAAATTTTCTTTCAGAATATCAATAAAACTTTGTGAAAAAGAAAGAGGTGATTCAGAAATAAGCCGGGCGTATTTAACGGCAATTTTTTCTCTTTGGGAGAAAGTAGGTGTCTTTTCAACTTCCGCTTTGCCTTGCAAGGCGGATAACTCATCCGCAGATATCCCGTATTTTGCATACTCCTGCGAATTCATGTCGATGCAGAAGGGACAGGCGGCTGCAAATGATGCCTGAAGCCGAACCAACTTTAGCAAGCGCTGGGTGAGACTGGCGTCCCGATGTGCGCTATCAACGCCTCGAGTATTCCCGAACCAACAGCAATCTTGGGATACCAGGCCAGAAGCCGCGCGGGAAGAAGATCGCGGCCGGTTATTTTCCTGCTGATCCAGATACCGATTTTCAAGTAAAAAGGAATTTTCTCCGGCGGGGCGATAAAAGCTTCCATAATTAACTCCTTTGTCAAGACATTAGGCAAATTGCAGTTACCGGAATTCTTTGCTTTTACTATTTTACGATTTTGAAAATTTCCCTGGCTTTGGGATCGGCGGCGCTGCGCAGGAGCTCAAATAAAACCATTTCCGTGCTGGCGATTTGCGCGCCCACGCTTTTCATGGCATTGATTCCTATCTGACGATTTTCCGGCGTGCGCGAGGATACAGCGTCGGCCACCAGATGCACGCTGTAGCCGTTGGCGAGTAGTTCCAGCGCGGTCTGATAAACACAAACATGGGTTTCAATTCCGGTTAAAACAACATGGCGGCGGCTCAGTGATTCAAGATGTTCACCAAACTGCTCGTTGGGCCAGCAGCTGAAACTTTCTTTAGCAATGGGCGCTATACCATCCAGTTCCGCGGCAATTGCAGGCAGGGTTTTGCCAAGTTTTTCCGGCGTCTGCTCAGTAATAATAATGGGCAAACCCAGCGTTTTAAATCCCTTAATCAGTTTGATGTTGTTGGCGAAAAGATTATCTTTATCAAACATCGCCTGGGCAAGATTGCCCTGGATATCGATGATAACCAAAACGGCGGCGGCGCGGCTGAGCATGAAATATCTCCAGAAATTTAATCAGCTAAGTTTCTTTGCAAAAATCCTGTATTACTTTTGCATAGATCCGGAACCATGGACAAAGCGTGTAACCTTTTGAGATTGCCGCGCCCCATTCGGGAGCTCGCAATGACCGAAAAATATTTTGCAAAGCCTCTCTGATTTTATTTTCCAAAAAATCAGCAAACGTCAAGAATTATTTATTATCGGCAAAAAAATCAGCAATTAAAGGGTTAATCCGGTCCGCCGCTTCGTGCTGAATCCAGTGGCTCACCTTGGGAAATTTAATCAGCTTGCCCTGTTTGCAGTAAGCCATGCTTTTATCGGCCATCTCCGTGAGCATCGCCACGTCTTCTTCTCCCCACATTAAAAGCATGGGCACGGTGACGTCAAAACTCTGCGGCGGCTCCTGCTTGGTCTGTATCATCGCGCGATACCAATTGACCATCGCCGTAAAAGCGCCGGGCTGTGAAAAAGCTTTCCGGTACTCTTCAAGCTCCGCCGCTGCAAAAGCGCCGGTGTTGGCCGACGATGTAATCATGTCCAGCACCCATTGATAATTGGTGGCGGCGGCCAGTTTATCTACCGCGCCGGGAAGCTGAAAATAAAAAATATACCAGCTCTTTTTCATCTGCTCAACTTCGGTAAAAACGGTTTTGGCCATAACTTTGGGATGCGGCACATTCAGTATTACCAGTTTTTGCAGAAGCTGCGGGTATTTGAGCGCCACCCACCAGGAAACAGACGCTCCCCAGTCGTGTCCGACCAAAAATATTTTATCGCGCCCGTAGGAGTCAATAAGGCCCACAATATCTTTGGCCAGTTCATCTATTTTGTATGAAGCAACGCCTTCGGGTTTGTCGCTTAAATTGTAACCGCGCTGATCAGGCGCGACAACGAGATAACCTTTATCCGCGAAGTAATCAATCTGTTTGCGCCATGCATACCAGAATTCCGGAAACCCGTGCAGAAACAAAATCATGGGCCCGTCCGCCGGGCCTGCTTCCATTACGTGCAGTTTCACGCCGTTGGTTTGAATAAAGCGTTCGCGCAGATTTTTCATGGACATACCCTCTTTTCAAATTTCCCAGGCGGCCTTGGCGCCGTCGGTTGTGGCTTCAATGATTCTGCGGGGCGCCGAAGCGTCGCCGACAATAAAATGACGGATATTCTTTTTGGCCAGCATGTCTTTGAGTTCATTTCTTGGCGTCACGCCGATCGCCACAATCACCTGATTGACGGGGGAGAGTTTCTGCTCCTCGCCTTTTTTGTTGACGATTACGCAATTTTCTTCAATCTTTTTAACCGTGGTGCCCAGCAACAGCTTGATGCCCGCCGCCTGAAGCCGGCGATACAGCATCTGGCCATGCGCCGCCTGCGGCAGGACCGGAGGTTTCGGCAGCATTTCCACAATGGTTATGTCCTTAACGCCTTTTTCGCGCAGGTAATCCGCTGTCTCCATGCCCACCAGACCGCCACCGATCACCACAACGTGATCGCGCCCCTTAATTTCGCCATCGAGTATCTGCCAGGCATCACAGACCACGGAGCTTCCGATTCCTTCCGCCGGACAGGCGGTTTTGTCCGCACCGATGGCCAGAATTACCGCTTCGGGTTTCCCTTTTTCGATCATTTCTTCCGTGACGTTTGTAGCGAGTTTTATTTCCACGCCTTGCCGTTTGCATTTATCCGTCAGGGTTTTGATATACTTGTCGTAAACTTCCTTATGCGGCGCTTTGGCGGCGTAACGAACATTGCCGCCGGTCTGTTTATCACGCTCAAATAAAGTGACCTTGTGGCCTAATCTGGCCGCCTCGGAAGCGGCGGTAAGGCCCGCGGGGCCAGCGCCAATCACCCAAACTTTACGGCTGGCTTTAGCGGGTCCTTCCGGATAAATCAGCTCCTGACCCGTCTGCGGATTTATCGCGCAGCGAATCGGTTGCAGTTCGATGGAGAGCCGCTCGATGCAGCCCTGATTGCAGGCCAGACACTCCAAGGTGTATTCGGGATGTCCTTCCACGGCGTTTTTCAAAAAGTCGGGGTCGGCCAGATGCTGACGCGCCACGGCAATCATGTCCGCGTCGCCTCGCGCGATAACGTCATTCATTAAAAACGGGTCCGTATAGCGGCCGACGGAAATCACCGGCACGGAGCTTACCTCTTTAACTTTTCTGGCCAGATGAGCCTTGAAGCCGGGAGCGTATTCCACCGGCGCGCTGGCATTGGGCGCGTCGATATTCACCTCCGGGCTGCCGTGTGTGCCAAAGGAGACATGGATGATATCCGCGCCGGCGGCAACTAGGTCCGGAACAATTGTCTGTATATCGGATATCGTGTATCCGTCCTTGATGCATTCTTCTCCGGAGATACGGATGGATATGGGAAAATCATTGCCGACATTTTTGCGCGCGGACTTTATGCATTCCACCATAAAAGTGGCGCGGCCGCGGATATCGCCGCCGTATTTGTCGGTGCGCTTATTGGAATGAGCGGAAAGAAACTGCATCAGAAGATAACCGTGCGCGCCGTGGAGTTCCACCGCGTCAAAGCCGGCTTTTTTCGCGCGTAGCGCAGCCGTGCCGAAAGCGTCAATCGTTTCTTCGATTTCGGCATGGGTCATCTCCCGGGGCGCGCCCAGAAAGCCGAAAATATAACTGGGAATTGCCGACGGCGCTATCGCCTGCTGTTTTTTCAGCTTGGTGTAGCTTTCCCGCCCGCAATGATGAAGCTGCATGGCGATTTTCCCGCCTTCTTCATGAACCACCTGGGCGAATCTGCTCAAGCCGGGTATGAATTTGTCATCCCAGACACCAAGTTCGCTGGGGTTAATTTGACCGGCGGGAGTTACCGCGGTTATCTCCGTGATAATCAGCCCCGCGCCGCCTTGCGCCCGGCGTTTGATATAGGCCACATTGGCGTCACTCACCGTGCCGTCGGGATTACCTAGCGATGTTCCCATCGGCGGCATGACCACGCGGTTTTTCAGCTCCAGTGATTTTATTTTTATCGGTTGTAATAAATTGTTTAACTTTCCCATAATTGTTCTCCTTTTCCATAAGGATGGCCACAGATCGTTCTCGGCATTCGAAAATAAATGATCATCCCTTTTCTCTTTTAAATCTGGCAGTCCATAAAAGCGCGAGTAAAAGACGGCGCTTTAATCATAAAGGAAACAATTTATCATTTTTCCGCAACCAGAATATTGCCGAGAAGAATGCCCCCGTCAATGATAATTTCCGTACCCGTGGTATAATTGGATGCATCCGATGCCAAATATACAGCCGCGCCGGCGATTTCTTCGGGTTTGCCGATGCGTCCGGTGGGCAGAGATTTTTCCAGGGCCTCTCTGGCCTTTTTCGCCTCTTCCGGAGACAGATGGAACCAGTGTGAATTCATCATCTTGGTGTCAATCGGACCCGGGGCGATGGTATTAACCTGGATATTGGCTCCGGCCAATTCCATAGCAAAGGATTTGGTTATCATCCGGCAACCGGCCTTGGAAATGGAATAAACACTCACGCCCGGCTCCGGTTTAAAACCATCAACAGAAGCGACATTGATGATTTTTCCGCCGCCCTGCTTTTTCATGATTTTAGCCACGGCTTGGCTGGTGAAATAGACGCCTTTCAGATTGAGATTCATTATAGTGTCCCAGAGGCGTTCATCGGAATCCAAAACAGAAGCCATCGCGGGGCTCGCTCCGGCATTGTTTACCAAAATGTCAATCCTTTTGTATTTTTCCAAAACAGTGTTGACCATTTTCTGTATTTCTTCATATTTGCCCAGATGCGACTGCAGCGGCATCGCTTCGCCGCCGGCGGCTTTGATTTCCTTGGCGGTCGCTTCCAGATCTTCCATCTTGCGGCTGGTGACGACTACTTTGGCTCCGGCTTTGGCCAATCCAAAAGCAATGGCCTGACCGATCCCGCGCCCGCCGCCGGTGACAATGGCGACCTTACCCTTCAGTGAAAAATGATTTAAATCGAACATGGCTTAATTCTCCTTAGCTGTTATTGCATATTTTGTTCGCACACCTGACCGGTTTTGGCGCCGGTCAGGCGCAGAATGTTTATCTTTTTAAAAACCCGGCTTGCCGACAGATTTTTTTACCTGTCTTTTTTAGGCCTCTTGATGAAATTACTTTTAGCCAGAGCTTCCCTGTCACCCCCGCTCATACCGGCAATATATTTTACCAGCTTCTTGCGTGATTCAATATCGTACTGCGTGGTGATGGCAATCTGTTCCATAATCGGCGAGCCCCCGCCGTGGTAAGCGCCGATATTGCGGATACCGCCGGTGGCCGAACACAGAGCGTCCCCCAGAAAACGCCAGAACTGCGCCTGATCTTCCACGGATATTTTCGAACTGCGCTTGGTGTATTTAAGCAAAGCGTCTTTCGTTTCCGGGTTAACAAAATCCTTTTCATGCGGGAAAGTCGCCACAACGCCGCCGGCCAGATCGCAAAGTATTTCCGATTCATGCCAGACAGCCTCGCCGGAAAGACAGCGGCCCACATTGCAGTAAATGGAATGCGGAATGTAGGAGCCGGGACCGTAGGGAACAAATCCTTTGCCGGGCATGAAGACCTGCGGGCCACCCAGATCCGACGCCGTGTAACCCGCGGCGTAACCAAGTTCCGTCACCATGATTATTTCCGCGAGCTTTTTGCGCACGTGCTCGGCTTTCTGAATGTTGTTGCACTCTGCCGCCAAAGCCGCTGTGCCCAGGATAACATCGCCGATGGCCGGCTTGCAGCCGGAATAGGAATGGCGATGAAACAAAGCGAATAAAAGCGCGTTGACGCCGCCGTGCTGCCATTCCCCCGCAAGAAACACTCTTTCCCACGGCACAAAACAATTTTCAAAAATCATGTATGAATCGGTAGAGCCAGGCATAAAACCGCGCGGGAAATGTTCCCTTTCGCGCAGGTTATGGATAGTCACCACCTGCTTCAAGCCGTCCCAATCACCGGGCACGGCAAAGGCGACGGCGTAATCTTTGTCCTGTTCGCGCAGCGCGCGGGTCGGAACCACCAGAACCTCATCAGCCACGGAGGCTTCCGAAATATGGACTTTACATCCCTCTACAACTATGCCGTCCTTTAATCTTTCCTTGATATGCACGTAAGCGCCGGGATTGGGCTGATCCGCCGGCCTCAGCATGCGGTCGCCTTTCACGTCCGTCTGCGCGCAGCAGCCGATCAGATCTTCTTTTTGAAAACGGGTCAGCCATTTTTTGAAATTTTCGTGATACTGCGTCGCTCCATTGTTGGCTTTATCCGCCTCAAAAGAAACATTATAAATGGCGTTGGTGGCATCTGTGCCCATGCAGCGCTGAATGCAACCGCCAACTTTTTGGCAAAGCATTCTGGTCATATCTTGCTTGTTGTGCAGGTCGATGGTGTTCTGATGAATGTGATTGAAGCGATTGATGCGCTCGCCGGTGAGATGAGAAATCGCCGTCATCAGTTCCTGGTTTTCCGGCTTGGCTGCCTCGTCGTAAGTTGTGCCGATAGTATTGAGGCAGCGCATCTGTAACTCGTCCGTTCTGTCGATTAACTGCCCGTCGAAATATAGATTGCGTTTCATCTTGGACAGTCTGTTTATATAATCTTGCTTTGTTCTCATAACGCCCCGTCCCCCTGTAATAAACTTAGGGGAGGCCGTAAAAAGCCTCCCCCTAAAATATAACATTTATTTAGTTTTTTTCTTGTCAGCCTTCGGGGCCAGCGCTTCCCTATCGCCGCCGCTCATTCCCGCAATATATCTTACCAGCTTCTTGCGGGATTCGATGTCATACTGCGTGGTAATGGCAATCTGCTCCATAATTGGGGAGCCGCCGCCGTGGTAGTTACCCACATTGGCGATGCCGCCGGTCGCCGAACATAGCACATCTCCCAGATAGCGCCAGAACTGCGCTTGATCTTCCGCGGACATCTTCGGGTTGCGCTTTGTGTATTTCAGAAGTGCCGGGCCTACTTCCGGATGGGCGAAATCCTTTTCGTGCGGGAAAGTCGCCACGACGCCGCCGGCGATGTCGCAGAGAATTTCCGCCTCGCGCCAAACGGCTTCGCCGGAAAGACAACGGCCCACATTGCAGTAAATGGAATGCGGAATGTAGGAGCCGGGACCGTAAGGCATAAAGCCCACGCCGGGAATGTAAACTTCCGGTTTTCCCAGATCGGACGCCGTGTAACCGGCGGCATAGCCCAGTTCGATGGTCATGATGATTTCCGCGAGCTTTTCGCGCACGTGTTCGGCCTTGTGCACATTGTTGCATTCCGCCGCTAACGCCGCCGTGCCGAGAATAATATCGCCGATGGCGGGCTTGCAGCCGGAATAGGAATGACGATGGAAAAGCGCGAAAAGAAGCGCCAGAACGCCACCATGCTGATGTTCACCGGCCAGAAACACGCGTTCCCAGGGCACGAAACAATTTTCAAAAATCATGTAGGAGTCGGTGGAACCGGGAACAAATCCGCGTTTATAGTGTTCGCGCGGCCTCAGATTATGAATGGTGACAACCTGTTTCAAGCCGTCCCAGTCACCGGGTACGGCAAAAGCCACCGCATAATCCTTGTCTTCCGGACGAAGCGCGCGGGTGGGCAGGACTAGCACTTCATCAGCCACGGAAGCTTCCGAAATGTGCACCTTGCAGCCTTCTACTACGATACCGTCTTTCAGTCTCTCCTTAATGCGTACATACGCGCCGGGATTGGGCTGATCCGCCGGCCTGAGCATGCGGTCGCCTTTCACGTCCGTCTGCGCGCAACAGCCGATAAGGTCTTCCTTCTGAAAACGGGTCAGCCACTTTTTGAAATTTTCGTGATACTGCGTGGCGCCCTTGTTTTGCTTATCTGCTTCATAGGAAACATTGTAAATCGCGTTTGTTCCGTCAATACCCATGCAGCGCTGAATGCAGCCGCCAACTTTCTGGCAAAGCATTCTGGTCATGTCCTGCTTGTTGTGTAAATCTTCCGTGTTCTGATGAATGTGATTAAAGCGGTTGATTTTCTCACCGGTAAGATGAGAGGTTGCCGTCATTAACTTTTCGTTTTCCGGTTTGGCCGCCTCGTCATAAGTCGTGCCGATGACATTGATGCAGTCCATCTGCAGCTCGTCGGTTCTGTCGATTAACTGTCCGTCGAAGTATAAATTTCTCTTCATTTTAGACAGCCCTTTAATGTAGTCCTGCTTTGTCCTCATAAATTGGTACTCCTTTCTTTAATACCTTTCGCTAATTAATGTTTTTTTTAGCCTGGGGAATCTTTAACATTCCTTTCAGCTGTTTTTTTTCCGCAACATTTTTCCCCTCCAATAGACGCGCCATCGCCCGCGCGTCTTCATTTCTCAAATAGAGGGTGAAATGCGGCTCTTCTTTTTTCGCCCGTATCCCGTCCAGAACAATTTCAATAAACGGGTCAAGCATATCTATCAGACTTTTTTCTGTTTTCGGCCTTCCCTGCATGTGCCACTGGATGAATAAATGTTCAATGGTGCCCATCAGCATGGAACGAATCAGATAAGCGTCCGCGTCCTTTTTAAAAGTTCCGTCCGCGATGCCTTCTCTGATACAATCCAAAAGCCGATGCGCGGAACGGCGGATTGCCGCGTGGGCCGGAGTCTCACGGAATCTCTTGTTCGACATCAGCTGCAGTAAAACCAGCGCGGAATAATGCGGGTTAGACTGGTAAAGATTAAAGTAGGAAAGCAATATCGCCCGTAGTTTTCCCTCCACGCCTTTTATGTAGGGAAGAATTTTCGATGATTCGTCGTAGGTCTGGTTGGATATTTTTTCCGGGATAGCAAAAAGCAAATCTTCCTTGGTGCCGAAATATTCGTAAATGGTCGCCTCGGAAACTCCCGCTTCTTTGCTTATTTCTGTGATCGTGGCGTTTTGAAAACCCTTTTCCGCAAAAATATGCAAAGCCGCTTCCATGATGCGGTCTTTTCTGGTTTTGGCTCGGACGGTATCGTTCATTAGCAAGGACGTCCTTCGGCGTCTTTGCTAACTTATGACATTATAGTGAGACTGTCAAGTTTTATTTTATTTCATAGTATGACTATGATAATTTTGCTATAATCATAGTCACATTTTTAAGAGAAGAAGCCTTGGCCTGACCATATAATGCAGTAAAATTAATTACTTATTATTTCTTTTTCATTGTTTTGAGCTTTTCCTGCAGTGCATCGATCCGCTGATGGTTATCCTCAGAACCGATGTAGCTTCTAAAGAGCCATTCCTGCAGGCGCATCGCTCCGTCCAGATCCTCATTGATAATTTTATTGGCCAGTTGCTTGGTTTCCTTGAGGCATCCCCGGTCGTAGGCGGCCATCTCACGGGCAATGGCTGTGACCGATTCCAAAAGTTTCCCTTCAGGAAAAACACGGCTTACATAGCCCATTTTTTCCGCTTCATATGCGTCGTAGATTCTACCGGTGAGGGCTACTTCCTTAGCGCGTCCGAAACCGATAATGCGCCACAGCGGATCCATAATCGGGGTAAGCGATAAAACAATTTCTCGTTGGCCAAATTTAGCGCGCTCGGAGGCGTAACGGATATCGCACATCATGGTGAGGTCAAATCCGCCGGCAATCGCCGGGCCACCCACGGCGCAGATAACCGGCTGCGGGCAAAATAAAATAGCGCGGTAAGCGCGATGGAAAAGCGCCGTATACGCCTCGTTGGAAACCTTCTGTAGTTTTCTTATTTCATTGAGGTCGAATCCAGCGGAAAAATATCTTTCACCGCCGGTGAACAAAATCACGTGCACGTCATCTCTTTCTCCCAGTTCGACAAACAATTTTTCAATTTCTTCCAAAACATCCGGCGCCAAAGCGTTTCCCTTGTCCGGCCTATTGATGGTAACCGTGGCTACTTTTTCCTGCACGTCAAGCAACAGATATTTCCAGTTCATTTTTCCCCCGTTGTGTTTTTTATATTATTCGACCTTCGCCAGCTTTTTGGCCATTTCCATTTTCCCCGGCAAATTGCCCAAACGCTGATACATGATCCTCTGGCTCTGTGGCGAGCCGGCGCCGTGCATGCTCTCGATCAGGCAGGTGCCGCCGGTCATGTTTTCGATAAGCCTTAAAACCTTCATTCTGGTCTCCGTGGAAACGCCTTTAATGCCGGCCAGATATTTTCTGACGTATTTGCCGATTTTCTCGCTTCTTAAATCCTTGTCAAAAGGCAACGTGGCCATAATGCCTCCCGCGATATCATGCGCCAGGCGGGATATTTCATAAATGTTTCTGGTTATATTATGTTTGGCGCAATTGGCCAAAAGCGGGTCGGGGTAATAGGCGCCGCTTTTGGTTTTTGCGCCCATTGCCGAGCAGGCTACTGACGCTGCATAGACGGTTTCCGCCAAGTGCGTCATCTCCGTGAGCTTGTCTTTGATATGCGAACCGCCCAAAGTTCCCTGATACTGCGCGGCCAGCGCCGTCGCGCCGATAATAATATCGGAAAGTCCGCCCTTACAGCCGCCGTAGTTCTGGCGGTGCAGCGTGGCAAATCTTTCGACCAGAATGCCGGTGAATCCTATTTCGCCGCACATAAAAACACGTTCCCAGGGAACAAAAATATCCTCAAAAACAACCAGCGCCTCGCCACCCACGACGCCGAAATCCTTGTTTCCGGCGTCAATACCCTCTTCAAATTTCCTTTCTTCGTTTGTCTGGCGGCCAAAAATTAGCGTAACGCCTGGCGCGTTGAGCGGAATCGCGGCCGCCACGGCGTAATCCTCGTCTCCCTTGGTCATGGTCTGCGTGGGCAGGATAAGAATCTCGTGGCTGTTAACCGCGCCGGTCTGATGGGCTTTCGCGCCGCGCACGACGATACCGTCTTTTCTTTTTTCCACCACGCGCGTAAAAAGATCAGGATCTTCCTGTTCATGGGGCCTTTTGGAGCGGTCTCCTTTGGGGTCGGTCATGCCTCCCGCGACGATGATGTTTTCTTCCTGAATCATTTTCAGGTATTCATTAAAACGCTGGAAATAATTTGTCCCGTGGGCCTCATCGATGTCATATGTGGTCATATATAAGGCGTTGAGCGCGTCGAAGCCGACACAGCGCTGAAAACAGCTGCCCGTCTCATGGGAAATCAGCCGCAACATCTGTACTTTTTTGATGAGGTCATCGACGGATTGATGAATATGCGTGAAGCGGTTAATTTTTTTGCCGGTCAGATGGCTGGTCGCCGTCATCAGATCTTCATGCTCCGGCAGCAGGGCAAGCTCATATGTTTTGGCCGCCGCGTTGATGTGCGGAATAAGAGCCGGGTGGGTGGTGACATCCTCAACGTGTTCACCGTTATAAAAAACGTTGAGCTTCTGTTTCTTCAGGCTCTGCACATAATCTTCTTTTGTCTTAATCATTTTTTTCTCCCGAAAAAATAAAGAAAGATAAAAAAAGGGGGCAAAATATTTATACGCTAAACCTTGATTAGTTAACCGATAATTTTACCCGAAACGATTTTTGCTATTTTTTCTTCCGGAAATTCATCCAAGTCCACGGATTTACCAGCGACAACAATCCAGCGCTCTGCCATATTCCTTATCCGCGGTTTATCCACGCATGCAGCCGCGCACCCGCAGATTATAACGCCCGTATTCCAGGGCGCGGAGTGTTCATCAGATGCTACGATATAATCCGCGGGTAATATTTTTTTTATCGCATCAACTATACCGACACGGTTGATGGCGGAATTACAGCCGCCGCAATATTTGAAGCCGATTAATTTTTTTTCCATTTCCGGCCCGAAAGTGTCCGCAATCACTCCTTGATTCCGGCAATCTCCTTGGCCAGTTGTTTTTTCTGCTCCAAATTGCCCTGCCGCGAAATCATAATGCGCTGCGCCTGAGGCGAACCGGCGCCGTGCATGGATTCCGTGCGATAGCCGACCGCCGCCGTGCCCAACGTGATATTTTCCACCAACCGCATGATCCGGCAACGGTTCTCCGTCGGCACGCCATTAACGCCCTTAAAATACTTATCGACAATTTTGCCGATTTCCGGATGACGCAAATCTTTTTCCGAGGGCATGGTAACCATCAGGCCGCCGGCAATATCTTCGGCAAGACGCGCTATCTCATAGGGGAATCTGGTAACATTCTGCTTGCAGACATTGGCTAAAAGCAGGTCAATTAAATATGTACCCGAAGCCGTCTTATGACCCTGCGCCGAGCAAGCGATGCCGCAGGAAAAAAGAGTTTCATTGAGGTGAATCATTTCAATCAGTTTATCTTTAACATGCGAAGCTTTGGCCGCGCCGTTGTAATCGGCCGCCAGCGCCGCGGCACCAATCAAAACATCACCAACGCCCACTTTGCAGCCGCCGTAGCTCTGACGGTGATAACCGGCAAAACGCTCCACGAGCATGCCGCTGAACTCCGTTTCGCCGCACATAAACACATTTTCCCAGGGCACAAAAACATTGTCAAAAACCATCAGCGCCTCATGCCCGCCGAACTGGTGGTTTCCCACGTCTATTTGTCCGCCTTCGAGCTTGCGCGTGTCACAGGATTGTCGTCCGTAAATATAGGTAATGCCTTCCGCGTCCGCCGGGCAGGCGAAAGAGATAGCGTAATCGGCGTCCTCCTTGCCCATTGATACCGTGGGCATAACCAGAATCCAGTGTGAATTTATCGCGCCGGTCTGATGGGCCTTGGCGCCGCGCACCACGATGCCGTCTTTTCTTTTTTCCACCACATGCGTGTACAGATCGGGATCAGCCTGCTTGCTGGGTGATACGCCCCGGTCGCCCTTGGGATCGGTCATCGCGCCGTCCACGGTAAAATCATTTTCCTGCACCATCTTCAGAAACTTTCTAAAGCGTTCATGATATTTGGTGCCGAGCTTCTGATCCATTTCACAGGTGACGCTGTCCACCGCGTTCATCGCGTCCATGCCGACGCAGCGCTGAAAGCAAGAGGCGGTTTTCTGCCCCAAAAGCCGCTGCATCTTTACTTTTTTCACCAGGTCTTCCGTGCTTTGATGCAAATGACAGAAACGGTTGACCTTTTTCCCATCCAGGTTTGACTTGGCGGTCATCAGATCTTCATGCGCCGGATCGTGTGCCAACTCATAAGTCATTTTTACGGAATTCATCGAAGGCCTGATTATGGGGTGATCCACGGGATTATCCACCTTTTCGCCCATTAAATAGACCTTGAATTTCATTTTGCGCAAACTATCTTCGTATTGTTTGCCGGTCATTAACGCCATTACTTATCGCCTCCTCAAGTATGTGTATTATCAATATTTTAGACAAAAAACTAAACTTGCGCACACAAATCGCGCGCAAAGAAAACTTGCTATTGGTTCTAGTCTAGGCACGAAAGAAAAAATTGTCAAATTTTTGCCCGAGCAGTAGGGGAGTTTGCCGCCGCTAAGCGCGGCAGGTTTTGACAAAATCGGCCAGCTGTTTTTCGCTCAACCCCACGCCAGGTTCTCCATCAAGCCTTTTTGCAATCTTGCCTTTGTCAAAAAAGAGAACCGTGGGGAAAATATCGACGGCATATTTTTCGCCTATGCGCTCCTGGTCATCCTGAACGCGAACAAAACCCAAGTCTCCCTCATCGGCATATTTCTCGAAAACGGGCAAAAAATTACGGCAAAAAGGGCACCATGAGGCGTAGACAAGAGCAACGATTCTATCATTTTTCTTCAGAAGATCGCCGAAATCCCCCTCGCTATCAATAAAGACACTTTTACTTTCTTTACTCATCATTACTTCCCGATTAATGCCTTCTCGCTTCGGCAATTCATTAATTTAGTCTTTTTAATTTCTGTTACTTTTGTTTATTAACTTTTTAAGGGAGCCCCGGCGATGAAACGCGCCTGTAGCCTGCGCATACCCAAAAGCCAACGGTCGTAATCCGCTGTTTTTCGCTGCATATATGTTTTTACTTCGGGATGAGGCAAAATTAAAAATTCTTCGCGCTGTAAACCTTTTATAACCTCATCGGCCAACTGCTCCGGCTCCATCAGCCCGTCAACCGCCGCCACGCCGCCGCCCTGTCTGGTCATTTCCGATCTTACTGCCTGGGGACAAAGTGCAAATACCTTAATTCCCCTGTCTCCGAAAGTGATAGAAATATTTTCAGCCAATCCCACTGCGGCATGCTTGGTCACGGAGTAAGGCAACGAACCAATCTGGCTCAATAAACCGGCGGCCGAGGCTGTAACCATGAAAGATCCCCCTCCTCTTTTTATCATTCCGGGAATAACGGCGCGCGCCGCAAAAACATGTGACAGAACATTAATCTCCCAGATGCGCTGCCAATCTTCATTTCTGACATCCAGATCCCCGATGAGAATAATACCCGCGTTTGAACAAAAAAGATCGATAGCGCCAAAGCGGGTTTCGGTATCGCTGACTAGCCGAATAATATCTTCTTCATTTCGCACGTCGCAGGACATAGCTAAACCATTTATCTCGCCGGCTACAGCCTTTGCCCTTGCCTCATCAATATCGGCGACAATCACTTTTTTCGCTCCTTCCCGGGCAAAACGCCGGCATAAGCCCTCTCCTATCCCGTTTGCGCCGCCGGTAACGACAATAATTTTATCTTTTACTTCCATCTCTTATCCCCTCAAAATGTTTTCGCATTAAAATCAAAAGTGAAAATTTTTGCAAATTGACAAAAAATTCACAGAGAGGCGCTTATCATAAAGCATGCCGCAGAACAAGAACTTCCGGCTTCGTCGGTAAATTTTCTTTTCTGATTTCTACTTCCGACTTATCCAAAACACGCACGTTATTTTTACCCTTGGTAAATTCTTCCGCCGGCGCAATGGGAAAACCGCATTTATCCGTTTTGTAATGCATGGGAATGGTCACGCGCGGAGCAAGCGCGGAAATCATTTTCGCCGCCTGGTCGGCATCAATCGTAAAAAAGCCCCCTACCGGCAGCAAAACAATGTCCACCTTGCCTATTTTCTTGAGCATGTCGTCGTCAAGATCATGGCCGATGTCACCGGTATGCACCAGATTTAAACCATCGACCGCAATAACGAAAATTAAATTGACGCCTCTTTCCTTTCCGGATGTCGCGTCATGGAAAGAGGAAAAAGCTTTTATCTTTATGCCCTGCAGATCATACTCTCCGGCCTTGTCAATGAGTGCGTACCCGCCCGCGATGGTTTTTGTGTAATTATGATCCGCGTGATCATGACTGGTCAGGACAATATCCGCTTCTTCATCAATTTTGCCGTAAGAGAGCGCTCCGTTATAGGCGCCCGGCTCATAAGGATCGATGATCATTCTGATCCCTTTGTCCGTTGTTATTTTAAATGCCGCGTGTCCATACCATTTTATCTTCATTGCTGAGTCCCTCCTTTACGAAGAATTATTTGTTGCGATTACTTTTTACTTATAATTGCTCAATAATTCCTTTAGTTCAGGGGTCAGGGAACCGCGCCATTGCTCCAGCGCTGTTCCCTGATTATGATTTACCTTTCAGTTATTTATTTTATCGTTTCGCATCTGTCCGAAACCGCGAATTGTCCCAGAAAGGCTTTATTTCTTTTCTTCGCGGTTCTTTTCTCAGCGCCTTTTCAATATCCGCATTTGTCAATTCTGTGGTGGACATTTCAATTTTGATATTCTCATAATCAGCATCTAACAGAATTGTCTTAGGTTCTCCCTTGGCATTGGACCAGGGTTGCCACAGGGGCAGGCCGGAACTGTCGCGATTCGGATTGCCGCTGCGGGCAAACTGCGCCCAGTAGTCCATCATCGCGTTTGAAAGAGCGATACGTCCGGGGCGGTTTTTTGCAGAGAAAGCGTACGGCCCCAGAGACGTTTTCTCCGTGCCGAAGACAAAATCAATTTCCATCGCGTGACAAGCGCCCAACAATAAACTGAGCGGCGGGCGCATCACGCTGCCCTCTATGCCGTCCGCGCCCCATAAAAACTGATAGGCGTAAATATCTGGCTGGTCAATATTTCCGCGCAAAATCCTGGCCAGATTATCCACACCCATAACTTTCCACCCGTCGCTCTGATACTTAGCCGCCAGCGTGTAAAGCTCGGCTTTTTTCGGATCATCAAAAAGCGAACCGTCTTTCGCCCACGCGGCAAACATCGGATCAAGCCTTAAGAACAACTTGGCTTCTTCCTTATTTGTCCCCAGCATGACCGGAACTTTATTGTAATTGCCCGCTTTAAAAGCCTGATAAATATCCGGCGGCAGTACCGTCCCGTCCAGAAAATTACTGGGAATGCTGATCATGCCAACCGACGGCCCTTCCGGATATGCCTCCAGAAAATCTTCCGGTTTTTTCGCCCGGAGATAAGAGGATATCTCCGGCAAAGACATTTTCCCGATTTTGGCAAGTCCCGCTTTCTCGTCAGCGACACTCCCTTCCTTTACCATCATCCTTGCCATGACTTCTTGAACATGGGCCGCGCCTTTTTGCGGCGTGCTTGTCCTGACTCCGCCGCTCTGCGATACAGCGCGATGGAAAAGCCCTTTGGACAAAGGCGAAGATATTAAGGATATGATATTGAAAGCTCCCGCCGATTCACCCACGATAGTGACACTTTCCGGATTACCGCCGAAATTGCCGATATTTGCCTGAACCCAGTTTAATGCCTGAATTAAATCCAACAGCGCGAAATTGCCCGAATCCGTTTTTTTATCCTTGGAATCAACGCTTTTGAGCGCCGGATGACTGAAAAATCCAAGCGGACCCAGACGGTAGTTCACCGTCACCACAACCATATTTTTTTTGCCGGCCAAAACAGAGCCATCCGTGTTGGAAAGAAGCGGCCACTGAATGCTGTTGCCTCCTCCGTGTATCCAAAAAAAGACGGGAAGATTTTTCTCTTCCGTGTCCGGACGCCAGATATTGAGATACAAACAATCTTCATCGCCCTGAATGACCCAGGGGGTGTTCGGATTGCGGTCGTGATCGACATATTGCGGACAGACATTGGCAAACTTCGTCGTTTTCAGCGAAGCGTCGCGCTTTTCCGGCGCTTGCGTCGCGCTCCAGCGCAATTCACCCACCGGCGGCTTCGCGTAGGGAATTCCTTTCCACGATTGCGTTTTATTCTCTTTATTTACCTCACCGACCACAACACCTTCCGTCGTTAGCTTTTCAATATAAAGCGTCTCCGGAGCCTTCGCCGCAGCGGGCGGCGCGGTGGCTGGTTTTGTCGCGCAACCAGAAAATAGAAATATAAACGACGCCAATACACATAAAAGCGCCCTGCTTCGACCATACAATATAAAAATTTTTCTCTTAGACATATAACCCCCTGTAAAATGATGAATATTTTGAAAAGTTGTTGACCTACCCCCCCTGTAAAAAACGATGCGTAATTTATATCAAGGATTCATAGTTTTCAAACAAAATTAATTCTTCTTAATTTTTTCAAAAAGCCGCCATTACTCGCATTAATTTGCATTATCAGCGATGAAATGCTATTTAAAGACATGTTTTGCAGCAAGGACGTATTTATCAATGATTGAAGAAGTAAGGGATCGGCTCTACCGTATTGAGGTGCCCCTGCCCAACAGCCCGCTTAAAGAACTCAATTCGTTTGTCATCAAAGCAGATAACCGAAATCTCATTATCGATACCGGCTTTAACCGTGAAGTCTGCTGGGAGACAATGCAAAAAGGTCTGGCTGAACTTAAAATCGACCTTTCCCGAACGGATTTCATGATCACGCACATGCACGCGGATCATTCCGGATTGGTCACGCGCCTGGCCACCGAAAACAGCAAAATTTATTTCAGCAGGATTGACGCGAAGGTTTACGACAAAGACAACAGCTGGAAAGATATGATTGATTACGCGCAAATCAACGGCTTTCCTCCCGATGAGCTTATGAAAGCGCTTCATAATCACCCCGGCTATAAATACAGTCCCAAAACAGTGCCGAAATTTAATTTAATCGACGACAATGATATCATCGAAATAGGAGATTATCGCCTCAAGTGCATTGCCACGCCGGGGCATACCGAAGGGCATATCTGTCTTTATGATGAAGATAAAAAAATATTATTTTCCGGCGATCACATTTTATACGACATCACCCCGCATATCGAATCATGGTCTTATCAGATAAACTCCCTCAAAAACTATATGGAGAGCCTGGACAAAGTTTACCATCTTCCGGTTGATATTGTTCTGCCCGGGCACCGCACATTCTTTAACGACCTAAAATCCAGAATAGATGAATTGAAGGAGCACCACTTAATTCGCGCCGACGAGGTAATGGATGTTTTAGGGCGCACGGAAAAAAACGCCTACGATATCGCCTCCGGCATGACCTGGGATATTGACTGTGAGAAGTGGGAAGATTTCCCTATCGCCCAGAAATGGTTCGCCACCGGCGAAGCCATCGCGCATTTGCGCTATCTCGAAAGCGAAGGGCGCGTCAAAAGAAAAACCGATAAAAATATCATTACTTTTTCCCCGGCAAATAATTAACCGAATAACAAAATCGCCGTCAGGCTTACTTGCCGGATATAGCGTAATTATTACGAATATCCGTTCGCTTCATTAAGTATTTATATAGCCGAAATATAAGAGAATTTGACGCAGGCTGCGAGTGCCATGTTTATTATTGTCCATGATAAAATTCTATGATAAGCGAAAATAAAGCAATTCATTTTAATAAAATGATAAACCAACATAAGGAGGGGGTATGAAAAAAATTAATTTTTTAATTGCATGCATGATTGCTTTGTTTGTGGTAGCGGGAGCGGGAATTTGCCTGGCGCAAGATAAAGTAGACCTGAACGGAACATGGGATTTGGATGTTAAGGCCGATTCCGGCCAGACCGGCGCGCCAATTTTTGTTATAAAACAGACTGGCGATAAATTAACCGGAACATACAAGGGATATTTCGGCGAGGCGCCAATGACAGGAAGCGTCAAAGGAAACACCTTCGAAATGACCTATACCATGCAGGGCCGCAAAACGATTTACAAGGGAAAAGTTGAAGGCAATAAAATGTCCGGCGATATCGATTGGGACGGCGAGGAAAAGGGCAAATTTACCGGAGTAAAGAAATAAATTTAGCTCTATACATAATTATAAGACAATAAGCTTTTCACAAGCAGCATGAATAAAAAAGGTGCAATGATTAAAATTGCACCTTTTTTCTTTTTTATATCAAGAAAAAAGTTTTTCTTATAATCAAATCAATCCCTGGTTGAAAAATTTTTTAAATGTCGCGTCGATTGTTTTTACGGCGCCTTCCGCCTTGGCCTCGAAGTTTACTTTGGTGAACGGAATTATTTGCTCCTCGGATTGAACGTAGCCCGCGTAATGCCTTTCCACGCCTTCCTCAATCATGATAATCGGCCGGTGGCCGAAGGCTAAAGCGGCGGCTTTTTCTTCAAGCACCCAGCTGTTGGCCGTATAATTTCCGTCTTTAAGCGCATGTTGACGGGTCATAATCGCGATAAAAAAACCGCTTTTCTTAATTTTCGCCAAAACGTCTGAAGAAATTTTTCCCAGATCACTGTTTTTTGCCGTAACCCAGAAATACTTTTGCCTTTCTATTATTTTCTTCAGGCTTTCCAAAAGCGGGTCTTCGGCAAACCGATGCGCCAGATAAATATGCTGATTCCTGGCGTAATTTGACTCGACGCCGGCAACCTTAACTCCTTCCTTGGTTTCAACAAGAGTTTTTTCTTTTTCCGTTATGGTATTGAGCAAAAGCGTGTAATAAGGCTGGCCGTTTTCGGAACTCAAATGAATTTTGGCCATTTTCAAATCATCCAGCGGAATCGCCGCGATGGTGGAAAAATTACCCGTCTTTAAAGCTTCAGCGAACTTATTTTTAATCGTCAGATATTTTTCCGGAATTGACATAACAAATCATCCGCTTCAGTTGATGTGGTAAAAGATCTTATAACTTAATTCCCTGCTTTACGCTTATATTATCGGATAATTTTTTACCGCAAACAAGTACTTTTCTTATTCTAAAAGACACTTTTCCGGAACTCTTATTTCGCCAGGTTTAATTCACTTGACACACAAAGTTCTTCTTTCTATATTTGTTTTGCGGCACTTCTTCGCGTAATTGATTTTTTTCCTGGCACCAACGCCTAAGTATGGGCTTTTAAAATAAAAAACCGCCAAACCATACCATGCTATGAAAGAAAAAAATCGCCCTAAAAAAGCAAAAATCGTCAAAATGAAAAAAAGTGAAAGTATCTGGGCGCGCGAAATTTTCCAAAGCGGCTGGCAAACCCTGCAGCATATTGTGGGAAGTTCTCCCATCCCCACTTTCATCATTGGCAAAGATCATCTGGTTATTTACTGGAACAAGGCACTGGAAGAGCTAAGCGGTATCAAGGCTAGTGAGGTGGTAGGCACAGGGCAGCAATGGCGCGCTTTTTATAAAACCGAGCGCCCCTGCATGGCGGATCTGCTTGTTGATGAATTTCAGAAAGATGTCCCCCGGTGGTACGCCGGTAAATATATCAAATCAAATCTGATTGACGGCGCTTATGAAGCGACGGATTTCTTTCCCGAATTGGGCAAGCGGGGGCGGTGGCTGCGTTTCACCGCCGCGCTTATCCGCGATGCCAAAGGAAACATTCTGGGCGCCATTGAAACGCTCGAGGACATCACGCAGGCAAAAAGAGCCGAAGAAGCCCTGATTAAGGCCCATGAAGATTTGGAAATCAAAATAAAGGAGCGCACGCTTGACCTGGCCAAAACAAATCAGGCTCTGCAGGAAACTTCCGATCACTTGTCGCTTATTCTTGAATCGCTGCCTATCGTTTCCTACACCTGCACAAGCGGAGATAAAAACATCAAATTTTCTTATGTCAGCAAGAGCGTTAAAGAAATTACCGGATACACCCCCGCCCAATTTACCTCCTCTTCTCTCTTCTGGCAGGAGCATGTGCACCCGGATGACTTGACAAGAATTTCCACGGAAATGGAATCCGTCACGCAAAAAGGAACTCATACCTTCGAATACCGTTTCCTGGCGGATGACGGATCCTATCGCTGGTTTTCCGATCACCGGCGGCTGATCCGGCCGGGCAAGCGCGGGAAAAGCTATATTGTCGGCGCCTGGCAGGATATCACGGAAGAGAAGCGCATGCGCCAGGAAGGCCGGCTACGCGTTCAACAAATGATGCATTCGCATAAATTAAAAGCCCTGGGTGAAGTCGTTGCCGGAGTCGCGCACGAGATAAACAACCCGGTAAGCTTCATCGCCAACAACATCCCCCTGCTGGAAGAAATGTGGAAAGCGATTGAGCCGATCCTAGCCAGCGACGGCGCCTCGCACACCGACTGGAGCGACAAAGGCATCAGTTATGTGGAAGTCTCCACAAACATGAAGGATATTATCGAAGAATTTAAAATTGCCGCGCTGCGCATTAAGCGCGTCATCGCGGGGCTTAAGGATTTCGCCCGTACGGATGAAGTAGAAGAAAAGAAGCCTGTGCAGATTGAAGAAGTTATCAATGGCGTCCTGATCATTGTGGGCGCCCAGGTGCGCAAAACCGTCTCCCGCATCGATCTCTACATCGACAGTAATCTGCCACCCATTCAGGGGCATTTTCAAAAAATTGAGCAGGTCATTGCCAATTTGCTGATCAACGCCCACCAATCTATCCCGCCGGAAAGAAAAGGCAGAATTATCATTACCGCCAGAAAGCTGGAAAGGCTAAAAGCTATTTTAATTGAAATAGAAGACAACGGCATGGGCATGAAACAGGAATTGCTTGATCATATCTTTGAGCCTTTCTTCACGACGCGCCGCGACAAGGAAGGAACAGGGCTGGGTCTTTCCATTTCTTATGGACTCGTCAAGGAACATAATGGGCTGATCAGCGTATTGTCCCGACCTGGTTTGGGCAGCCGTTTTTCCATCTATCTGCCTTTTGAAAATCAAAAAACTTTAGAATTGCACCCGGCAATACTCTGCCTAGACAGTGACACAAAATGGCTTAACGAAATAAAAATCAGCTTAAATGGCGTTATCGATTGGCGCTGTGACGCCAAAGACACCATGGAAGATGTCCTTGCTTTTCTCGAAGAACATCCCGAGGTGGATTTCTTAATTTCTGAGATAAAGCTTCCTGCGATAAACGGCTGGGATTTATTAAAAAGAGTTAAAGAAAGATTTCCTCTTTTGCCCGCCATCCTTTATTCCGCAGATTCAACGTCATTGAAACAGGAAACCAAAACCGCGACAAAGCCGGATTTTTTACTGAAGAAACCTTTTAAAATATCTCAACTGCAGAATATGATCCAGGAAATAGGAAGGCAGAAAATATGAGAGTACTGATTGTTGACGATGAGGAGGTCGCCCTTAATTCCGTCAAACGGCTGCTGAGATGGCGGGGCATCAGAAGCGTCGATATCTGCGGCAACGGCAAAGAAGCCATCAACCGCATCAGGGAAAATGATTACGATATAGTGCTTTTGGATTTATTGATGCCGGATGTGGACGGCCTGCAGGTCTTGGAAGCGACAAAACCTTATCGCCCGCACACGGAATTTATCATTCTTACGGCCATCGATGATATTCCCACCACAGTAAAGGCCATTCGCATGGGCGCTTATGACTATTTGGTCAAACCCGTTGATAACGACCTGCTATTCCTTTCCATTAAAAGGGCCTACGAACATCGCGGTTTGCTTATCGGCTTATCTGTAAGCGCGCGCGAAAATCAAAAAGAGGTGCCGGAAGCGTTTAATGAAATAGTCACGCAGTGCCCCCGCATGTTTTCTTTGCTTTCCTACGCGCAGGTAATGGCCGCCAGCGGAAATCCAGTGATGATTACCGGTGAATCCGGAACGGGCAAGGAGCTTATGGCGCGCGGAATCCACCGCGCGGGCGCCGCTCCCAAGGGCCCGTTTATTGCCGTAAATGTCAGCGCTATTCCCGCGACCATGTTTGAAAGCCAATTTTTCGGCCATGCCAAAGGCGCCTTTACGGGAGCCGAAAGCGCGCATCAAGGCTATTTCGAACAGGCGGACGGAGGAACGCTTTTTCTGGATGAAATAGGAGAACTGCCGTTGGCGCTGCAGGCTAAGCTTTTGCGGGTGCTGGAAGAAAAATCTTTTTATCCACTGGGCGCGGCCAAGCCGATCTGGGTCGATGTAAGAGTCATTTCCGCTTCCAACAGAAACCTAAACAAAGCCTGCCAGGAGGGAAATTTCCGGCTGGATTTATTTTATCGGCTCAAATCAGCGCATATTCATTTGCCGCCACTGGCGGAAAGACCCGGAGACATTCCCCTGTTGGCCAGGCATTTTCTTAAAAAGGCGTGTGCGCAGCACAAAAAAGACGTCCAGGGATTTTCTCCCGAAGCCATGGAATTATTAAACGGCAAAAACTATCCCGGCAATATTCGCGAATTGGCTCAGGTTGTGGAAAACGCCGTCCTCGTCGCCGACACTAATTTCATCACACCGCAGCATCTGGGCATGGCCCACACGGCGCTGTCGCCTTTTGCCCGTCAATTATGCACGCTGAAAGAAAATGATGAAGCGCATTTGGCTTTTGTTTTGATGAATACCAACGGCGACCGAAACCGCGCGGCGCAAACTCTGGGTATTACAGTCCGCCAGCTGCAAAGAAAAATTGCCGCGATGAAAAAAAATCCCCGCTGGGAATCGATCCTGCGCGACATTTAAGTCATCTGTAACGACAAAAAGGTCGCGTATATCAAATATCTAATTTTATTGTTCTTTTGTTTATGAAAAGCACTCCGGGCGCGCCAAATCCGAAAATTTGATGACTTTGTTTTCACCCGAATCCGTAAAACATTTTTTCAAAAAAGCGATAATAAAAATATTTAACACTCCTTCGTCATGAACGAGTCTTAGCAATTCAGCGACCTTACCAGCCCCTACCCGCCGTCATAAAAAGTGAATACCGGCCATTTTTCAAAATGGCATAAGTGTTGCTCCGTTATCAGTGCGTAAGGAGCCATATCTTTGATGAAAGCTTTTGCCTCCAAACTGGTAGATTTAACCCAGAAAAACGCGGAGAAAATCGCGTGGCAGTGGGCGAAAGACGTAAAAACCAACCTTAAAACAAATTCATACCATGACGCGCCGGAAGAAAAAATCATCAACCAGGCGTCAGAGTTCTACAAAAATTTTCAGGAAATGTTTTTTCACGAAGCGCCCTTTCAGCTTGCCGAAGATGTTTTCACAAAATACGCGCACGAACGCTACGCGGAAGGCGTCCCCCTGCACGAAACGGTCTACGCCATGATTCTGATGCGCCGCCACATCTGGCTTTACGCCGAGTTCCAGACAATATTTTCCGCCGAGGTGGAACACCGCAAAGCTGTGGAAAGCCTCAGTCGGACGATCCTGATGTTCGATTATATCATCTACATTATTTCCCGTGAATACTGGAAATTAATAAAAATGGAATTATCGAAGAAGGAAGGAAAGCATTAATCACCAATTTTTTAGCAACATTTTTTAAGATTCAAGCGGGAAAGGAGGAATGAAGCATGCAAGCTTACGCGGCAAAACTAATTAACCTTATCGAGAGCAAAGCGGAAAACATTGCCAAACAATGGGCGGCGGACGTGATGAAACATAACCGCACGCCTTCTTATCATTCTTTGTCCAAGGATCTGGTTGTTGAACAGGGAGTTAATTTCTATCGCCTTTTCCGTCAGATGTCCCTGGCGGAAGTCCCTTATGAAGAAGCCAAATCTTTTTCCTGGAAATACGCCGAAGAATTTTACCAGCAGAAAATACCCTTGCACGAGGCGCTCTACGCGCTTATTTTGATGCGGCGCCACCTCTGGCTTTACGCGGAATTTCAAGGGACATTTGTCACGGCGCTGGAAAAACAGCAGGCCGTGGAAAGCCTGAACCGGACAATTCTGATGTTCGACTATGTATCCTATCAGGTTACGGAAAAATACCAGCAGCTGACCATGGAAGGAGTAAACAAAAAGCTGGGCATTGTGAAAACTTTTCTTATGGGCAAACTCATCGGCGGTATGAAAAATACCTACAAGCTTGCTTTTATGGCCGTCCTGCTGATTGCCGCTGGCATTCTGACATATTATAACCATACCGCTGGAAAAGTCGTCGTTTTCACCCATCTGTTTTACATACCCATAATTCTGGCCGCTGTCTGGTGGGGCAAAAAAGGAATGCTCGTGCCGATATTACTGGCGATTATCCTTATTGCCAGCCACTCGCTCTTTTTAAAAGACGCACCTTTCACGGATGATGTTATCCGCGCTGTGATGTTTATTATTATGGGCGGCGTTGTCGGCTGGCTGATGGACAGTGTAAAAAAACTGGAAGAGCTGTACGAACCATTCAAACTATAAAATTATAGCGAGGAGACAAAAGTGGAACGTGAGCAACTCAATCAAGGAAAAGTTTTATCGGTGCGCAGCAGCGTTGTCGATGTACGTTTCCCCCAAAAAGCCCCATCCATCCGCAATGTTCTGACGGCGGGTGAAAAAGGCGAGGTGATCATCGAGGTTTTTACTCAATTGGACAGCAACACCGTCCGCGGCGTTTCCCTGACACCAACGCAGGGCCTGGCGCGCGGGTCGACGGTTACCGATACCGGCAAACCTTTTGAAGTTCCCGTGGGAAAAGAACTCCTAGGTCGGGTGTTTAATGTCTTTGGTGAAACAATCGATAAAAAGGGAAAAACAGAGGCTAGTGAATACCGCTGTATCCACCGCGACCCGATTCCCCTGCAGGATCAGTCCACGGTATCGGAAATTTTTGAAACGGGCATAAAGGCCATTGATGTTTTGGCGCCGCTGGAGCGCGGCGGCAAGGCGGGCCTTTTTGGCGGCGCGGGCGTGGGCAAAACTGTTCTGATCACGGAAATGATTCACAACACCGTCAGCGCTCATGAGGGTATGAGTATCTTCTGCGGTATAGGCGAGCGCTGCCGCGAAGGCGAAGAGCTTTACCGGGAAATGGAAGAAAGCGGCGTTTTGGGCAACACCGTGATGGTTTTCGGCCAGATGAACGAACCGCCGGGCGCCAGATTCCGCGTCGGTCATTCGGCTTTGACCATGGCGGAATATTTCCGCGATGACGCCAAGCAGGACGTCCTGCTTATGATCGACAACATTTTCCGCTTCATCCAGGCCGGCATGGAGGTTTCCGGCCTTTTGGGGCAATTGCCCTCGCGCCTTGGTTACCAGCCCACGCTGGCCACGGAACTGGCGGAACTGGAAGAGCGCATCTGCAACACAAAAACAGGCGCGATCACTTCGATTCAGGCCGTTTATGTTCCTGCGGATGATTTTACCGACCCTTCCGCGGTGCATACCTTCGGCCATCTTTCCGCGACCATCGCCCTTTCGCGCAAACGGGCCAGCGAAGGATTGTACCCGGCCATCGACCTCCTGCAGTCAACATCAAAAATGCTGATGCCGAATATCGCCGGAGAGCGCCATTATAAAATCGCGCAGGAAATCCGCAAGACCCTGGCCATCTACGAAGATTTAAAAGACATCATCGCCATGCTGGGCATTTCCGAGCTTTCTCGTGAAGACCAGAGAACGGTCTTTCGCGCGCGGCGGCTGGAAAGATTCTTCACGCAGCCGTTTTTTGTCACGGAGCAGTTTACCGGCACGGCGGGCAAAATGGTCTCGCGCGAAGACACGCTCAACGGCTGTGAACGCATTCTAAATGACGAATTCGCCGATTATCCGGAACGGGCTCTTTACATGATCGGCTCCATCGAAGAGGCGAAAAAACAAGATGATGCTTAAAATTTTATTGCCGGCGGAAGTATTGCTTAGGCAGGAAGTGAAAAAAATCGTAGCCGAGGCGGAGAACGGCTCTTTCTGCCTGATGCCCAACCATATTGATTTTGTGGCGACACTCGCTCCCGGCCTTTTCACTTTTGAACCGTTAACCGGAGGACAGGAATTACTGGCGATGGACGTCGGAACCCTGGTGAAAAAGGGCTCTGAGGTTCTCGTCTCCACACGCAACGCTGTGCGCGCCCCGGATCTGGGCAAACTTAAGCAGGTGGTCATGGAACAATATGATAAACTTGATGAACGGGAAAAAGTTGTCCGTTCCGCGGCGGCCAAATTGGAAGCCAGTTTAATCAGACGCTTTGTGGAGTTGAAATAATATGCCGGAAATCAGAAGAACACCAAGTCAAAGACGCAGGCAAATCGCAGACAGGTTTGCGCAAAAAGTAGCGCAAAAAGAAACGCTGCGCATCAGAGGGCTCAAGCATAAGGACGAAACAGTCTGGTTCGGCCTGGGCATGTTCGGCATTGTGGGATGGGCGATAGCCATCCCGACGCTGATCGGCATCGCCCTGGGGCTCTGGATAGACAGAACATGGCCTAGCCAGTATTCCTGGGCGCTGATGCTTTTAATAGCTGGTGTCGTTATTGGCAGCATTAACGCAACATACTGGATAAAGAAAGTGCGCAGCAGCATCATTGAAGAAGATGAAGAGGAAAGCGACAGCGAAAGAGGCGGCAATGAATGAATTTGGCATCCTAACCCCGATTATCCTGTTTTTAACCTTTGTCGCGGGATTAACATTGGGGGCAATTTATATCATGGGCCTCTGGCAGACAGTAAGAAGGTTGCCGGACAGCTCACACCCTCTCTGTTTAATGTTTGCCAGCTTTGCTGTCCGCGCCGCGATACTGTTAGTCGCTCTATATTTCATCATGGGCGGTTACTGGGAACGACTAGCCATGGCGGTAACAGGATTCATCATAATGAAAGTGCTGCTTACCCGTCGCTTCGGACTAAATAAGGCGCAGTAAAGAGGATTTCCCATGGAAATTGTACAAATAAACCAAATCAGCCCTGATCAGGTGATTATCTGGAGTTGGGGTTTTATCAAAATCAACGCGACCATTCTTTACACATGGCTGGTGATGGCCATCCTGGTTGTGGGCTCCTGGTTGGTCACCCGTAATCTTTCCTCGGAAATTAATGTTTCACGCTGGCAGCATTTTCTCGAAGTGGTTATTTCCGTCATTCGCGGCGAAATCAATGAAATGGCAAAAAAGGGAGGGGATAAATATATTCCCCTTATCGGCACTCTTTTTCTGTTTATCGGCCTGTCCAACATTCTGGTGGTCGTTCCCGGATTCGTCGCGCCGACTTCTTCCATCACCACGACCGCGTCGCTCGCCATTTGCGTGTTTGTCGCCGTGCCCATGTACGGCATTTCTCAAAACGGCCTTTTACACTACCTTAAAGAATATTTTCAGCCCAATTTTATCTTTTTCCCGTTTCACGTAATGGGGGAAATCTCCCGAACGCTGGCGCTTACCGTGCGACTTTTCGGCAACATCATGAGTCATGAAAAAGTTGTGGGGATATTGCTCGCGGTCACCCCTTTACTGTTTCCCATCATCATGCAGGCATTGGGGCTTCTGATCGGCATTATTCAGGCCTACATTTTCGCCATTCTTTCGATGGTCTACATCGCTTCGGCGACAAGCGCACACGAGGAAGGGCATAAACATGAGGAATTGCATAAGGCGGAAGCAAGTCAAGGTATCGCAGCTTAGCTAATAAAATTTTTTTAAAGGAGGAGTATATATGGAGAGTATAAGTTTAGTAGCAGTTGCATCTATTGCCATTGCAGGTTTAACAATGGCTATCGGTTCTATCGGGCCTTCCAGCGGCATGGGACAGGCGATTCAACAGGCGCTTTCCGCCATCGCCCAGCAACCGGATGAGCGCAATTCTCTGACCAGAACCTTATTCGTCGGGCTGGCGATGATCGAATCGATTGCCATTTACTGCTTTGTTATTTCCATGATTGTAATTTTCGCGAATCCTTTCTGGACTCACTTTGTAAAAGCAGGGGGATAATCCATGCATATCGACTGGTTTGTGTTAGGTTGCCAGATATTTAATTTTCTTTTGCTCGTCTATCTTTTGAAGCGTTTCCTTTACGGGCGAATACTCAAAGCGATGGATGAGCGCGAAGCGAAAATTGCCGCCCGTTTCAGCGAAGCCCGGGAAATTAAGGAAAAAGCGGCAGAGGCGGCAGAACTCTACGACAAAAGAAACAGACAGCTTGCCGAAAAATCAGAGCAGATGCTCAACGAGGCAAGCCTCGCGGCGGAAACCAGACGCAAAGAACTCATGGAGAAAGTCCGGGAAGAAGTGGACGCCATCAAGACTCGTTGGCAAACAATGCTCGCGCGGGAAAAAGAAGCTTTTTTCCAGGATTTGCGCGGCAGGGCCGCCAGAGAAATTTATGCCACGGCGCGCAAAGCGCTGGCCGATCTAGGCAACGCCGAGCTGGAGGAACAAATTGTCGCTGAATTTATCCGCCGCGTGCAAGGCTTGGATTCGGAAAAAAGCAAAGAAATCAGAAAGGCCATCACCGGAGGCGGAAACAAAGTAGTGGTGCAAAGCGCCTTTGATATCTCCCCGGACACGCAAGCCAAAATAGAACAGGCGCTGAAAAAACAGATTTCCAACGGATTTACCGTCCGCTACATAAAACAACCCGATGTCGTTTCCGGAATCGAGTTGAGGGTAAACGGCCATAAAATTGCCTGGAGCCTCAATGAATATCTGGAAACGCTGGTGGAAAACCTTACCGAAGTCATACAAAAGGAAGCACACGCGGCATAGAGGAAATATAGAATTATAAGGGAGGAATTAAATGAGCGAGCAAACCGGGGTAAACGAATCTCAAGAATTAAAAGCATTTCTTGACGACACTTTTTCGACGATGGACGAGGTGCTGGAAAAACAGAAACCGGATTTGCGCCAGTATGAGATAGGCACCATCCAGTTTGTCGGGCGCGATATCGCCCGCGTCAGCGGATTGCCCAATATTCGCGCCGAGGAACTGGTGCGTTTTTCCGGAAACTACATGGGCCTTGTTTTCAACATCGACCCGGACGAAATAGGCGTCATCCTTCTGGATCCCAGTGAAAATCTTCAGGTGGGAGAAGAAGTGCATCGCACCAAGCGCGTTTTGGACGTGCCGGTGGGAGAAGGACTTTTGGGCCGCGTGGTTGACCCTCTGGGAAGACCTTTGGACGGGCTGGGAGACGTAAACACCGTAAAACGCCTTCCCGTGGAAAGGCCCGCGCCCGCGGTTATGGACAGAGCTCCGGTTACCGTGCCCCTGCAAACCGGGATCAAAGTTATCGACGCGCTTATCCCCATAGGACGCGGGCAGCGGGAATTGATTCTGGGCGATAGGCAAACGGGCAAAACGGCCATTGCCGTCGATACAATTATCAATCAAAAAGAAACAGGAATTATTTCCATTTATTGCGCGATCGGCAAGAAAAGCGCGGATGTCGCCAAAGTTATCGCTGATCTGCGGGAAAAGGGCGTCATGAATAACTGCATCGTTGTGGTGGCCACGGGGGAAGACACGCCGGGCCTGCAGTTTGTCGCGCCCTACGCGGCAACGACGATGGGCGAATATTTTATGGAAAAAGGCATGGACGTGCTTGTGGTCTATGACGATCTAACCTCGCACGCGCGCGCCTACCGCGAAGTGTCGCTGCTGCTCAGGCGTCCTCCCGGCCGCGAAGCGTTTCCCGGAGACATTTTCTACATTCATTCACGCCTCCTGGAGAGATCAACGCATTTACGCCCCGAACTGGGCGGTGGTTCCCTGACCTCGCTGCCGATTACCGAAACAGAAGCGCAGGACTTGTCATCCTACATTCCCACCAACCTGATTTCCATCACCGACGGGCAGATTTATCTTTCGCCGGTTTTGTTCAACAAAGGCATTCTGCCGGCGGTCGATGTCGGTAAATCCGTTTCCCGCGTCGGCGGCAAGACTCAGCTGGCCGCTTATCGATCAGTCGCGGGCGATTTGCGCCTGTCCTATTCGCAGTTTGAAGAGCTGGAATCATTTTCGCGCTTCGGCACCAGACTGGACGACGCGACAAGAAGAACGCTGGAGCGCGGCTGGCGGGTGCGTGAAATCCTGAAACAGGGTCAATACAGGCCGCTGCGCGCCTCGGAACAGATCGTATCTCTGCTTTCCGTCACCGGCGGATGCCTGGACTGTGTCCCGATTGATAAAGTGCGCGAAGCCGAAGAAAGCGTGCTAGGAGTCATCAATAACCAGATTCCCGACGTGTGCAAGCATATTGACGAAGGAGACAAGCTGGAAACTGCAGATCGCAATCTCATTGTGGATACAATTAAATCCGACGTGTGCCAGTTCGAAGTCAAAGAGGAAGAAAATGCAGACAACTGAGGCTCTGAAAAGAAAAATCAAGAGCGCGGGTGATTTGCTATCCGTCGTTAAAACGATGAAAGCGCTCGCCGCGGTAAGCATTCGCCAATACCAAAAAGCAGTCGAATCGCTCACGGACTATACAAGAACCGTCGAGATGGGACTGCAAATCGTTCTCAAGGAAAGAATGGACGCCGCGACAAAAACCAAAAAACCGCCGATTAAACGCGTTGGCGCCATAGTATTCGGCTCCGATCAGGGATTATGCGGTCAGCTCAATGAGCAAATATCGTCTTTTACTTTGGAACATTTTAAAACAACAGGCATCAAAAAGGAAAATCGCGTCATCTTATCCGTGGGCGCCAGAGTGGCTGATTATCTGGAAGACGCCGGACAGCCTCTTTACGATGTCTTGCCCACGCCGGGCTCAACCGCGGGCATCACGCCGCTGGTGCAGGAAATAATCATGATTCTGGATGAGTGGCATTTTCGGACTCATCTGGATCATTTTCTGCTCTTTTATAATCAATACCTGGGCGGGGCAACCTACCATCCGCACATGATTCAACTGTTGCCGGTAAGCCAGGAATGGCTCAAGGAAATCGCCACAAAGAAATGGGATTCAAAAAGTTTGCCGATTTACCGGATGGACGGCGACATGATTTTTTCTTCGCTCATCAGGGAATATCTTTTTGTTTCTCTTTACCGGGCATTCGCGGAATCTCTCGCCAGCGAAAACGCCAGCCGTCTCGCCTCCATGCAAAACGCGGAAAAGAATATTGAAGAACAACTGCAGGATCTGCACGGACAGTTTCACCGCACGCGCCAGATGACGATTACGGAGGAATTGTTGGATATCGTTGCCGGTTTTGAAGCATTAAGTGAACAAAAAACGACTAAACAACAGCCAGAAAGCAGGTGAGCATCATGGCAGGAGAAAGACACATTTGCGGAATATGCGCGTGGCGCAAGGATTGTCAGAAAAGGTTCAAGCTGGGATCTGACTCGCTGGTGGGAAGTTATTGTCCCGATTATACCAGAGACTTGTCGATTAAGTCCATCTCCCCGGAAGCCCTGGAAGACGAAAAAATCGTCATGGATAAAATGGTGCAGGATCAACTGGATAAGTGGCGAAAGCTACTGGACAAAGCGCTCAAACAGGGCATTGACATTGAAAATTTCAAGGGCGGCCCGGTGATAACCATTTCGCGCGAACCGGGCAGCGGCGGCAGCGAAATCGCGCGCAGAGTCGCCAAAGCGCTGGATATGGATTTAATCGGCGGACAGATTATTCAGCATGTCGCGGACAGCGCGAAGATGAGCAGGCGCGTTATCGAATCGCTGGATGAAAAAGAGGTAACCTTCCGTGAAACATTGCTTTCTTCTCTCTTTGGAGAATTCCGACCGTGGCCGGGCGAGTACCTGCAGCACCTGACGCGCGTCATCGGCACCATCGGCGTATTCGGCAATGTGGTGATTGTGGGCAGGGGCGCCAATCATATCCTACCACCGGAAAAAGCTTTCAAGGTGCGGATTATCGCCCCGCTTGATTATCGGATTAAGCACTTTATCGAAGACCGGGGTTTATCCAGAAGCGAAGCCGAGCAATATGTGATTAAAAAAGAAGCGGACCGGCGGGCTTTCGTGCGCAAATATTTCAATGCCGACGTTGACGATCCCAAACTCTACGACCTGATCATTAACACCGGCTCCATGACGCTTGACGCGGCGACAAACACCATCGTTTCCGCATTTAAAAACAAGTTGCAAGGCGCAGCAGCTTGAAATATTTGGCGTTTCTTCTGCCAGCCAGGTTTCTTCTTGCTCATTGGCCTGGAATCAGCCGCGTATTTTTCGCTTTTGTGCGGCTGATGTAATCGTTAAAAACGATGGCAAATAACTGCGCATTAAAACAAAAATCTTGAAAAACGATTTTCTTGACATACCAGAGCCGCTTCTTTATAATTCGAAATCAATTCCGTTAGGTAGTTACACTAATAATAAAGCAGGAGGTGGCGTTATGGCTATGGTGAAAGAAAAACGCAAGTTTAATTTTGTTTTATTGGCGGTATTGATTGCCGTAATCATTATTTACGCATTGTTTTATTTTAAAGTATTCTAAAAAACTTACCTTCTGAAAATCGAGGAGAACAGAGCGGTCCGGCGTAACCGCTTGCCCGCTATTGATTACTCGCCGGCTTGACCGGCTCTTATGTAAGTCTGCCCAATAATTTGCCTTATACAACTAAGGGGCTTTTGGTGTATTAGTGCCGTTTTTCCGCTCGTGCCTTACCCCGTCGGATTTGCTCAATAAAATCAGCTTCATTTTCAAGACGCTTGTCAAATAACGTCACACATGAGCCTACGTCAAAAATTTTGTGCGCGTCGGAGCCGCCCACACCGGGAATTCCCAGTTTTTGCATGGCTTTTTGCGCTTTAGACACGGCTAAAGAAGAATGGTCGGGATGATATAGTTCAATCGCGTCAAGGGGCAGCTGATAAATTTTGTCTCCCGCGCCGTAATAATGGGTCTTCCCCCGGCGCGACAGCTTATAGGGATGCGCGGCGATAATAATGCCGCCATGGTTATGCACCAGCCCCGCCAACTCACAGGCGGTGTAACGTCCGGTTAAACTATAATTAATGCCAAAAACCAGAAAATCCCCTTCCATCTCATTTTTATCATTGCGGGCGGATATTTCCTGGCCGTTGATCAGGACAAGGCCTTGCGGCCGGGCCAGATTCTCCAGCCTGGCAAATTCCTCATCCGGCCAGCGCATGCCGTGTTCGGTAAGCGCGATGCCCTGCAGGCCGGCCTCGAGTGCCTGCGCGATGAGTTCCTCCGGATGAATAAAAGAACAGTCGGAATATTTTTGTGTGTGAATGTGCAGATCAAAAACAGTTGTCATTAAATTTTATTGAAACATCAGCAAATAAATGCTGATAAAAAATTCTCTCCTTTATTTATTAAGCAGGCGGGCGGCGTCTTTGGCCCAGTAGGTGATGATGATATCCGCGCCGGCTCTTTTGATGGCGGTAAGCGTCTCGAACATAGTTTTTTCTTCGTCGAGCCAGCCCGTCTGCGCCGCGGCTTTAATCATGGAATATTCACCGCTCACGTTATAGGCTGCCAGCGGCAAGTCGAATTCCTGTTTGGCGCGATAAATAATGTCCAGATAAGAAAGCGCGGGCTTGACCATGATGATGTCCGCGCCTTCGCTCACATCCAGAGAAATTTCCCGGATGGCTTCATCGGCATTGGCGGGGTCCATTTGATAAGCCCTGCGGTCGCCGAACTGCGGCGCGCTTTGGGCGGCTTCGCGAAACGGTCCGTAAAAAGCCGAGGCGTATTTCGCCGCGTAGGCCATGATGGGGATTTCCTCCAGCGCGTTTTCATCCAGCGCCTCGCGGATAGCCGCTACCTGTCCGTCCATCATCGCCGAAGGCGCCACCATATCCGCGCCGGATTGCGCGTGGGAAAGCGCCGTTTTTGCCAGAAGCTCCAGCGTGGCGTCGTTCAGCACACGGCCGTCTTCCACCATGCCGCAGTGGCCGTGGCTGGTATACTCGCAAAGGCAGACATCAGTTATCACCAGGATTTCCGGCACGGCTTCTTTGATTACCTTAACCGCCTTTTGAATTATTCCGTCTTTGGCGTAAGCGCCGCTTGCCTTCTCGTCTTTTTTATCGGGAATGCCGAAAAGAAGCAGCGCCGGTATTTTGAGCGCGTGCGCCTCGCGCGCTTCCTTAACCAGATTATCCACCGACAACTGAAAATTGCCGGGCATGGAGGCAATCGGTTTTTTCACGTCTTTGCCACCGACAACAAAAAGCGGATAAACAAGATTATCAACGCTGATTTTTGTTTCACGCGCGAGCCGGCGGAAATTTTCGTTCTTTCTGAGCCGCCTTAAACGGTAATCAGGAAATTGCATGGCCTACTCCTTTTTGGCTATTTCTTCGTCCGTTAAATAACAGGCGGGATCGTCTCCCCAGACATCGCCCGCCGCTTCCGCCCGCGCGCGGAAATTGCCGCCGCAGACATTCAGCCACGCGCAAGTCGCACAGCGGCCGCGCAGATGCTTTTTTTTGTTTTTCAGTTTCATCAAAAACTCGTTTTTTTCATCCGTCCAGATTTTGCTGAAGGGTTTTAGCCGGATATTGCCCAGCGGCCTGTTGCGCCAGAACTGATCCGGATAAACCTCGCCGTCCCAGCTCACGCAGCCGATGCCCACGCCTGTGGAGTTGCCCTCGTTCATCTCCAGAAGCTCGAGCACTTCTTGGGCGCGCGCGGGATTTTCTTTTTTCATCTTCAAGTAAAGATACGGCCCGTCGGCGTGATTATCAACAGTAAGTATTTCCGGGGCGAGGCCCACTGCAAACATTTCTTTGGTCCGGGCGGCAATCAGATCCAGAAGCGAGCGCGTTTCCTTATGGGTTAAATCCTCCTCGCGCAGCTTCGTGCCGCGGCCCGTGTAAACCAGATGATAAAAACAAAGCCGTTCAATTTTTTCTTTCTTGAGCAGGTCAAACATCGCCGGCACATCGGCGAGGTTGCGCTTATTCACCGTAAAACGGATACCGACTTTAATACCGGCTTCGCGACAGTTGCGGATTCCTTCCATGGCTTTGGCAAACGCGCCTTTTGTGCCGCGAAAGCGGTCATGCGTTATTTCCAGCCCGTCGAGACTCACCCCTACGTAAGACAAACCGATTTTCTTGAGTTTCGCGGCGATTTCCCCGGTAATGAGCGTGCCGTTGGTGGAAATAACCGCGCGCATGCCCTGATCGGTGGCGTATTGCGCCAGCTCCAGTAAATCCGGGCGCATGAACGGTTCGCCGCCGGAAAATAAAACAACCGGCGCGCCGAATTGCGCCAGATCGTCAATCAGATTTTTCCCTTCCTCGGTGGTTAATTCATCGGGATAATCGATGTCGGCGGACGCGGAATAGCAATGGACGCATTTTAAGTTGCAACGGCGCGTCATATTCCAGACAACCACGGGTTTCTTGTCCGCGGAAAATTGCAGCAGGTGAGAGGGTAAATCCCCCGATTTCCTGTTGTAGCGCAGCACGTCGGATGGCTCCACGGCGCCGCAGTATAATTTGGAAATACCAATCATTTTATCAATTCGTGTCCTTAGGGTAGCATCTGTTCTTATCACAATCAATCAATGACTGCACAAGTCCCTGCATGGTGTATTCTTTTTGTTCAATGTCGACCTGAAATCCCGCCTTCCTTGCCGTAGCCGCCGTTACCGGGCCGATACAGGCAACGCGCACCCGCGACGGCGGGACGAAATCCTTTCCCATTATTTCCACAAAATTAGTCACTGTCGAAGAACTGGTGAAGGTGATTACATCCACCGCGTGCGCATCGAGCAGCGACAGGAACTCCTCTTTTTTCCTGCCGGAATTTACCGTCTGATACGCCGCCACCACATCAACCTGCGCTCCCATTTTTTTGAGCCCTTCCGGCAGAATATCGCGGGCTTTCACGGCGCGCGGCAGAAGAATTTTCTTGCCATGTATATCCAAGATAGAAAAAGACTTCAGAATGCCTTCGGCGATAAATTCTTCCGGTATCAGATCAACGCTGATGCCTTTTTCCTCAATTTGACGAGCCGTCGCCGGACCGATACAGCAGATTTTTATTCCTTTTAAATCGCGGATGTCTTTTTCTTTTTGCCGCAGGCGGTCGAAAAAGAACCGCACGCCGTTGGCGCTGGTAAAAATCAGCCAGTGATAGCTTTCCAGTCGCTCAAGCGCTTTGTCTAGTTCGCCCCAGTCATCGGGAGGCTCGATGGCGATCGTGGGAAAAGAAATAGGATTGGCGCCTTGCTCCAAAAGCAGGCGCGCCAGATCATCGGCCTGACGCTCGGGGCGCGTTATCACCACGCCCAGGCCGAAAAGCGGCTTGTTGTCAAACCAGCGCAAAGAGTCGCGCAGGTCAACCACGTCACCTACTACCAAAATAGCCGGCGGGCGGAAATCATTGGCGTGCGCCAAGATCACAATATTGGAAAGCATGCCCACCAGAACCTGCTGAGTGGGCAGAGTGCCGTTGCGGATCAGCGCCACCGGCGTTTCCGGCGATTTGCCGTTTTTAATAAGCTCTTTGGTAATTTCCGCGAGATTCTTCACGCCCATCAGAAAAACAAGCGTGCCGATTTTGGCAAGCGCCAGCCAGTCGATATCGCTTTTTTCTTTCGTCGGGTCCTCATGCCCGGTTACAAACGCCACGGTTGAAGTGAAGCCCCGGTGGGTGAGCGGAATGCCCGCGTAAGCCGGAACCGCGATAGCCGAGGTTACGCCGGGAATGATTTCGAAAGCGACATTATGCTCCACAAGCATTTGCGCTTCTTCCCCGCCGCGCCCGAAGATAAAAGGATCGCCGCCCTTGAGGCGCGCCACGGCATTGCCCGCCTGCGCCTCCCTCACCAGCAATTCGTTGATCTCCTCCTGCGAAAGTGTGTGATCGCCGCCTTTTTTGCCCGCGTAAATAAATCTTGCCTGTGGCGGCGCGAATTTCAGCAATTCTTCGTTGACGAGATTGTCGTAAACGACAACATCAGCGGCCAACAGCGCTTCCACGGCTTTGAGCGTAATGAGGCCCGCGTCTCCCGGCCCCGCGCCGATGATGAAAACCTTGCCTGTTTTTGATTTTTGATATGTCATATCAGCACATCAAATCCAGCAATTTTCTGCCGCCTTTTTCCAGAATTAAACCTGCCAGTTTTTTCCCCAGTTCTTCAGCCTCGCCGATTTCCCCCCAGACTTTATCTCTGACAATCGTCGAACCATTCGGCGCGGCCAGCAATCCTTCCAACGTCAATCTGTTTCCCTCCATCAATCCATACGCCGCGATGGGCAGACGGCAGCCGCCGCCCAATTCCCGCAGATAAGCGCGCTCCGCGCTTACTTCCGCATTCGCCTGCGGATGATTTAGCTTGCCGCAAATTCCCGCCAATTCAAGGGTGTCCTTTCTTATTTGCAATCCCAGCGCGCCCTGACCTACCGCCGGCAGCATCAGTTCCACAGGCAGATATTGAGTAATTTTTTCCAGATACCCCATCCGTTTCATGCCTGCCGCCGCCAGGATAACACCGGTGAGGTTTTCCGTCTCTATTTTTTTGAGCCTGGTGTCGATATTGCCGCGCAGAGGCACAATATTCACATCCGGCAGCATGGCTTTGATCTGCGCGGCGCGCCGGAGCGACCCCGTGCCGATTCTCGCTCCCTTGGGCATAAATTCCATCTTCACATTGCCGCGGGAAACCAAAACATCGCGCGCGTCTTCTCGTTTCATAATAGCGGCAAAAATCAGTCCTTCCGGCGTCTGTCCGGGAACATCCTTCATGCTGTGCACCGCCAGATCAATGCTTCCGGCAAGCAATGCTTCTTCGATTTCCTTGACAAAGACACCCTGGCCGCCGATCTGCAAAAGCGATACATCCTGCATGATATCGCCGCTGGTTTTAATCACGCAGATTTCAGCTTCAATGTCCGGTGCGATCTTTTTCAGGGCCCCGGCAACATGATTCGTCTGTGCCAACGCCAGTTTGCTGCCGCGCGTTCCTATCTTTATGTGCACACAATCTCCTTTTTATTCATCCAAGCGGAAAAGCTGGCGTGCCGCGGCCACAATATCCTGCGCGCTGAACTCAGCGCTTTCCTCTTTCATCACCGCCACCGGCGCGTGCAGTATTTTATTAACAATGCCCTGGACCAACGCCTCTATTTTTTCCCTATCGCCGTTTTCCATGCCCGTCATCCAGCCCTGCGCCTTTTCCAGCTCCGTGCGGACAATTTTTTCCGCCTTTGTGCGCAGAGAAACAATCGTCGGCACGGCTTCCAGTTCCTTGAGCCAGTTGCTGTACTGCGCCACCTCTTCGTCAACGATCTTTTCCGCCTTGAGCGCTTCACGTCGGCGCATTTTCACGTTCTCGTCGACAATATCCTGCAGGTTATCAATATTATAAAGGTAAACATTTTCGATTTCACCCGCGGCCGGGTCGATATCGCGCGGCACGGCAATGTCTATTAAAAATAGCAAAGGATTCTTTCTCTTGCGCAACGCCTGACGCAGCATATCTTCCGTAATGATGTATGAGGGAGCGCCGGTGGAACTAATCACGATATCGGCATGCGCAAGAGCGTCGTCAAGCGCCTCCAGTCCGACCGCCCGGCCGTGAAATTTTTCCGCCAGCGCCGCGGCCTGCGCCTGCGAGCGGTTGGCCACGGTGATTTCTTCCGCGCCGTTTCCCACCAGGTGCGTGCCGGTTAATTCCGCCATTTCCCCCGCGCCGACAATCAGAATTTTTTTGCCTGTGAGCGTGCCAAATATCTTTTTGGCCAGCTCCACCGCGGCAAAACTCACCGATACCGGATTGGCGGCAATCCCTGTTTCCGTGCGCACGCGTTTAGCCGCGCGAAAAGCGCGATGCATCAGGCGGTTGAGCGCCACGCCTGTCGCGTTTTGCGCCAGCGCCTGCCGGTAGGCGTCTTTTGCCTGGCCGAGAATCTGCGTCTCTCCCATCACCAGAGAGTCAAGGCTTGAGGTAACCCGAAACAAATGCTTGATCGCTTTATCATCGCGGTAAATGTAGAGGCAGGATGCTTCACCATCTGTCAATCCGCCTTTTTTCATCAGCGTTGTTTTCAGCTTATCAATTGTTTCCGGATTATCCTCGATAACCGCGATCACTTCCACGCGGTTGCAGGTGGCGAGAAATAATGTTTCCGCCACGCCCTCAATAGCGAGAAATTCCGGCAGCAGGGTTTTCGCATCTTCACAACCGGCAAAAAGTCTTTCCCGGACAGCCAGAGGAGCTGTTTTATGGTTTAATCCGATAAGTATAATCATTTTCAAACAAAGTTATGTAAAGACGAAAAACAAAGTTTCACCAAAATATACGTCAGCAACAGAAGCAAAAACACAATACACGACAAGGCGGCCATGCGGAATCCTTTCCAGCCGAGGGCGAGGCGCTGATGAAGCAGCACGCCGTAAACAAGCCACGCAATAAAAGACCAGATAACTTTCGGGTCGGATGTCCAGAGATTTTCCCAGACAAAGGCGGCGTAGAACGCGCCGGCGATAATGCCCGTGGTCAAAAGAGGGAAGCCACACAAAAGACAAAGATGATTTATTCTGTCCAAATCGCCAAGGGAAGGAAGCAGCCGGCTCATCGAGGTGAATTTCCCGCTTTTGAGCAGACTGTTTTGCATGATAAACATGGCGCCCGCGCATGACGCCAGCACAAATAAAATTTCCCCCACAATGGATAAAGCGAGGTGCCCGGTGGCCAGCCAGCTTTGCAATCCTTCCGGCAAAATGGTTTTGCCCGCCTCCTGACCGGCGGCGATAATCACGAATAACAACACAAGGGGCCCGATAAACGCGCCCAGCAGCCTTGTTTTTGTCTTGAATTGCAGGACAAGATAAACAGCGCCGGCCGACCAGGCGTAAAACGCGAAAAGCGCGCGCGGCCCCAGATTGGTAAAGCCGTGGGCGTTTATCGCCGCCGCGATCAGATAGGCCGTAAGCAGCAAAAACGCGCCCGCCAGAATCCATGTGGATATCTTGGCCAACATCACTCTTTTGACCAGCAGGGAAAAAAGATAACCGGCGGCGCTTAAAGCGGCAAGGAAAAATGCCAGCGCGAAAAATATCAGCTCAACATTTTCAAAATTCAAATTCCACCTCCTCGCCGGTTGCTTCCCTGACGATCTGTTTCGCCTTTTCCCGATTTTTCCGGCGCAGTGCGTCAAGCAATCCCGCGCCCATAAGTCTTTCAAACCAGGCCTTGCCCACCTCGGCGTTTTTTTCCATTTTGGGGCGCAGTTGTCCCAAAATATTATTTAACGCCGCGTATTCTTCGCCGTAGGTTTTTTCCATCTCCTCGCGCAGATGACGCGCCAGCGCCGGCGAATTGCCCGCCGTGCCCACGGCAATAGTTAAATCTCCCCTCTCCACAAGGGAAGGCAGAATAAAATCGCACTTTTGCGGGTCATCCACAACATTTACTGGAATTCCCCGTGTGCGCGCGTCGCGTGAGACTGCGGCGTTTACCTCGTCATCATCGGTCGCGCTGATGACCAGCGCGGCGTCTTCAATATACGACGGGGAATATTTACCGGCGATATGAATGATTTCATTTTTGTCTTTCAGCGAGGCAAGCTCGCCGGTCAAAGCGGGGCTTATGACAAAAACTTTCGCGCCGCAATCAATAAGGCGCAGCGCTTTTCTCTGCGCGACTTCGCCGCCGCCGACGACCACGCATTTTTTACCGGTGATGTTCCAGAAAACAGGGTAATATTTCAATTTCTTCCTTTCTGCCTTGCCTTTGTTTATACGCGCGGTCAGTTTTTAAAAACTATCATGAAGAATACCAAAATTCAAGCAAGGCCGTTGCCGGGCAAAAGCATCGGCAAAATACACCTGGGCAAAATTGCCTTGTTATCTCTATTTTGCGCGGCCCGAGTCTGCTTGAATTATTAATAAAAACAGGTTATATCCTGACAAACACAACAGGAGAATCGCGCCGTGAAAAAGCAGCAGGAAAAATGGCTGAAGGTGGAAATAGCCGCTCCCGCCGAGTTGATGGATGCTCTGGGCAATTTTCTGACGGAGGCAGGCGCCCACGGCGTTTTTCAGGAAACACTCGAGCCGCAATCTCCCGGCGATTTTCCCGAAACCGCGCAAACGGAAACAATCCAGGCCTATTTCCCCCAGGATACGCGCGCGGAAAAAAGAATAAAATCCGTCGAAAATTATCTGGCCAGTCTCGCGGAAATTTTTCCCGATCTGACCAAGCCGTCACTCAAAACAGAAATAGTGACTGACCCGGACTGGGGCGAACAGTGGAAAAAATATTTCAAGCCGATACGCGTGAGCGGCAATATTATCGTCAAACCCACGTGGGAGAGATATTCCCCCTCGAGCCGCGATATTGTCATTGAAATCGATCCCGGCATGGCGTTCGGCACCGGTCAGCACGCTTCGACAAGAATGTGCCTCGAGGCCATTGAAGATATCATCATGAAAGAGCGCGCGGTTAAAAACTGGAAGGTTCTGGATGTCGGCTGCGGCACGGGAATCCTCGGCATCGCCGCCGCCAAACTGGGCGCGCAGGATGTCATCGGCGTGGATATCGACAGAAAAGCCGTGGAAATCGCCCGCGAAAACGCGGCGATTAACGACGTTGACGAGCATATAAAATTCATCAATCGCGACGTGAAAACACTTACCGAAACGCGTAATCTGATTATCGCCAACCTCACTGCCAAACTGCTCATGGAACTGCGCGAGCATCTGAAAAATCTGCTCGTCCCCGGAGGCTATATGATCATTTCGGGCATTGTTGAGCCGGACCGGCAGCTTATCGAAGAGCGGTTTTGCGCCGCGCCTTTCACCCAGGAAAAAGTCATTACCGAAAAAGAATGGGTCTGTTACGTTTTGAAAAAAAGCGACAGAGACATATAATAAAATAACTTTCCGCTTCATTTCCCAAAGCGTAAGGAAATAAATTTGACCATCCCCCGGATATACAGCACGGAAATACTGCAGGACAAAAAAACTCTGCTGCTGCCGCAGGATAATCTAAAATACCTGAAAAATGTCCTGCGCCTGAAGCCGGGCGGCAAAATAGCCGTTTTTGACAGCGCGGGCCATGAATATGAGGCGTCAATTACAAAATATTTAACCGCAGGCGTGGAAGTGATAACGGAAAAGAAAATCGACCGCGCCGAAAAGGAAATCAGAATTACTCTGGCGCAGGCGCTGCCCAAAGCGGCCAAAATGGATTTAATCGTCAAAAGCGCGGCGGAACTGGGCGTGGATTTGATTATTCCTTTTGCCGCGAAAAGATCCGTGAGCCACATTGCCGCCGATAAAGCGGCGCAGAAAGTAAGGCGCTGGCAGAAAATCGCCCTCGAGGCATCACGCGCCACGCGCGCGGCAGGCGTCACCAAAGTGGATAATTTCAGAAAGTTCGACGCCGTGCTTAAAAGCGCCGTCACGCCCGGCGCCAGAATGATTTTCTGGGAAGAAGAAGAAAAAATAACCATTAAAGACGCATTGACGGATAAAAGTCTTGACGGCTGCAAAAATTATTTTATTATTGTGGGGCCCGAAGGCGGTTTTGCCAAGGACGAAATCACGCGGGCGTTGGACGCCGGTTTTCTTTCCGTCAGTCTCGGCCGGCATATTTTAAAGGTTGAAACGGCGGCCGCGGCGATTATTTCCATAATTCAATACGAAAAAGGCGTTTTCAGCCATAAATCATAAGGGGGTAAAAAATTATGTCCGTTTATAAATTTGCCGGTTTTTGGCGGCGTCTTATCGCTTATCTTATCGACAATACCATCATCTGTCTTGTTTTCTTTGTTCTGTTCATGATCGCGGTTATCGGTTATTTTCTCGGCGTGTCCAACACGGAAGAAAGCCAATGGCTTGCCGATTTGACGGATCCCACCAAAATTTCCTCGGCCATGATTTTTATCTGGGTGTTTCTGCTTGCTTTAACCATCGGCTATTTTACATATTTTCACGGAACAACCGGCCGCACGCCTGGCAAGATGATACTCGGCCTGCAGGTGGTCGGCGAAGACGGCAAGCCCCTGACCTTCGGCATCGCTTTTTTGCGCGCGGTGGGATATTTCATCTCCAGCATTGTACTGAACCTTGGCTTTATCTGGGTGGCTTTTGATAAGCGCAAACAGGGCTGGCACGATAAAATCGCGGGCACGGTCGTGATTATCAGAGAAGAGCAGACGCCGGCGGAAGGCCTCGCAATTCCGGACCGCAGCCCACCTGCGCAAGTGTCGCAAAACAATAATTAATTTGCGGCAAACGCAAGGCCTGGCGGGAAAAAATGCCTTGACAAGTAATCCTATATTTTATAGACGATTCTGCCTCGGGTCGGTAGCTCAGTCGGTAGAGCATCGGACTGAAAATCCGAGTGTCGGCAGTTCAATTCTGCCCTGACCCACCATGACACTCCGGGCCCTCTTTATTTTTTTCAATAGAGAGGGCTTTTTTTGTCGCATTTGTTTTTATTTGTAGGCGCATGACCGAAACTAAATTAAAAATCCTGTTGGTTAATCCTCCCAACTGCGGCCGCAGCATCCCGGAGGAAGAATACGGCATAACTTCGCTCAAACAGCTTTTCAAGGGAGAGCCTTTCAGCCTGGAAGTTCTGGCCGGGCCTCTGCGTGATCAAGATGTCCTGATTTTTGACATGAAATGCGAAAGCGAGGAAGCTTTCTGGGCGGAATTTCACCACTTTAAGCCCGATATCGTCGGCTTTACCGCTGTTACCTGCGAGGCAAATACGGTTATCCGCCTGGCCGCAAACGTCAAAGAAAAAAGCAATGCTGTGGTGGTCATTGGCGGCAATCACGCCACCTACAATCCGGAATATTTCAACCGCCCATCTTTCGACTACATTGTCATCGGTTTGGGTAAAAAAAGTTTTCGCGAACTCGTTGTAAAACTCGCCGCGGGTAAAAAATCAAACGGCATCGCCGGCATTGCCAAAACCACGCCCGGTAGACCGCATACCTATCTGGTACGCGACTATGATGAAACTGATTTGATGCCCGAAATACCGCCGCGCTACGATCTGGTAGCCAAATATCGCGACCAGTACTTTCTGGAACAGCTAGGTCTCTCGATGGGTTTTGTGCTGAGCGCCTACGGCTGCACGCACAAATGCTCCTTCTGCGCGATTCCCAACATGGCCGGCGGCAAATATCTGAATTATGACGCCGACGCTGTCGTGCGCGATATCGGCCTTTTGGGCGACACTTCCTTCATCCGCCTGGTGGACGCCAACACTTTCGGCAACGCGCGCCATTCGCAGGAGCTTTGCGACAAAATCAGAAGCGCCGGCATCGCCAAAAAATATTTTGCCGACGTGCGCGCCGATACCATCGTCAAATATCCCGAACTGATGAAAAACTGGAAAGAAGCAGGCCTTTATGCGGTGATTGTGGGCTTTGAAGACGTGTCCGACGAGCGGCTTTCGTCCTACAACAAAAAATACCAGGGACAGGTCATCAGCCAGGCCATTGAGATACTGCATAAGCTGGGAATTGTCATTATTGGCGATTTTATCGCCTCGCCGCGTGATGACGAGGAAGACTTCAGAAAACTGGAGGATTTTATTCTGGCGCACAAGATTGAAGTGCCGGTAATTTCCGTTTTAACGCCGCTGCCGGGAACGCCTCTTTACAAAACGATGAAAAAAGATATAATCATTGATGATCTTGATTATTACACCTTTACCAACGCGGTGACGGCCACCAAAATGCCGGAGAAGATGTTTTATCAGACCTACGCCGGGCTGATGAAGCGCCTGCATGAAAAGCCGCACCGGCCGCAGTAACGAAGGAGAAAAATTTTAGTGGAAGTTTACATAAACGACATTGCCGCTTTTTTACCAAACGAACCGGTAGATAATACGGAAATTGAAGATGTGCTGGGAAAAGTTAAGAATAACCGCTCGCGCATCAAAAGCATGGTGCTCAAAAACAACGGCATCCTAAAGCGCTACTACGCCATTGACCGCAAGACAGGCAAGCTCAACTACACCAACGCGGGGCTTGCCGCCGAAGCCGTGAAGAGATTGAAGCCATACGAAGGTTTTAAGATAAATGACATACAGTGTCTCTGCTCCGGCACGACGATTGCCGACGTTATCGCGCCCGGGCACGGCCTGATGGTCGCGGGCGAACTGGGGATCGGCCCCTGCGAGGTTATCTCCACCTCGGGCATCTGCTTATCCGGCGTTACCTCTTTTAAAGCGGCCTGGGCGAATGTTGCGCTGGGGCTGACCGAAAACGCCGTGGCCACGGCCTCTGAACTTGCCTCCTCCTTGATACGCTCCGATTTTTTTGAACATCTGCCGGGCGATCCGGATTTCAAAAATCATCCGGTGGTGGCTTTTGAATCCGATTTTCTGCGCTGGATGTTATCGGACGCGGGCGGCGCGATTTTCTTCTCCGGCAAGAAAAATTCAGGCCGCATTTCGCTGCGCGTGGAGTGGGTTGAACATGTCTCGTATGCTGGGCAGATGGATGTCTGCATGTACGCCGGGGGCATGAAAACGCCGGAGGGCAAGGTTATCGGCTGGCGCGAACTGGACTCACTGCAGGAAGCGATAGATAAAAATTTCATGGCGCTCAAACAGGATACCGAAATATTGGGCGATCACGTTGTGCGCCTCACCGTCAATGAGGCGCTCACCCGCACCGCGCAAAGAAGAAAAATCAGGCCGGAGGAAATTGATTGGTATCTGCCGCATTACTCCTCGGAATTTTTCCGCGATAAAATTCACAACGCCATGGCTGAAGTCGGTTTTAAAATTCCTTACGAGCGCTGGTTTACCAACCTCACCTACAAAGGCAACACCGGCGCCGCCTCAATTTACGTGATGCTGGAGGAAATCTTCCACTCGGATAAATTAAAGGAAGGGCAGAAGATCCTCTGCTATATTCCCGAAAGCGGCCGCTTCTCCGTCGCCTATATATTGCTTACAGTGGTTTAATTACAGGCTGCCGCTTACGCGCAGAAGATAGTTGACCACATTGTTTTAGGTATGATATTTATACCTATACAAAAAAGAGGTAAATGATATGCACAATGAATTTACGGCCATAATTGAGCGTGACGGCGATTGGTTCATCGCCTACAGCCCTGAAATACCGGGCGCAAACGGCCAGGGAAAAACAAAAGAGGAGTGCCTGAAAAATCTTTCCGAAGCCATCGAGCTAATTCTTGAAGACCGCAGGCAGGACGCGTTGCGCGGCATTCCACGGGACGCCGCGCGCGAAGTGGTTTCTGTCGGATGAAGCTGCACGCCCTGCTGAAACATCTCAGGCGTCACGGCTGTTTTCTCAAACGCGAAGGCGGCTCTCATTCTCTATGGACGAATCCCAATACCGGCAGAATTGAAGCCGTGCCACGGCACAAAGAAATATCCGACAAGCTGGCAATAAAAATATGCCGCTCTCTTTCCATCCCCGACCCAAAATAATAAACAGTAAAAAATAAATCTTTTTTTTAAGGATTCCAGCCGGTGTATCATAACAATACCGTTTCATTGCACCCGGCAGGAGCTCCGGTAGCCCTGCCCGGCGCATGCATGGGAATGCTGGATACGCCGGGAAAAAACTCTGCCTGTAGCGGGTGAAGCAATCTCATAAAAACGAGGGAAAAGCGTTGGATGGCCGCGCATATTGCAGGGATAAAGTCATAAAACTCAACAGGCAGACCCTTTGTGCCAAATTGACTATTTTTCAGCGCACTGAAAAATATTCGCGTCTATTTTTCAATATAATTAATGATCCTCACCTAGGAACACATCCGCTTGAAAGAATCTACGCCGCAGCAATCTCTTAATAAAATCGTGAAAAATTTCTTATTGACATTTAAATCCAGAATGCTATTTTTCAGTCAGCGCCGATTATAATTTTCCCCAAACTCCACCGGAATGTTTCTTCTACTCCAACGAAAAAGCTACACGGCGCGTATAAATATACTTTTTTAGTTATTTAGATCTTTAACATTCTAATAAACTTTAGGAGGTATTTTATGCGGCAGAAAAAAGCATTATTCTTTACTTTGATTCTTACCTTATTTTTTTCCTTTAGTTTAACCTCTCACGGCTGGCAGGGCAGGATGGCGGGGATGGAGGATCCCTACGGATTGGTCGGCGATGAATACGATTATCTGATTCACGTGGCAAAAATCGCTGAAGGCAAAGGGTTTAATTTCTACGGCGGCTATCGTTTTACCTACACCGAAGTGGATAAATACGAAACCCGGATAAGTTCCGCCCCTTACGGTTTTAATTTTTCCGGCGAAGAATTCAAGCATGACGCTTTGGTTGGAAGTTCTTTTGCCTTGGGACCGGGCAGAATGGGAATATTTTTTTCCTATCAAGGCGTCAGAGGGGATTTTGACACGGGCCTTCTTCCTACGGAAGATAGTAGTTTTGTCGGATTGAAAAACAAGGATAAACTTGACGATTTTTCCTTAAGGGTCATGTACGGGATTCCCGTGGGCGGATTTGCCCTGGGGGCAGAAACCGGCGTAGCCTACTGGCAGGAAAAAAACAGCCTTCTTATTTACAATGATGAAGGTGAAGGATATATCAATTTTCATTTGATTGAGGGTTATCAGATGAATCTGTCCTTACCGCCTTTTCCTGCATACGATTCAGCTTACTGGGAAATTCCGTTGAAGGTGGGCCTGAGCGGGAAAATGGGTCCGCTGGATACACAATTCACCTTGCGCGGCGGATTTATCGTTGGCGGGGATAACACCCTGACATTCGGAGCGTATGAACCGGGGGACTCCGCCTATGATGATTTGGACGGCGACACAAAAGGCTGGTCTGTGGGTGGAGATTTATGGTTGCGCTACCATCTGGGCAACGGCCTTTCCCTGCCCTTTATCGTGAGCGCTGATTACCGCGACAAAAAAAGAAAAGCCCGAGGAACGTTGTGGAATCTGGATCCTGATATATATTTAGATTGCAAGAACAAGGAAACCTCATTTAACCTGACGCTGGGCGGTGGTGTGGACAAGGCGATTGGCCAACAAACCCGTTTGGCCGCGGGCATTTACTATAGCTATCTCAACAGCAATAAATATATGCGTCTGACGGTTTTCGATGAAGGGGACTATGACGGCGAAGTATTTTTTGACGATTTTCCCTCTTCTTCAGAACATCGCGCCACGTTGCGTTTGGCGGGCGAGCACGCTCTTTCACCGGTGGTCGCGCTGCGGGGTGGCCTAGGTTTCTTTTACGGATTAGTCACGCAGGACACTGTTTTTGGGTTTAGAGATGCTACTGAAACAAAAGCGAAGCTTGCCGCTGACGGTTACCGCTGGGGGGCGGGCGCTTCTTTTGGCGCTTCCATTAAGTTAACCCCGGTCACGCTGGAGCCGTTCCTCAACGCCGGTTATCAATACATGAAGCTCACTGCGGATATATATGAAGACGGCTCTTTGATCCCGGGAGCTGACCGCAAGGACAAACGCAACCAGTGGTATGTGGGCGGCGGTTTGGCGGTCAAATTCGGCCAGTAAATTTTTCAACAGTTCATTTTCTTAATTGAAGCGCCCGGGATTAAATCCCGGGCGCTTTTAGAAAGGGGGGCAATTTATGAAAAGTATCAAATTTATTTTCATCATCGTTGGTTTATTGTTTGCCGTTGTGTCCTTGCTTAAAACGGATATTGCTTTTGCCGGAAGTGGCGGCGGCACATACGGCAAATGGGAATGCGAAAAAAGCGCGCCGGATCAGTTTTATTGCATCGGCATCGGAAAAGGGGCGGCAAAAGACGTGGAAAAATTGACCGTCAAAGCGCCCAAGACAGAGGAAAAGGCAAAGGCCCGCTGTATCTGGATATGTGAAAAAGAATGCTGGACCGGCAAGGATGGAAAACGGCATTGCGTGGAAATATGCCGCGGCAACGGCTCCGCTTGCGATCGGGAGCTTCAGGCCGGCATTATTCCATAAGCAAAGCGGCATAAAAAAATTTTCTTATCATGACAGCGCCCGAGATTAAATCCCGGGCGCTTTTTTATTTTGTCCTCGCGCGCGAAGCGAAGCGATCCATAGTGCCCCAAAAAGATTGCTTCGTCACTTTGTCTTTCGCGATGACAAAGAGGGTAAAGTCATTGCGAAGGACGCTTCAGCGAAGTGAAGCAATCTTGTTTTTTGGTCAGGACATCGCCGCGCCGACTTGCGCCGGATTAATGACTTTAATCTGTTCCAGAATTTTTTCCAGGGATACCTCGACCAGAACAAATAAATTTTTCGCCGCCGCTCCGATCCGGTCACTGCGCAACTTAATCTGACTGGGCGACTCCTCACCGGAAACGTATAAAACCTTCAATCCTTTATGCGCCAGATTATGCATGACTTGCAGCATCAGCGTGGATTTGCCGATGCCCGGTTCTCCGCCGATCAGGATGGCCGACCCGCCGACAATGCCGCCGCCCAGCACCCGGTCAACCTCCGCGATACCCGTGACGGTTCGTTTGCCATCCTCCAGCGGAATATCTTCGATGGGCAGGGGCTTGCCGCCAAAGCTCATATCCGCACGGCTGTCCGAACCGGACTCGACAATCAACTCCTCGGCAAAGCAGTTCCAGCCGTTGCACGAAGGACATTTCCCCAACCATTTTGGCGACATATAACCGCAATGCTGACAAAAGAAACCCGTCTTGCTCTTTTTCAAATTTGATTTCTCCTTGGCTGAAAGCGAAGAAAAGCATATTTCTCTTTGCCGTGTCAACATGAATTAGGCCTTGTTATTTTCACCTCATTATTTCCCTCTTGACAATAGGACGTTCGTCCTACTATGAATCATTCCTTCGCGGTTAACATCATATCCAGTGAGGTAGATATGGCATTGCCGGCAGCCTCATACCACCCCCGCCGCCCGCAAGATACGGATTATTACCACTGCGTCGAGGACTATTTTGAAATTTTTGTGCAGGAATATGACGACCGTTTCTCGCGGCAATACGGCTTCTGGCGGCCCTATGTCGAAAAAGTGATCTATCGTTACTTGGATTGCGGTGATCTGCGTCACGGCTTTGCCCGAGTCAAATGCAAAGACTGCGGCCATGAATACCTGCTGGCCTTCTCGTGTAAGCGCCGTCATTTCTGCCCGTCCTGCCATCAGAAGCGCGTGGTGGAATTCGGAGAATGGCTCTGCATGGATGTCCTTAAGAAGGTCCCTCACCGGCATTTTATTTTCAGCATCCCGAAAATCCTTCGTCGCTATTTTCTATATGATCGAAAGCTTCTTGCCGGTCTCAGCCGCTGCGCCTGGGAATCCCTGAAAGTTTTCATGCAGCAGGCCGTACCGGAAAAGGCACCCATCCCCGGCGCGGTCATCGCCATGCAGACGTTTGGTGATTTTCTTGGATTCAATCCGCACTGCCACATTCTCGTAACAGATGGATGCTTCTATGGCCAAAAAGGCATGTTTCGCGTCGCCCCGCCACTGGAACTCAAAAAGCTGGAAGCCATCTTCCGGCACAAGGTATTCAAGATGCTCCTCAACAGGGGTAAGATAACGAAAGAGATGATTGCCATGCTCTCTACATGGCGGCACTCCGGCTTTAATGTCTTCTGCGGCAACCGCATCTTGCCGAAAGCTCAAACGGCGATGGAAAATCTGGCGCGTTATATCATCCGGGCATCCTTCTCTCAGGAGCGCATGAAGTACCTGGAACAGGAAGGAACGGTCATCTATACAGCAAAAGATGGCAAGACAAACAAAAATTTCCCCGCTTTGGAATGGCTGGCCGCCATGTGTTCGCATATCCCTAACCGGGGAGAGCAGATGGTCAGGTATTACGGCTATTACAGCAATGTCTCGCGCGGGAAACGAAAAGAGGCGGGAGCAGACGATGCCCTTCCCAGCATTCTCGAACCGGAGGGAAATGCGAAGGTCTTAAGAAAAAGCTGGGCGCGTTTGATTCAAAAGATATATGAAGTTGATCCCTTGGTCTGTCCGCATTGTAAGGGGACCATGCGCATCATCAGCTTCATCGAAGATGCGCAGGTCATCCGGGACATCCTCATGCATCTGGGTCTCTGGCTTGTCCGGTCAAGGCCTCCACCGAAAATCTGTGCTGCCACATTATCCGAACCCAAAACCTCTGATTCCTACGCGCATCCACCACTTCTTCAAGCCGACGCCTACGCCGACCCTGAATACTCCTGGGATGATTATATCCAGTCATAACGCCTTGTGATTTTTTCAAGAATCATTGAAGGCGTGCCGGAGAAGTTTGTCTGAATCCCGGAAGATTTTACCTTTCTTGCAGGTCAAACAGCCGAAAGGTGAATAAATTTCTTAAAAAGACGGTTGTCGCAATGTGCCTTCAGCGCGGTATTGGCGCCGTA
>DLNC01000036.1 GCA_002478265.1 Syntrophaceae bacterium UBA7520
CAAGGTAAAAAATTAAAGGAATTTTCGCGGCGATTAAGAAGATTATTTAATGCAAACACGCCGGACTTGGACGAAATCAGTAAAGCCCTTCAGTGATTTTATAATCCCATCCTGCAAGAGGGTGGTCATTCCCTGTTCCATCGCTTTGTTGCGCAGCACTTCTACTGTTTCATGTTTTTGTATCAATCTTTTGATTTCGTCTGTTGCGATTAACAATTCATGCAGACCCATTCTGCCTCTGTAGCCGGTGCGTCCGCAAATATCGCAACCGCCGGGACGATAGAATTTTAAATCGTTGTTGTAGCGAATATTTAATTTTTCAAAATATTCCGGGCCGTAACTTTCCACGATTTCCCTGAACTCATCTTTGGAAGGATGATACGGTTCTTTGCATTTATCACATAAGGTACGCACAAGACGCTGTGCTAAAATCCCCAGCAAGGCATCGGCGAAATTAAGCGGATCTATGCCCATGTCCAACAGACGGACGATTGTTTCCGGCGCGCTGTTGGTATGTAAAGTGCTGAAAACGAGATGTCCGGTAAGAGAAGCCTCCACGCCGATTTTCGCCGTTTCAAAGTCGCGCATTTCGCCGACCATGATAATATCCGGGTCAGCGCGCAGGAAAGAGCGCATTGCCGCGGCAAAATCGAAACCGATTTTCGGCTGAACCTGGACCTGGCGTAAACCGTATTGTGTAATTTCAACCGGGTCTTCCGCCGTCCATATTTTTCTGTCCGGACGGTTGATATGCCTCAACACGGCGTGCAGCGTTGTTGTTTTTCCTGAACCGGTGGGCCCCACGCATAAAATCATGCCGTATGGTTTGGAGATGATATTTGTTAGTTCGCTGTAGTTGCGGTTGGACAGGGCCATATTTTCCAACGGCATTATCTCCCCTTTGGCCAAAATGCGCATGACCACGTCTTCCACTCCCCCCTGCGTCGGGATAGAAGCAACGCGCAGCTCAACTTCTTCTCCGGTGGGCCTGCGGAACTTGATTTTCCCGTCCTGGGGCAGTCTTTTAACGGTGATATCGAGATTAGACATTATTTTTATTCGGGAAATCATTGCGGCGCGGTAACTGAAAGGAACAGACTGATAAAGCGAACAATCGCCATCGACGCGGAAACGGATTTCTACATTTTTTTTGCCGATATTCGGCTCAATATGAATATCGGAAGCTCCCCGGTTATAGGCGTCGTTGATTATCTTATTTACCAGCTGCATGATGACGCTGTCCGATTCCGTGACGATTTCATCGGTATCTTCATCATCGGTAACCATCATTTCATCATCGTCAAGCCTTCCCAGGATGTCCATGAAGGAATACTCGGTATCAGTCGTGAGATAAAAAAGATTAATGAACTTGATAATATCTTCGGCTAGCGCTACGTTGTAAATGATTTGTTTTGTTTTCAGGAGATTTTCGATCGTGTCTCTTTTTAAGATGTTATTAGGATCATCAACGACAACGTGAATTTTCCCGTCTACCTTTTCCAGCGGCACCCAAAGCTCGCGCCGTAAAAAATCTTTTTTTAAATTTTTAATCAGGTCGCCGGGAATCACGGCTTTGTCGCTGTACTGGATAAAACGACAGTGATAAAAATCTTCCAATGCCCGGCCGATATCTTCCTTCGTAATTTTATATTTGCGCATCAGACAGGCTTCCAGCGGTTCTTTTTGTTCGCGCGCTTCTTCCCATGCCCTGTCCAAATCTTCTTCCTTTATTAAATCGTGGTTTATTAAATAATCGAATCTTGTTTTTCGGCGCCGTTCGAAACGCTGCTGATTGTAAAGCGCCACGCCGAGCACTTCGGCAATCTCGAGTGCGAGGCCTATTTCCTCTTCGGTAAAACTCCCCTCCGTTCCTTTCTTGTTGAGAATCTGTATTACCCCCATGAGCTGGTTATTGTACCAGACGGGAGCGGCCAGTATTTGTTTTGTGCGGAAGCCGGATTTGTTATCCCAGCTTTGATCAAAGCTCAGTTCACGATCGATAATTTTGAGCTCCTCTTTATTGTAGGCGTCACTGATGTTCACCACGCGGCCCGTGTTGGCCACAAAGCCAGCAATGCTCTGGTTGCTGATGGGGACGCGAATTTCTTTAAGCTGTGTGCCGGCGAGAAACAGAGAATAGATTTCATGGCGCAGTATATCAACGACATAGATGGTTAATGAATGGGCGTTAAAGAGATTCAGGATGCCGTCTTTTAAATCGACCAGAATCTGCTTTATGTTTTGCGCGGCGTGAATGCGGTTGGTGATATCCAGAAGCGCTTTGCGCAGGCGCAGCTTTTCTTCCAGAACGGGAGATGCTGAAGCCTGGGCTTTGGTATGGCCGTTCATGCGGTCCTTTCTTTAAAACAAAGTAACATTATATGAAATAATCCTACCAAGACGCCATGGTAATGTCAATGCGGGTGATTTGTTGGCGAGCACGGAGTATTGCCGCTACGAATATTTATTATCCGGATGTCGCGATTTTGGAAAAATCAGCAATTTTGTGAAACATGACTGATATTTCTGTCAAAAGTGACAGGCGGTTTATCTGGATCTTTTTGTCTTTGTCCATGACCATCACGTTGTCAAAAAACGCGTCCACAAAAGGGCGTAAAAAAGCGAGCTCAGTCAGCGCGCCCAGGTAATCATTTGCCTTGATTTTGGCAGTGACGTTTTCATTGATTTTTTTAAAAGCGGTAAAAAGATTTTTTTCCGCTTCGGCGACAAAAAGTTTTGGATCTAACTGAGGACTATTGAATCCTTTAAGGATGTTGTCGACCCTTTTGAAAGCGATCGAAATGGGCTCGAAATCGGGATTGTTTCTAAACGCATGCAGGGCTTTTACTTTTTCCTCAAAAGCGATTAAGTCACTGAAATCAGAGGCCAAAACTGCGGCGACTGTATCGTAGCTGTAGCCCTGGGCGATAAAAAGATTTTCCAGACGGCCGGCAAAAAATTGCAGGACATCTTTTTTTATTTCTGCCGCTGTTTTTTTGAAGATATTTTGAAACAGGCCGAAGCTTTCTTCAAAGAGATAATCAAGTGTCAGGGCATAGCGTTTGAACAGGATGATATTAATAATGCCGATGGCCTGGCGCCGGAGCGCGTAAGGATCGGCGGTTCCGCTAGGGCTGAGTCCTACGCCAAAAAAACCGACGATACTGTCCATTTTATCAGCAATTCCGACAATCGCTCCTTCATCGGTTTGCGGCAGCGCTCCTCCGGCGACGACAGGCAGGTAATGTTCGTATATGGCTTCCGCGATGGGCGGTTTTTCTCCCGCGAGGCGCGCATATTCCCGACCGATAATTCCCTGCAATTCGGAAAATTCTCCCACCATCTGTGTTTCCAAATCCGCTTTGGCTAGAAGCGCTGCACGGTCAACATTATCGCTAAGGGCGGGATTGATTTTTTGCGCAAGTTTCAGCGCCAATTTTCTGAAGCGCATAACTTTTTCATAAGATGTACCGAGCAAAGAGTGAAACACGACTTTTTTCAATGAGTCAACACGGTCTTCCAGGGGGATTTTTTTATCTTCTTCAAAGAAGAACTGTGCATCGGCCAGGCGGGCGCGCAAAACACGCTCGTTGCCGCGCGCTACTACGTTTTCATCGCGCGGTTTTGTATTGCTCACGGCAATAAAGCAGGGCAGCAGTTCCTCTTTTTCATTTGTCACAGGGAAATACTTCTGGTGAGAAATCATCGTGGTGATAATAACTTCTTTGGGAATTTTCAGATATTTTTCATCAAATCCGCCACGGATGATGACCGGATATTCCACGAGAAAAGTGACGGTTTCCAGAAGCTCTTCAGTGTAATAAAGTTTCCCCCCTGCCTGCGCTGCCGCTTTTTGCGCCTCAGTCAAAACTATTTTCTTTCTTTCTTCGTGGTCGACAATGACGTGATTTTCCCTCGTTTTGGATAAATAATCTTTAAAATCGGCAACGGCAAAGGGCGCGGGACTCATGAAGCGATGTCCGTATGATTCATTGGTGGCGACGACATTGCCCATTTGCAGGGGAATCGTTTTCCCGTCGTAAATGGCCAGGAACCAGTGAATAGGCCGCGCGAAGCGTAAATCATAGTCGGCCCAGCGCATGGATTTTCTAAACGGGATGGCTAAGACAAAGGCTTTGAGAATTTCCGGTAAAAGCTCCTGTGTCGGACGGCCGGGAACCTGTTTACGGGCGCCGACGTACTCGCCCTTTTCCGTGGTGATTATCTGCAACTCAGACGGGTCAATCCCCAGGCCTCTGGCAAATCCCAACGCCGCTTTGGTGGGTTTGCCGCCTTCATCAAAGGCCGCTTTTTTTGCCGGACCTATTTTTTCGATAATCTCATCTTTTTGTTTGTCGCCCAGTTCAGCGATATAGAGAACAAGCCGGCGCGGTGTGGCCAGGCATTTGATGCCCGAGCAAGCAATCCGGTTTTCCGCCAATAATTTTTTGCTGATTTCTTCCATATCGATGACGGCCTTGGATAAAAAACCCGCGGGGATTTCTTCCGTGCCGATTTCAAAAAGCAGTTCTTTGTTCATTTTGTCTCCAGGACGCGCTTAATTTTTTAAAAGGGGATAATTCATTTCCTCGCGTTGTTTTATGTAAAGCTCCGCGCTGGCGCGCGCCAAATTACGGACGCGCCCGATGTAGCTGGTTCTTTCCGCCACGCTGATCGCGCCGCGCGCATTGAGCAAATTGAAGGTATGCGAGCATTTCAGGCAATAATCATAAGCGGGCAGCGCCAGGCCTTTTTCGGCGACGCGCAACGCTTCTTTTTCGTACATATCGAATAAACTGCGCAGCATGGGAATATCCGCTATTTCAAAATTGTATGTGGAGAATTCAACTTCGCCTTTATGGTGAACATCGCCGTACTTGACCTTGTTCGTCCACCGCAAGTCATACACATTGTTGATGCCCTGGATATACATGGCAATGCGTTCAATGCCGTAAGTAAGTTCCGCGCACACCGGCTTTAGATCGAAACCGCCCACCTGCTGAAAATAGGTAAACTGGGTGATTTCCATGCCGTCAAGCCAAACTTCCCAGCCCAGCCCCCAGGCGCCGAGAGTGGGTGATTCCCAGTCATCCTCGACAAAACGGATATCATGATCCAAGGGGTCGATACCGAAACTTTTTAAAGAGTCCAGATACAGTTGCTGAATATCAACCGGAGATGGTTTCATGATAACCTGATACTGGTAATAATGCTGCAGGCGGTTCGGGTTTTCGCCGTAGCGGCCGTCGGTGGGTCGCCGCGACGGTTGCACGTAAGCCACGTTCCAGGGTTCGGGCCCCAGCGCCCGCAGGCATGTCGCCGGATGAAAAGTCCCCGCGCCCACTTCCATGTCATACGGCTGAGCAATAACACAGCCCTGCTCATGCCAGTATTTTTCCAGGGCAAAAATCAGTTCCTGAAAGGTCACGCTTTCCTCCTTGCGGATTTTGTCGGTGGTAATTTTTTCTATGACAAATCCTGCGGCTAACTAGCATGGCCGAGGCAAAAGTGTCAACACGAAAGGGTTAAACAAATAGATGATGTCTTAGGAAACAAAAAGAAGTTATTAGCTATTTTGTTAGCGGTTCTTCAAATCGTAGCAGTATCAAACTGCCGCGGGCGTTATTTTTATTTTCTGCACAATAATTTTTGGCATTGCAGAAACCGCAAAAAGCAAAAAAGACAATTAAGTCATTAATAATATTAAGTTATTTTGGAAAATATGATTACGAAAAAAAACTTTTTTTTCTGGCTTTTATTTTTATAATTTAGTAAAACTCAATCAATAATAAAACATAACATTTTTGCTGATTTAAAAACAGGAAAGGAGGTAATTGTTGTGAAAAATTTCATGAGATTATTTGTTATTATCGCGTTGTTGGCTTTGAGCACGACGGCCTTCGCCCAGATCAGGCCCGGTGCCTGGAACATAGGGCCGCTGTTTGGCGTGGGAACGTTTGAAGGTAATCAGGATTTGGATAACGCGCCGGTGGTTGGTATTCGCGGCGGTTATGATTTTACCAAGAATTGGGGTGTGGAAGCGACGGTTAACTGGATTCCGACAAGATATAATTATGATGCTAACCGGCAGTTTGGTATTGACAAAGGTGATTCACACACCAACGTTTACAACTACCGCATTGAAGGAATTTATAATTTTGCCTTGACATCAATTCCCCAGTTAGTGCCGTTTCTGGCGGTAGGTGTTGGCGGCCAGACGATTGATTATTGCGGCACGCATCCCGGCGAAAAAGACAGAACGCGTTTTGCTCCCGATTGGGGCGGCGGTCTCAAGTATTTTCTGACCGAAAATCTGGCCATCAGAGGTGATCTGCGTCATGTAATCGCCATCGGCAGCGCTTACAATGATCTGGAAGCCACTTTGGGCATGGCCTTTTATTTCGGCGGCAAAAAAGAAGCGCCCGCGCCTCCTCCTGAACCCGAGAAAGAGATTTTCGACAAAAAAGTCCGTCTTAATATCGAATTTGATTTTGACAAGTCGGATATCAGGCCGCGCTATCATGATGAGTTGAAGAAAGTCGGTGACTTCATGAATAAATACCCCGATGTGAATATGGCCATCGAAGGACATACCGACAGTATCGGAACGGAAGAGTACAACCAGAGACTTTCGGAAAGACGCGTACAGAGCGTGAAAAATTACATTGTCGAAAAATTCAATATCGACGGCAAACGCATCAAAGCGACCGGTTATGGCGAGAGCAGACCAATCGCGGATAACAGCACGGAAGAAGGCAGGCAGAGAAACCGCCGCGTGGAAGCTGTATCGATAAAATAACCAGTAATTAACATTTCTGCTAATTAAGAGGTCGCATGCTGAAGCATGCGGCCTCTTTTTTTGTTAAATGTTAATGAATTATTATCAAGGCAATAACAAAACGGACCTTGTGAATCAAGGTAAGCCCATTCTTCTTATCTGTTCCATGACTTTCATGGATTTGATTTCCTTGCCGAGTAAATGCGTGATAAAGCTCACGAGCATTTCACGGCATTCCGCGGCCAGGGCGCCGGATAGACTCACCGTTTTTATTTTGTCTAAATCCATAGTTTTGCCTAAAAGCAAGGTGCGCACCGCGCCGGCGGAGAGAGGCTCTTCGTATCTTTCCGGACGGGCGCAGGCAAAGCATTTGATGCCGCCTTCGCGGGGATAGAAGTAATATGCGTTGCCGTTGGTCAGGGGTATTTTGCATTGGGCGCAATGATCGAGCGCCGGTTCAAATCCCGTAACTTTCAAAAGACGCAATTCGAAAAAACGCAGCGTTGCCTCCGTCGCTTTTTCTTTTCCCAGCAAAAGCAGAAAATTTTGTAAAAGCTCGAAGACCTTGATATTGACTTTTCCTTCCGGGCTGAAGTTGTCGGTAAGGTCGGCAAAATAGGAGGCGACGAGAGTTTTTTCCAAATCTGTTCGTATATCGGGATAGTGATCGATGATTTCGCAGGCCTCGATAAAGGCCAGCGCGTCCGGTCGATGGCGGGAAAAAATAATTTTGGTTAGGGAAAACGGTTCAAAGACGTTGGCAAAGCGTTTTTTGCTGCGTTTGGCGCCTTTGGCGATGCCCCTTAATTTACCGAATTCGCTGCTGTAGAAAGTTACAATCAGATCTGATTCCGAATAATTCAGGCAGCGCAGAATGAACGCGTCGGTTTTAAAGCTTTCCCTGGTCATAATTTAAATGATGGCGCGCAATATTTTATCTCCCCGCCGACGATGGTGAGCACGGCGCGTCCCTGTAGAGCGCGGCCGTCAAAGGGCGAGTTTTTGCCGCGTGAGCGAAAATCCTTGACACTGACCTTCCATTTCACCTGCGGGTCGATAACGGTGATATCCGCATCCGCGCCCGGAACCAGCGCGCCTTTGGAAAGATTCAGGATGCGCGCCGGATTTGTGCTCATCTTTTCGATAAGCTCACGCCAGGCAAGCACGCCTTCATGCACCAGGGCAAGACTTAAAGCCAAAGATGTTTCCAGGCCGCTGATGCCGTTTGCAGCGTATTCAAATTCAACTTCCTTGTCCGTGCGGGCATGCGGAGCGTGGTCGCAGGCGAGGGCGTCAATTGTTCCATCGGCCAGGCCTTCCTTGATTGCCGCGACATCCGCCGCGCTTCTCAGGGGGGGATTTACTTTCAGGTTTGTATCATAGTTCTGCAATGATTCGTCGGTAAGCGTAAAGTAGTGAGGAGCGGTTTCCGCCGTGATTTTTATCCGGCGCTTTTTGGCCTCGCGAATCAGGCGCACCGCGCCAGCCGTGCTGACGTGCGCGATATGCACTTTTGTGTCAGTATATTCGGCGATTAAAATATCGCGCGCGATCATTGTCTCTTCGGCCAGAGAGGGGATGCCGCGCAGGCCCAGGATGGTGGAGTAATATCCTTCATGCATCAATCCGCCGGCGGAAAGATTTGTGTCTTCACAGTGCTGAATTATCGGCAACTCCAAAGAGTGCGCGTATTCCAGGGCTCGGCGCATTAACGCCGCATCCATGAGAGGCCTGCCGTCATCGGAAAAAGCCACAATGCCGGCGTCTTTCATGTCCCAGAATTCCGTGAGAATTTTTCCCTCCGCGCCCATGCTGATTGCGCCGATCGGGTAAACATTGGCCAGATTCGCCTCGGCGGCTTTGCGGCGGATAAATTCGGTGATCGAGCGGTTATCGTTTACGGGCTTGGTGTTGGGCATGCAGGCGATTGACGTGAACCCGCCGGCCACAGCAGCGGCGCAACCCGAGGCGATTGTCTCTTTGTACTCAAATCCCGGCTCGCGCAGATGAACATGCATATCAATCAGGCCGGGCGTGACAATCATATTTTTTACATCAATGGTTTTTGTTTGTTCTGAGCCGTTGTCCCTTTTTGCTTTGTCTGTATTGTCACCAAGCTCCGCAATTTTGCCGTCCTTAATTAGAATGTTCATGGGCGCATCTATCTTTTGGGAAGGGTCGATAACTCTGGCGCCTTTCAGCACTAAATTCATTCGTGACCTCCGCCCAGAAGATACAGAAGCGCCATCCGTACGGCGACGCCGTTATTGACCTGATCAAGAATAACCGAATAGGAGGGATCGTCGGCGATATCCGGTGAGATTTCCACGCCGCGGTTGAGCGGGCCGGGATGCATGACGATGACGTCCTTCTTGGCTAACGCTATATTTTTTCGATTGAGGCAATAGCGCTGCGCATATTCGCGCAAGGAGGGAAAGATATTTTGTTTTTCTCTTTCTAGCTGAATGCGCAGCATCATGACGACATCGGCGCCGTCAATCGCATCTTCAATCTTGTTAAAGACTTTCACGCCCATTTGATCGATATCGCGCGGCAGCATGGTGGCCGGACCGGCCAGCAATACTTCGGCTCCCATTTTAGTTAGGCCATAGATGTTGGAGCGGGCCACGCGGCTGTGGGCGATATCGCCGACAATCGCTATTTTCAGACCTTTGAGCCGTCCCTTCTTTTCTTTGATGGTCATCATGTCCAAAAGCGCCTGCGTCGGGTGTTCATGCGCTCCATCGCCCGCGTTGATAATCGATTGTTTTACCAATGATGCCAGCAGGTGCGGCGCGCCCGCTGCGCTGTGGCGGATAACGATGATATCGGGATGCATCGCCTCGAGGTTCCGCGCCGTGTCGATGAGCGTTTCTCCCTTGACCACGGAACTGGTGGAGGCGGAAATATTGATGGTATCGGCGCTCAGTCTTTTGCCGGCGATTTCGAACGAGGTTCTTGTCCGGGTGCTGGCTTCATAGAACAGGTTAATGATGGTTTTCCCGCGCAGCGTTGGCACTTTTTTGATTTCTCGCGTGGAAATTTCCAGAAACGATTCGGCTGTCTCCAGAATAAGATTAATTTCCTCCACGGAGAGGTCTTTCATGCCGAGAATATCTTTTTTATCAAACTTCATTAAGCGAACCGTTTTCGGATTTAATTGTCTTCCTTTATCACAACCTCGTCCACGCCGTTTTTTTCCACTAGATTGACGCTAACCGCTTCCCAGAGCGAAGAGGGCAGATTTTTGCCGACAAAATCGGCGCGTATCGGAAGCTCCCGGTGACCGCGATCGATTAAAACAGCAAGCTGGATCATTTTTGGCCTGCCAAAGTCAATCAGAGCGTCCATCGCCGCGCGGATAGTCCGACCGGTGAAAAGAACATCATCGATGAGCACGACTATTTTATTATCCAGCGAGAAGGGTATTTTTGTTTTGCCCAGACGCGGTTTCTTTTTTGCGCTCGAGAGATCGTCCCGGTAAAGCGTGATATCCAAAATGCCCAGAGGAATTTTTCCGCCTTCGATTGCCGATATTTTCTTTTGTAGCCTTTCCGCCAAATGGACGCCGCCGGTTCTGATGCCGACCAGGACGAGATTTTCGATGCCTTTGTTTTTTTCCAGAATTTCATAGGCGATTCTGGTCAGGCAACGCTCAATTCCCTCCTTGTCCATCACTGTTTTTATTTTATTCTGCGACATAGCCCGTGATCCCCTAGCCGGAATAACCTTTGTTCGAAAATGACGTGGACAAAAACATTTTGCTGGCGCAAAAAAAAAGCCTTTCCCCGGACGGAGAAAAGCTTTGTGCGTAATCGGTCTGCTCTTGCTTCATTTAAAGGTCCTTTTTTAATCTCGCCGGATCAAATTAAAAGGTCTTATTTTTATGGTAAGATACCGCTGCGGCGGTTTTCTGTCAAGCGCTAAATTTTAATTTTTTCAATGCAAAAGATTGCCCAGCCGATTCCAGCGCAGTTTCCAGAGGATGTCCTCTTTTTCTTCGCTATTCCACGACCAGTAAATAATCAGTGCTTTTCCCTCGACATCCTTCAGGTCGACAAAACCCCAGAAGCGGCTATCCGCGCTTTCGTCGCGGTTATCCCCCATGACAAAAACCGCGTTGGATGGAACTACTACCGGGCCAAAATTATCACGCGGCTGTAGGGATGCCGGATAAACCACACTGTCTGAATAAACCCCGAAATTATCCGAGTATTCCTTGTCGTTAATGAATATTTTCTTGTTTTTTATTTCGATTTTATCGCCCTCGGTGCCGATAACGCGTTTGATAAAATCCTTGGAGCGGTCATGCGGGTAAATAAATACGATAATATCGCCTCTTTGGGGAGAGGTAAAGGGTACCAGAATTTTTCTGATAACGGGTATTTTTATTCCGTAGATAAATTTATTTACCAAAAGGTGATCGCCGACCAAGAGCGTTGGCTCCATGGAACGGGAGGGGATTTTATACGCGGCGACGATAAACGTTCTGATAAAAAGCGCGATAAGTATGGCAATGATTATTGCTTCAACATATTCCTGTACTTTCGATTTTGTCTTTTGTTCTGTGGTTTTTTCATTGTTTTTTGACATTTTTGTTTAATCCTCACGAATATATCCGGGAAAGCGACAAGGCGACCATAAAAAGAGCAATCAATCCCTTGGAAAATTTTCTCGCGCCCATGGCAAAAAGCGCTCCCGCCGAGGCGCGATAGTGCTTTTTTAGTTTTCTCTGCCGGGATATTTCCAGCATCATGACTGTTGTAAAACCGCCGAGAAAAAAACCGCTCCACAGGCCAATACCGTCCCAAAAATTTGTAAAAATAAAAGCGCCGCTAATCGCACCAAGCGCGGCGAGAAAAAACCTTTTTGCGGTGATTTTCGGCTGATGCGCGCCGTTCATTACCAGATAAAAATCGACTGCTTCAACGGCAAGGGCGATAAAAAGCAAAACTAATATGACGGGGATGCCAACTTTATCCAAGCCGCTGAAAAGCGCGTAGAGAAAAACATCGGCAAAAATGATGACTGTTCCCAGCAGATCAAACAAAGTTAAAAAAACTCCAACAAATAAAATCAGAAAAAACAACGTGAGCGCTATGGAGCTAAGAGAAAACAATATTATTTCCTTTTCATCCCTGTCAACTGAAAATTCTCAAAATATAACACAATGGTGCAGGCGATGAAAATTGATGAATAGGTGCCCACAATCACGCCGACTAAAAGAGCCAGAGCGAGGTCGTGAATGACCGGCCCGCCGAAAAAGTACAGGGATAAGACAGTCAAAAACACGGTCAAGGATGTCAGGATGGTTCTGCTCAGTGTCTGGTTGATGCTCAGATTGATTAAATCGGCTAATTTTCGACGCGCATGCAGTTTGACATTTTCCCGGATCCGGTCGAGTACGACAATAGTGTCGTTGATGGAGAAACCGATGATGAAGAAGAGGGCCGCCAAAATCGAAATGGTGAATTCTATTTTTAGTATCGAAATAGTGCCGATAATTATGAGCACATCGTGAATAATGGCAATGATGCCGCCTAAGCCGTAGCGGAATTCAAAGCGCCAGGCGATGTAAATGAGCATGGCCAGCCACGAAACGATAACAGCGAAAATAGCTTTGCGCTGAAAATCCATGCCCACTTTGGAGCCGACAACTTCCACTCTTCTTATTTCATAATCCTGCTGAAATACGGCAGTAAGAGGTTTTTGCACGTTCTCATTCAGAAGCTCCTGCTCGTGCAGGGATTCCGCTGTCCGGATCAGAAACTCGTTTGTTCCGAACTGCTGGATAATGCTGTTTTCCAAAGAAGTTGACTTGAGGGCCGCTCTGATTTCATCTGCGGAAATTTTTTTCTGAAATTTTACCTGAACGATTGTTCCGCCCGCGAAATCAATGCCAAGATTCAGCCCGCCCCGGATAATCACCGAGCCGATGCTTATTAAAATCAAGACAGCGGAAAAAATGATCGCGTACTTCATCTTTCCCACAAAATCATAATTTGTTCCTGGTTTGATAAACTCCATAATAGTGTCTCTCCTGCGCGCGCCAAGTAATGGTTTTAGATGCTCAGTTTCTTAACGTTAAATTTAATCGTGAAGTAGTCAAAAAGCACTCTGGTGACGAAATACGCCGTAAAAAGGCTGACAATCAAGCCGATAATCAGCGTGACCGCGAATCCTTTAATCGGGCCGGTTCCGAACATAATCAGGAAGGCGGCGGACACAATGCCTGTGATATGCGTATCCAGAATGGTTACAAATGCTCGCTTAAAGCCGGTGTCAATAGCCAGGCGGATTGTTTTTCCTGTCCTTAATTCCTCCTTAATTCTTTCGAAGATGAGCACGTTGGCATCCACGGCCACACCGACGGTCAGTAGCAGCCCCGCAATGCCGGGCAGCGTGAGCGTCGCCCGAAAGGCGGCCAAAATGCCCAGGATTAAAATTATGTTAAGGATCAAAGCTGAGTCCGCGATGCCTCCGGACAGGCGATAATAAAAAAGCATAAAGAAAATAACCAGCAGCGAACCGATAATCGTGGCCATGATGCCCTGCCTAATCGAATCGCTGCCCAGTGACGGCCCGACGGTTCTTTCTTCCAGAATGTTCACCGGCGCCGGAAGCGCGCCGGCGCGCAAGACAATCGCCAGGTCACGTGCTTCTTCAAGCGTGAAATTGCCCGATATCTGCGCCTGTCCGCCGGAAATCCTTTCCTGAATTACCGGCGCGGAGTGCACGACGCCGTCGAGCACTATGGCTAAACGCCTGCGGACATTTTCCGCGGTGATGCGGTCGAAATCTACCGCTCCCTGCGAGCTGAATTTTAAAGAAACAGTCGGCTCGCCGAAACGATCGGAAATCTGGACTTTGGCTGTTTCCAGCGAAGCGCCCGTCAGCAGCGCCCGGCTTTTCAGCAAGTAGGGCACTGATCCTCTCTGTCCGGAAGAACGGTCTTCGCGCAGGCCGTAGGCAATCATGGAACCTTCAGGAATGTTGCCGCGTATGGCTTCCTCCAGCGAATGTTCATCATCCACAAGCTTGAATTCCAAAAGGGCTGTTTTGCCGATGAGGTTTTTTGCTCTTTCCGGATCTTTTATGCCGGGCAGTTGAACCATAATACGGTTGTCGCCCTGGGGGACAATTTCCGGCTCGGTAATGCCGAATTGGTCCACCCTGTTTCTGATTGTTTCGAGAGAATGCTCCACGGTAACTTTCTGCAGTTCGAGAGCCCTTTTGTCGTTTATTTTAATACTGACGAGTTGCCCGCCGTCACGAGGTACAGAAGATGCTATTTCCAGATCGGGAAAATCAGCGCGCATTATTTTTTCCAGGTCTGTCTTGGCGGCCGATTCGGACAGCTCCAATGTAATTGTCCCGTCTTCCGTGGTTTTCAGATTGCGGAAACGCACCCTGTTGTCCATCAGCGTTTCTTTAAGGTTTTCGGCGGTTCTTCCCATCATGGCTTCGAGTGCTTTTTGCGTGTCCACCTCCAGAACCAGATGCATGCCGCCTTGCAGATCCAGCCCCAAATGGATTTTTTCTTTCGGCAGGAACTTGTTCCAGGGAGCAGGTATATCGGAAACAAAAGTAGGTATTAAGAAAACCACGGCAGCCAGACAGGCAACTGCCGTGGTCAACATTCTCAGTTTTAAAGATGTGAACATGAATCGCCCCCTTGCGAACTATTCTTTCGGTGCCGGCGCTCCCGCCTTCTGGATAACGGAGCCGATGGCGCCGCGCGATACCTTTATTCTTACCTTGTCGGCAATTTCCAGGGTGACCACAGATTCCGTCAATCCCGTAATCTTGCCGTGGATGCCGCCGCTGGTTATTACCGTATCGCCATAGGCGAGATTATCGATCATCGCCTTGAGTTCTTTTTGCCTTTTTTGCTGCGGCCGGATCAACAGAAAATAAAAAATAACGAAAATTACGATCATGGGGAGAATGAATCCCCAGCCGCTTTCCGCGCCGCCTGCCGCGCCGCTTGGATTTCCTCCCATTGCGTATGCTATTGATATCAATTTAAACTCCTCCTTTATTGTTCAAAAATTCATTTTTAAATTGCGTGAAACGATTTTCTTTTAACGCCTCTCTGATTCTTTCCATAAGCCGCGTGTAATAACGGACATTATGAATAGTGTTAAGTATCATAGCCAGTATCTCGCCGGCAATATAAAGATGCCTTAAATATGCGCGGGAGAAATTTTTACAAGTGTAGCAATCGCATGTTTCGTCCGGCGGGATGTCGCTTTGCCGCCAGCGGGCGTTTTTTATAACAATCTTTTCGTCGTTTGTAAACAACAATCCGTGGCGCGCCGAACGCGTCGGGATAACGCAATCAAACATGTCCGCCCCGCAGGAAACCGCGTAGACAATGTCCTCGGGCGTGCCCACTCCCATCAGGTAGCGCGGTTTGTCCACCGGCAAGGCGTTTGTAAAATTGTGGGCAATCTCATACATTATTTCCTGCGGTTCGCCAACACTTAATCCGCCAAGGGCGTATCCGTCAAACCCGATTTTTACAGTTTCCTCGAGCGCTTTTTGCCGCAAATCCTTATAATTACCTCCCTGGATAATGCCGAACAGCGCCTGCGCTGATGGTTTTTTTGCCTCACGCGACAGTTTTGCCCAGTTAATGGTTAAATCGAGCGATTTTTTTGTCTGCATGTAAGTGGCGGGATAAGGCGTGCAGTCATCAAGGCACATCATAATATCGGAACCCAGCGCTTCCTGTATTTCGACGGCTTTTTGCGGCGTCAGCAAATGACGCGAGCCGTCGATATGGGACTGAAACATTACTCCTTCGGGGAGGATTTTGCGCAGTTTTGCGAGGCTGTATACCTGAAAGCCGCCGCTGTCGGTAAGAATCGGACGCGGCCAGTTCATGAAATGGTGAAGACCATCCATATTTTTTATGGTTTCATGGCCGGGACGCAGATAAAGGTGATAGGTGTTGGCAAGAATCATTTCCACGCCGCAGTTTTTTATTTCATCAGGCGTCAGAGATTTTACCGTCCCCTGCGTGCCCACCGGCATAAACACGGGCGTTTCCACTTCCCCATGCGTCGTGATTATTTTTCCTCGTCGGGCGGAACTTGTCGGGTCTTTCTCGTATATTTTAAATGTAAAACCCATTACACATCCTATATGATCAGCATGCAGTCGCCGTAGCTGTAAAAGCGATAAGAATTTTCCACCGCGTGACGATACGCCTTTTTGATGAAATCATCGCCGGCAAAAGCGCAAACCAGCAGAAAAAGAGATGATTGCGGCAGATGAAAATTGGTGAGCAGCGCGGTGACTTTTCTGAATTTATATCCGGGATAAATGAAAAGATTAGTGAAGCCTGATCCCGCCTGCAATATGCCTTTTTCGTCGGTCGCGCTTTCCAGCGCCCTGGTGGAAGTCGTGCCCACAGCCACCACGCGCCGGGCATTGTTGATTATTTCCGCCGCGGGGGAAGTTATCTCATAAAATTCTTCTTCCATAATATGCTTTTCCACGTCTTCGGTTTCAATCGGCAGAAAAGTGCCCGCGCCGACATGCAGAGTTACTTCTGCTACCTGAACACTTTTTTCTTTAAGCTGACGTAAAACAGTTTCGGAAAAATGCAGACCGGCGGTCGGCGCGGCTACGGAGCCGGGTTTCTTCGCAAATACGGTCTGATATCTTTCCAGATCCTGCGCTGTTTGCCCGTTGTTTTTCCCCCGTCGTATATAAGGCGGCAGCGGCGCGCGGCCGAAACGCTGCAGAAAAGTTTCAAAACCTTCCGGCGCGATAAATTCCATCAGCCATTTTTTATCGGAAATTCGCTCCATTATTCGCGCCTGGCAGTTGTGCTCCAGAGTAATTACGTCATTTACATGCATTCTTTTGGCGGGTTTGAGTAAAACTTCCCAGATTTGCGCATCCGCAACGCCTCCTTTTTTTACCAAAAGCAGTATTTCTACGTTTGCCCCTGTTTGTTTTTTACCGAACAGGCGAGCCGGTATTACCCTGGAGTTGTTGATAACCAGAACATCTTCGGAAATTAATAGATCCGGCAATTGTGAAAAAAAACGATCGACCAGTTTTTTTTCTTTTCTATCCAGCAAAAGCAGGCGGGAGGCGTCTCTTTGCGGGCAGGGTTCCTGCGCGATGAGTTTCGCGGGCAGGTCATATGAAAAATCTTTTAATTTCATTTTTTATCCGGATAAAGCTAAAGAGAATAGGGCAAATAAGCAAAATAACATTTTATTGTCAAATAGATTGCTCTATCGGCGCCCCAGGTAAAGGAGGATTAACCCCGCGGCAATAGCGGCCATGCCCAGAATGCGCAGAGTCGATTCAGGAATGGCGGATACTTTCGCGAGAAAAGATTTCAGCTTATCCGGAAAGACAAAGTAGGGGATACCCTCGATAATAAAAACCATGCCCAGCACGCACAGAAAAAACTCCACGCTCATTCCTCCTTCTCTTTCGCTTCGTTCCACATTGCGTCCATTTCCGCCAGGGATGTTTTTTGCAGGGACTTTCCTTGAGCGGATAGTTTTTCTTCAATATGTGAAAACCGGCGCAGAAATTTATTTATTGTTTTGGTCAATGCCGCTTCCGCATCGACACCGGCAAAACGGCATAAATTGACTAAAGTAAAAATAATGTCTCCTAACTCCTCTTCAATTTCTCCTTTTTCTGCCTTTTTTATAGCGGCAGAAAATTCATTTAATTCTTCCTGTAATTTTTTTTCCACGTCTTGTATATTCGGCCAGTCAAAACCGTAGTCCGCCGCAAGGGAGGTGATTTTTTGCGCCCGTTTCAGCGCGGGCAGCGATCGTGGTATATGCGAAAATAACCCTTCTTTTTTGTTATTTTTCTTATTCGCGCGTTCCGTTTTTTTTATTTTTTGCCAGTTCTCCTTCACCTCTTCGACAGAAGCAATTTTTTTATCACCGAACACATGCGGATGACGCCGGATCATCTTGTTTGTGATTTCCATGATAATATCGTTCAAAGAAAACATACCCTCTTCTTCATACATTTCGCTAAGAAAAAGAATTTGAAAAAGCAAGTCTCCCAATTCTTCCCTGATATTTTGAATGTTTTTGTTTTCCAGCGCGTCCACCACCTCGTAGGCTTCATCCAGAATATATCTGCCTATATCTGAGGGTTTCTGTTTCTTATCCCAGGGACAACCATCAGGCGAGCGCAATTGTTTTATAATGCTGATTATATCACCCATTTTTTTTGATTCTTTGGGGGATTTTTTCATCTGAAACAAGTCCTAAAAAGCATGAATTTTGGCAGGAGATAGCACATATAGGAAGCGCAGGCAACAGCGGATAAATATTCAATAAAAACAAGCATATATCTGCGCAAAAGTATTTTAAAATAATAGAAAAATTTTCTTGACAAGCGTAAAAATCGGAGTATTGTGAGCGCTCAATACGGATGGAAAAATCCGAAATTGAATTCCTAAAGGAGGAAAAAGGTGATGAAGAAGTTATTGGCCATTATGCTTTGTGTGCTTTTTGTTGCTTCTTTTGCATTTGTTGGTTGCAAAAAAGAAGAACCGAAACCGGCAGAAGCTCCTGCATCCGAAGCTCCGGCTGCAGCACCGGCACCTGCTGAACCTGCGAAATAATAAAACCCAATAGGGCACAGGTTAAAAAGAAACCGGGTATCCGCAAAACGGGTGCCCGGTTTTTTTGTCTTAAGATGGATATATAAATAAAAATATGCTATAAGATAACCATAAATAATTAGCTTTATTAAAGTAGCGACGCAGCCCAGAATAAACCAGCGAACTTATTAATCATGGCTGACTTTATTTTATTTGCCAGTCCAAGGAGGTGTTTATGTCGCAAAACGGCGGCGACTTTTTCAAGGGTTTGATTTTCGGCGGTCTGATCGGCGCGCTACTGGGTATTTTGTACGCGCCCAAAAGCGGCCGGGAAACGCGCGAAGATCTTACCCATAAAGCTGATGAATTTATTGCCAAAGCAAAGGAAGAGTTGGAGAAAAACAGGGAAAATTATGAAGCGGCACTTGGCCGTATCAAAAAAGTGAGCTCATCAGTAAAGGGCAGGGCGTTAAAGGCGGAAGAGAAAATAAGCAAGCTTGCCTTATCAGGAAAAAAAGAAGCGCAGGAAAGAAAGAAAAAATTACAAAAGGCGCTGGATGCGGGCGTCGCCGCTTACCGGGGAGAAAAGCGCAAAAAGAAACGAGCTTAATTACAGAAGGGTGTGATATATGGGTTTGGAAACTTTTTTGCTGATTGTTGTTGTTATTCTGGTCGCGCTTTTGGTGATTTGTTTGCCGATTATCTGGCAGGTATGGCGAACGGTAAAAAACGCATCTGTGGCTTTGGAGGTTCTCAACAAAACCTTGCCGGCCATTTTGAAAAATGTTGAGGAAATGACCGGGAACATCAATAACTCCACCACGACGATAAATAATGAAGTTCAGACCATCTCCGCTGCTTTAAACAGATTTTATTCGGCGACCAGCGGCATTATCGGCGACGTCCGCAGTCTCTCTCCCCACGCGGTGAAAGGTTCTTTTCTGCAGCTAATCAGCAACGGGCTGGCCATTATTAAGGGCGCGCGCGTTTTTCTCGATGTTTTTTTAAGCAAAAAATAGCCAGATTCGAATAAATGGGCAAGGTAACTTATTCCAGCAAATGGGGTCGCGTCAAAGCTCAGACGAAGGAAAGCGCCACGGGGAAGAATCTGCAAACAGCGCAAGACGCGGTGCGTTCAATGAAGCAGAGCCAGAAACTTCCGGCAGAGGAAGACTACCGCGAAAGGTCGCTGGCCATTCACGGGTTGGTTTGCGCGCGTTGCGGGCGTGAATTTGATCAGGCCAAAAGACATTTACTGACCGTCCATCACAAAGACGGCAATCATCATTATAATCCAAGCGACGGCAGTAACTGGGAAAATCTCTGCGTTTACTGCCATGAAGATGTGCACAGCCGCGCGGTAACGGCTGATTATCTGGGCGAAAATCTTTCTACCAAGGAAGTTGCTGTGGTTTATGAAGATGAATCCAAGGGCGAAACTTTTGGCTTGATGGCTGAAAAGCTCAAAAAGGCCCTGCAAAAAGACAAGCAAAAATAGAAAATTAATCAAACAGCAGTTTTAAATCAGTTTTTTCCTTGACCAGCTTATCACCCACTGAACAGCCGCAGCGCACGCAGCTGTAATCATATTTCTCTCCCTGGGGCAGAATTAGCAAAAGTTTTTTCCTCACCGGCACCGCTTTTTTGCATTGCGGGCAAAATAACTCGGTCGCGTCAAAATCGGAAAAGGAATTTTTCATTTCTCTTTATCAGGAATCTTTTCCCAGTTTTCCAGCCAGACTGACGCTTCGCTGTCGCTGGGCGCGCGCCAGTCACCGCGCGGGGAAAGCGACCCACCGGAGCCGACTTTCGGCCCGTTGGGAATGCAGGAGCGCTTATACTGGGATGTTTTAAAAAATTTATATAAATAAACACGCAGCCATTTTTTTATTTCTTTCAGCGTGTAAGCTTTCCTCTTTGCGGGTGGAATATCCGGCCAGAGGCCTTTATTTTTATCCCGCCAGGCGCAATAGGCCAGAAAGGCCACTTTCGTCGGCAGATAGCCGAAGCGGGTGATATAAAAATTATTGAAGTCCTGCAATTCATAAGGGCCGATGGTTTCTTCGGTCTTCTGGTGCGGTTTTTCGTCGATTTTTCCTGGCACAAGCTCAGGAGAAATTTCCGTGTCGAGTATATCAAGGAGAGTTTGCGAAACTTCCGGGGAAAATTGATCCGTGGATGCCACCCAGCGGATTAAGTGCTGGATGAGTGTCTTGGGAACGCTGACATTCACATTGTAATGCGACATATGATCGCCGATGCCGTATGTTGTCCAACCCAAAGCCAACTCGCTTAAGTCGCCAGTGCCCACCACCAGCGCTTCTCTCATATTGGCCAGGCGGAAAAGATGCGCGGCGCGCTGCCCCGCCTGGACATTTTCAAAAGCGATATCGTAAACCTTTTTGCCGCTGGCAAAGGGATGCTTTATGTCTTTGAACACCTGCATGCAGGCGGGTTTGATATCCACTTCATTGGCTTCCACTCCCAGCGCCTTCATCAGTTTGTGGGCATTCTGATAGGTTTTGGCGGAAGTGGCAAAACCCGGCATCGTGTAGGCCTTGATGTTTTTGCGCGGCAGTTTGAGAATATCCATTGTTTTGGCCGCCACCATCAGGGCATGCGTGGAATCAAGCCCTCCGGATATTCCGATAACCAGGTTTTTAACATTGGACGCTTTCAGTCGTTTAGCCAGCCCCTGCACCTGGATATTGTAGGCTTCATAGCAGCGCAAATCACGCTGGGTGAGATCCGCCGGAATGTAAGGGTAACGGGGATATTCACGCTTCAGCAGGATACGGTCGCCAAATGTATCCACATGGAATTCCACCTTACGGAAAGAGCAGATTTTTTGCCTGTGGGCCATCGTGTTTTGGCTGAAGGTGTTTAATCTCATTCTGTCCTGCGCGAGACGGTCCAGGTCTATATCGGAGTAAATAATCTGCGCCTGCGCAGAAAAGCGGGCGGACTCGGCCAGGAGATTTCCATTTTCATAAATCAGGGCGTGTCCGTCCCAGGCCAGATCCGTGGTGGATTCTCCTGCGCCTGCCGCGGCGTAAAGATAAGCGGCCACGCAGCGCGCGGACTGATTGGCGGCCAGCTGGTGACGATATTCGGATTTGCCGATGGTGATGTTGGAGGCGGATAAATTGCCGATGACGGTCGCTCCGGCCAGCGCGGCGTATGAGGAGGGCGGCGAAGGCACCCAGACGTCTTCACAGATTTCCAGAAAGAAATTAAAATGGTCGATATTCACAGACTGGAAAATAATATCATTGCCGAAGGGGATATTCTTTTGTCCGGCCAGATCAATGGATGCTGATATTGCCGCGTCCGCCGGAGTGAATTGCCGTCCTTCGTAAAATTCGCGGTAGTTGGGAAGGTATGATTTTACCGCCACGCCCAGAATGCTGCCGCGGTAAAAAACAACGGCGCAGTTGAAAAGCCGAAAATCAACCTGCAGGGGCGCGCCCACGGCGATGATCAGATTTATTTTTTCCGAGGCCTTTTTAATGATCCCCAGCGCTTCGCGCACCGCCTGCAAAACAGCATCCTGGTGAAACAAATCTTCATTGGAATAGGCGGAAAGCCCCAATTCCGGGAAAATCGCGAAGATGGCCTTGCGCGCGGCCGCTTCGCGCGCCAGCTCTAAGGTTTTTTGGGTATTGAAGGAAACATCGGCAACTTTCAGCTCCGGGATACAAACCGCCGCGCGGATGAAACCATGGCTGTACAGATTGAAAAAATCTTTTTTTTGCGGCATGATTTTATCCCTTTTCTAAATAGGCATAGGCGCTGTGGTTGTGAATGCTTTCAAGGTTTTCCGCCTCGATGCTGTACCAGTCAAAAGTGGCGTCTTCATTCAGTTTTACCGCGATGCTGCGCACGACGTCTTCCACGAACTTCGGATTCTGATAAGCCCTTTCCGTGACGTATTTTTCATCCGTGCGCTTTAAGAGAGAGTATACCTCACCACTGGCCGAGTCTTCCACTGTTTTTATAACATCCTCTATCCAGAAAAATTTGTTGAAGCGCACTCTGACGGTGACGATGCCACGCTGATTGTGCGCGCCGAATTTGCTGATTTCCCGCGAGCAGGGGCAGACGGTGGTGACCGGCACGGTCACGCCGACTAAAAAATCCGTTTTTTCGGCGTTATTTTCTCCGGCGAAAAGGCAGCGGTATTCCATCAGGCTTTTGGCGCCGGAAACCGGAGCCGTTTTTTCGATGAAGTAAGGAAATTCTATTTCCATGTGCGCCGATTGCGCGTGCAGTTTTTGCCTGATTTTTTCCAGAATCGATTGAAAAGTTTTGATGCTGATCTGCCCCTGAAATTCGTTGAGCACTTCGATAAAGCGGCTCATATGCGTGCCTTTGAAGTGCCGCGGCAGATTGACGTACATATTGATGCTGGCGTTGACCGGCTGCGTGCCGCGCGCGCGATCGAGCACAATCAGCGGGTACTTGATGTTTTTTACGCCCACTTTTTCGATATCAATATTGCGGAAGTCTTTCTGATTTTGGATGTCAATCATTTTTTATCAGCTACCAAGGCCAAAGTCGAAAGACTGAAGTTTTGTTTATTCTTTACCCTTAGGTCTTCAGCCTTCAGTCTGTATTCTGACCCCCTTTAAAAGTCACATACGCGTTTTCCGATTCCCAAACTTTTACACGTGTTACTTTTACTCCTTCTTTTTTTGCCAGAGGAGATATTTTTTCGGCAATAAAACGGGCGACGTTTTCCGCGGAGGGATTCAGTTTGGCAAAAAAGGGAATTTGGTTGAGATGCTTGTGATCGATTTCCTCGAAAATATCGTTCAGCCACTGTTTCACCAGGCGAAAATCAATCAACAGGCCAGACTGGTTTAACTTATCCGCCCCCACACTTAATTCCACTTTAAAATTGTGGCCGTGCAATTCCTCGCATTTTCCGCCCACCTGCGCCAGAAGATGCGCCGCGGAAAATGATTTTATTATGGTAACTTCATACATGTCTTATATTCCTCAATTTTATTTATGCCTTTACTATCACACTTTAAAATAGGGAGAAAAGGTTTTATTTGGCTGTCCGGTAATTTTTCGATATCATTAATTTTTTTTACCTGATAAAGGCACGGTTAAGTTTCAATAGGTGAATTTTGCAGATATCCGGTGAAAATCCCCATTTTTTCCATAAAAAGATTTTTTCCTATCTATGGTATAAATTTATTATACTCGTTATTGCCTGAAATTATGGAGAAAATTATTTTTATGGGGCTATCAGCTGTAAATGCTTTTTGGCATATCAATTGCTTATGTATTATCGGAACGGATAAAAAAGCAATAAATATGAGGAGGAAGAGACAAAATTAACGGCTAGACAAATTTTGTAAAATGGTGTAACAAAACAGCGAAACAAAACAAAAAATTAAGAGTTATTTTAAGGAGGAGAAACATTATGTTAAAGCTTTTTACTAAAAAAGAGGGCCAAAAAGGCTTCACCTTGGTGGAATTGATGATTGTCGTGGCGATCATCGGTATTCTGGCGGCCATTGCCATTCCGCAGTTTTCGGCTTACCGCAAAAGAGGTTGGGCAGCGTCAGTAAATACAGACACAAAAAATTTCTATACAGCGGTAGCCGCCTGGATTGTGGATCATCCTAATGCAGTGGCTCAACCTGCTCTTGCTGATGTGGAAGCGGCAGGTTATACGGCGTCGCAAGGAGTAACTTGTGATTTTGATAACTGGGGTAGTATAAGCGATTACGTAATTGCCTGTGAAGGACTTGCAGCATGGGATCTTGCCGTGTCTATTGCTCAGATGAATGCGAATGGTGAATTCACACAGGCCAAGGCCAGCAACTAAAAAAACTTAATTCACAGCAAGTCGGATTTTACAAAAAAGGGCGTTTTTAAAACGCCCTTTTTTGTGAGTCTTTTAGGTTTGTTGAAGAGGGGGCAGGCTGTGTTACTGCGTTACAAAGACAATGTAATAGTTATTATTTTTCTTGCTGTTTTGGTTTTGGTGACTTATTGGCCCGTTCAGCATTATCACGAGTTTAATAATTTCGACGATTTTGTTTATATCACCAACAATCCTTCTCTTCAGCAGGGCATAACTTTAAAAAACATCAAAACCGCTTTTGCCGATATCAGTGTAGGGCACTGGCATCCCATTACGTGGCTTTCGCACATGCTGGATTGCCAGATCTTCCGTTTGAATGCCGGCGGCCACCATTGGACAAGTGTCATCATCCATCTGATTAATGCCGCCTTGCTTTTTTTATTTCTAAATTTCGCTACGGGCGCCGTCGGGCGCAGCGCGTTTGTAGCGGCGTTATTTGCCGTTCACCCGATAAACGTAGAGTCAGTGGCCTGGATTGCCGAACGCAAAAATGTTTTGAGCACTTTTTTCTGGCTGGCTACGATGCTGCTCTATTTATGGTATGTGAAAAAACCGGTTATGGCGCGCTATCTTTGCGTGCTCGCGAGTTTTATTTTGGGATTGATGACCAAATCCATGCTGGTCACGTTGCCCTTTGTTTTGTTACTTCTCGATTATTGGCCGCTTAAGCGCGTAATCATATCGCCGTGTAATGAAGGAGACAAAAGCTTTTCCTGGGTTAGTGAGAGAAAAACAATAAGCTACCTTTTTGCAGAAAAAATTCCTTTCTTTGTGATCTCGGCCGTTTTTTCCTTTGTAGCTTTTTATGCTGCTCATGCGGTAGGCACGCTTTCCGGCCCGGAAAGAGTTTCTTTTTATAATATATTTTCGAATGTTGTTAATTCTTATGTTCTTTATATTAAAAAGCTTTTTCTACCTTTTGACCTGGCGGTGCTTTATCCCTACAATTTTAATATACCGCTTGGGCAGGCAGTATTCGCTTTATTTTTAATCATGGCGCTGACTTTCTTAACGCTGAAGTTTTGGCGTCGATTTCCATATTTGCTTTTCGGCTGGCTGTTTTATCTGGGCACCTTAGTGCCGGTGATCGGAATTGTGCCCGCCGGCCCCCAGGCGATGGCCGACCGATATGCCTATGTGACGTTTATTGGTTTGTTTATAATGCTCGCTTGGGGCGGCAATGATTTGCTCAAAAAATATGTTTCCCGAACTTTTATCGCAGCAGCGGGATTGGCGGTTATCGTCCTGTTAATCATTCCTGCGCACTGTCAGGTAAAAACATGGGAAAATAGCTATACCTTGTGGAAACGGGCTTTGGCCGTAGCAAAAGAAAATTATATTCCCCATAAGAATTTAAGCGTGTATTTATTGAACAATAACCGGGATGATGAGGGCATTTATCACGTGCGCAGAGCTATTGAACTTAAAGGTAATGACGCTGGTTTGTATAACAATTTAGGCATGGCCTTATTTAAAGTAGGGAAAAGGGATGAGGCGTTTTCGGCATGGCATAAAGCCCTCGAATTAGACCCTGGAAATATTCGCGCGGTTGCTAACCTGGCTAAAGCTTACCTGACGGTGGGCAAAATGGATGAGGCAGAAAAATATTTACGTCGTGCAATAGTGCTGGGCAACCAAAAAATCACTAAAGCGCAGGATAAATATGACTCATTGCACATAGTTTATTACCTTTTGGCGGATATTCTCAAGAAGAAAGGCAAACATCAAGAAGCCAAGCATTATCTTCAAGAAAGCAAAAGAATATTTAACGAAAGATTTTGATGAGAAAACAAGATAAATTGCGGCTGAAAATATTCCCCGAAGGTACATTTGAAAAAGCAAATAATGATGACCCATTGTATTATTATTATAAGCCGTTGATTGGCTTGTTATACAAGTACCGAATTGAGCAGGGCTTGTCCCTGCTTTCTCCTCCTTATGAAAACATTCTGGAATTTGGATATGGCAGCGGTTTGTTGCTTCCTACCTTAGCGGAGATTTCTCCAAAGATTTATAGTGTTGATATTTTTTCCGATCCTTCCCTTGTCGGAAAATGTTTGAAAAAAATCAATATAAGCGCCAATCTTTATCGTGATGATTTATCACGCATTGCTTTCCCCGGCGATTTTTTTGATTTAATTGTTGCATTTTCCGTTTTTGAACACATATATGATTGCCGTTCTATTATTGAGGAATTGCATAGAATTTTAAAACCGGGAGGGGAATTGCTTGTGGGCATGCCTCGGGTGGATAAAACGATGACCAAGCTTTTTGCGCTGATTCGATATAAAGGGATTGAGAAGCGCCACGTGACGGATGACCAGAAGCTTCTTGATGCTTGCCGCGGCTTGTTTTTTTTGCGCCGGCAAAAACATGTTTTCCCTTTTTTGCCGGCCAGAATGGGGATCTATTTTAACATGCTTTTGAATAAGGTATAAAAAAATCTGCTTTCAGGTGATGCAAACCGGAGAAAATTGTGGACGCAATAAAATCGCCGGATCAAAAATATCGACTTGAGCGCATCAAGCACTGGGATCATGTTGCCCAAAAGACGGACGTTCGTAGTGGCTTAAGCGCTTATTATCACCGACGATTGACTCAAATCATGCGTTTTGTTGTTCCGCCCGGTTGTCGGGTGCTCGAACTTGGTTGCGGCGAAGGTGATTTGCTTGCGGCGCTTTCACCTTCTTATGGAGTGGGGATTGATTTCTCTCCACAGATGATTAAAAAGGCAAAAAAGCGATATCCTCAGTTAAAATTTATAGAAGCGGACGCGCACGAATTTAATCTGAGAGAAAAATTCGATTTCATCATTCTTTCTGATTTGCTTAACGATTTATGGGATGTGCAGAAAGCTCTGGAACAAGTCAGGCAAAATGCGACTTCACGCACAAGAATTATTATCAACTCCTACAGCCGGCTATGGGAATGGCCGCTGACTTTGGTCAGAAAAATCGGATTAGCAAAGCCTAATTTATTACAGAACTGGTTGACAGTTGAAGATATAAGCGGATTGCTGTCGCTTGCCGGTTTTGAAGTTATTCGAAACTGGGAGGAAATTATCTGGCCCATAAAAACACCAGTGATTGATTCTTTAATGAATCGGTTCTTTGCCAAGATTTGGCCGTTTCGCTGGTTCGCGCTGACGCATTTTATTGTGGCTCGGCCATCATGTATCAATAAGAATATAAAAAGATTGCCAAAAGTTTCGGTGATTGTTCCCGCGCGCAATGAAGCCGGAAATATTGAAAAGATATTTTCATCTGTTCCAGAAATGGGAAGTAAGACGGAACTGGTATTTGTAGAAGGTGATTCTTCCGATAATACATATGAGGTAATCAGGAAAACAGCGAAGAAATATTCTAAACGTCAATCTGTTTTATTAAGACAGACGGGAAAAGGAAAAGGAGACGCAGTACGTCTGGGTTTCAAACATGCCCGCGGAGATATTCTGATAATTCTCGATGCTGATCTTACTGTTCCGCCGCAGGATTTAATCAGATTTTATGAGGTTCTTGTCAGCGGCAAAGGCGAATTTGTAAACGGTGTGCGGTTGGTTTATCCTATGGAAAAACAAGCCATGCGGTTCTTAAATATGCTTGGAAACAAATTTTTTAGCTTGGCTTTTTCATGGCTTTTAGGTCAGCCGATTAAAGACACTTTGTGTGGAACGAAAGCGTTATGGAAAGAAGATTATGAAAGAATTGCCGCGAATCGTTCGTATTTCGGTGATTTTGATCCGTTCGGTGATTTTGATCTTCTCTTCGGGGCGGCCAAATTGAACCTGAAAATTGTGGAAGTTCCTATTCGTTATCGAGAACGCAAATACGGGACAACAAATATCAGCCGCTGGCGGCACGGTTGGCTTTTGCTGAAAATGGTTGTTTTTGCTTCAAGAAGAATAAAATTTATTTAGCCGAAATAAAGTGAATAGATATAATAATTTGGATATCAAGGCCGAACATGAGATTGTTCACGGAAAAAAATTATCTTCCGCGGATCCGGAAGAAATATGGGGATGGAAAACGCCCGCGGGAATGCGCCGGGCGCAAAGACGGGCAAAAATTATCGCGCAGGCAGCTTCGCTGGCAGGGGAAAAATATGTTTTAGAAATAGGATGTGGCACAGGTGTTTTTACGGAAATTTTTGCCCAGACAGGCGCGCGTATTATTGCTGTCGATATTTCCGGAGCCCTCCTGGCATTAGCCAGGATGAAAAAAATCGACTCAAAGCAGGTGCAATTTCTGGAGATGAGATTTGAGGACTGCCGGGAAATCGGACCTTTTGATGCTATTATCGGTTCATCAATACTTCATCATTTGGATATTAAACCGGCGCTTACGACGATTTTTGATCTTTTAAAGCCCGGGGGAATGATGAGCTTTGCCGAACCAAACATGCTTAATCCGCAGATCGCCTTACAAAAGAATATTCCGTGGCTTAAAAGGAAAATGTGTGAATCTCCGGATGAAACAGCTTTTTTCCGCTGGCAAATAAAAAAATTACTTGCAAAAAATGGTTTTACACAGATAGAGGTTACTCCTTTTGATTGGCTCCACCCGCAAACACCGGCGCCGCTGATTAATGCGGTCGAAAAAGGCGGATTATTGCTGGAAAAGATTCCTGTTATTAGGGAATTTTCCGGCTCACTGCATATTTCCGCACGTAAGCCTTAAAAATATGAATCTGATTGATTTGTGATTATCTCCAGAAAAAATCATCTTCTCAGTAAGTACTTAATAACATTGAGTTAAAATATCAGGGCATGGAAAGATTTTTTCCTTGACTTTAATATCTTATTGTTTTAAAAGTTCATGACTAGCGGTCAGGAAATGACCGGTGTTTTGGTAAGGGCGTATTTTTCGCCGAGAAGAAGGTTTTCGTGGGGCTCTCAGAGAGAAGGGACAAGGAAAAAGACCCCAAAAAAAGTTAATTCTGGATTCAGCAAGAAAACCCTGTTCTTCGTCAAAGGATTTAACAGCGTTACTGTTGATGAAATAGCAAGATATTCATAATTGGGCATAGGTTACATCCACCTTATATTTCGACAACAAAGACGAAACGAAATATACGCCCAGATCTTGTTAAATGATATTGAAAATTTTAATCGGCAGGTCACCGCGCTTTTTTATAATCAGAAGCCGGCACGGGTTTTATTTAGTTGAGCTTTATTGCTCGAATGCCGATTTTTTCAGAACTACAGTGAGCTGTTTAGGATCCTTATGACTTGCATTCCGCATCCGGGCCGATTGGATTTATCTGATGAGCTAAAGCAGCAGATAATTCAGTCGAATAACAAATCGATTGGAATATCCGGTAAAATACTGGAATCGGGTACGCAGAAAAATAAATTTCTCGCGGGCGTAAATTATCAGCAAAACCGATGCGCTATCTGGCGGTTTCTCAATATAACTGTTTTTCTTTATATTTTCTCCATATATTCGGCTAAACGAAAAGAAAGAATCTGCGATAAAATTAAAGCGACATGATGAATATTTTAAAAATATAAAATTATTTTTCATAGAAAAAGAAAGGTGGTTGTCATGAGTAATTTGTTGGTAAACACAAGAGATCAAGAGTTTGTATTGTTTGAACAGCTCGGCATTGATAAGCTGTTCGAAACGGAGGCCTTCAAGGATTTCACCAAAGATGATTTGCTGATGATTCTTAAAGAGGCGGAAAAATTGGCGGTGAATGTTATCGCCCCCACGTTTGCCGAAGGTGATAAGGAAGGATGTAAGTTCAAGGATGGCAAGGTATCCGTTCCCAAATGTTTTCATGAAGCATGGAAAAAATATGTGGAAGGCGGGTGGCTTGCTGCCGGAGAATCTCCGGAAGTCGGCGGACAGGGCCTGCCGCGCTCTATTGCCTTTGCCGTATCGGAGCTTGTCGGCGCGGCAAACTATTCTTTTCAGATGTATCCGGGCCTGACCCATGGCGCTGCCGGCCTTATTCACAGTTACGGCACAGAAGAACAGAAAAACAAATACATGTATAAGATGTATGCCGGTGAGTGGGCGGGCACCATGTGTCTTACCGAACCGGGCGCGGGAAGCGATCTTAACCTGGTCAAAACAACGGCCAAAAGACTTCCCGATGGCAAATTTCTGATTACGGGCACAAAATGTTTCATTTCTTCGGGTGATCATGACCTTACGCCGAATATCATTCATCCGGTTCTGGCCCGCATAGAAGGTGACCCTCCGGGAACAAAGGGCATTTCCATTTTTATTGTTCCGAAAATCAGAGTTAACGACGATGGCTCTCTGGGAGAACCAAATGATGTCAATACCGGCGGTATCGAGCATAAAATGGGCATCAAAGGTTCGGCGACGGCAACATTGAATTTCGGCGAAAACGGCAAGTGCATCGGAGAATTGCTCGGCGGTGAGCGCGAAGGCATGAAAATTATGTTCCAGATGATGAATGAAGCCAGACTGGGCACAGGCCTGCAGGGGCTGGATTCCGCCACCGCGTCCTATGAACATGCAGTTCAGTACGCCAAAGAGCGTATTCAGGGCAATGACATCATGGCGGGGAAAGACCCGAATGCCAAGCCGGTAGCGATTATCAACCATCCCGATATCCGCCGTAAACTTATGTGGATGAAATCGCACATCGAGGGCATGCGCTCCCTGTGTTACTTTGTTGCCTATTGCATGGACAGATCAACCGTTTCCAAGACAGAAGAAGAAAAAGCCAACTGGGAAGGATTTCTTGATTTGTTGACTACGGTGGTCAAAGCTTATTGTTCAGACAAAGGTTTGCTGGTTTGCTCCACGGGCATGGATGTTTATGGCGGTTACGGCTATTGCCAGGAATACCCGATGGAACAATACATGCGTGATGAAAAAATTGCGACAATCTACGAGGGCACCAATGGCATCCAGTCGCTGACCCTGGTCGGCCGTGGTTTGGGACAAAGAAAAGGCATGAATGCCATGAATATGTTCGCGGAAATTCAGAAAAACATCAAGAAGATGAAAGAACACAAGGAATTGGGCAAGCACACGGCGATATTGGAAGAAGCCTCCAATGCCTGCGCGGAATTGACGATGTTTTTTGTTCAGGCGGGCAAGGCGGGCAATTTCCTGTTGCCTATTCTCAATGCCTACAAATTTATGGAAATATTTGGCGACGTTTTGGTGGGACACTTCCTGATAGATGGAGCTGGTGTTGCGGCGGAGAAACTCGCGGCGATTTATAAAGCAAAAGGCGCGGATACCCCGGAAAAACAAAAAGCCCTGATTAAAGACGACAAAGAAGCGGCGTTTTATTTCGGGCGCGTTGCTTCGGCAAAATTCTTCGCGGTGGAAATTTTGACAACAGTTAAGGCCCGTTGCGAAGCGGTAAAGATGGATGATAAAACTCCTCTGGAAATGTCGGAAGAGGCTTTTGCTTATTAATTAAAAAATGCGCCGCCCGTCTTCGTTGAGGCCGGCGCTAAAAAAGCTTTCAGCCGTTTTGCGGAAGAGAAAATAGTATTTTTAGTATGAAAAGGCCAAGGAGGAAAAAATGACGTATGATATTAAAAAAGTCGGTGTTTTAGGAGCGGGCGTGATGGGAGCGACCATCGCCGCTCATTTTACCAATGCCGGTATTGAATGTTACCTTTTGGATATCATTCCGTTCGAACTGACGGAAGCTGACAAGAAAAAAGGTTTGACCGAACAAAGTCCGGCGTGGCGCAATCGTTTTGCTCAGGCTGGTTTGGATGGGGCGCTTAAATCCAAGCCCTCGGCGTTTCTGACCAAAAAGAACGCATCCATGATAAAGATCGGTAACTTTACCGATAATCTGGATTGGCTTGCCGATGCTGATCTGGTGATTGAAGTGGTTGTGGAAAATCTGAAAATCAAGCAGGATCTTTTTGCCAAAGTGGAAAAGATTGTCAACGACAAATGCATCGTCACGACAAACACGTCGGGAATACCCATTAAGGACGTGTCGGCAAATCTGAAGCCGGAAATCAAAGAGCGTTTTTTGGGGATGCATTTCTTTAACCCGCCGCGTTACATGAAGCTTTTGGAGATTATTCCCGGTGAAAAAACAAAGAAATCTATTGTTGATTTCATGGTTAATTTTTCTGAGAGCGTTTTGGGCAAAGGCGTTGTCGTCTGCAAAGACAGACCGAACTTCATCGGCAACCGCATCGGCAGTTTCGATATGGCCAACGCCGCGCATGTGATGTTCAGCAAAGGCCTGAAAATAGAGGAACTCGATGCCATCATCAGCAAGCCGTTGGGAAGGCCCAGCTCCGCCATTTTCGGCACAATCGATTTAGTCGGACTGGATACCGGTTTCCACGTCAGCAAGAACCTTTATGAAGCGGTACCTGATGACGAAATGCGCGATTATTTTAAGCCGAATGAACTAACGCTTAAGATGATCGAAAACAAGTGGTTGGGTAACAAAACCGGACAGGGCTATTACAAGAGAACTAAAGATGAAAAAGGCAAGAAAGTTAAACTGGTTCTTGATTACAAGACTATGGAATACGTTGTTCCCACCAAGCCGGTTTTTGAATCCATTGAGAAAGCCAAAAAAACACCCGGCAGTTTCGCCGATAAGCTGAAAGTTATTTTCAACGCGGATGATGTGGCCGGAGAAGTCGCGCGTGAGTACCTGTGCAGAAACTTTATTTACGCGGCGAACCGTGTTCCCGAAATCAGCAATACGATTGTCGGCATCGATAACGCGATGAAATGGGGTTATAACCATGAAATGGGCCCCTTTGAAACCTGGGATGCAGTCGGAGTTAAAGAAGCTGTTGAGGTAATGAAGAAACTAAAGCTTAAGGTTCCCAAAAAGATCGAAGACATGCTTAAAACAAAGCATAAATCTTTCTATGTGAAAAAGAAAGATGGAACCTATTACTATGATTTCTCCAAAAAGACTTATGTCAAGATGGCGGAAAACCCCAAGATTATCCTGCTGCCGTCTTTGAAAGAGCGTAAGAAGGTTGTGAAAAGCAACCAGGCCGCGTCACTGGTGGATATCGGCGACGGCGTTGTCTGCCTCGAATTCCATACCAAGATGAACGCGATTGAGCCAGATTTGACCCAGATGATTTTTGACAGCTGCGATATCGTGGAAAAGGATTTTGTCGGCATGGTTGTCGCCAACCACGCGACGAATTTTTCCGTGGGCGCCAATATTTTATTCGTTCTCGACGCCGCCCAGAAGAAGCAGTGGGATCTTATCGGCAAAGGCATAGAGGATTTGCAAAATGCCAACATGCGGATGAAATATCTTTCCAAGCCGGTAGTTACCGCTCCGGCCGGCATGGCTTTGGGCGGCGGATGCGAAATGGCCATCCACGGCGCAAAATGCCAGCCGCACTGTGAAACCTATATCGGCCTGGTGGAAGTCGGTGTCGGCGTCATTCCCGCCGGCGGCGGCGTCAAGGAATTGATGGTACGCTGCACGGAAGGGCTTCCTGATGGCGTAGTGGAAGACGGCATGAATCTCCAACAGATTTACGCTAAAGTTTTCCAGAATATCGCTATGGCTAAGGTGTCGACGAGTGCCGCGGAAGGCATGGAGCTGGGCTATATTCGTAAAACGGAAAACATCAGCTTAAGCCGCGACCAGCACATCTGGGATGCCAAGCAGACGCTTCTTGGCCTGGCCAAATATTACAGAAAACCGAGACCTTCGATGATCCCCGTTATGGGCGAAAATTTCCGCGGCATGATTGACGCCGCTCTTTACGGCATGAAACACGGCAACTACGTTTCTGATTATGATGTGCATGTCTCCAAAAAAGTCGCTTATATAATTTCCGGCGGTGATTGTCCCGAAGGAACGTGGGTGACCGAGCAGGAAATTCTCGATTTGGAAAAAGAAGCGTTTATCAGTCTTATGGGCGAAGCAAAAACCCACGAGCGAATCATCCATATGCTCAATACGGGTAAACCGCTGCGCAACTAGAAAGACACTTGAATGATGGGCGGCCGATCATTTTTGCGTTGACCGCCACATGAAATGAGAAAAAGAATAGATATATTTTAAGGAGGAAAACCATGCGTGAAGCTGTAATTGTCGAATCCGTGAGAAGTCCCGGAGGAAGATATAAAAGAGGCGGGCTGGCTGCTACCCGGGCTGATGAATTTGGAATTCAGGTTGTTAAAGGTTTGATGGCCAGAGTGCCGCAGGTCAAACCGGAAGATATAGATGATTTAATCGTGGGATGCGCCTTTCCCGAACATGAAACGGGCATGAATCTGGGCAAAATCATTGCCCTGGGTGCGGATCTTGCCGAAAGCACCAGCGGCATGACAATAAACCGGTTTTGTTCGTCGGGTCTTCAGGCGATTGCCGACGCGACGGCCAAAATCCGTGCCGGCTGGTCGGATGTGATTATTGCGGGTGGTTGTGAAACCATGTCTCACATACCCATGGGAGGTGCCGCGCAGCGTCCCATTCCCGGTTACCCCTGGGATAAACCTTATCCTTATGTTTCTATGGGCATCACGGCGGAAAATGTAGCAACGAACTATAATGTTTCGCGTGAGGATCTGGATAAATTCGGACTGGAGAGCAATCGCCGCGCCTATGAAGCGATTCAGGCGGGAAAGTTCAAAGACGAAATAATACCGATCACAGCATATAAGTACAAGGTGAAAAACGGCAAAAGAATTCGGGAAACCGTTACTTTTGACATGGATGACGGCGTAAGATGGCCGGCAAAACTGGAAGATATGGCAAAACTGAGATCGCCTTTCAAGGCGGGCGGTTCCTGTACCGCCGCCAATTCTTCGCAGATGACGGATGGCGCCGCTTTTTCATTGCTGATGACAGCGGAAAAAGCGCAGCAACTTGGCTTGAAGCCCTTGGCAAAACTTACCTATTATGCAGTTGCCGGTTGCAAACCGGAAGAAATGGGCATCGGTCCTTCCGTGGCGATACCAAAAGTATTAAAACTCGCCGGTTTGACCACTAACGACATTGATCTTTTTGAGATCAATGAAGCCTTTGCTTCGCAGGCTATCTATAGCTGCCGTAAGATCGGCATTGAAGACAGATATTGGAAGGGTGATATTAATCCGAACGGCGGAGCTATCGCGTTGGGTCATCCGTTAGGCTGCACCGGTGCCAAGCTGACCGCGCAGCTTCTCCACGAGATGAAACGCCGTGGCGCAAAAAGAGGTATTGTTTCGATGTGTATCGGTGGCGGCATGGGCGCAGCGGGCATCTATGAAATGCTGTAAAAAAGATTGTTTCTAGTGAAGCTGAATTAAAATCACCATAGCCTCCGCTGTCTTATAAAGAAAAAAAGAGACAGCGGAGGTTTTTTGGTTGCAGGATTGTTTTTAGGAAGATTTAAAATAACCCACTTGTTTTTCTGAAGATATTTTGCTTGAAATCCGATAATCTTTAAGTTATAGCAAATCAAAAATGGGCGGTTAACTCAGCGGGAGAGTGCTACCTTCACACGGTAGAAGTCGCTGGTTCAATCCCAGCACCGCCTACCATTTTAAAAATAGACTTTTTGGTTATGTCCAATAGCTCTCTATTTTTTTACCTCATTCCCTCATTGTGGAAAGATATTTTCTACAGAGTTCCCGGTAATATTCGATGCCGGCTTTCGCGGTCAGTTTCTGGTTTTCTGTAACATCGTGAGTAATTGCCGCCGGATTACCCGCGACGTTCTTTCCGGAGGGAACGCGCGTGCCCTTGGCGATGACGGATCCTACGGAAACAAAAACATCTTCTTCGCAAACCACATTAAACAGAAGTATCGAGCCCATGCCGATAACACAGCGTGATTTTACCTGCGCGTCATGAATAAGAACGGCGTGGGCAATGGTTACGTCATCGCCGATAAATACCTGCGAGCCGGGGAAAACATGAATAACAACATTATCCTGGATGCTGCAGCGATCCCCGATAACCACCGGGCCGAAATCAGCGCGAATCGATGCGCCGGGCGCGATTAAGCACTCATGCCCGATTTTCACGTCACCGATTAAAGTTGCCTGCGGGTGCACGAAAGAGTCATGTGGAACAAAAGGTTTTTTGCCGTCAAACTCATAAATGGCCATATAAACCACTCTTATGAAATGAGAGAAATGTTAACCGAGCCGCCGCGTCCCAATATATCGTGCATATGAATATATCCCTTAAGGTATTTCTTTTTATCAACTACGGCAAATGCGGTTATTTCCTTTTTCTGCATCAGTTCCATTGCCTGCGCAAGTGTTGCGTTTCCATCAATCGTTTTAGGGTTGCAAGTCATCATTTCGTCAATAGTTTTTCCGTCAAAAGAAACACCGTTGCCAATCATGCGCCTGACGTCGCCATCTGTCAAAATGCCCAGTAGCTTATTTTTTTTGTCGGTGATTAAAACAAAGCCAACATTTTTGCGATCGATTTCCTGAATGGCTTTTTGCACAGATGTTCCGGTAAAAACACGGGGGATTTTTTTCCCCGTAATCATCGCCTGCTTTACCGGCTCCTTGAGCCTCGCGCCCAGGCTGCCGCCGGGGTGAAATTTGTAAAAATCCTTTTCCCTAAATTGCTTTTTGTCAATTAAAGCGATAGCCAGAGCGTCGCCCATAGCAAGCGCGGCAGTCGAACTGGAAGTGGGTGTAAGTCCAAAGGGACACGCCTCTTTTTCCACGGAAACATCGATAACAATATCGCTGGAGCGCGCCAGCGTCGAATCTTTTTTTCCGGTGAAAATAATAATGGGGGTGCCGATGGAGCGAACGGATGAAATAATCGGCACTAATTCCCGGGTCTCGCCGCTGTTGGAGATCGCCAGCAGGACATCCTTTTTTGTGACGATTCCCAAATCTCCATGAATGCCTTCGGCGGGATGCAGAAAAAGAGCCTGCGTGCCGGTACTGGTAAGCGTCGCGACAATTTTTTTGCCGATCAGACCTGATTTACCTATCCCGGTTATGATTACCCGGCCTTTGCACCTGGAGATTAAATCAACGGCGCGGGAAAAATTTTTATCTATATTGTTCACCAGGCGCAAAATACTCTGCGCCTCTATTTTGAGGACTTCCTTTGCTCTGCTCAATGCGCTTTGGTTTTTCTTCATTATTTCCTTAATATAATCGATATATTCGGGGCTTTGCTTCCATGTTATCGTATTTAAACTAGCAAAAAATAATAAACATGACAAGAATCAATTAGCATTTTCTTACGGAATATTTTATGGTTTAAATAATTGTTGAGCGGAGAATATTTAGACAAGATGATATCTTTATAGGATATTGACCGGCAATGTCTTTATCTGGTAAAGGCCTACACCAGCGAGTGATGCACAGAAAGTTGTATGAAAGCCGTTTTTTTAGCAGACGCCCATTTAAAAAAATCATCGGATGAAAGATATGAAAAACTCATGTCTTTTTTGAATGATCTTAAAGAGGGCAAAGTGTGTTCACTCATCGGGAAAAACAAAAAAAATAATCAGGCGGTCTATATCGACGATATATTCATTGCGGGCGATTTGTTCGATTTCTGGTTCTGCCGGAAGGAAAATATTTATCCTGAATTCAGGCCGATCATTGATAAGTTGATTGATTTAAAACAGGCGGGAGTAAAGGTTCATTTATTAGAAGGCAATCATGATTTTTTCATGAAAGAATATTTTGGCGATGTACATGGAATGGAAGTATGCGACGAGTGGCTCGATAGAGATATTGATAGCAGGAAATTCCTGATCGGGCATGGCGATACCGCGGATCAAAGCAACAAGGTGTACCTTCTCTTCAGGAAAGTATTGCGTAGCCGCGTATTTTATCTATTTCAGCGTTTTCTGCCGCGGCCCCTTCTCTGGAGTATTGCAAGCCTGAGTTCCGCGGCCAGCAAGGAATTGAATAAAGACAACGGTGATGCCTTATTTGAAAAAATGTCATCTTTTGCGGAGGTAAAGCTTCGTGACGGTTATGATGTAATCATTATGGGTCATTCTCATCAGCCGCTCATTCGCCGATTTAACATTATAGGTAAGGAAAAAATATTTATTGCCCTGGGTGATTGGATCAAATACTACTCATTTGTTTATTATGAAGACGGAAATTTCAGCCTGAGTCATTATCATCCGCGCGTTCAGGAAGCGGGAAAAATTAATCAGCACTGGACATAATTAATTTGCCGTGTTAGTCATCCGCACCTTTTGATGAAATAATATTTTTCTGATCGGTGAAGATGTGAAAATATTATCGATTACGCTAAAATGAAGGAGACATTGTAAATATATGAATTATGGAGGAATTTATCCGGAATGTTCTTTACGTAATGCCAAGTTCGTTGTATTGCCTGTTCCCTATGATTTGACTTCCACCTATCAACCGGGCAGCCGAAGAGGGCCTGCGGCCATCATCGAGGCGTCATGCAACATGGAACTCTATGATGAGGAGTTGAAAAAAGAAACATATTTATGTGGCATCCATACGACAGAACCAATGGCAGTGGATGCGCGCGGTCCAAAATACATGGTCAATCAGGTGCGCAAAAAAATCTCCCGTATCGCTGCTTTGGATAAAGTTCCGGTTATGCTGGGTGGTGAACATAGTATCAGTTCCGGAGCAGTGGAGGCACTTTTGGAAAAACATCCTAAAATGTCCGTGCTGCAATTTGACGCTCATGCGGATCTGCGGGATAGCTATCAAAACACGCCGTACAGCCACGCGTCCGTGGCCAGGAGGATCGCCGACATATGTCCGCTGATTCAGGTAGGCATAAGGAGCATGAGCAGGGAAGACGCCGATTATTTGTCCAAAAGCAAGGTAAAAAGTTACAGTGCTGATTTTGTCTTAGACAATAAAAACTGGTGCGAAACGATCAGCAAAAACATCAAGGGTGATGTTTATGTGACGATTGATCTGGATGTGTTTGATCCGTCCGTTATGCCGGCCACGGGAACGCCCGAACCGGGGGGCCTTTACTGGAATCATGTTGTGCGCCTGTTAAGATCGGTTTCCAAAACGTGTAAAATTCGCGGTTTTGACGTAGTCGAGCTGGCGCCGCTTCCCGGGACGGTTGCCCCGGATTTTCTGGCGGCGAAACTTATCTATAGGTTAATGGGCTATATAACTGAATAAAATATTCAGATAAAAATTATATGGGCGTGGTGAATTTGGAAAACAGGCAAATAACTCCTTGACAAATATTATCGTTAATGGTGTAAGTTCCTCACTTTTTCCAATGTCGATATGACGCGGGGTGGAGCAGCTAGGTAGCTCGTTGGGCTCATAACCCAAAGGTCACAGGTTCAAATCCTGTCCCCGCTACCAAAAAACAAAAAGGCTTTGAAATAATTCAAAGCCTTTTTTTAGTTATTCAAGACAGCAAATATTTTAATTAACCCGATACCATTGCTGGCTTCTGCCCAGGGTCGGAATGCCGATAAATCCTCTGACCGTCAGCACGTCTCCTTTCACCCAAATTTTGCATTTGTAGGTTTTTCCGTTATCCGGGTCCATGATTGTGCCGCCCGCGAACTCCACGCCCAGCGTATCGTCAATTTTCCCAGTTTTTTTCATGTCCTGGAAAATAACCATGCCCACGACAGGCTTGTCTTTCAAATCTCCCACACATTTTGTACAGAGAGTATCTTGCGGCTTGAGTAAAAGACGATTGACTTTGCCGAAGTATGCGCCGTCTTTCTCAAATATTTCCACGTGAGATTTGGCCTTGCCTTTATCCTCACCTTCATCAGAGACGGTTTTCCATAGGCCGGTGATTTCGCCCTGCGCCTTTACGGCGCCACTGAAAACGAAGATAGAGAAAAAACAAAGTGCGATAATCGTCAGATGTTTTTTTGTCATAATTAGCCCTCCTGTTTGTTGGATTAAGAAATTAATCAACGCACACTCTCATAAAATATGGATTAATAAATCATTACTCATAACAATAAGTCAAGCATTTTGCTCATGTCAGAGGCTTTATTACCTTGACATCTAAATAAGGTATTTCTATAATCAAGTCCAGAGGATGTCTCTGTTCAGTGGACAAAGCGTAGCGCGATTTATATAAAAACCAGTCGATGAGGCACAAGTGGTCAGAGACGAAAATTATCAAGCCTTGGAAGAGGAATTTACTTCCACATTTATCAGGGATTTGATTCCCGGAATTCTGCATAATTTTGCCAATCCCCTAAATAGCATCATGGGACGCTCCAAGCTGTTACAACGAAGATTCAACGAAATCAACGCTCACATCTCGGAAAAATATCCACAAGTTGCTGATGAAATGAAAGATGAGCTGCAAAAGCTCAAAACGGAAATCCGCGCTATTAACAACGAAGCGGAAATATTTTATGACCTGTTCAAATCTTTGACGGGTAAATTTTATATGCTTGATTCCAGATTAGAAAGCAGGATTAATTTATCTCAGTTATTGTCTGATGAAATGCGCTTTTTCTTTTTCTATCTGGATTTTAAGCATGAAATAAAAAAGACGGTAAAGCTGAATTATGACGTTCCGTCTTTCAAGGGAAATAGCGCGGAATTATCTCTTGCCTTCTGGAAACTGATACGCTTTGCTATGTCCCGGTCTCAGGCCAGCATAATAAAGGAATTTTATCTCGAGACACAATATGATCAAAAATATGTCAGCGCTGCCATTCGCGATTCCGGCGGTGTTATACCGGTAACGGATATTGAGAGAGTATTAAAGCAGCTTAACGACGGTGCGCGGGAAATATTGACATCTGTTATTGACCGCGGGGTTATCCACGCTCTTTTGATACTTAAAAAATATCAGGCTAAAGTTAATATCATATCCGAAGAAGGGTTGAGTACTATTTCGATAAGTATTCCCTATTCTTCAGTTAAAAAAACAGCCCAGATGTAATAATCATAACAGGTTAATCAATGCAGTAATCAGACATCCATTGACGCAGACTTTCCAGGGATCTTTTTGCGTAGAGCGCTTTCTTATCTTTTTTTCGGATTTTATTTTTTCCCAAGGGGTCTAGCAAGCCATAATTTATGTTCATGGGCTGGAAGGAGTTAAGAGGCGGAGATGTGATATAATTGATCAGCGCGCCGAGACAAGTAACGGGTGGAGGTGGCTGTAATTCTTTTTCTTCTAGGATAAAAGCGGCATTCAGGCCGGCCAGTAATCCCATGGCGGCCGATTCAACATATCCTTCCACGCCGATGATTTGACCGGCAAACAAAACAGTCGGCTTTATATTTAGCTGCAGTGATTTTCGCAGGTGTGCCGGAGCATTGATGTAAGTATTGCGATGAATGCTGCCATAGCGAGCGAATTGCGCTTCTTCCAATCCCGGTATCAGCCGAAATATTCTTCTTTGTTCCGGCCAGGTTAGTTTTGTTTGAAATCCTACCATGTTAAAAAGAGTGCCGAAGGAATTTTCGCGCCTCAATTGCACGACCGCGTATGGCGTTTTTCCTGTTTTGGGGTGAGGCAAGCCCACGGGTTTCAGGGGGCCGAAAACCATGGTCTTTTCGCCGCGCGCGGCTAATGTTTCAATCGGCAGGCAACCTTCAAAGTGACGCACTTCCTCAAACGGTTTTGGCGGCACTTTTTCTCCGAACAGAAGTTGCTCGCAGAAAATTTTATATTCTTCTTCTGAAAGGGGAAGGTTGAGGTAATCCGGCGTGCTTTTGTTGTAACGGGAAGCCCAGAAAGCTTTTTCCATCTTGATGGAATCAGCTTCAATGATCGGCGCGATCGCGTCATAGAAGTACAGATAGGATGATCCCAAAAGTCCTGCAATTGATACGGCGAAGGATTCGGAAGTAAGCGGACCGGTGGCAATAATGGTCAGGCAATCTTCGGGAATCTCCGCGCATTCCTTCCTGATTAAAGTAAAATTATCCTGAGCGTTAAGCATCTCTTCCACTTTACGGGAGAAGCGCAGGCGGTCCACGGCCAGGGCAGTGCCGGCGTCAACCTTGGCTTCTTGCGCGGCAGTCAAAATCAGGGAATGAAGACAGCGCATCTCTTCTTTTAAAAGGCCGGGTGCGCTTTGGATACTGTTTGATTTCAGCGAGTTGCTGCAGACCAGTTCCGCCAAAAACTCTGTTTTGTGCGCGGGAGTGAATTTCTCCGGTCTCATTTCGTGCAGGAAGACACGATGACCGCGGCGCAGCAATTGCCAGGCCGCTTCGCAACCGGCCAGGCCGCCGCCGATAATGATCACGCGTTTTTTTTCAGCCATGAACGATGAAATTGTAATTACTGGAAATTATTGATTATCCAATGTGTCTTTGTAGCCGCATTCCTTATTGGGACAAAGTTTTTGCGCGCCTTTGCTTTTGGTATATTTTTCCACAAGAAAAGGAGACCCGCAATTGGGGCATGCTTCCATGAGCGGTTTGTCCCAGCTGGCAAAAGTGCATTTAGGATAATTCGTGCAGCCGTAAAAGACTTTTCCCTTTTTTGTTCTCTTTTCCGTTATTGAACCGGGGCAATCCTTTTCCGGACATTTCAGTCCCAGCGAAACAGCCATGGTGCTTTTGCATTCCGGATAGGCCTCGCAGCCCAAAAACCTCCCGAAGCGACCATGCTTATAGACCATGCGCTTGCCGCACTTTTCGCAGATTTGATCCGAATATTCGGTTTCTTCTTTGGCCAGGTCGCCGTTCTCGTCGCGTTTAATATTCATGGTGTTTTTGCATTCTGGATAGTTGGAACAGGCGACGAATTTTCCGTTGCGTCCCCATTTAATAATCATGGGCGAGCCGCATTTTTCGCAAACCAGATCGGTAGGGGTTTCTTCACGCTTGATATTTCTCATTTCGCTTTTTGCTTTATTTAACTCTTCCGCGAAAGGATGATAAAAATCATTGAGCGTTTCCACGCGCCTGGTTTTCCCTTCTTCAATCATATCCAGCTTGTTTTCCATGTCCGCGGTAAAGGCCACGTCCAGAATCGTCGGGAAGCTCTTTACCAGCAGCTCGGTGACAATTATCCCCAGCTCAGTGGGGTAAAATTTTCCTTTGTCCAGGCGCACGTATTCCCTGTCCTGTATGGTGGAAAGAATATTCGCATAAGTGCTGGGGCGCCCGATGCCCTTTTCTTCCAGTTCGCGCACCAGCGATGCCTCGGAAAAGCGCGGCGGCGGCTGCGTGAATTTCTGCTGTGTTTCAAGATTAATCAATTTTAAAGATTCGCCTTCTTTGACTTCCGGCAGAAGTTTGCCCAGTTCGCCGTTTTCTTCTTTTTCGTCCTTTTCGTCCTTTCCTTCCGTGTACACTATGGTAAAGCCCGCGAATTTAAGCACCTGTCCCTGAGCGCGGAAGATGCAGTCGGCGCCGGCGATATCGATGGTGGTTTGATCGAAAATAGCCGGATTCATTTGACTGGCGACAAATCTGTTCCAGATTAACTGGTAGAGTTTGAATTCGTCTTTTGACAAATAATCTTTAATGTCCTGAGGCCGGTGAGCCATGCTCGAGGGGCGGATTGCTTCGTGCGCGTCCTGCGTTTTTTGCGAGTTTTTATAAGTATAGGGACTGGAAGGAAGATAGTCCGTCGAATAATTATCCTTTATATACTGACGCACTTCATTCAATGCTTCATCGGCGATGCGGTAAGAATCCGTTCTCATATACGTTATCAAACCTACGGGGCCTTCGTCACCGAGCTCAATGCCTTCGTAAAGTTTTTGCGCCACGCTCATCGTTTTCTTTGCCGAAAAGCGCAGCCAGCGCGATGCTTCCTGCTGCAGCTTGCTGGTGGTAAAAGGGGGAGGTGCGGAACGTTTCAGCTCCTTTTTTTCCAGAGCTTCGACGAGGAAAGTGGAATTTTTCAGCTTCTCGGCGAGCTGCGTTGCCTGTTCCCCATTGGTGATCTTAGCTTTTTTGCCGTCGATTCTTATCAGTTTCGCTTCGAAAGGTGGGGGATTGTTTCCCTCAAACTGCGCGATTAAGTTCCAGTATTCTTCAGGAACGAACTTGTTTATTTCCTCTTCTTTTTCGCAAATAAGGCGCACCGCCACGGACTGGACACGTCCCGCGCTCAATCCTCGTTTCACTTTATCCCAAAGAATAGGGCTTATCTGGTAGCCAACCAGGCGATCAAGGATGCGGCGCGTCTGCTGCGCTTCGTATTTGTTGAAATCCAACGCCAGCGGTTTTTCCATGGCTTCCAGGACTGTTCTCTTGGTAAGATCGTTGAATAAGACGCGATAAATATTTTTATTTTTTGCGTCAACCACTTCGGCGATGTGCCAGGCGATTGCTTCTCCTTCACGGTCTGGGTCGGGGGCCAGATAGATGTTTTCAGCTTTCTTGGCGGCTTTTTTCAGCTCATCGATGGTTTTTTTCTTTGCCTCAATCACATTGTATGTTGGTTCAAAATCTTTCTCCAGATCGATGCCCAGCTTGCTTTTGGGCAGATCTTTTATATGTCCCATGGACGCAACTACATTGTAGCCGGCGCCAAGAAATTTTTTTATGGTTTTAACTTTCGTGGGAGATTCCACCACGATTAATGAATTTGCCATTTCCTCTCCTTATGTATATTGCCGCTCCCTATAAACGACACGTCCTAATTTGTAAAGATAAATTATTTATTCAACGAAAAATACTTTCCCGGATGCTGCGCCACCAGGCCTTTTAACTCCAGTGAGAAAAGCGCGCTGAGCACATCAGCCGGTGGTAATTTTGACTGTGCGATAATTTCATCGGCATGAACCTTTTCGTAAGAAATAAAAACGATTATTTGTTTTTCCTGTGGAGTAAGTTCAGTTTTTTGATGGTGCTTGTTTGTGGTGATTATGGTCTGGGGTAGAGCAGAGGGTTGCTTTCTTCTTTCCAGCTGCGGGATTATTTCTTCCAGAATATCGTCCGCGTTTTCGATTAATTTAGCGCCTTCTTTAATTAGTTTGTTTGTCCCGCGTGAAGATGCCGTATCAATGCTGCCGGGCACGGCGAATACTTCTCTGCCCTGTTCTAGAGCGAGCCTTGCGGTAATCAGCGAGCCGCTTTTTTCGCCCGCCTCCACAACCACTACGCCATAAGACATGCCGCTGATGATGCGGTTGCGGGCGGGGAAGTTGTTTGCCAGCGGTGGCATGCCCGGTGGGAATTCCGAAACCACCGCTCCGTTTTCGATTATTTGGTTGAATAAGCTTTGATTTTCCGGCGGATAAACTATGTCCAAACCACTTCCCAATACGGCAATGGTGCGACCATGTACAGCTAAAGCGCCGCGGTGCGCCGCCGAATCCACACCACGGGCCATGCCGCTGACAATCGTAATGCCTTTTTGCGCTAGTTCGCGGCTTATTCTTTCCGTTGTGTATTTTCCGTAAGTGCTGGCAATGCGGGAGCCGACTATGGCCAGATTGATATCGTCTTCATGGAGTTCTCCCCGCGCATATAAAAACGCCGGGCGATCGTCAACGGCAAGAAGATTATGCGGGTATTCTTTGTCCAGAAAAGTTATAATTCGAATATTGTCTTTATTTATATTTTCGAAAGCCCTTTTTGTTTCATCCCATGCTTTATAGTCGGAAATGCGCAACGCGGTTTTTTTGCTGATACCGGATGCCTGCGAAATTTCTTCGGCTGAAGCGCGAAAAACCGCGGCAGCGGAGCCGAATTTTTCCACCAAGGAGCAAACTGACGCGTTGCCGATTCCAGGGATGGACTTCAAGGCCAGCCAGTAAATTAAATTTTCATCAGCCATAGTCAATTATTTACCTGATTATGTTCATGTGTGTTCCATTTTTTTATCAGCCTCAGGGCTGTTTAGAAGAAACGTGCGGAAATTACATTCAGATTGCGGTGGATGTCAAGGTTTTTCCGCGCGCTAGTTATTTTAAATCAATAATAACAAACAGATAAAAACGCGAAATTCGAAAACAAGAAGAGCCTGGCTTAAAGGATTATCCGGCCACGACTCAAAATGGGTTGCTAAAATTTGGTCTTTGGGCTAGAAGACAATCTGTCATTCTGGAGAGTTTGTATGTCGCACATAAAAAAGAAATTTCTATGGGCCTATTTGGCCGTAATCATCAGTCAGCTTTTCGCCACAGCGGTCAGCGCGACGGAACTTATGCCGCCCGTTTTATCTGTGTCGCCGCGGGAAATTAATCTGGGAACAATAATCCCCGGTGAAGCGGGAGCGGGTCTGTTTACGCTGAGAAACATGGGCGCCGGTTCTCTGGAATGGTCGGTAAAATGTCCGGAGGGCTGGCAGGTTACATCCGGAGCCGAGCTATTAACGGTAATGCTGAAGAAGAGCGATTATCTGCGGGTGGAGGTTCGCCTGCTTACAGATGAGGAGCAATCAGCGCTCAGTGGCAGGGCGGACGGCGATCGTTTTGTGGAAATGAAGCTGGAGGGTGAAAGCCAGTCTTTTACCGTTAGTAAAAAACTGAGCGAGGGCATGCACAAAGAAGCAATCAGAATCAATTCCGCAGGCGGAGACCGCACAATTTTTGTTTCGTTTGTCATTTCCTCGCTGCAGCAAAAAGCGATGCTCAATCTGAACCCCGCCAGAATCGATATGGGCGCTGTTTTGCCGAATAAAACTGTCTCCAAAAGAATCACGCTGACCAATAAAGGAAGGGAAATGCTTAATTGGTCCGTGGCCGTGGAAAAACCCAAACGCAAGGAAAACCCGGCTGATTTTAAAAAGAGCGTATATCTTTCGTTCCTCAATGATGACTCGGTAGGCAAAGGCGTTTATGAAGCTCCCGCCCATCTTCGGGATATAATGGAGTTGTCTGGTCGGTGGACGGAAAATAATGGTTATCCTTCCGGCGCCGAAGGAGAAAATGCCATCAGAATGCAATTTGTCGGCACGGGAATTATTCTTTATGTGACGAGCTTTCCCGCAGGCGCTGTATTTCACGTTTATATCGATGAGCGCCCGGTGGATATTCGCGGCGTGCTCGAAGAATTGCATGATAAAAATAAAGGAGAAAAAGGGGAAATTACGCTTGCCGAAGGACTCGCTGACGGCCCCCATGTTTTGACTATTGTCAGCAAGGATAGCCGCCTTATTTTTGAAGGTGTAAAAATACTGGGCAAATCCGTAAGCCGCGCGCCGGCGGGAAAAACGACGGTTGTTCCCACTTCGGGCACAACGCTCACGCAGACCAATTACCTGCGGGTAACATTTAATTCCTCTGGTCTACAGCCCGGCTATTATTCCGACAACATTGTGTTTAACGCCAATGGGGGCGAAGTTGTAGTAGAACTGTTTGCGGAAGTTGTTTCGGAAAGCGCCGCCAGGGATATCGATGTTTATCGTTATTCACGAGGAGATGATTTTTTGCTGACGGCCAATCCTCAGGAGGATACCGCCAAATTCGGCAGAAATAATTATACAAAAGACGGCATCGCGTTCAGGCTTTTCGCCCCCAATTCTCCCGGCACGACTCCTTTTTATCGCTGGTATAGCATTCAGCGCGGCGATCATTTTTATCATCATGATCAAAACGCGGGCGGTAAAAATCTTCAGGGTTACATGTTTGAAGGCGCCATCGGCAATATCGCGACATCAAAATTAACGAATACCAGAGAGTTGTACCGCTGGCATAATGCCGCAACGGGCCGCTATTTTTTTACCACGGACGCGCGGGCGGCCAATATCCGCAAGCGCGGATATAGTTTTGATGGCATCGCCGGTTATGTTAAATAATAAATAATATTGCGGTTATTGGGCTTGACAAATAGGAGGAGAGAAGATATTACGTCAAAACTTTTTTAGGGTCGGATTTAAATATCTGCGCCTGTAGCTCAGCTGGATAGAGCAACGGACTTCTAATCCGTGGGTCGAGAGTTCGAATCCCTCCAGGCGCACCAGGATAAAAGTGGTGGGTGTAGCTCAATTGGTCAGAGTGCCGGGTTGTGGCCCCGGAGGTTGAGGGTTCAAGTCCCTTCACTCACCCCATTTTTAGGATTGGAAACTACGCGCCCGTAGCTCAGCTGGATAGAGTCGCAGACTTCGAATCTGTTGGTCGTAGGTTCGAATCCTACCGGGCGCGCCAGAAAAAGATATTGGAGTTAAGAACCAATTAAATAAAATCTTATAGCTAGAATCACAAAGGGCCCTTAGCTCAGCTGGTAGAGCAACTGACTCTTAATCAGTAGGTTGTCGGTTCGATCCCGACAGGGCTCACCAAAAAATAAGGGGTGGCGTGCTTCGGTGCGCAGCCCCTTTTTTTATTCCAGGCCTACTGAGGTACTCTTGAACAATAAAATATTTCTTTAACATTATTGTAAAATAGATAATGACCGGTTCATATCATGAAACGATTATTTCCTTGAGTAGACGGAAATCATCCGTGATAATACCGTCGACACCATAATCCAGTAGGCGGAGAATATCCTCTCTTCGGTTTACCGTCCATACGTGCACGCGTACATTTCTACGGTGAAGCGCGCGAATTATTTCCCTGGTTACGATCCGTGACGTGCCGAAAAATTCCGGAATCTGAAAAGCGTCAGCGGCAAAACTACTTTTCATTGATAAAAGTTTGGATTTGAAAAGAAAATACGCGCCAATCACTTCCCGCCGCGACGCGGATGTCGCCATTTCGGGAAGGATCTTGCGCGCCTCCTTGAGGTTTTCCGTGTGCTCGGACGCGGTCAACACGCGTTTCACGGAATCGTGTTTCTTCAGTATTTCGCAGTATTTTTTTACCTGCGAAGGGTTTTTCACCTTAAGATCAATATTGAAACGCTGTTCGGGAAATTCACGTAGGCATTCCTCCAGTGAGGGAATGGTTATTCCCGTATTTCTGAAAGGGTAACTTACTCCGTCTGAGGAAAAACGATAGCCGGCGTCAAATCTTTTAAGATCATCCAGTGTATAATCTGAAACTTTGCCTCTGCCGTTGGTCATCCTGTCGATCGTCGCGTCATGGAAAAGTACAAAGTGCCCATCACTTGTGATGCGCAAATCGGTTTCGATTACATCAACTCCCGACTCACTGGCACTTTTGAAGGAAGGGATGGTGTTTTCCGGGTAATGTATGGGATCGCCGCGGTGAGCGAATATCATCGGCTCGGGAGTGAAAAATTCTTTCTCCATTTTTTATAGAAAATCCTTTTTTATTGATTAATTGTTAGATGGCTCTAAAGACGGTCCGACATTTGGCTTGATAATTGATAAAAAACCGCCCTCTTGAGAGGCAAGTATATGAAACGTGGATTTGTATGTCAAGAAAATCATGGCCGCAGGATATAGAATGATTTGTTTACGGATGGGATGAAGATGCATTTTAATATCCAATCTTTGAAGAGCATTCAGAAAGGCAGTTTGCCAAGCTCTGCAACCCGTTGCTGCTGACAGAAGGGGAAGGGGCGATGATATTTATAAATACAGGCGTGCAAATATTCAAAGACAATCGTTACTGGCATAACGTTTGAGTGCATACGCTCGCTTGTTTCAGGCCCGGAAAACAATTTCCCTGACCACCGAAAATATTTGGTATTAGCCGATTTGTTGGCTCATTTTTATTATTTCTGTTATCTCCCAAAGATATTTTGGGGCATAACTTTTTAAAAAACTGGAATATGTAATGATTATGCTGACCTTCCCCCCGGAAACTAA
>DLNC01000022.1 GCA_002478265.1 Syntrophaceae bacterium UBA7520
TGAAGGGGGTGCATTACCGTTTTAAATCTTACTTTATCCAAAGAGGGATATAGGGATAAAGAAATCGCTATCGAGAAAAATGTACTATACATTCATAGGATTATTGTGCCGCCAATTATAGGCCTACCCTGGCTGCTTGGTTATAATCCTTCATATCTGTATGAATTAGAAAAAGAAGAAACGCCAACGGCAAATATAAAAAAATAAATATTCTAAGAAATATGGGAATTATTTTTGGGCAGAATTCTGTTAGGGCATTATAGCGCTAGCTTTTATCTAGTGGTTTAATGATTCTCTATTCTGAACTATGGAGTAGTGTACGTTCACGCTAGGATGTACTGATTACATAAAGGAGTGTTTATGAAAAAAAGATATCTTCTTTTACTTTCGGGGTTGTTCGTACTTTTAATAGCTTGTGGTGGCGGCGGAGGAGGTGGAAGTACTCCTGTTAATGGTACAGTTGAATTTCACTCTGTTGGAAATGAAAACATGGGTTATTATGAGGTAATATTGAACTACAATGATGATAATGATTATCGTATGGGGCAGTTATATGGCCAAGAACTAAATTTAAAATCTCCCGCTCTTGAGGGTAAATTTGCAGATTATTTTCTTAGTTTTGATGTAGAGAAATATAATAATATGATGCAGCGCATACAAAGCATAAAAAACCAGATTCCACAGGAATACAGAGATTTTATCAATGGATTAGCTAGCCAGTTTAATGGTGGAACAATTAACGATAAAGGCGATGGCAAGTTATCAGTTGATGAAATTTTTTACTTCAGTCTGTCATCATCAATTGATCGCGGCAGTCAATGTTCTGTTATCGCAGTTTATGGTTCCGCTTCTGACACCGGCAGACCTATAATTGGCAGGTTATTGGATTGGGGAAGCATGTCTCATAACACCATATTTTACATTAATAAGGGCAATAAAAGAATCGTTAATATTGGCAATACTTTATTAAATATTGCAACGATGACCGGCTTAAATCAACATGGCATATTTGTGGCTATTTTGGATTCTCCAACAGGTGAACTATTCCCTGCATCTTTAGATACTTATTATGCCTATACTTTTGATTTACGATACGCCTTGGAAAACTATAGCACCATTGAAGATGTAGCACATTATCTGATTCAACATCCATATACTTTTAACCATCTTATTTTAATTGGAGATAATAATACCGTAAAAATTTTAGAAAATAATTTGACTCGTACACGCGCACTCAGGGATAGTTCATCCGAGTTGAATGATGGAATAACCTGGGAATATTCAAATGCAGTTGCAGCCGTTAATGCCTTTTTGTTAAAAAACAATTATGATAATTTTACCTATAGTTCATTTAACACTTATCGTTGGCAATCTATTAAAAATCAACTAGAATTATATTTTTCATCTGACAATAAAATAACGGTTGATGAAATGAGGAATATTACAACTTATTACGGGACAAACATTTTTCAATACGATGATGGAGTTATTATGAATTCAATAACTCAACAAATAATAATTTATGATTCCATGACATCGTCATTGAAAGTATTTTTTAGAAACAACAGAGCAATGGGGAGTGAAAATAATACAACCACATTTAACATTGATGACCCAAATTTTTTGGACATATCGGTACAATTTTAGAATTGGTTTAAAATATATAAACAACAAATATAAAAAATAAAAGGGACGGCTCTATTTAATCCGTAGCAAGCGTTGTTTTTCGGCTATCAGAATATTTTTCTGTCGCTGCTTTTTTGACGTATCTTTTTCCACAAATATTTTTTTACCTGTAGAGGGGTCGATGCCCGTCCAGTACATCAAGGCCGAATAGGTGGAGGGCAGCGGCGTAAAAATCTGCACCTGCTCGGGATTGATTTTGAGTTCGCGCTCGGCAAATGTTTTGAGCGCGCGCATATCTTCCTCGTTGCAGCCCGGATGCGCGGCGATAAAATAATAAGTAAGAAATTGTTTTTTGTCTTCTTTCGCGTTCAGCTTTTCAAATAATTTTTTAAAAACGCTTATTTTTTGCGCCGGCGGTTTGCCCATTAGTTTAAGCACCCCTGCTGATGCATGCTCCGGCGCGATTTTGAGCTGGCCGGAGATATGATGGCGGCAAAGCTCGCCGAGATACGCCGTGCCGGATTTCTTGTCGGCTAAAACCAGATCGTGACGCAGGCCGGAGGCGACAAACACTTTTTTCACGCCGGGAATTTTACGCAAATTTTTGAGCAAACGTATCTGGCGCGCGTGATCAATTTTGAGCGAGGGGCAAATCTGAGGAACAAGGCAGCGTTTATCAGGGCAGGCGCCTTTGATATCTTTGCGCGCGCAGTCGATGCCGTACATGTTGGCCGTCGCGCCGCCGACATCGACAATGTAACCCTTAAAATCTTTGCGCGCCGCGATTCTTTTTGCTTCTTCCAGGATGGACGCCTCGGAGCGGCTGATAATTTTGCGCCCTTCGTGCAGTCCGATGGAGCAGAAGTTGCACTCGCCATAACAGCCGCGGTGCGTGGAGAGAGAAAATTTGATGGTATCCATCGCCCGCATGTTGCCTTGTTTCAAATAATGCGGATGAACTTCGCGCGCGTAATCCAGCGCGTAAATTTTATCCAGCTCGTCAGAAGTAAGATGCGGCTGGGGCGGATGATGCACCAGATAACGGTTGCCGTGCTGCTGATACAATCCTTTCGCGGTTAAAGGATCGTTGTTAGCGTAGAAAATATCAAACATTTTGATGAAAGTGTTTTTATCTGCGGCTGTATCTTCATAGGAGGGTAACTCCAGATAACCGGCAGGCGGCGCGGCGGCAATTACGCAGGTACCCAAGATGTCATCAATATTTTGACCGAATTTTAACCTTCGCGCGATTTCTAAAATCGCTTTTTCCGCCATGCCGTAGGCAAGAATATCGGCGCGCGCGTCAAACAAAATAGCCCGGCGGACAGAATCCGACCAGTAATCGTAATGAGCAACGCGCCTGAGGCTCGCCTCCACGCCGCCCAAAACCAGAGGCCTGGTGTTTTTAAAATATTGGCGGATAAGATTAGCATAGGCAATCACCGCGCGGTCGGGGCGGCGGTTGTTTTTTCCTCCGGGCGTCAAATCATCGCCGTGCCTTTTTTTCTTTGTCGCGGTGTAATTGGCTACCAAAGAATCCATGCAGCCGCCGGTGATGCCCCAGAAAAGTTTCGGTTCGCCCAGGCGCGCGATATCCGCGCCGCTTTTTAAATCCGGCTGGGCGATGATTCCCACCCGGTATCCTGCGTTGGCCAGCACCCTGCCGATTACGGCCACGCCGATATGCGGGCTGTCGATATAGGCATCGCCGGTGATTAAAATTATATCCGGCCGGTCCCAGCCGAGATTTTTCAGTTCCTGGGAAGTGGTAGGAAGAAACATATCTCAACAAATATCAGAGCAGGCGGGAAAGGGGAAGATGTTTTAAATGACTATTTCCATGCCCTGCGCCACGGCGAAGCATTTGAGCCGGGCGCCCTGAGCGCCGCTGATTTTTTTGCAATCGTCGACCATGGTATCTATTTCTTCATCGAATCGTTCCTGATTGTGATGAAAAAGGCCGAATTTTTTCACGCCCGCCTCCATGGCCAATTTCAGCGCTTCGTTATAAGTGGAATGACCCCAGCCGCGGGTTTTTTTGTATTCGCTTTCCTTGTATTCGGCGTCATGTATGAGCAGATCCGCGCCGCGGCAAAATTCCAGATATTCCGGAAAGTCGTGACCGCCCTCATGCCGGTAGCCCAGTTCGTTGTCGGTGAGAAAAACCAGGCTTCTGCCGTCTTCCACAAACTTGAATCCCGTGCCCTGATTGGGATGACTCAGCGCGATGGGCGTGATCTTCATCGCGCCCAGTTCATAATGATGGTTGCAGGTGTCGGCGTAAGAGATGCTCGCGCGGATAGAGGAAAAATCCACCGGGAAATGCGGCGCCGACATCAGCCGCGAGAGCATATCCTTAATGGATTCCCGCGCGAAGGAGCAACCCCAAATGGCCAGATTTGTGTGTGACATATAAATCGGCTTGAAGAAGGGGAAGCCCATGATGTGATCCCAGTGCGCGTGGGTCAAAAGTAGCGTGTAGTCGTGGTGATTTTGCGCCAGAAGAAAGTTTCCCGCTTCGCGGATGCCCGATCCCGCGTCGACCAGCAAAACAAGGTCATCTTTCGTGCGTATCTCCAGGCATGTGGTATTGCCGCCATATTTCAGATATTTTTGTCCGGATACAGGTATTGAGCCCCGGGCTCCCCAACAGCGAATCAGCATCAATCACCTCGATAGATAAATAATACAGAATAAAAAAATTTTATCAAGCTAAAGCTGGATTCTTGGTCCTGACATAGGGCTGTTAGTAGCAAATAGAAAAG
>DLNC01000011.1 GCA_002478265.1 Syntrophaceae bacterium UBA7520
TTTTCTATTTGCTACTAACAGATGATATATTGGCATTTATGACCGGAGTTTTTCCGTTTTTCAAGGGGTTGTAATTAATGATGGAATTTGTTTGCGATATTTTTTATATTATTGAAAATACTAATAAAGGTTATTATGCAGGACAAACAATTTGGAAGTCTACGTTTTATCAGCGGGGAAAATCACGGTAAATACCCGTTTAATCATTCGGTTTATATCCAGGGCAGAGATGCGCGTGTTATTATTGATCCAGCCTGTTCTTGGGAAAAGTTGATCCGCCTGCGCGATGGCGAAGGCGTGGATATGGTCTGGCTTTCGCACTGGCACGAAGACCATATCCATTACATGCATATGTTTAACGGCGCTCAGGTATGGATTTCCGAAACGGATTTTCCGCCGCTGACCGATATCGAAACTTTTCTGGATTGGTATGGCATAGACGATGCCAAAATACGCGCTTACTGGAAAAATATTATGCTTGAGGGTTTTGATTATCGGCCACTGGCCGCGGCAAAATTTTTCCCGATAAATGAAACGACGGAAATCGGCGGCATCCGCGCGCAGGCGATTGCCACGCCGGGACACACGCCGGGGCATTTGTCGTTTTATTTTCCGGAAGAAGAGGTGCTGTTTGTTGGTGATTATGACCTGACGCCTTTTGGCCCCTGGTACGGTGATGCCGCATCGAGCATCGAGGAGACGATCAATTCTATCCGCCGCCTGAAAAAGATTCCGGCCAAGACGTGGATTGTCTGTCATGAAAAAGGCCTGTTTGAGGAAAATCCGGGAAAGCTCTGGGATGACTACGAAAATATTATTTACACGCGCGAGGAGAAAATTTTAAATTTTGTAAAAAGAAAGCCTTCGACATTGGAAGAGATTTCCGCCGCCTGGCTCATTTACGGCAAACCAAGAAAGCCGCTGGAATTTTTTGAGCCCAACGAGCGTGTGCTGGTAAAAAAACATCTGGAGCGCTTGCTGAGAAACGGTATTATTATTCGGGAGGGGGATAAATATCGTAAAGTTTAATTATTCGGTGGCATTAATAAATCGACATTGATAAAATTCGGCAACGATTGAGCGTTATTGAAAAACAATTCGTTTTCCGTGTCATCGCGAGGCGGCTTATGCCGCCGTGGCGATCTCTACGGATTGCTTCACCCGATAGCCACAGGGTTTGCAATAACAAGGGCGGCTTGCGCAACCTCGTAACAACTGCATCAGATTGCTTCGTCCCGATAAATCGGGTCTCGCAACGACTGAATGTATAGTAGGCAAAGGTTTCATAAAGCCGTAATTGTAAAAAATATCTTAGGTAAATAAGTCGGAGGAAGTGCATGTACTGGGAAAAAGAACTGGAAAAAATTGGCCGGGCAAAGCTGAATAAATTGCAGCTTGCCGCGCTGAAAAAAACGATAAATAGAGCGCGAAAATCGCCTTATTATGAAAAACTGTTCAAAGAAAATAAATTAAGCGCGGGTGTCGTAAAATCGCTTGCCGATATACAAAAGTTTCCCTTTACCACCAAGGACGATTTGCGCGAGCACTGGCCCTACGGTTTTGTCGCCGTGCCGAAGGAAAAACTGGTGCGCATGCATTCGTCATCGGGAACGACCGGACGCGCGACTGTTGTGTTTCACACCCTTCGCGACATCGCCGTCTGGACGAATTTGCTGGCGCGCTGCATGTACATGACCGGCATGCGACGCAGCGACGTTTTTCAGAACATGATGACCTACGGGCTTTTTACCGGCGGATTGGGTTTCCACTACGGCGCGGAAAAAATCGGCGCGCTCATTATTCCCGCGGGCGCGGGCAATTCCAAACGGCAGATTCAACTCATGCGCGACTTTGAAACAACGGTTGTGCATGTCATTCCCAGTTACGCCCTGCATCTCTCCACCGTTTTTGCCGAGCTTAATCTTGATCCGCGCCGCGATACCAAAGTCAGGATTGCTTTTTTGGGCGCGGAGCCGCACACGGAAAAAATGCGCAAAAAAATAGAAGAAATTTACGGTTACCATGCCTTTAATTCCTACGGCCTTTCGGAAATGAACGGGCCGGGTGTGGCCTTTGAGTGTCCCGAACAAAACGGCATGCACATCTGGGAGGACAGTTTTCTCGTGGAAATAGTCGACCCGAAGACGCTGCGGCCGGTGGCTGATGGAGAAGAAGGCGAGCTGGTGATGACTTCGCTGCAGCGGGAAGGCATGCCGCTTATCCGCTATCGCACCAAGGATCTGACCAGAATTATTCCGGGCAAATGCCCCTGCGGGAGAACGCACCGCCGGATCGAGCGGATCAAGGGTAGAACGGACGACATGCTCATTCTCAAGGGCGTGAATATCTATCCTATGCAGGTGGAAAAGAAACTGATGGAGATAGACGGCGTGGGGACGAATTTTTTGATTATTCTCGAGCGCGAAGGTTTCAATGATGATATGATGGTCAAGGTGGAGGTTGATAAAAAATATTTTTCCGGCGATATGAAGCAACTGGAGGGTTTGCGCAGGAAAATAGTGGAAGAACTGAAAAGTGAAATTCTAATTACGCCGAAAGTCGATTTGGTGGAGCCGGACAGCATCCCCAAAGGGGAAGGGAAAGCCGTCCGCGTGATCGATAAAAGAGAAGATTAAACCAACAAAAGATAAAGGAGAAAAATCATGATTGCCTATCAGCTTTCCATTTTTGCGGAAAACAAGCCGGGGAAGCTCGCGGCGGTAACCGGCGTTTTAAACAAGGAAAAAATAAATATCCGCGCCACGACGATTGCCACCGCCGACACCTTCGGCGTGGTTAATCTGATTGTGGACGATCCCCAAAAAGCGGAGGCGGCTTTAGCCAAAGCCGGCATGACCGTGCATCTGCGCGAGGTGCTGGCTGTTTTGATTCCGGATAAGCCGGGTGGGCTGGATGCTCTCACGCAATTGCTGTATAAGGAAAAAATAAACGTTAATAACGCCTACGGTTTTGTGTTGGAAGGTTCCAAAAGCGCGGTGTTTGTCGTCGATGTGGACCAGCTGGAAAAAACGGAAAAGCTTTTGGAAGAAAACGGATTTAAGACTCTGGACACGAAAACGCTTTCTGCCATGTAGCAAGGAAGGAGAACAAAATGGCTCATCAGGATAAAGGGAAATATTTTGAAAAACATCCCAAAGATTCTCAGGTAGATGAAAATTTGAAAAAAGCGATTCTCGCGCTGACTAAAGATAACGACATCACATGTAAAAAAGCGGAGCAAATCGCCGGGGAAAAGGCAATGGACATCGCGCAGGTCGGCAAAGCTATCGATGTACTGAACATCAATATTGTCGAATGTCAGTTGGGGCTTTTCGGTTACGGCGATACAAAGAAAATCGTCCAGCCGGCAAAAGAAGTAGCCGCGGATTTGAAGAAAAGAATAGAGCAAGCGCTGCAAAACGGGAAGCTTTCCTGCGCCTCCGCCTGGAAAATTGCAGCGGATTTAAATATTCCCAGGATGAGAGTTTGCGCCGCGTGCGAGACGCTGAAAATCAAAATCAAGCCCTGCCAGTTGGGGGCTTTTTAGCTTTCCCGTCATTCCAAGCTTGCATGCTGTGTCATAATGTATTCGCGGGGGGATACAACGACCGAGGCCTTGTCCCGAGCAAAGCGAGGGAACTTTTGAGATTGCCACGGGCTATGCCCTCGCAACGACTGCGTCGGATTGCCACGGCGCCTGAGGGGCGTCTCTTAATAAATGATTATGTTTTTCTAACCGGGGAGCTCCAGATAGCTCTTTAAGAGTTTAATCATCAAGTCGGCATTTTGGCGCGTGCCTGCCAGGATTTCTTCCAGGCTTAATGGTTTTTCCAGCAGTCCGTGGCCGTAATTGTCCACGGAGCAGGCGCTGGCGTAGGGTATGCCCAGCTCCATCGCGATTACCGCTTCATTGGCCATCGTCATGCCGACGATATCGGCAAAATTGGCCATCATCTTTATCTCGGCCTTTGTTTCCAGCCGCGGCCCATGCGTCTGCCAGTAAGTGGCTTTGGTTACAACAGGTATTGAGCAATTATTTGCCGCTTTAATTAATTTTTGGCGTATTGTTTCGTTTAAGCTTGGTGTTATATGCACAACGCTGTCCTGAAAGATGGTCGGTGTGGCGGTAAGCGTGAGAAAATCGTCAGGGATGACGATCGTGCCGGGAGATAATTCTTTTTTCAGGGAGCCGGTGGAGTTGATTCCTATTACCTCGCTTGCGCCGATTTCCTTCAGCGCCTTCATATTGGCGCGATGATTTATCATGTGAGGCAGTATGTGGTGGTTGGGATCATCGCCATGACGCAAAATCAGGGCGATCCCATCGGCAAGGTAAACGGCGGCCCGGCCGAATTCGTTATCCTGTATTTTGGGTTTTGCTTCTTTGAAAAAAGTGCTTCTTTCCATCACCAATGTTGTGGAAATAACGCCAATGCGCTTCATATAACCCCCTTTAATTATTAGGTTCATAGCAAATTAACGCTGCCTCGTCAAAGCGGTAAATGGATCAGGCAAATAGCCATTGACTTCTTTGCGGTGGTTGTGTCATATAGCGCCGTAACAGCAGAAATAATTTAAGAGGTTGATTTTATGAGCAGTGATTTTGTCGGCACGGCTACCGACGCCAATTTTGAGGGCGAAGTTTTGAAAAGCGAAAAACCGGTGCTGGTTGATTTTTGGGCGCCGTGGTGCGGGCCCTGTAAAGCTATCGGGCCTATCGTGGAAGAGCTTGCCGGTCAGCTCAAAGACAGCGTAAAAACAATGAAGCTGAATGTCGACGATAATCAAAGTATCGCCGTCAAATATGGCGTGCGCAGTATTCCCACCCTGATTCTTTTCAAAGAAGGCAAGGCCGTGGAAACGGTTATCGGCCTTGTGCCCAAAGAAAAAATCGAGGCCATGGTCAAAAAAAATCTGTAAAAATTAATGTATGCCGATAAGGAATAAATATGTCTTTGAAAATATTTCGTAACCATTCCCGCGCCAGGATGATTTTAACATCTTTGCTGCTTTTGGTTTTTCTCAGCGGCTGCCAGATTTCCTTTTCCAATCTGTTCGGCGGCAAACCGCGATTCGGCTCTGGTCCGGAAGGGCTCTACGCCAACGGCGCCTATGAATTCAGCAAGAAAAATTATGAAAAATCACGCCAGTATTTCACGCGCGTCAAAGAGGAATACCCGCTGCACGAGATGGCAATTTTGGCGCGAATCGGCATCGCGGATTCTTATTTCAGCCAGAAAAAATACGTGGAGGCGGAAGGAGAATACAGCGAATTTATAGTTTTTCATCCCACCAATGAAAATGTCCCTTACGCTCAATACCAGATCGGCATGTGCCATTACAACCAGATCGGGGATATTGACCGCGACCAGACCTACACGATAAAGGCAAGAAGAGAATTTGAAAAGCTCGTGGCGCGTTACCCCGAAAGCAAATTTTCCATTATGGCCGAGAAAATGATCCGGGACTGCAAGCAGAAGCTGGCGGAAAACGAATTTTATGTCGGCCAGTTTTATTTCAAACAGAAAAAATATCAGGCCGCGCTGATGCGTTTTGAGACGATAGAAAGGGAATACGCCAACGTCGGCCTTGATTATAAGGTTGCCTATTTCATCAATGAAACAAAAGCGAGAATCGCCGAAGAAGAAAGAGTGGAGAAATTACGCCAGGAAAAAATAAACAAGGAAAAGCAGGAAAAAACCAGGTCGGCAAAAAATTAATTCACTCCCTGCGTGGCGAAAGCAAATTTATCTAAGCTAACCCTCTCCAAATTTTAAAATTCTCACGATTTTCTGCCGGTCTTTTTCCGGATCGGCGGAAGTGTCTATTTTGAAGTGGATATCAGGCGGAAATTCATCAACAGTGTCGAAATCTTCTTTTTGCTGATGGAATATTTCCCAGCGCCCGTCTGAAATGTTGTCGTTTTCCCGCGCTCTTTTATCCAGTCTTTTCTTGGTTACCTCGTCTGGGCAGGCGCATTCAATAATATAAAACGGTACGCCCAGGCTTTGCGCCAGCGCGCAGGCTTTTTTTCTTTCTTCGCGCTTTTTAAAAGACGCGTCGATGATTACCGGTTTTCCCTGGCGCAGGTACGTCGCGGCAATATCGTAAACTTTATCATAGGTAAGGCGCGAAGACTCCTCGGAATAAATGCCCTGGCCGAAATTCTCTTTTCGGGACTGCGTCGGTTCGATGTTGAGCATTTCCTTGCGCAGCACATCGGTGCGGATAATCCGCGCGCCCAGGATTTTAGCCAGCGTGCGCGCCTGATAGCTTTTTCCGGAGCCCATGAGCCCGGCGGTTAAAATTAAAACAGGTTTTTCCAGGCGGGCGGCATAATTGTAGGAGAAATCGAAATATCTGGCCGCCGTTTCAGAAATTTCTTTTGGTTCTTTTTCCGCAATTTCTTTCTGATCCAGGCGGAAACTGATGACTTTTCCGCGCACATAAGCGTAATAACAGCGGTAGAAATCGAGCAATTTTAACATATCCGTATCGCCTGAATATTTCAGATAGGAATCGGTGAAGGATTCCGCGTAAGAAGTATAGCCGTTGAAATCAAGATCCATGGTCAGAAAGGCGACTTCCGCTGCGACATCGGCGAAACGGAAGCGTTCGTTAAATTCGATGCAGTCAAAAATAATGATATCCTCGTCAACGCAGATGTGCTCCAGGTGCAAATCGCCGTGGCCATCGCGGATTTTGCCCTGCGCCACTCTTTTTTCCAGCAGCGTCTCGTTGGCCTTTAGAAAACAGTTTACATAGTCGCGGATAAAGCCGTATTGATAATCAGGGATCACGGTATTGATGTATTTTTCTGTCTGCGCGAAATTTTCTTCATGGTTGTGCCGGATGGTTTTAAGGCGGCCCATTTCATTGATGCGTCCGCCGGTTTGCGCGCCGGCATGAAAGAAAGCTATTTTTGCCGCCACTTTGTCCATGATTTTTTCATCGACGTCGCCTTGCGCCAAAAGTGTTTTGAGCATTTTGTCCTGCGGCAGTTTCTTCATCACCACGGCGTAATCAATGATTGCCGCGCCGGAGTTCAGCGAGAAACCGGTTTTTTTGTCGCCATATATTGCCGCGACTTCCAGATAAACGCCGGGCGCCAGTCGCCTGTTGAGGCGTAGCTCTTCTTCACAGTAATACTTTCTTTTTTCCAGCGTGGTAAAATCGAGAAAGCCGAAGTTCATCGGTTTTTTAACTTTATAGACAATATCGCCGGCGATGAAAACATAGGAGATATGCGTCTGCACCAGTTCCACGGATTTTGGCTTGTGCGGATAAAAATCCGGATTGCTCATGGCGGCAATTAATTTTGGATCGGTCATGGCAGAAGCCCTTTCGGCGTACGCAATGTTTTAGCTATCGGTTTTTTATTTAAACTATAAAAGGTTCGATAGGCAAGTAAAATTAAATTTGTGCCTGGGCAAAAGTTTTGCTAAGGTTGAAGAGAGGGAATATTAAAGCCATGCTCAAACAATTGCGAAAAATCGCCGCTACCCGGGCCGCGGGAGTTTTCCTTTATGGACTGATTCGTTTTTATTCCTTGACGTTTCGGGTCAGAATGGAAAACGAGCGTCAGTGGGTGGAAGAACTCGATAGAGGCGGCCGGGTTTTGATTTGCCTGTGGCACCAGCATTTTTTTATCGCCGTCAAGTTTCTGGCGAAATACAGAAAATATAATCCCTGCGTGATGATTTCACGTAGTCTGGACGGGGATATTGGCGCAAGAATTGTCGAGGCGGGCGGCGTTGCCGTAGCTAGAGGCTCGTCTTCCCGCGGCGGCAAAGCCGCGCTCAAAGAGATGATTAAAATGCTGAAGACAAAAGAGCTGGGCGCGCATATTCTGGACGGGCCGCGCGGCCCGGCGGGCATCGTGAAGGGCGGCGCCATCGCGATCGCGCACGGAGCCGGCGCCGCTATCGTTCCCACTTATGTGCAGCCGGACCGCGCCTGGTATTTCAGAAGCTGGGACAGGTTTTTTATTCCCAAACCCTTCGCGAAAATCAAAATTTACTTTTATCCGAAAATTATTCTGCCGCCCCTGAAAGATAAAAAAGATTTCGAAAAGCAGAGAAAAAATTTGGAGGATATTTTACGCCCTCATCTCTGGCGTTGATTTTACCGCGGGGCTACTTTTGCAGCCAGCCGGACATTTTTTTCGCCTCCTCGTTCCATCCGGGCTGAAAGCGCGCTTGCAGAAAAGCCGCGAAGAGATCGTCCATAATTTTTACCGCTCCTTCTATGAGATAGATTCTTTCCAGCAGCGCGCCTTCTTTGTCCTGCCGGCTCTCCGTTGTCCCCATTGACGGAATTTTCAGGGACTGAAAATCAAACGTATCCGCTTTGAAAATAAATTCCCATTCGTTTTTGTCGTGCATCAGCATGATGCCCGCTTCTTTGACTTTTTTCCCCAGGCGCAGCGCCTCTTTAGCTTCTTTCAGCTCGGCGTGCAGGCCAGAGCAGACAACGCCCTGCGCGTATTCGCCTTCGCCCGCCTCAAGCGCGATTCTTTTCACAAAGTGAAGCTCTGCTTCATCGGATTGGGCAAGCGTGATTCTGCCGTCACGCTGCTGGGCCTTGAACCAGAGCCAGGTTAGAAATTCACGGCCGATTAACGAAACGGTTTCTCCCGTTTCCGCTCGGACCGGCTTGTTTATCAGGTCCTGCGGGAGGAGTCGTTTCAGGTTTAGCGAAAAAGTATTTTTGAAAAGTCCGGTGAAATCATCGGCCACTTTATCGGCCAGCGAGGAGAAATAAACCGTCTTTTTACCCAACGACCACAAAACGTCGTAAAAGGAAGGAATGGCTTCCTGCCGGGCAAGAATTTCCGTTTCTATCTTTTCTTTGAGCGTCGCCGCCGTTTGCTTGCCGATTCTTTCGCTGCCGCTTTGCGCCAGATGGCGCCTTTCTTCCTCCATCAGTTTCAGTTTCAGCAGTTTCGGGGAAATGAGCTTATGATCAATGCGCAGGGAAAAAATCAGGTAATCGCCCAGACTGTAGCTGGCTTGTTTGAAATCCGCGTCGAGCACGTCGGTGAGAGACACCCAGCCCATGTTTTTTTCCCGCGTGGATTTTGTTTCCTGCCGATAAGCGTTGGCCTTTATCTGTCTGTCCGTAAAAGCCGGAAAATTTTTTGGCAAAGATTCTTCGGCCTGAAAGCGCATGAAAGTAAAATTTCCTTTGAGTAATCCCATAATATTCACCTCGTCGGCGCGCAACCTATCTGAAAAATCCCGTGGCTGTCAAGATTTTATCCTTGCCGGGGCAGGCGAGGAATTTACTGCTGATGAACTTGGCCAAAACACTTATTTATTACGTAGACATCAGGTTTTTTTTATGCTAGTCAGCTTGATATTCCGAGGTAAAAAACCCATGAAAATCCGCAGAATCGGCATGGTGGCCAACGTCGAAAAGCTGAAAATTGCCCGGCACGTCGGAGCGCTGAAAAAGTGGCTCGAAAAAAAAGGTGTTGAAGTATTGCTACAGGAAGAAATCGCCGGGAAGATGCGCCTGGCGCGGGGACTGAGCTGGAACGAGTTAGGCAAGAAAGCGCAGCTGCTGGTCGTTTTGGGAGGCGACGGAACAATGCTGCGCACGGCGCGCCACGTTGCCCGCTATCAAGTGCCGATCGTGGGCATTAACATGGGTAGTTTCGGTTATCTGACGGAAGTCAATCTTAATGAAATGCATGACGCGCTCGAGCTGATTCTGCGCGGTAAGTTTGCCGTGGAGAAAAGAATGATGCTCTCGGTGCTGATAAAAAGAAGCGACGGCTTAATCAAGGCCGGCGACGCGCTTAACGACGTGGTCATCAATCGCGGCAACCTTTCACGGATGACCGAGTTGGAAACTTCGGTCAACAGCGAATATCTCACCACCTATAAAGCCGACGGGTTGATCGTCTCCACTCCCACCGGCTCCACGGCATACTCCCTTTCGGCGGGCGGCCCGATAGTTTTTCCTGATCAGGATTTGATTATCATCAACCCCATCTGCCCGCACACGCTGACCAACCGGCCGATAATTTTTCCGCCCGAGGCAGTTTTGGATATCACTATCTGGTCCAAAGGCAAAGGCGCCACGGTGACGCTGGACGGACAGGAAACCTATCAGATAAAATCAGGCGACGCTGTGATAATAAAAAAATCAAGGCACGTGGTGAAGCTGATTCTCTCGCCACACCGCAACTACTGGGAAATTCTGCGTTCCAAACTGAGCTGGAGCGGATTGCCTGCCGGAGCGGAGAAAAGAAAAAATGCTGAACGATCTGAGCATTAAAAACTTTGCCATTATTGACGAGCTTAATGTTTCCTTCAGTGAAGGGCTTAACGTTATTTCCGGCGAAACCGGCGCGGGAAAATCCATCATCATCGGCGCGGTCAGCCTTCTTCTGGGCGAGCGCGCCACATCCGACATGATCCGTTCGCAGACGGATTCCGCGGTGGTGGAAGCGCTTTTTAATATCGGCGGTTATAAAGAGCTGCGCCGGAAACTCGCGGAAATGGGATTTGCCGATTCCGAGGAGCTGGTAATCCGCCGGGTGATTTCCCGTTCGGGTAAAAACAAGGCGCTTATTAACGGGCAAATGGCCACGCTGGCAAACCTTGCCGCCATTAGTGAATCGCTTATCAATATCTGCGGGCAGCATGAACATCAGGTGATCTTGAACGCGGAAAATCATATCGATATCCTCGATGAATTCGGCGGCTGCCTGGATCTCTTTAATCAATACGCTCTGGTTTACGGCCGCTACATGGAAATAAAAGCCCAGATAAAAAAATTGGAAGATTTGCGGCATAGCCGTGAAGAAAAAACGCAACTGCTCAAATTTCAGCTGAAAGAAATCACGGATATAAATCCGCAGCCGGAAGAAGACAATCTGCTGGCTGACGAAAAAAAAGTGCTCGTCAACGCCCAGAAGCTTGTTGATCTGGCCGGGCAGGCCTATGATTTGCTTTACGGCGATAAGGATTCCGCCTGCGTTAAAATCAAGGAAGTGCAAAACCAGGTCAGGCAGATTAAGAATATCGACGCTTCGCTTATGCTTGCCGATACGGATATCGAAGCCAATTTTATTTCGTTGCAGGAAGCGGCGCTGGCGCTGCGCGACTACAGCAAAAAACTTTTTTTCGACCCGGAGCGCCTTGCCCAAATCGATGAGCGTCTGGAAATGCTGGGCAGGTTAAAGCGCAAGCACGGCGGCACCATGGAAAGCGTCATGCTGCAGAAACAGAAAATCGAAGAAGAGTTAAGGCAGGTCTTTTCCGTGGAAGAGGAACTGGAAAAACTGGCGAAGGAGGAGGCTGCGGTAGGCGATGATCTGAAAAAAAAGGCGCTGGTTCTTTCCGAACGCCGCAAAGAAGCGGCGGCGACGCTCAAGAGCGCGGTGGAGCGCGAAATCCATGAACTGAATATGCCGCACGCTTCCTTTGAAGCTTTATTCAAAAAAGACGCGGCACGGCAGAGTGTCGAAAACTACGGGCCTAAGGGCGCCGATGAAATAGAATTTTATCTGGCGGCCAACGCGGGCGAAGACATGAAGCCACTCAACAAAATAGCGTCCGGCGGCGAACTTTCGCGCATTATTCTGGCGCTGAAAAATGTTCTGGCGCGCACCGGCTCCGTGGCGACGATTATTTTTGACGAAGTGGATAACGGCATTGGCGGGGCCACGGCGGAAATCGTGGGCAGAAAACTGAAAGATGTTTCCGCCAACCATCAGGTGATCTGCATCACGCACCTGCCGCAGATCGCCTGCTACGGCGAGGCGCATTTATATGTATCCAAAAAAATCGCCAAGGGCAGGACGACAACGTCGGTGGAAAAGCTCGATGAGGAACAGAAGGTGGAAGAAATCAGCCGCATGCTCGGAGGAGTGGATGTGACTGAAACGACAAGAAAGCACGCGCGTGAAATGATAAGTGGTTCGAAAATATCGCAGAGCGGGAAAGACCAATAAAAATGATGTTGAGAAAAGCGCGCATTGATGATGTCAAAAGCATCCACCGCCTGATCAATACGGCGGCGGGAAAAGGTGAAATGCTGCCGCGGTCACTCATGGATATTTATAATTCGCTGCGGGATTTTTTTGTTTTTTACGACGAGGAAAAACAGCAGGTGGCCGGCATCTGCGCGATGAATATTATCTGGGAAAATCTCGCGGAAATCCGCTCGCTTTGCGTGGAGGAAGAATACCGCGGCAAGGGCCTGGGCAAGGAGCTGGTGGAAGCATGCATCTCGGAGGCCATCACCCTGGGGCTGTTTAAAGTATTTACGCTTACCTACAAGAAGGACCTTTTTGCCAAGCTCGGATTTAAGGAGGTCGATCGCTCCACCTTGCCGGAAAAGATCTGGTCGGACTGTTTCCGCTGTTCCAAATATCCGGATTACTGCGATGAAACAGCGATGATTATGGAGCTATGAAATTAATCTTTAATTTTTTGCGCTGGGCGCTCATCTGCGCTGTTTTTTCCGGTTGTATGCGCGCCATGCCGCAAATCCCTTCACCGTCCCCCGAGAAACCGCTGGCGCATTTTTATCCGGTTGATGCCTCCCGCGTGGAATTCGCCGATGACCTTGACTTTGCCCTGCTGGAGGCGGCAATCGAACGCAGCATCAATTACTATGAGAACGCGGGCAGCCAGAAAATATATCAGATAGCAGGTCGGCAGGTAGATGCGGCAAAATTAAAAGAGACGCTTATCGCTTTTAATGAAGTAATCCGTCAGCCGCTGACGACTGAAGAACTTAAGCAAAAAATTTGCGCGGACTTTGATGTGTACGCCACTACCGGAAGTGATACGGATAAAAAAGCGCTTTTTACCGGGTATTACGAGCCATTGCTCGCCGGTTCGCTGACCCCGACCGAGAGATACAGATACCCACTCTACCGGCCGCCGCCGGATTTAATTGCCCGTAAAGAGGCAATGGGAGAAAATGTTATCGGCCGCGTGGAAAACGGCGACTTTGTCGCCTATTACAGCCGAGGCGAAATAGATATCGATGGCATCCTGCGCGGCAAAGGTCTGGAACTTATCTGGGTTGATGACGCGGTAGAATTATTCACGCTGCACGTTCAGGGCTCCGGTAAAATCAGGCTGGAAGATGGAAGGCTTTTGACTGTTACCTACGCGCAGAATAACGGCCGCCCTTTTCGGTCTGTGACCCGGCATATGCTGGATACTGGCCGGATCAGCGGGCGTGAGGCCTCGTACCTTAACTTCAAGAACTTTTTAAAGCGGCACAGTGATGAAGAGCTTTTCAGAATTCTCAGCCACAACGAGCGCTATATCTTTTTCCGTTTTACTGATGGCGAGCCGGTGGGCTCATTAGGCGAACCGGTGACGCCGGACAGAACCATTGCCACCGATCCCGATTATTTTCCCGAAGGAGCGCTGGCTTTTATCCGCCTGCGCAAGCCGGTATTCGACGAGGGAGGAAATATTGCGCGCCGGATTCCTTTTTCGCGCTTTGTTTTAAGCCAGGATAAGGGTTCAGCCATCAAAGGCCCAGGCCGCGTTGATTTATTCTGTGGTTTTGGGGAAAAAGCCCGCGCCACCGCCGGCAGCCTCAAAGAACACGGCGAACTCTACCTGCTGATAAAAAAATAGCCATTCTCATAAGAGAGAATGGCTATTTTTTGTTCTTAATTACGACGGTGTTGTTTTAACCTCGCGCCTTCAGTAGCATCAGTTTTCTCCGTGTTATCCAGAAAATAGCGGTGATCGTAATAATAAAAGCTATCATCAATAACAAGGTACTCCACACACCTAAATATAAACTCAAATAAGCGGCGCCGATTATCGGCATAAGGCCCGCGCGCGTCAGCAGTCGCAGGGCGCCGTTTTGCGCTATTATATCAGCAATGGGCGGGCTTAGTTTATAATATAAATTGACCAATACCGTGCCGATACCGCTTTTAAGTAGATAGCGGTCGCGGAAATCTCGCAGGATCTGCACGTGACGTGTCATCGGCGAGCCGAAAGCCGCCGTGGCGATAAAGCACATATTGCCGCTGCTTCCCCCGCCGCCTCCGGGTGCGGGTGCGGCGTTTACTGTAAAGGTCGCTTCATTGGAAGTGCCGCCGCCGGGTGTTGTATTAAAAACCGTTACAGGGCGGGTGCCGGCGCCGGCAATGTCCGCCGCGGAAATATTCGCCGTCAGTTGCGTGAAGGAAACGAAGGAGGTGGTGCGTCCGGAACTGTTCCACCGGACAACGGAATCACCGGTGAATCCGCTGCCGTTGACGGTCAGGGTGAAAGCGGCGCCGCCGGCCGTCGCGTTGGAGGGAGAAATGCCGCTGATTATCGGGACAGGATTTTCCGCAGTAATGGAGTAAGTCCAACTATTATTTGCTGGCGTAGGGTCAGGTACGGCGCTGCTGGCCGTGGCGGTATGAACGATGCTTCCGGTGGTATACGGCGTTGCCGTAAAAGTGATGTTGACAGTGCCTGCGGCGGCAAGCGTCCCCAGATTGCAGGTTAATAAATTTCCCGATCCCGTGCATGTTCCCGCACTCGGGGTGGCGGAAATATTGCCGATGGTAGCGGTGCCGGATTGTACATAGGTGACGACCGTGGCTACGGCGCTATCCAGGCCGTTGTTTGTAACGGAAATCGTGTGGGAGAAAGGATCGCCAACCAGCAGGGTTGATGCGATCGGTGGTGAAGAAGTTACTTCAGCCAATACAAGATTGGCTTGATCAAGCGCGGAATCACGCGCAAGAGTTACCGCCGCCGCCGCGTCAATGATTCCCGCCCCGCAGGTTAAATTAGTGCAATCCAATCCTGTACCCGTGGGAAAAGTGCGCGCGGTGGATTGCATCAGCGCCAAAAGCACTCCCGGTGTTAGGCCGGGGTTTACCGACAGCATGAGCGATGCAATGCCGGAAACGTGCGGCGCGGCCATGCTCGTGCCATTATAATAAGCGTAAATATCGTTAGCCGGATTTGTTGTCCCATCGTTCAAAGTGGACAATACTCCGTTTGTTCCTTCGCCCCCCGGCGCGGCGATTTTGATTAACTCTCCGTAGTTGCTATAAGTTGCCCTGCCGCCGGCGCGGTTGGTCGCTGCCACGACAATCACGCCGTTGCAACTGGCCGGTGTAAAATTGGCAACATTATCAGTTTCATTGCCTGCGGAGACAACAACCGTGGCCCCTGCGGCAACAACTTCCTCGATAGCCGCTTGCCAAGCCGGGTAATTAGAACAAGCTCCGTCGCGTCCCAAGCTCAAGTTCAGCACCTTTGCCGGATTGCCGTTAGGTGGCAACCCATCAGTCAAACCTGCAGCCCATCGCACCCCGTCAATAGCATCCGAATCAGACCCGCCGCATTTACCAAGCACGCGCACCGGCAGAATAGGGGAAAACCAGTTAACACCAGCCACGCCGGTGGTGTTATTGGAGTTGGCGCCGATAGTACCTGCCACATGTATGCCATGCCATGTACTGTTTTGTGGCCAACATCCGAAAAAATAACTTTCTGGGTCAGTGCTTTCTCCAATTGTTACCCAGTTGCCCGGATCGGAGGGATCATCGTCGCGTCCTGTGCCGTCATTGGCGACTAATGCATCGCTGATGAAATCATACCCGGGCCTGATGCGTGTAGAATCAATATCTTCATGAGTCAGTATGCCGCTATCCACGACGGCGATAATGACGCTGGCGAGCCCTGTGGTTATATCCCAGGCCGGCGGAAGGTTTACGCCGCCCGGTTCGTTGTCGGTCGCAGGAGGATATTCTTTATAGTGCCACTGATTGACATATCCCGGATCATCAGGAACCAACATTGGAAAGATTCTTCTATCCGGCTGGGCGTAGAGAACATAGGGGTTGGATTTGAGTTTGCGGACAATTTCTTGGGCTTCATCCAAAGTCATGCGGCGCGGCAGTTTGAGGACTTGGCCGTCACCCGACATAAAACGCTTATGCCGCAGCGTAAGGCCGGCGGAAGCGTTGAGCGAACTCAGGCGATCATTAATCATCACATTGGCGTTAAGTCCGGCTTTATGTGCGCTGCGGACAAAAGCCGGGTTGCGGTATTTGACGATAATCTGGTCGGTATAGTTGTATTTCTCGTAAAGCCGCGCGGAGGAGTATTTTTTACCGCCCGCCGGAAAGGAATTAGTTCCGGATACCGTCCATCCGGTCAATAAAATCAGCGCGCATAAAATTGTAAAATAAATCCATTTTCTATTCATCACGTTCACCTCATTTTATTGTTTTGGTGTCTGATAATTCTGTCCTGCTGAATATATATAATTTCCGGCCTTTGGGAAAGCCGCTTGATTATTTCTTTCAGCGCCTCTTCATCGGGCACATTGGCTACGGTAAATACGTGCGCGCCGCCGGACATCGGCCTCAGGTAAGTTAATTCAGCGTTGGCATAACGAGATAATTGCCTGATAAAGTTGCCTTCCGCGGGGTGGGTGATATTATCGCGAAATTTGATGATAATTTGTGCCCTTCTGATATTTTCCGCCTGCTGTTGGTTTTGCTTTTCGGCCAGAGTGCCCGACCCTGCCGCCTGAGCAGGAGTGGTTGTTGTCAGCAAACTAACGCAAATAAATAATGATAAAAGCCCCGATATTAGGGTGAACTCAGGATGCGCGTTGGCGATTATTTTCACAATATCGCACCTGCAATTAGATATTTTTAAAACTAGATGCTGTTGTCGGCTGCTAAGCGTAATTAATATGTATAATTAAATACAATAACCGCTTGATTATTGTCAACACGAAAGTAAAAATCTTCCCATATGGACTGCTAAATGATGTACGCCAGAAGGAAGCTCAGCGATGTGCCCAGGTTCACGGCGATGTTCAGGCCGCATAAAACTTCTAGAAATTTTTGCTCTTCGTGTTTGCCGCGCAGCAGCATTAATATAATAAAAAGAGAAATCAGGAAAAAGGGCAGATAAAAGTAAGACACGGCAAGGGGAACACCCAGCTTGACCGAATAAAGCATGGTCAAGCTCGTCAGCAGCGCCAACAGCGTGTAAAGAGCCGTAGTTGCTTTCTTGCCGAGGCGATAAAGTAAATTCCTTTTTCCGGTTTTTTTGTCCGCTTCAGCATCGGGAAATTCGTTAAGCAGAATGACGTTGATAATGCTCAGGCCGACGGGAATGGCCAGCCAGTGAACCAGAGGATGAATGGTCGCGGTCTGTATGTAGTAGGCCGAGGCAATCGTCAGCCAGCCGTAGCAAAAACCGATAAGCAATTCACCCCATCCTCGTTCAACCAGGCGGACAGGACGCAAAGAATAAAAAAGCCCCGCGAACGCGCCCAGTGCCCCCAGCGGCAGAGTGAAAGGACCTGTTTTAAAATAAAATTGTAGAATAATTCCGATACATCCGGCGAGAAGCAACGAGATAATGCTTGTCCATAAAGCGGCGCGCCGCGGTAAAATGCCTTGCTGAATAATGCCGGAGCCGCCGGCAAATTTGCTGTCATGAAGCCGCCGTGATATTTCATCTTCCCGGATGTCGGAATATTCCCCGGCGTGATAGGTGGAAAGCATGATGAGAATCAGCGCGCTGATGCCGAGCATAAAGACAGGGGCGTCAAAGGATGATGTAAATTTCCAGGCGAGGATTGTTCCCAGAACAAAGGGCATGATTCCCACGGTATGAAAAGGCAGCCGCGAAAGACTAAACCACCCGCCTAAAACTTTTTTCCATGAATTTACCATAAGCCGCCCGTGCCGGATGCAGATTGAATTTACTAACACATAGGATTTTTCCTGTCAAAAGGCCAGGAGGAAAAGACTTGTTTTAATTCATCCGAAGAAAGCAGGATTTTATTAATAGTATTTTTGAGAAAAGAGCATTTTGGCCCGCGATTTTCTGGCGTCGCGCATGGTTTGAAAGACCGTTTTTTAAAGAATAATTTCTTCTTGCCTGTTGATTTCTTATATGTTAGGCGTAGCGCGAGTTTACGGGTCAAGGCATATCTAAATTCCTTGTAACAATTGTTTTTTTAAGATAAAAACCGAATTCGTCAGATTAATAATTTTTTATAAAAGAGAAAAGAGACGTAATTTTTATTAATGGCCGCTCGCGGCGTTTGTAAGTGTTAAATTATTATTGAAAATCACAAGGGGGCAGCAACTAAATGACAAAAGCGGAATTGATTGAGGCGATGGCAACGGGAGCGGATATTACCAAAGCGGCGGCGGCTTTGGCGCTTGACGCTTACGTTGACGCGGTCTCCAAAGAGTTGAAGAAAGGCGGCAAAATCAGCTTGGTTGGTTTCGGCACGTTTTCCATTTCCAAAAGAAAAGCCAGGGAGGGAAGAAATCCGAAAACCGGCGAGACCCTCAAAATCCCGGCGAAAAAAGTTGTTAAATTCAAACCCGGCAAAGAGCTGGCGGATAAAGTAAGCTAAAAACATTTTTTTAAGTTATCATAAAACTGGGGCCTCCGCATTATTCCGATAATTAATGGGAGGCCTTAGCGCGTTCATCTCATTAACGCTAGGCACATATAGCAGCAAGGAGTTTTTATTTTGGCGCTAAAAAGAATTCTCAGCGGCATGCGCCCGACCGGAAAATTGCATTTGGGAAACCTGCACGGCGCGTTGGGCAACTGGATTGAACTGCAGAATAGCGGCAAATATGATTGTTTTTATTTTGTCGCCGATTGGCACGCTTTTACCAGCGAGTACAGCTCCACGGAGGGCATCAGGGAAAACATAACCTCCATGGTCATTGACTGGCTCGCGGCCGGCCTCAATCCGCAAAAAAGCACCCTGTTTGTGCAATCCGCCGTAAAAGAACACGCGGAATTATTCCTGTTGCTTTCCATGATTACGCCGCTGGCCTGGCTGGAGCGAAATCCCACCTATAAGGAAATGAAGGCGGAGCTGTCCAATAAGGATTTATCCACGTTCGGATTTCTGGGCTACCCTGTTTTGCAGGCCGCGGACATCATCATGTATAAAGCCAATGGCGTTCCGGTGGGCGTGGATCAGTTGCCGCACGTCGAACTTACCAGGGAGATTGCCCGGCGTTTCAATTTTCTTTATCGGGAAATATTTCCCGTTCCGGAGCCGCTTTTGGCGGGCGTCCCCAAGCTTTTGGGCATTGACGGTCGCAAGATGAGCAAATCGTACGACAATTCTATCTATATCAGCGATACCGGCAAGGAACTGCAGCAAAAAATTTCCGGCATGTTCACCGACCCGCAGCGCATGAGAAAAACCGATCCGGGCGATCCCTCGATCTGCAACGTGTTCACTTTTCACGGCTTGTACACGCCGTCGCAGAAGGTGGAGGAAATCAATGTGAACTGCCGCAGGGCGGGTATCGGCTGCACCGAATGCAAGAAATTGCTGGCTGCGCGCGTGGCCGAGGTCATGGCTCCGATGCATGAACGGATTAATTATTACCAGAAGCATCTTGATGAAGTAAAGGCGATTATCGAAGAAGGAAACAGCAAGGCGACAAAAATAGCGCGGCAAACCATGGAAGAAGTTCGCGCCGCGGTTAAAATCTGATCCGGCCGCATTTTTTATGAACGAAGAACAGACGACAGATTACGCCATAAAGTTGGATATTTTCGAAGGCCCGCTGGACCTGCTGTTATATCTGATCAAAAAAAACGAGATAGACATCTATAATATCCCCGTCGCACTGATTACCGAGCAGTATCTTCAGTATCTAAAAATGATCAAGTCGCTCAATCTGGATTTGGCCGGGGAATACCTCGTCATGGCGTCCACCCTCATCCACATCAAGTCCAAGATGCTTCTGCCCGAACCGGAAGAGCCGGAGGAGGAAGAGGAAGATCCGCGCGCGGAACTTGTCCGCCAGCTTATCGAATACAAGACATTCAAGGAGGCGGCGGCAGGTCTTTTGGAAAGGCCGATGCTGGAGCGCGATGTTTTTAAGCGCGCGGCGTTTCTGCCGGAAGAACTCGAAAAGGCGCCCCCTGATGAAGACGAGCTCATTGAAGTGAGCATTTTTGAGCTGATTGAAGCTTTTCACCGCATTGTTTCGCGCATCGGCACGAAAGAGCTTATGGAAATTGACACGGAAAAAATGTCGGTTACGGATATCATCAATGAGATAATGGAGAGGCTTTCCATCGAGAAAAACGTCACCTTTGATCAGCTGATGGGAGAAATAAAGTCGCGCCGCCGCGTTATTTATACTTTTCTGGCGCTTCTGGAACTGATAAAATTGCGCATGGTCAGGGCTTATCAGGCCTCGGCCTTCGGCGTGATAAGAATATTTCCGGCTGTGGAGTAGGAGATGGAAAACATTAAAGCAGTGATTGAAGCCTTGATTTTAGCGTCAGACGCGCCGCTCGGATTGGAAAAGATATGCGCGGTTATTCCCGAGGTGGAAAAAGAACAGGTGAGAGCCGCGCTTGATGATTTAATGGCGGAGCATGACCGGCGCGCGGGGGGAATATGCCTGCAGGAAGTCGCCGGCGGGTTTCAGTTCCGCACGCGTCCGGAATTGGGGCACTGGGTAAAGAAATTAAAAGGAACAAAACCGGCCGCCATGTCGGCTTCGGTCATGGAGACGCTGGCCATCGTCGCTTATCGTCAGCCGATCGTGAAATCGGAAATCGAAAGCATCCGGGGCGTGGACGCGGGGCACGCGCTCAAAGTGCTTCTGGAAAAAAAGCTGCTGCGTATTTTAGGGCGCAAGGATGTTCCCGGAAAGCCGATTATTTACGGCACCACGAAAAAATTCCTGGAAGTGTTCAATCTCAAAGACCTCTCCGAACTCCCCACCCTGCGGGAACTCAAAGAGCTAAACGAACCGGAAGGCAATCTTGTTCCCGTCGAGCCGGATGACGCAGAAGAAGCGCAAGAGTCTGCCGGCCAGTCCGCGGGAGAATCCGCGGAAAACCCTGAAGTAAAATCCACGGAGGATTCTTCCGAGAAACCTCCGGAAGAAAATTCCTCTTCATGAAAGAGCGCCTGCAAAAAATAATCTCCGCCGCGGGAATCGCCTCGCGCCGCCGCGCGGAAGAGCTTATCGCGGCCGGCAGGGTGAGCGTAAACGGCGTGGTGGTCAGGCAACCGGGGACAAAAGCCGACAGCGTCAAAGATACAATCCGCGTGGACGGCAACACGATTTTCACCAGCAAAACAAATTTATATATCGCGCTGAACAAGCCGGAGGGCGTTATCACCACCATGAGTGACCCGCAAAAAAGGCCGACCGTCGTGGAATTGTTGCGCGACGTGCCGGAGCGCGTCTATCCGGTGGGCCGGCTTGATTATGATTCTTCAGGGCTTCTGTTGCTCACCAACGACGGAGATTTCGCGCAGCGTGTCCAGCATCCAAGCTTTCAGATACCAAAAGTTTACCGCGTTAAAATACAGGGACATATTCCCAAAAAAGAAATAAAAAAACTCGGCGAGGGAATTGTGTTGCCTGACGCGACAATATTCCGGCCGGAAAATATCACGCTGGAAAAATTCAACGAAAAAAGCAGCTGGCTGAGACTGACTTTGCGGGAAGGCAAGAATAGAATAATCAGGAAAGGTTTTGACGCGGCCGGATACAGGGTCAGCCGCCTGCGGAGGGAATCCATCGGTCCGGTCAGCCTGGGAGCGCTCAAGGAAGGTTCCTGGCGGCATCTTTCCCGGAAGGAAATAACCGAATTGCTGGACTTGGCCGTCAGAAAAAAGGCAAAAAATTCTTGACTTTAAGGGCAAAATAAATAATAAGTTCAAACGTATGGAGATGGTCGCATAAATCTATCGCGAAAGAAATTAAGTAAGCAGCCTTAAGGAGGAGCCATGAACAAGTCCGATCTGATTCAAGCTTTAAGCAGTAAGCTCAACTTAACCGAAAAAAAAGCAATAGATGTCATAAATCTTATTTTTAAGGGTTTTACCGACGAGTTGAAAAAAGGCGGGCGCATCGAAATCAGGGGTTTTGGCAGCTTTGTCGTGAAGGATTACGGCTCATACACGGGAAGAAATCCGAAAACCGGCGATAAAATTCAGGTGGAACCGAAGAAATTGCCTTTTTTTAAAGTAGGCAAAGAATTGAAAGACATGGTTGACCAGAAAAAATAACGCCTCCATCCTGCTTGCTCAATTTAAAATGCTTCAAACAAAAAAGGGGACTTGAATCAAGTCCCCTTTTTTGTTTTTTTTCATTTGGATTATTATAATCAGCCCAAATTCGCGTTGACAAAATCCCAGTTGATGAGATTTTGGATTACTGCCGTCAGATAGTCCGGGCGGCGATTCTGGTAATCCAGGTAGTAGGCGTGTTCCCAGACATCAATGGTTAAAAGCGGTTTCTGACCGTGCGCGATGGGCGTGTCGGCATTCGGTGTTTTGGTTATCTTTAAATCGTTGCCCTCCAGAATGAGCCAGGCCCAGCCGCTGCCGAACTGCGTGATGCCGGCGTTTTTCAGCTCTTCGGCGAATTTATCAAAACTTCCCCAGGCCGCGTTGATTTTATCCGCGATTTTTCCCGTGGGTTTTCCGCCTTTTTTCAGCGACTGCCAGTAAAAGGTATGATTCCAGACCTGGGCGGCGTTGTTGAAAATGCCCGCTTTGGCGGCGTCCTTTGCTGAAGTTTTAATTATATCGTCGAGCGATTTTCCCGCCAGCTCCGTCCCTTCGATAAGTTTATTCAAATTATCCACGTAAGCTTTGTGATGCTTGCCGTAGTGGAAATCCAGTGTGTTGGCGCTGATAAAAGGCGCCAGCGCATCCTTCGCAAACGGTAATTCGGGTAGTGTTATGGCCATAATTTATTCTCCTTTCTGTTTATGTTGATAAGTATAATCCTCTATTTTAGTTTGTCAATGAGGCTCGCTCAAAACAAGTTGGCGCGGTTTTTGGCCGCCAGCCGGATTCATCATTTGCCAAAAACAGAAAGCCGCTATGCCGCGCGAAAGAATTTTATTCAGACAATGTTTATGACGGTGGAGTATCCTGCGCGGAAATAGTTTTCCCCTGGAAGACCTTTTTGTAGTTAAGCCAGTTTGTATAGATAAAATTGACGACCGCGAAAGCCAGCGCGGCGAAAGCCGCCTCAGGAGAGAAAACAAGCAGCGCCAGCCCGCCGGCCAGGCCGTAGTTTTTCATTGTGGCCAGAAGCAGCCAGGCGCTGGTTTTGCTTTCGGCGGCGTTGGTAAGACGCGCGATTTTGCAGAAAATGAAGAAGATAAGAAAGACGCTCAGCGCGGCGATAAACGTGATTTTGGTCATGTCCAGCGTCCAGTCAATGACAAAAGGTCTGATTTTGGCGGTGATGGTGTAAAAAACGATAAAAAAACAGGCGTCAATAATGACTCCCTCGTGTGTTTCGATTTTTTTATCCCATTCTCTTTCCACGATGACGCGCGAAACAACAAGCGGCAGAACAATCAGCGCGATGACGATAACCAGGATAAGCCAATAATTCAGTTCGGTGTACTTGAGAAAACCGAGGCCAATCAGCGGAATAACCAGCAGCGCGCCCAGGTGCGCGCCCGCGAAACCGGCAAAGACAATGGTCGAATCGGCCTTCAGGTTTTTGCCGAGGGCTAAAATGCCTACAGCCGGCGGAACGGCGGCGACAAGCACCAGCCCGAACCAGAAAGCTTCTTCCTGGATAAAGAACAAGATGCCCGTAAAAATAATCACATTTCCCAGCAATATATAATTCATGATATTGCCTTTAAATGCCGGGCTGATCAGCGGCCGGACGCGGCGGAAAAAACCACGCGGTATTTTCAGGGGAGTGATTGTCATAATGGCCATCAACGCCGGCAAAATCAAAAAAATCGTGATTGCCGACGCCTGCGGGATGATAAATCCCGCCAGCAGAGCGCAAAGAAAAATAACGTTGGGACGGCTGAAAATAAATTTCAGAAATTTTTTTAATTTTTTAAGTTTCATCTGCGTGCCTGTATAACTTTTTTCGTCAAAAGTACAACAAACAAAAATAACGCGTTAAATATCACAATAGTTGCCCCGCTGGGCATGTTAAAAACAAAGGAAAAAAGCATGCCGCCCGCCACGGAAAAAACAGCAACCAGCGCGGAGGTGATGAGGGTTTTTTTAAAGGTCAGGGAAAGCTGCAGCGCCGTGACCGGCGGCAGAATCAGCAGCGCGGAAACAAGCATGATACCGGCGATTTTCATCGCGGAAACAACAGCCGCCGCGGTCAGCGCCATGAGAATTATATTGATAAGATTTGTTTTGACGCCGATGCTTTTGGCAAGCTCTTCGTCAAAAGTAAGGGCAAAGAGGCCGGGATAGAAAAAAATGACGAAAAGAATCACGGCGCAAAAAATAAACAGTGATAAAAAAAGTTCGGCCTGGGTCGCCGTGAGAATGTTGCCGAAAAGGTAGCTCAGCAGATCGGCATTGTAGCCGCCGGAAACGCTCGCCATAATCACGCCGAGGGCGATGCCCACGGAAGAGACAATTCCGATGGCGGCGTCGCCGTGAATGCGCCGCGAACGGGTCAGGTGCAAAATGGCCAGCGAGGAAAGAACAACGAGCGGCAGGGCGGCCAGCGTCACGTAAAGTGGGCTGAAGCCGAGCAGGATGACCGCCGCCACGCTGCCGAAAGTGACATGCGCCAGGCCGTCGCCGATAAGGGAAAGCCGCCGCAGCACCAGAAAGACGCCCAAAAGCGAGCAGGAAAAGCCGATGAGCAATCCGGTGACCAGCGCGCGTTGCACGAATTCAAATTTTAATATTTCCGCGAATACCATTAACCGTTCCTCTTTGTCGTGTCGTGCTGATGGCAGATGATATGCTGGCTGCCGGAGCCGAAAAATCCGGTCATTTCCGAAGAGGCGCAGAAATCCTCGAACGTCCCCGTAAAAATTATTTTTTTATCCAGGTAAAGCATGCGGCGCGCGAACTTGCCGATGATGCCGACATCGTGTGTTACCAGCACAACGGCGGTGCCGTGTTCGCGGTTTAATTTTTCCGTGAGGGCGTAAAAGGAATCCCTGGTTTCGGGATCGAGCGCGGTGGTCGGCTCATCAAAAATGAGCAATTCCGGCCTGCTGATGAGCGAGCGCGCCAGCAGGGCTCTTTGCTGTTCGCCGTAAGAAAGCTCGCCGATCAGGCGCGCGGCAAGATGCCCAATGCCCATCATCTCCAGCACCTGTTGTTTCTCCCGCGCGTTTTTCCGTCGCAGTCCCATTTCCAGAATTTCGTTGACCGATCCGGGAAAGTGCGTGTTGAGAGAACTCAGCTTTTGCGGCAGATAGCCGATTTTGTCCCAGCGGCTGAATTCATGCAGCGGCTGGCCGAAAAGAAAAACTTTTCCTGTCTGCAGCGGGAGAATGCCCAGAATATTTTTTATCAGCGTGCTTTTTCCCGAGCCGTTCGGGCCCACGATGCCCAGGTAATCGCCCTTTTCCAGGCCAAGCGAAATATCGTCTAGCACGCGCGTGGAGTTGTAGCAGAAAGTAAGATTTTCCGTGGCGATGATATTTACGGACATGAAAGCCCCGTTTTTAAGTTACTGAGATTATCTTCCATCAGGGAAATAAAAGTCACTCCTTTTTTCATGTCCTCCTTGCCGATGTCATGGCCGTTGTTCAGCTTAAGCAGGCCCGCGCCGGTTTCCCGCGCGATGGTCTGCGCCAGGCGCGGCGCGATGAGCCCCTCGTAAAAGATGTAAGGCGTTTTCATTTGCCGGACCTGTTCGGTCATCTCGAAAATATTCCGCGGCAGCGGTTCCGCCTCCGCGGACGTGCTGTATGCCGCTTTGTATTTGAGATTGTATCTTTTGGCCAGATAGGCAAACGCCCAGTGTCCCGCGTGCAGAATCATGTCGGATTTGCATCTGGTCAGTTCCCTGCGATATTTTTTATCCAGCGCGGCCAGCTGTTGTTTGTATTCGCGGGCGTTCGCCTTGTAATAATCGCTGTTTTTCGAATCTTTGTTGATAAAAGCCTGAGCGATATTATCGACGATTTTTTGCGCGTTGGCAAAATCAAGCCAGATATGCGGATCAAAACGAGAAATGTGCTCATGATCGCCGTCCTGCTCGGTATCCTGCGCAAGCGACAAAGGCAGAAGAAAAGTTCCTTTTCCCGTTTCCACGGCCAGCATGTTTGTCTTTTCCGCCGCGGCGGTGATTATTTTATAAGCCCAATGTTCCATTTCAAAATTAATGAAAAGAAAAACATCCGCCCTGGTGACTCTTATTATTTCTTCCGGTTTCAGCTCATAGCCATGAACGTCCGTTCCCGGCGGCAGCAGCAGGGAAGCGGATATTTTGTCGCCACCGATGACGCGGGCGAAGTCATAAAGGGGGAAAATGGAGGCTACTACTTTTAATTTATTTTCATCGGCGGGAATTTCTTTGGCTGGTTCACACGCCGACAAAATCAACGCGGCAAAAAGCAATATGGCAAAACATTTATTGGGCAGCACGGGTTATTCTCGCCCTTTCCGGATTTCAAAGAGTTTTATCCGTATCGCGAATAATTAGCTACTTTCACTAGCAAAAATACCGCCGGGATGCAATCTATAATCATGCAAAATCGGATAAATTGACAAAAAAATCGACGATTTTCTTGCCGTATTCCATTTATGCTGTATATTAATCAAAATACATGAAAATGACCAAAGAGGAGGGCGAAGATGAAACCGATAGGGCCTTTGATGTGGGAACACAGGTTGATAGAGAAAATGCTCGCTTCGTTTATGCGTCACATTGACAAAGCGGAAAAAAAGAAAAAAATAAACCCGGTAACTGTCGATGTGGCTGTGGATTTTGTGCGTGTTTACGCTGACCGCACGCATCACGGAAAGGAGGAAGAAATCCTTTTCCGCGATTTGGCTAAAAAAGATATGTCGCCGGAGTTGAAGAAAATCATGCAGGAGCTGCTCGATGAACATGTCTGGGGCAGAAAAACTGTCGCCGCGTTGGTAGCGGCCAAATATAAGTACTTGGCCGGTGAGGAAAAGTCGTTAGCGGTAATTGTGGATCTGGCGCGCCAGCTTGGCGATTTCTATCCGCGCCATATCGAAAAAGAGGATAAGCGATTTTTCTACCCCGCGCAGGAATATTTAAGCAGGGATGAGCAGGAAAAAATGCTTACGGAGTTTTGGGAATTCGACCGTAAAATGATCCACGAAAAATACAATAAAGTATACGAAGAATATTCCCTGCTCACCCCCTGATGCCCCAAAGCGGTTAATACCTCCAGCCGGAAGCGATGGCGATTATGTTCATCACGATGGGAACAGCGTAAATGATGCCCAGCATGGTGAGCTTTGTTTTCATCTTCTTGAGGCTGATCATTACCAGGGCCAGGAAGAAGAACTGGAAATAGCCGATCAGCAGAATCAGCCAGATGCCTTTAAACGACAGATTCCAACAGGGATATTCCCAGACCAGCTGCCCGCCGATGTTGAGCAGACATTCGATGAACACGCAAAAGATGGTGTAGGCAATCGCCCAGAACCATTTCTCATTGAGTCCCAGGATTTTCTGGTTCTTTTTTTCCGAAAGCGTGTGGTAGTAAATGATGCCCAGAATCAGAAACATGAACATGATTTCGATATTCCAGCCCACCATTGTGCGCAGCGCCGTATCGCCGGGTGTGGTCCAGAATGCGGAACGCTGGGTCAGGTGCATTACCCACCCGTTCCATGTTTCGTTGAAGAAATCGGCGCCGAAAACGGTTAGGCCCGCCAGCACGGCGTTCCAGTTCTTGGTTTTGCGCGCCTCCTTGATTTCACGGGTGTAGATGTAAAAAATTAAAGCCAGTAAGGGAATAACATACCATTTGATCATTGTCAGGTCTCTCAGGCCGTTTAACGCCTGAACTGTCGCCTCTGTCATATGCCCTCCTTATAATTAGCTGATGAATTATTTCCGCGGCAAGTGCCGCGCTGCTGACCCGCCTAGATGGCGCGGTCATTTTATATTATTTAAAGCGGAAAAGAAATTGATAATATTTAATAGCGCGGGCGGCGAATCATTTGGACAAAGACAGACGATTGCGCTATAAATAACGACTGAAGCACGTTAAAACAAACAATATTTAATTCGAAAGGAGAATGACCAATGAAGAAAAAAGGCCGTTTCCTCACCATGATAATTTTGCTGACCCCGGTATTTTTGTTTTTAACCGGTTGTGCCGCGCCCAAGCTCTACAGCATCAACATGAATTATGACGCCGCGCAGGCCGCCGCCCCCGCGCATCTGCAGGCCGAAGGCAAAGCCCGCGACGCGCTCATCATGGTCGCGCAATTTGCTGATAAGCGCAAGATGGACGACCAGAAGCAAATCGGACGAGTGGTGCAAAGAGACGGCACCAACATCAAGGTTTTCCCCAAATACACAATTCCCGCGCAGGCGGTGACCGACGGCGTCAAGGCCTATTTGCGCAAAGCGGCCTATCGCGTTGACGATAAACGGCTGGAATGGGATTTGAAAGAGGCCAGCATTCCCAAGGAAAAGGCCAAGATTCTTGTCGGCGGCAGCATTGACGAGATGGAAATCATCTGCCGCCGCGGATTGCCGACCAATTCCTATGTAGCCAATATCAAACTGACTGTTGTTTTCGCGGATATTGCCGGCGGTTATGTCGCTTACACGCGCCGGGTGGAAGCGTCTTCATCCAAAGAGCATATTTCCTTTTCCGAAGAGCGCATGGGCGATTACATGAGCATGCTTCTGGGCGAAGCCATCCGCAATGTTTTTGACGACAGAGCCGTCGCGCAAAAAATCAAAGAGTTAGCAACGAAATGACATGAGTCGGTAATAAGCCTTCTGTTCATTGCCTACGAAATTATGAAGCGTAAGTCCCGCGCATGCGGGGTCATTGAACTCCGAAAAAGTCAAGGCGTTTTCGGAGTAAAGGGCGATATGGTCAAGGCTTAATTATTAAATAAAAATGGTGAAAATGGTGAAAATGGTGAAGGTTCTGTTTAATGGAAAGGGCAGAGGCTCCGGAGGATGGCCAAGAAGAAAAGCGCGGGGATTTTGTTGTATCGTCAATCGGATAATGGCCTAGAAGTGTTTCTTGTTCATCCGGGCGGGCCTTATTGGGCAAAAAAAGATGAAGGAGCGTGGTCTTTGCCCAAAGGAGAATTCGTCGAGGGAGAAGATGCTCTTCAGGCCGCCCGGCGCGAGTTTAACGAGGAAACGGGTTTTGCTATTGACGGCGCATTTATGGAATTGACGCCGTTGAAACAGCCCGGCGGGAAAATTATTTATGCCTGGGCGGTGGAAGGCGAAATTGACGCAGCATCTGTAAAGAGCAATTTGTTTTCGCTGGAGTGGCCGCCAAAATCAGGCAGGCGGCAGGAGTTTCCGGAGGTGGATAGAGGCGGCTGGTTTACAATCGCGCAGGCGCGTAAAAAACTGCGCCCCGCGCAAGTTGGCTTTCTCGAAGAGCTGCAGGAGAAATTGGGAAGGTAAAAAAGAAGGCCGAAGACTGAAGGCCAAAGGTGGAGCGTTGCCGCGCAACGCGGATTACGGCTTATCCGGCATTCGCCGGACTTCGTGCGGGACTGAGGACTGAAATGAAAAGAGATTGCCACGGCGATTTGTATCGCCTCGCAACGACTGCCCGAGCATACCCTGCATGCGCTGGGATTCCCGGCAGGGCAAGCAGTCGGATTGCTTCACTCATTACATTCGTTCGCAATGACATGAAGTGAGAGATTGCCACGACGGCTCACGCCGCCTCGCAATGACCCCGCTGTTTCACTCCCCGATAATTTGCACAACGATATCGCGTTTTCTGGCGCGGTTATCAAAATCAATAAATACAATCTGCTGCCATGTTCCCAAGGTGAGCCGGCCCGCGACCAAAGGAATCGAAAGAGACGGTTTCATCAGGGCGGCGCGGACATGAGAAAAACCGTTGCCATCGCCCCATCGCGCGTTGTGGTGATACTCGACATCAGACGGGGCGATTTTTTCCAGCGCTTCGTGCAAATCACGCAACACGCCCGGTTCATATTCAATCGTGGTGAGCGCGCCTGTGGAGCCGGGGCAGAAAATCGTGGTGAGACCTTCGGCAATGCCCGCATTTTTCACGCAGGAAAGAACGCGCGGCGTGATATCGATGATGTCGCCGAATCCTTTTGTGCTGATGGAAACAGTTTCCGTAAATGTCATAAAAATTTTCTCCCTGGCGCTTATTTATTTGATACGAAAGATGAAGTCAACAGGAGACGCCGCAAGAATGTTTAAATCTGCGTATCAACCGGGCAGACGTTGACAAAACTGACATTGATTGCCTTATTAGAGATAACTTTCACAGAAAGGAGTAAAAAATAATGAGGAAACTGTTTGTATTTGCTTCGTTATTGATGACGGCGCTGCTGGTTGTCTCCTGCGGCCCCTATGGGCCGATGCACCGTTGGGAGAGCGGCCCGATGATGAATTATGGCTTTGGTTACGGAGGTATGTTTATGTGGCTGATATTTCTGATTGTTTTGGGCGTGGCGATTTATTTTATCGTGCAGACGCTGAAAGATAAAAAAATCGGCGAAGATGTTACAGAAACTCCGATGAATATTCTGAAAAAAAGATACGCCAAAGGCGAGATTACCAAGGAAGAATTCGACCGGATGAAAAAGGATTTAGAGTAACAAGTTTGAAGGTGTAGTCCCGCCACGCGGGGCGAAATCCGGCGAATGCCGGACGGAAGAGATTGCCACGGCGGCTTGCGCCGCCTCGCAACGACTGCCCGAGCATACCCTGCATGCGCTGGGGTTCCCTGCCGGGCAAGCAGTCGGATTGCTTCACTCATAGTATTCGTTAGCAATGACATGAATTTAGAGATTGCCACTGCAGCCCTACAACGACACGGCGAGAGGACAAGAATAAATTATTTTTCGTCGGTAATTCCCAGTGATTCGCAGATGATTTCGGCGGGATCGAGCGCGTCCATACCGGATAATCCTCCCAACTGCATGCGGCAGGAGCCGCAATCCGCCATGATGTTTTGTGCGCCGGTTTTTTTGATGAGCGAAACAGCACGCTTTCCCAGTTGCACCGCCGTTGTTTCGTTTGTTTTTTTGAAACCGTAGCTCCCATTCAAGCCGCAGCAGGTATCGTCAAAGATGTTGAATTCCAGTCCGGGAATCATGTTCATGATTTTCACCGCCGGATAACCTATGCCCAGCGCGCGCAGATGGCAGGGAATGTGATAAGCGATTTTGCGCTTCACCGCGCCGAACTGCGGCTTGATATAACCATCATCAATCAACCCGATAATGTATTCGTGCAGGTCGTAGGTGCTTTCGGCAATCTTTTTTGCCTGCGGTATTTCCAGTATGCCGGGATAGTCATGCAGCAGGCACAGCCCGCAGGAAGTGCAGGTGTAAATCACGTCATAACCAGCGTCGATATAGTTGGAAAGCGAAGAGGCGTTTTTCTGCGCGAAGTAACGCGCGATCGCCAGATTGCCGTTGCCCAGTGCGGGCAGTCCACAGCACCATTGATCGGGCAGGACGACATCCACATCAAAGGATTCCAGCAGGCGGATGATTTTTCTGCCGATATCCGGACGATAAAAATTGATGAAACAGCCGTAAAAGAAGGCAACTTTCTTTGCCGACTTGCTTTTCTTTTTCTTCGCGCTTTTCATAGTCTTGAAGCTGAATTTAGGGAAGGGAAGATAAGTGGTAATGCCCATGGCGTGAAATATTCTTTTGCCTATTTTGGTATCCGCCACTTTGTTGGCCAGAGGAGCGGTGAGCGAGCCCAGCGCGCTTAAATAGTAGTTATTGGCAAAAAGCAGATAGGCCAGCGTGCGCGGATTTTGAAGCCCGTATCGCTGCTGCGCCTGAAGAATTATTTCCGCGGGTTCCACGCCGCAGGGGCAGGCCATGTTGCAGCGCTTGCACTGGCTGCACAAAAGCACCCACTTATCCACGGATTTTTCCCTTTCCATGCGGAAGCGCTGCGCGTCAGGACCGGATTGTTTGGGGCCGGGGAAATCCGGATTAACCCTGAACACAGGGCAGTTTTCCACGCAGATTGTGCAGCGTATGCAGTGCTCGTATTTCATCATTTCAGATACCCTATGCAGGACACCGCCGCGGCGTGCCCTGTGGCGAGCGCCAGCCCGTGCCCGCAGCCGTTTTTTAAAACTTCCGTGTGCGCTAGAATCCCACCACAGACAAAAATATTTTCCCACGGCGCGTCTTTCGGACGGAAGGATGAATCGGCAATGATCCCCGCTTTGCCTATCGTGTGGTTGAGGGAAAAATAATCACTATCAAACCAGTCATCCCTTTTTCCGGGGTTGAAGACGGGCAGGTTGAAAATATTTTCTACTATCGTGTCGCGCCGCGCGTGCAATCCGCCGCCGACAAAAGAGCCGGACGCCAGAATGAACGCTTTTGCATTAAGGCTGTTGGGGCGTCCTTCCGAGGGAGTGATGACCGCTTCGATGATGTTTTTTGTCTTTTCCACGCCGCTTACCGGCCAGCTCCAGTAAATGGTGCCGCCCTTTTTGCGGAAATAATCTTTCAGCGCGTTGAAGAGACGGCGGCCGGGCATGGAAGGCGGAATGGTGGGAATTTCGAAAACTTTTTTCCCCACCCGCTCTTCGATTATTTTTACAATCGCCGCCGCTGATTCCAGTCCCAGCACGGCGGGCAGGGCAATTTTACTCTCCCGGATTTTTGTTTTTTCCAGCCATAAAATAAAGGAATCGAGAAAATCTTCTCTTTCGAAATTAGCAGCCAACCCCATCGTGGTGGAAACGCCGGCGTTGTAGGCGGAAAAAGACGAGTTTTTACGCCGCGCGATAATGTAGCTGGGATAAAAATCCTTCAGGCCGGTGAAGGTTATAATATGCAAATCATCGTCATCATTCTGCGGCGCGGCCGCCATGGTAACAGGCGCGAGGCAGGTTGTTTTATAAGTGCCCAGAGCGGAAAGAACAAGACGATTGTTTTCCAAAGAACCGGAATAGGGAAGCATCATTTCTTCCATAATTATTTGGAAGCGAATGAGTGCTTCCCTTATCACGCCGCGCGAAACAAGATGATAAGGATGCTCTTCCGGCAGGTGGCTGATGCCGTGCAGCGGTTCATGGTCGAGAGAACAGATATCAACACAGCCGGTAGAAAGGCAGGCCGTCGGTTCTCCCTTGGCCACCAGCGCGACGTCAAGGCCGCGTTCGGCAAGCAATGTGCCCGCGGTGAGACCCGCCACGCCCGCGCCGATAATGATTACATCGTGCTGTGTTACGCCCACTATTTTCTCTCCATTGCCAGAATGCCCAGGTAAATGTATTCGACCAATTGTTCTTCGCGCAGTTGATCGCCCCAGAGGCAGTATCTGATACCGCGGAAGCGGCGCTGCAAAAAGTCGCGCAGGGCGAACATTGATTGCGCCGGCGAGATAATGCTTTTTTCCTGCATGATGCCCAGCGCGCGAAAAGTGCAGAAACCGCCCTGGCAGGGACCCATGCCCAGGCGGGTGCGGTGCGAAATATCACCCACATAGCGCGTGCCGGTTTGCGCGATGATTCTTTCCACTTCCGCGCGCGATACGAGCTCGCATTCGCAAATAATATTTTTCATGTTCGCCAGTCTTTTAGCCAGAGGATAGCCGCTTAATTCTTCCTGGCCTTCCAGCGGCAGCTGGGCGGTTTCGCATGGTTTGTTGAGCTTGAAATGTTCCATAACTGTATCGACCATTTTTTCCGCCATCAGCCGGAAGGTGGTGAGTTTTCCTCCCACGATGCTGAAGAGACCGTCGCCGTGATCGATAATCTGGAAGCCGCGGGAAATTTCGCGACTGTCGGATTTTGCGGATTTAAGCAAGGGGCGCACGCCGGAAAAAGCACGGATGACGCGCATGTCGTTAAAATGCGGGAGCATTCGGCCCGCTTCGCTGATGATTGTATCAACCTCCTGCGATTCAATCCGGATTTTATCCGGATCTTCCACGGCCATTGATGTTGTTCCCGCCAGGCAGACCGCTTCGTTGGGCACGATGATATCGCCGTCCGCGGAAGGTCGCATGCGGTTGATAACCATATTGGTGAGTCGATGATTCGTTATTACCAGGCTGCCCTTGGAAAGGGTGAGTGGCACTTCGTCACCAGCGAGACGCGCGACAAGATGCGACCAGGCGCCGGTCGCGTTGATGATGACGTTGCCGCGGATTTCCCTGAGTTCTCCCGATACCTGATCGGCGGCTTTCACGCCCACGCAGCGGCCGTGCTCCTTGATGATTTCCGTCACTTTATGACGGATAAATATTATGCCGTCTCTTTTCTGCGAGGAGACGATATTGAGCATGCACAGACGGAAAGGGTCAATGGAACAGTCGGGTACTTTTACCGCTTCTTCGATTTCCGGATTGAGATTGGGCACCAGATCGAGCGCCTTAGTGGATGATATTATCTCCGTGGGAATGCCGAGTTTGTCGCAGCTTTTGAGAAAGCGGTCACGGTAGAGTTTGGAATCTCCGGGCAGGCGCACGAAAAGGCCGCCCGTCTGCTCGACGCATTTTTCGCCAATTTTCCTTAAAATAATATTTTCTTCGTAACATTCTTTGGCGGCTACCGGGTCGGAAACAACGTAGCGGCCGCCGCTGTGCAAAAGGCCGTGGCAGGCGCCGGTGGCGCCGGCGGCAAAATCGCCTTTTTCTATCAGGCAATGAGGGATGCCCCTGAGCGCCAGGTCGCGGGCGATGCCGCAGCCGGTGGCACCGCCGCCAATGATAATCACATCAGTTTTAATCATTACTCATCCTTGTCCCAGAGCATCGCGCGCTGGACGGCTTTTTTCCATCCCTGGTAAAGTTTTTCTCTTTTATCTTTATTCATATACGGCTGGAATTTACGGTTGACCTTGCGGCGTTCAACGATCATCGACTGGTCTTTCCAGAAGCCGGTTGCGAGCCCCGCCAGGTAAGCCGCGCCCAGGGCGGTTGTTTCGATTATTTCCGGCCGCTCGACCGGAGCGCCCAGAATGTCGGACTGAAACTGCATGAGAAAATCGTTGGCGGCCGCGCCGCCGTCCACGCGCAGTTCCTTCAGATTGATGCCGGAGTCGGCGCGCATGACTTCCAAAACGTCTCTGGTCTGATAGGCAATCGATTCCAGCGTGGCGCGGATGATATGATTTCTGGTCGCGCCTCTGGTCAATCCCACAATCGTGCCGCGGGCGTACATATCCCAGTAGGGCGCGCCCAGGCCCACGAAAGCGGGAACCACATAAACGCCCAGGGAATCTTCCACCTGCGTGGCGAAATATTCACTGTCCTTGGAATCAAAAATAAGCTTCATGCTGTCGCGCAGCCACTGCACGGCGGCACCGGCAATGAAGATGCTTCCCTCCAGCGCGTACTCGACTTTATTGTTCACGCCCCAGGCGATGGTGGTGAGCAGGCCGTTTGCCGAATGCACCAGGCGCTCGCCGGTGAGCATGAGCATGAAGCATCCTGTGCCGTAAGTGTTTTTAACCATGCCCGGGCTGTAACAGGCCTGGCCGAAAAGAGCGGCCTGCTGGTCGCCCGCGACGCCGGCGATGGGAATTTCTCCGCCGAGAATTTTCGCGTCTGTCATTCCATAGACGGAGCTGGACGGTTTTACTTCCGGCAGCATGGAAGCGGGAATATTCAGTTCCTTGAGAATTTCTTCATCCCATTTAAGATCTTTGATATTGTAGAGCATGGTGCGCGAGGCGTTGCTGTAATCCGTTACGTGCACTTTACCCCTGGTTAAATTCCAGATAAGCCAGGAATCGACATTGCCGAATAAAAGCTCGCCTTTCTGGGCGCGCGCTCTGGCGCCTTCCACGTTATCCAGTATCCATTTTACTTTTGTTCCGGAAAAATAAGCGTCGATGACCAGGCCGGTTTTTTCGCGAATCATGTTCTCCATGCCCCGGGCTTTTAGTTCATCGCAGATTGATGATGTGCGGCGGCACTGCCAGACGATGGCGTTGTAAACGGGCTTGCCCGTTTTTCTTTCCCAGACGATGGTAGTTTCGCGCTGATTGGTGATGCCGATGGCGGCAATTTCTTCGGCGACAATGCCGGTGGTTGCCAGAAGCTCGCTGGCCACGCCGCTTTGCGAGCCCCAGATTTCCATCGGGTCGTGCTCCACCCAGCCCGCTTTCGGATAAATTTGCGTGAATTCTTTCTGCGCGGTTTTTACCACACGGCCTTCGTAATCATAAAGAATCGCCCGCGAGCTGGTTGTTCCCTGATCGAGAGCCAGAACATAAGATTTTTTCATGGTCATGCTCCTGATATAAAAATAATTGAAACAAAAAAAGACGATTTAAGAAAAGAAAAAATGAAATAAATTTGTTATTCGGTAACATGAAAAATTAATAAAAACCACAGCAAAAAATATTGAGCGGGAAAATCAAAATCCCGCCGCAAAATAAGCAGCCCGCGCCGCCGCAGCGCGTAAAATCATTGGCAAAAAAATGCTGAAATTATCGCGGCGTGGGGCATTTATTTATTATATCCGCATACTTAATCTACGAAAATAGGCTTGCCCTGTCAAGGCAATTAGCGGCGGAAAAAAGGTTAGTTAGAGATTAAATTTCTTGACAATTAGCAAAAATTCTATAATCTGAACCAACGTTCATATTTTGAATAGACATTCATAAAGACAGAGAAGGTCTGGGCATTGTTATGCGCGCGGAAAGAAAAGAGCGGGAATTCAATTTAAGACGGGCCGCCATTCTGCAGGAAGCGGAAAAGATTTTTTCCGCGAAAAGTTATCATGATGTCACCGTGGCGGAAATTGCCAACGCCTCCGGATTCGCCATCGGCTCGCTCTATCAGTTTTTTGAAAGCAAAGAACATCTCTACACCACGATGATTTCCGAAAAGCTTGACTTGATGTACGCCGGAATCAGGGCGGAAGTGAATTCCGTGAAAGATGTCCTGGCCAAGATTGCCCGGCTGGTGGAAGCGCACCTGATGTTTATAGAAAACAACACGGATTTCTGCCGCATTTTTCTCCGCGGCGAAAATGACGCGCTTTCGGAAATGATGACTTCTTTGCGCGAAAAACTCATTGATGATTATTTCAACCACATTGCCTTTGTCGAAGGCATTTTAAAAACCGGAATAAAAAACGGACTGCTACGCTCTTTGCCCGCGCATGCCGTCGGCTCGGCGCTGATTCACCTGATCAGGTCCGCCGCGAGCGAGTGGATGCTCCGGCCGTCCGGAGAGGCGCTTTTGGCGAAGAAAGATTTTATTCTGGACATTTTTTTCAACGGCGTGAAAAAACATGATTAATAAACCAGCATTTTTTATATTGCTCGTATTTTTATTTTTGAGTTTTGT
>DLNC01000023.1:0-20109 GCA_002478265.1 Syntrophaceae bacterium UBA7520
TACATATTTAGGGGGAAGGTCACGTTGATTGTTTGTTATTATGGTTTTTCCTGCGCGTTCTATTACTTTTTCTTTTAAGTATGTATAATCATATTTGTCAGGTGTCATTTTATCTTTTTTAAGTTTCTCTATATGATATGTATGCTTTGCTTCAATGAATTCTTCGATGTCATCGTCGGCTAACTTCATCCAAAGATCTAATCTTACTTTTGTATCACGATCATCATGGTTTACTAACTTTTCGCATACGGCAATTCCTTTCGTTAGCCATGCGGCTGACATAAGCAGACCGACATTCCCCATTTCGTTATCAAGATAGGGTGACATGCCATTTGTTTGATTACAAAAATTACTAATGCATTCTATCCATGTGGTAAACAACTTCTTCCAATGCTTCAAAGCAATTTCATTAAATAATACATAGCCGCCTTCAATTTCCTTCGATGATAAATTATTATAATTACTAGAACTTATTTGATAATCACTCATTGCTATCAACTCCCTATATTCAAAATTTCATTCATGGCTCTAGCATTTAGTGGTATCAACTGTTTTAACAATTTGGGATCTTCAATAGCATCTTTTATATGTGTCCAATACCACTGCACTCTTATTCCTACTTCAAGCAAATGTTCGTCATTAACAATCTCAGGGCATTTATTAGATGCGAGTATAATTGTGTCGATAAGATCTTGCGCGATGACTTTTTCCATTTTCTTCCTGTCAGATTTATACCAACGGAATAAAGCGTTCATTAGCAGGCATTCATTGACAGACAAAGGAATTCCATAAGCTTTTATACCATACATAACAATCATCTTACTTATATCAAAACCGCGATCGATTAAATGTCGGCACATTTCATGACGTCCCAAAACAGCGGCAATGTTCAGGCAATTTAAATTATGCAAATCCCATCTTTCACCGGCGATACGAAAAAGAGCTGTGCTTTGAAGATTAAGATCTTTATCAATTATACCTTTATTTAATGTGTCTATAACTTCATCTGGCTTGTTTAACATAATCTTGTAGATGAAATCATATATAAGTTTGTCCTTTTCAAAAGTATCAGCCAAACGATTAGCAGATAGATAGTCCATACCAAGATTTTCAAGTTCTTTTGTATTCAGAGAGGCATTTTCGCTGATTATATGATTTATAATAATATATAAGCGAAAAAGATAATTGATAGGAGCAAACAGTAGAAAAGTTTCTCTTTGATTGACATCTTTATTTTTCCCGATATTATCGACAAATTCCTGGTCAACAGCAAAATCGATTTGCGCATGCAGATTATTCAATATTGTTTACCTCCCTGTGTTTGATTTATTTAAGATTGTGAAGTCGCTCCACTATCTCCACCATGCCCAGGGTATCGAGGGCGCAGTATTCTTCGAGAAGCTTTCGTATTTTTGCTTTATCTTCATTATCCTTTGTGAAAGTAACACGAAAATATTCCCTGCTTGCTGTTCCACCATCGCCTATTTTCATATTATTGTATGATTTACCCGTCAGCACCGGTAAAACATTTTTTATTGAACAACTGCCGTCCTGTTTGGGATGATAATATGCAAAGTCACGAAATGGCTGAAGCAGATCGACTATCCGACCCTCCAGGGATTCTACCCATTCTTTATATTGGGGGAAAGCCTCGGCGCATTCTTTCAGGATGCGCATTTCAAAGCTCGCATTAAAAGCGATTATTGAACCTTTATTACCAATTACTTCCCTGAGCCTGGCCATGAATCCAGGCCGGGGATCATCCGTGCCATCGGCCAGAAATGAATGATGTTCGGGTAATAAATTATTGCATCTGTTGATGTGAACTGAAAACTGAAAAGGTATCTGCTGATAAGGCCGGCTATTATCAAACATCGGAATAGGTGATTGCCATGTTTCAAAATCAATGTAATAGGATGGTAATTCAATGGTATCCAAAAATTCCCTTATCTTATCCCTATCACTATGCGGTTTTCCCGTTTTTTCAGTATTTATCTGTATTTGATTTTTTTCACTTAACGCAATGGTTTCCGGGATCCTGCTTAATTCATAAATGCCGTCTTTAATCAAGGCAAAGGGGAGTTTATTGTTTCTGTAGAGCAAGAAAACATTTCTTTCCGGAAGAAATGACCAGCACTTTGCTGTTAATGGGCAACCATACGGATCGTGACAATGCGGGCCGATGCCGGGCTCGATATAATTTTCAGCAGTAATTGCCTTAATCATTTCGGCCACATTATTTTCAACAATTTTGCTGTATGTCTCTTTTACCTCAGCGGTTACATCTATTTTTTTTAATAATTTCTCTGGCTCTATATCACCTCTGCGGACATAATTGTTGTCGATACACATTAAGTAGCACTTATCAATATCTAGCCCTGCTTTTGTATAAAGATAATATTGAAAACCAATGTCAGTATAATAAACCTCTTTCAGATCTGTTGAGCTTTTAACTTCGATCAGGTTCCATTTGCCCTTGCCTACTGGCTCTAAAATATCCGCCCGCGCGTAGCAGTTGCCATGAGCAAGGGCTGCTTCAAAAACAGGAACTCTTTTGGCAATTAATTCGCTGGTTGATTTAAGACCATCATCAAATGACCCAGTATGGTCGACTTCAACTCCTCCGGAAAATAACTTTTTGGCATAATCTCCTACCAGTTGACCCTGGTCAAAAACAGCTTTTGTGTCTTCATCAGGTTCGGGAATGACCCCCGGTTCATTGTAAATATACCAGAGCAGCTTTTTGCACTGGAGGCCATTTAGATATTTTGTTTTTGATAATCTTACTAAATTTTTAGTGTATTTATTTTTTTCCATTCAAAGTATCTCTTTATTTCTTCGGCTAAAGGGTGCGAGTTTAAGGAACAGACTTCTTCCCAAGTAATCGACCGAAATATGATACCTTCCGGCACAGTATTTACGAATGCCTCTTTGCGTAAACCAATGCCAAGAACAACGAATTGCGAATGATCTTTGTAAAATTTCGGCCCATACGTTTTCAGATACTCTCCGCGAAGCTGGATTTGGTCTTTATTTTTTTTCTTTCCTTGCCCAGTTGCTGTCTTTGATAGCCATTTTGCTTCACCAAGAATAATAGTATTGTTTGTTAAGATTCCGACATCAATTTCCGGTCCACCGGGAACAAGGTTGTCCGGATGTGGAATGAGTCGCCACAAAAAGATTTCCGCATCCTTCGCTTCTGCTTCCGGCAGTTGAATTACTTTAAATAAGTCGCTAAGCCAATCTTCTAGTTTTTCTTGTTTTGTCCGCACAGCAGTTCCAAATACGGACCAAGTTATTGCGTCTTCGCTGTGCAAAGATTGAAGGTCGCAATAATAACCAAGACCTGAATTACATATTACCTGCGCATCTTCGGAGAAATCATGAATGTGGTTGCTCTTGTATAGTTTCTGTACTATCTCTGGTGGCGGCCACGGTTCACAACCTGTTCTAATTAAATTGCTAAAAGGATGAGATACGGCAATCACTCCTCTTTTACTTTTTGCAATTGTCACATTATTACCATTCCAATCTTTTGAGTTCATTTTTTGCATTCTCCGTCATCTTTTATTTTTTTGTCTCTTCCTTCTTCATAAATATGCGCAGTCCAGTAATCCGCCCAATGCAACAGGAGGGTTAACGGTTCTTCCTTATGGGCAATAATTTTATTATCATCGATATACTGTCCGTCATGATAAGCAATTGCCTGTGCCTCGGCATCCGTTAGAGGAATGTACTTGGTTACAAGGTAGAGACTGCGAATTGCCAATCCCATAGCCACAACATCCGGGTTAATCTTGTATTTTATACCCCTGTTTTTTATCACCCATTCATTGTCGTTAGGCAAATACAATGGCTTGCCAGGCATCCCCAGCTTTCCCACATCATGAAAGAGACCAACTATAGCACAGCTTTCTTCTGTTATTGCGGGGGCAAGAAATTCACGAAACCGTAAAAGAGTTTCGGCTACACCTACGCCATGCCTTAACAAACCACGCTCTTCCGCCAGATGAAACCGTGTGCTGGCAGGAGAATCGAGCCACGTGGTATGATTCTCCAATAATAGCAAAAATTTATCAAAGTAATTCCTTCTATTAATGACTTTTTCTTTTAATTTTTCGTAACGATCACATAACTCCATAAAAAAACCTTTATTAATTAACCTCTATTTTGCCGATAAACATTAGACTTTTTTCTTCTTCATTGCCAATAATACAGCCAGCAGTAATAAAGCTCGCAATTTATCAAATTTCTTTTTCCCAATATCTCCCTCAAGTTCGGACAGCGTCTTTTCAATAATCTCTATTTCTTCCTGATTTCCAAATTCCAGTGCCGTCTCTTTAGCCTCATTTAATGCTTTCAATGCTTCATTATACCAGCCCTTATCTTTATAGCAAAGGCCAAGCTCATGGTAAGCCAGAGCATCGGTTGGGTCTAAGTCGAGAATTATTTTTACCTCTTTTATGGACTCATCTGTCCATTTCATGGATCCGTAAGCGCTGGCCAAAAAGAACAGTGCATCAGTATCGAATGGAAAATCTTTAAGGTATTCCGAATAAATCTGCACTACTTCGTTGTACCAATTCAGCCTCAAGAAACAGTACCCCAGTTCGCATATTACGCGCCCTTTGTTTTCTGGTTCATCTAGCATTTCCAACATTTCCAAACATTGTTGCAGCTTGGGAATAGCTTCTATAAAGTATTCTTGATCTACGAGTGCGCATGATTCGCGCCACAGTTCCTGAATGATATCAAATTTATTTTTTGTCATTTTTCATACTCCTTTCAGATTAGTGACAATTTGCCGACATCTTAGATATTTTTCACTTCTTATTCTGCTTATTATTTCTGGGTTCGTTAAAATCCAATCCGCTTGCCGCCGTCCCTTTGAAATTGCTTTATGCCTGCCTCCCTTGTCAGTGATTCCAGTAAAATCTGATGGCTCAAGTCCTGCGGTTTGTAAAATGAGTATCTGTCCCGTACAATGCGGAAATCACCTGGTGTCAATTGCCTGATGCTTCTTAGTTCATTTTCTATATTCTCATTTAAGGGATCGCTGGTAAATGAAGCCAGCAAGCGCTTATAAAATATGACATTGCCTTCCGGCTTGAGATAATCAAATTTTATTTTGTGGTTAAAGCGCCTGATAGATGCGCTGTCCAGACCTTGCAGCATGTTTGTTGTGCATATCAGTATGCCTCTGAATCTTTCCATTTGTGTCAGAAATTCATTTGTTTGGCTTATTTCCCACGAGCGCGTTGCCCATTCACGTTTATAAAGAAATGAATCTGCCTCATCGATAATCAGTATTGTTTCTTCCTGCTCTGCTTGCCTGAAAACCTTATTGAGGTTTTGTTCCGTTTCGCCAACATAGGGGCTGACAATATCACTTGCTCTTTTGCACATTATTTCCCTTTCCAGTTGCTTGCCGATGTAGCGTGCCAGTTCGCTTTTGCCGGTTCCGGGCGGGCCGTAAAAAAGCAGGTTGAAATTTCGGTTTAAGCTTTTGTCCGAATCCAGGAGATATTTATCAAAGGCTTCCAGTTGGCACATTATGGTTGGCAAATCGCCTTCTACATTAAGCCCTTCCAATGAATAATTATTTTCGATTTTATCCTTGTTATTTGGCTTATTCTTTATTAGTTCCATTTGGGCTTCAACATTCTTTCTGACAATTTCCTTCAAATTGCTCTTCTCCGGCAAAGCAATTTCTATTGCCGTCTTCACGCAACGGTCAATGATATCCGTATTTACGGGATATTTGGATAGCTCTTCTAATTCTTCGTCACTGAAACGGTTTTTTAGACGATGTTTATTAAGAATTGATTTCCATGCGCCTATTCTCTGACGCCTGTTTATTTGCTTAAATTCAAGACTGAAGGAAAAGTGCCTCAGAACAGCTGCGTCAATGTCTTCAATATTATCGGCAATCCAGATAATTTTTGTAGCGGGCTTTTTGAGAAAATTTATCAGCCAGTATTTATCTTCAGCTTCCGCATCCTTCATGTAAAAATATTTTCTTCTTAGAAGCTCATCCGCGTTATCTATAATAATGATGGATTCTTTATTCTTTATTGTTTATTGAATTTATACAGGCTGCGATTGCCGCTTTCCGTCCTCCTGACTTATTTTCATTTTTGGCTACTTCGTATGCTGGAATCCCCAATTCATTTGCGATTCTGTATGCGTAACTTGTTTTTCCGCTGCCCGATGCTCCGTGGAGGAGAATGTGTGTGGCAGATTGTCTTTTAGCGTTCAGCAATTTTAAGATGTGTTCCGTTTTTTGATGATCAATCACATGTTTATTTATGCGGCTTGTTTTGCTGGTAACCCGGTTGAAATATTTTGATTCTAAGCCTTCATCTGACGGCTTTAGCAATAATTCAGTAAAAGAGTCTGTCGCGGCAAAGCCGTTAGTTTTTATTGCGCATAGCTCAATTTTTACCAGGCTTCCTGATAAAACCGTGTTGATTTGTTTTTCGGTCATTTGCAAAACCGCTTTTAAATATCTCCTGCCGGATACGGCATTGCACTTTAAATGGGTTGCAAAATATTCCTCGGCTTTATGCCATGCTGTGGTTATATAAAGGAACGTGCAAAGTTTTATTTCATCTTTAGTGAGATTAAATTTTTTGGCAATGTCCAATATGTTATTTTCTATTTCACTTTTGCCCCGATAAGCTAAGGCTTTGTTGCGAATCGCGATTTCTTTTCTCAATAGCGTGATAAATTTAATGACGCGGCTTTTAGGTGATGTGTAGAGTATTTTATGGATTAAATCGATGGAATTATCCGTGTTGTTCGCGTTATCAATATCATACTGTCGTTGTTCTAACTCCTTTTTTGATAACATGCTACAGAGTTGTTTTTCTACTCGTCTAAATTTATCTCCCAATATCCACGATATTGCGCCGAAGATTTCCTTGTGCAGTATTGTTTCGGGAGATATTAAAGCCTCCAGATAAGCAATGCATTTTTGCAGGACAAAATGTTCGTTTTTATCTGTATTTGAACATAATAACTTATTTTGCCCGCCGGCTTTAGGCATATGTTTTCACCTCCTGTAAGTATTTTGTGTAAATGCAGTATCTCACACAATCGTTCCATATTACGGCACGATTTATATTTTTGTGTTTACAGATGCGGCACGATGGGTTAATATTGCAGTCAGCTTGATTAACCGCACGTAATAATTAAGGTGACGCCCATGTCTGAAAAACGCGATCTTTATCAAAGTTACGGTGAAAAACTGATTGGCTTATTTGTGCGCCTGCTGTTTTCCGGTGAGCGTTACTCATTAACGGAGCTTTCCCGTATTCTTAATTGTTCTAAGCAAACGGTGTTGAGGTTGCTTGATAATATCCGCAAATCTTACGGTATCACCATTGAAGAAACAAAAGAGGGAAACAAAAACTATTACCGCATTAAAAAACCCGCGGCTTCATTGCATAATATTCCGCTGACGGAAGCAGAACTTCAGTCCCTGCAATTATGCAAATCGTTTACCCAGCATCTTGTAGGCAAAAAGCTCTACGAGGAAGCCACAAGGGCAATTTTCAAAAGCAAGGCGGCGTTGGGGCAGGAAGGCAAGATTAGCGAGTGTAATTTTTCCGCAATGTTTCCCGGCACAATCGATTACACGCCGCACCATCAGATTATTCATACTTTAATTGACGCGATGGAAAAGAGAAAAGTCTGCAAGCTGACTTATCATGCCATAGAAGCCAACCGACCAAAAACATTTCATATTAAGCCGATTAAGCTTTTTTCTTACAATGATGCCGTGTATCTGCACGCGCAAAAGGCTAAAGAACCGGGCAAGCCCTACAATGCTCCCAAATACGACCCGCTTCTGGCCGTGCATCGCATGAAAGCTGTGGAGATGACAAATATCAGTTTTCAGCCGGAACCATTTGATTTTGAGAAAACATTTAATCAGCATTTCGGCGTGATGAAAGATGAGGCTTTTGAAGTGGAAGTGGAATTCAGTGGCTGGGCGGCTTCTTTTAGTGCAGAGCGTAGATGGAGCCCGAATCAGCAAATTATAAAAAAGAGCAAAAATAAAGTTTTATTAAAATTCACTGCGTCTTCTGCACCGGAGGTGAAAAGCTGGCTGCTCTCCTTCGGTGATAATGCAACGCTTATTGAACCTAAATGGCTGGTTAAGGAAATAAAAGTGCAAGTCGACAATATGGCAAAATGTTATAATTAAATTGTTTTGTTTGCTTGGTAACTCGCAGTTTCTGCGATGGTTGGAGAGTATAAAATTTGTGGACTTGTATTGGAGCTTTTTTACTTATCCTTTTAAATATTTTCACTATTTTATATTTTGATAATATATTTAGACAATACTTGAGGGGGTGCGCTTATGGGATCGGCAAAAATAACTGTTGGGCAAGTCGAAAAATATATAGAGCAAAAGCTCAATAAGAAGCTTCAAAATGACCTCAAAAAATTAAGGATGATTAAAGAGGCTGACCTAGAGTGTTGTGCTTATTTTCATCTTCGTAAATATCTATATCGGGATTCTTCCTGGAAAATATTTGCGAGAAAACACTCGTTGCACACAGAGCATTATATTGATCTTCTGTTGTTTAGAAAGAATACACCACGTATAGCATTAGAATTAAAGTGGAATAAACAAACAATTGGAAACAAAGACAAAGAGAGTCTCTCCAAAAGCATAAAGAAGCTTCGTGTTAACCGTGCTTATTTTATTTCAACAATAACTGGTAAAAAATCTTGTCAAGACAAGCTATCTAATAAAAAAATAGACGCATATACTATTAAGGGAATTTTTATTCCTATTGGAGAACTTATTCAGGGGTGGCATAGTCGTCGAAAAAAATTCATGTCCGAGATGTCGAAAGGAAAAGCAAAACATAAAAGATCGACTTAGCAAACAGATAAAGATAATTGCTAATCTATTGAAGAACTTAATTATTTTGACCTTGATAGTTAGAAATAACTGACGAAAACACAAAAAACTGTCATTCCCTTGTTTGACAAGGGAATCCAGAAGGACAAAATAAAAACTGGATTACCCGGTCAAGCCGGGTAATGACACAATGATAGATCGCCGCGCCCTTATAAAGCAGGACTCGCGATGACAAAAAGAGTATGAGCTCGATTGACAAACTAAAACGCCTGACCGGCGAAAAAACTACAAAGCCCATCGCGCCTTCGGAAAAACAGGCGCGAATTGATGATCTGCGCCGGCGGATGGACATGATTCTTTCGCGTCGGCCCCAGGCGCAAACTGCCGCGCCCAAAAAAGAATTCTGGGGAGAAACCATCGCTCTGGAAAAAATAGTCAGAGGCGAGGAAGTAGAAAACAGGCATGGCAAATTTTTTCTGGCAAGCGACATCATGGCCGGCAGCTGCCGCCACGGAAAGCGCAACATCTGCGAAGCCCTTAATTTGGATATGCACGCCGCAGCGGTTTTGGCCGGCGACTACACTTTAAGCAACTGCCGCTGTGAGGAAGGCCTTTTCCTCGATACGGAAACAACCGGCCTTGCCGGCGGCACGGGCACGATTGCCTTTTTAATCGGCCTGGGCTGGTTTGAAGAAGGCGCTTTTCATATCCGGCAGATTTTCGCGCGCGATTTTTCCGAAGAGCGCGCCGCGCTTGCCTATCTTGCCGAAATTGCCGCCCAAAAGAATTTTCTGGTCACTTTCAACGGCAAGGCCTTTGACGTCAATCTTTTGTCCACGCGCTTTATTATGAACCGGCTGAAGAGCGATCTTGTCACTTTGCCCCATCTGGATTTGCTCCATCCCTCCAGGCGCATTTTGGGGCATCGGCTCGAAAACAGCAAGCTGGGAACGCTGGAGGCCGAAGTGCTGGGGGTTTTTCGCGAAGGCGATATTCCCGGCTGGGAAATTCCCCAGCGTTATTTTGACTGGCTAAAGCAAAGAGACGGGCGGCTTTTGGAATCAATATTTGAACACAATAAAATTGATGTTATTTCCATGGCCACGCTCACGGCGCATCTGACGGAAATTCTCTGCGCTAAACAGGAAGTGCAAAATTCACACGCGGACGATTATCTGGCGGCGGCAAGACTCCTTTTTAAAAGGCGCGAGACCGAACGCGCCGGAAAAATTCTGGATGTCTTTAACGAAAACCAAGCGGGCAATGAACTATCACACATCTCCAAAAAAGAATTGGCCTCTTTATACAAACGCACCGGGCGCTGGGAAAAGGCAACGCAAATCTGGCAGGAGCTTCTGCAAATAGCGCCCGCGGATTTTTCCGCCGTATCGGAGATGGCCAAATGGCTGGAACATCGCGCCCGTGATTACAACGCGGCGAAAATGCTCGTGGAGAGCGCGCTCAGTCAGAACAACGTTTTTTCACCGGACGAAAAAGAATCCCTCGCGCATCGCTTGAAGCGGCTTAAAACAAAAAGCGAAAAGACAAACTGAGGTTATCAATCTTTATCGGCAAGAAACATCTGCTCTATTTTTTGCCGGTCAATCTTGCCGGTCGGCGTGGTGGCGATGTGCGGGACTATTTTCACGCGCCGGGGTACGGCGTAGGGCTCGAGCATTTCCATCATCAGTTTTTTCAGGTGCGTTTCGGTAAGATCGCAAGCCACCAGCGCGGCAATGACGCTTTCGCGCCCTTTCTCCGTGGGCAGGGAAATAACCACCGCTTCCTGCACGGTAGGCAGTGTTTTGATTTTATTTTGGACTTCGATCAAATCCACTCTTTTACCCGCAACTTTCACAATGCCGTCGGCGCGCCCTAAAAGCATGAAGCGGTTGTCTTTGTCCGGGGCGGCTTCGTCTCCGGTCATGCAAAAGCCCTCCGCGTCGCGCGACATTTCCTCAGAGGCAAAATCAGATTTGATGCAGAGCCGCTTACCGTTCAAGCCGTTGATTTTCCACGTTACAACATCGAAAGGTTTCCAGCTTTCCGTGTGTTCGCTGATACTGCGCGCGGCAATGCCGCCTGTTTCCGTGGAGCCGTAGATTTCCGTTATGCCCAAGCCGGTTTTTTTATAGAAGTTCGCGGCGTCGGCGCGGCCCAGCGCGCCGGATGAAGAAAAGGCGATGCGCAAAGACGCGACCGACAAATTATCCACCTGCAGGGCGCGGTAATGGGCGGGCACGCTGATGAGCACGGTGGCTTTATGCTTGTTGATTGCGGAAATTATCTCCTGCGGAAAAGTGTAGATGTCCGGCAGAATCTGCGCCCGCGCGGCAAAAGGCGCCAGAACAGAAAAAAGAAGTCCATAAATGTGATATGGCGGCACGGTGGCGACAAATAAATCGTCTTGCGTTAACTGAAATTTTTCCTTTAAGTAAAATCCTTCAGCCAAAAGATTGCGCGGTGATTTTGTCCAGACCCTGGGTTTGCCCGTGGAGCCGCCGGTGAAAAGGCGTAAAAACGGTTTGTCCGGGTCGCGCAGTTCGTCTTGTTTCAGATCGGAGATTTTCCCTGATAAAGGAGTGATGACTTCCACGCCCGATGGCAATTCTTCCGGATGATCGGCAATCGCGACATCAAAACCGGTGGCTTCATGCATTTCCATAAGCGCGTGCGCGGAAAAGGAATAGGGAAGAATCAACTGGCAGGCGCCGGACAGTGAGGCCAGAATACAGGCGGCAGTTACCGATTTTTTCTCGGTGCACAGGCAAAGGGTTTTATCCCTACCGCGGGAGGCCAGCATTTTTTTGATGCCCGCGGCCAGTTCAAAAACCTCTCCGTAGCTGTAGCCGGATAAAGTGAAATCCCTGCGGCACAAATCCGCGGACGGATTCAGGATGTTTTTGTAAAAATTATCAAATTTTTCTCTGTGCGTGGCGGCCATAAAAGCACTTTTTACCGGTTAAATTTGCTGCAATCTAATGTAAAATATGAAAAAAATCAATGAGTGCTTTGCGGGAGAAAGCATGTAATTGATTGATTTAACATGATAAAAAAATGATTTTGTTGACTTTAACGGGTTTTTCTCATTATCTTACCAAAGATTTAAAAAACTATGACGCTTAACATCGATATTGACAGCATTATCCCGCATCGCGCGCCGATAAAGATTATCAGCGAAGTAATCGAGGCGCGGGAAGACACGGGCGTAACAGTTGCGGAGGTAAACCCCGCCTGGCCGCTCTTTGCCGACGGCGCGGTGAATGCTCTAGTGCTGATTGAAGCGGTCGCACAGACGGCAGCGGTTATCGAGGGCTATAAAAGGATCAAACAGGGAAAAGACAGCGTAAAAGGATGGCTGGTGGGAGTCAAAAGCGCGCGCTTTCATCTGGAAAAAATTCCCGCGGGCACAAAAATTACGGTGTTTGTCGAAAGCAAGTATTCGCTGGATAATTACGCCGTCATTGAAGGAACCGTTAAAAGCGAAAATAATATTCTAGCCACCATGGTTTTGCAGGCGCTGCGCCTGAACGAAGACGATATAAAACAATAATTTTTGAGGAGAGCGTTAATCAAATGAGTGAAAAAAAGGTAGCAATCATCACCGGCGCGAGCCGCGGCATCGGTAGAGCCACGGCCGTGGAACTTGCCAAAACCGGTTATTATGTCGTGATAAATTATCAGACCAACGAAAACGCGGCGAAAGAAACTTTGCGGCAGGTGCGCGAAGCCGGCTCCGAGGGAGAAATCGCACGATTTGACGTGGTGGACGCGCAACAGACCGCGGAAAAAATCAAGGATATAATCGAGAGGCTCAAGAAAATTCAGGTGCTGGTGAATAACGCCGGCATTACCGCCGACGGGCTTTTTATGATGATGGGCGATGATGAATGGGACAGCGTAATCAACACCACGCTCAAGGGTTTTTTCAATGTGACCAAACCAATTCTGCGGGAAATGGTCAAGGCACGCTGCGGTTCTATTGTCTGCGTTTCTTCCGCTTCAGGAATCATGCCTAACCGCGGCCAGGCCAATTACGCCGCGGCCAAAGCGGGCATAATCGGCGCGGTGCGTTCACTTTCCAAAGAAGTGGCGCGCTTTGGTGTCCGCGTGAACGCGGTGGCACCAGGTTTGATTGAAACAGAAATGACAGAAGGCTCGCCGGTGGCGGTAATGACAAAAATGATCCCCATGGAACGCGCCGGCAAACCTGAAGAAGTGGCCAGCGTGATTTCTTTCCTTTGTTCTCCGGGCGCTTCCTACATCACTGGTGAAGTTATCAGCATTAACGGAGGCCTCTTTTAATGCGGCACGCAAAATTATCATTTTTATTTATTATCGGCGGACTTTTTCTGGCGGCAGCGCTTATGATAGCCCATGCCGCGGAAGACAGTTTCGCTCGGCTGCGTAAAAACGCCGCGGAAATTAAAACGATTCGGGCCGCGTTTATTCAGACAAAATCAATGAAAATTTTGGCCAAGCCGCTTATTTCCGAGGGACTCTTCTTTTTTGCCGCGCCGGACTCTTTTCGCTGGGAGTACAAAAAACCGTTAAGGAGCGTGGTCATAAATCACCGCGGTGAAACCAAACGCTATATCTTTTCGAGCGGAAAAATGGTCGAAGACCAAAGTGGCGGCGTGCAGGCGATGAAAATAGTGCTGGGTGAAATCACTTCCTGGATGAGCGGCAAATTCGACCAGAATCCCTCCTTCCAGGCCGCTTTAAAAGACAAAGGAGAAATCAAGGAAATAATCATGACGCCTACGGCAAAAAACATGGAAGGCATGATTGAAAAAATCGTCATCACTCTTTCGTCAAAGGATAAAGCAGTGAGAACGGTTAACATCATTGAAAGTGCCAGCGCGCAAACCAGAATCGACTTCAAAAACACGCTCATCAATAAACCGTTGCCTGAATCAATATTTCAGGATGTCGAATGAAATTAGCGCCGCTGATCATCTTGTTTCTTTTTGTCGCAGGTTGCCAGACGCTGCCGGTTATCAAAGAACCGCTCCCATCTGAAAAAACCTCTCTGGCATGCCCTTTCCCTTTTTTGCATAAGCCCGCCACGCTTATTCACGCCATTGAAGCGCGCATGGCCGGAAGCGCGAAAAGCGCCGTGATCGGCATCACTTCGGCCAATCCCGCCACGCGAGAGCTTTCCTGCGCGATTATGACGGCGGAAGGAATGGTGCTTTTCGAAGCAAAAGAAAGCGCGGGAACGCTTTATGTCAGCCGCGCCCTGCCGCCTTTTGACGCGCCCGCCTTCGCGCAAAATATGATCAATGATATCAAGCTGATTTTTTTCTCTCCGGAAGGAAATTTGCAGAAAGCCGGTTTTTTGCCCACGGGCGACGCAGTCTGCCGCTGGCGCAGCCAAAACGCGGCGATTATCGACGTGCGGGAAGACGGCAATGACAAAGTGGAAATTCTTCGCTACAGCTCCTGCGGAAAATTAAAACGCCAGATAAAGTTCAGCAATCTGGCGAACAATTACTATCAAAATATTGAATTGCACGCGCGGGAGCTGGCTAATTATTCTTTGCTGATGAACCTGATCGAGGTTCAATCTCTTCCCGCAACAAACAAAAATCGAACGGGAAAAAAATAATGAAAAACACGCCGCAGGGCAAAAATATCGTTATCATCGGCTCGGGTATCGGCGGTCTCAGCGCCGGCATTCTCCTTTCCTCATTGTCTTATCCGGTAACTATTGTGGAAAAAAACCCACTGCCGGGCGGCTTGATGCGTTCCTACCGACGCGGCGGATTGGATTGCCCAGTGGGCGTGCATTATGTCGGCGCGCTGGGAGAAGGCGAACCAATGGGCAGGATGTTTGACGTTCTGGGCGTCCAAACAAGCGATCTTTTCATGCCCATGGGAAACGACGGGGTGATTGACCGCTATATTTTTGATGATTTCGTCTTTGAATTGCCGACAGCTATTGAGAACTATGAGGATAATCTGCGGCGCGCTTTCGGGCCTGAATCCGAACAAATAAGCACTTTTATGAATAACCTGCGGGAGATTCACCGACGCATGCTGAATCCCGCCTTTCTCATCAATCAGGGCGATCCTTTCCAGAATATCGATTACCTGCAGCCGTTGGGCGAGTATCTGGATAAGCTTGCCGTTTCGCCGCGCCTGCGCGCGGTAATTTCCGTGCCCTGCGAGCTTTTTGGCGTGCCCTCCGCCGAGTGCCCCGTGCTTCTTCATCACATGGTTTTGGCAGGTTATCTGTTTTCCGCATGGCGGCTCAAGGAAAACGGCTCCCGGATGGCGGATGTGTTAGCGCAGCGTTTCCGCGATCTGGGTGGACAAATTATTTTAAATGACGGCGCGGAAAAAATATTAATCAGCGAAGGCATGGTGCGGGCCGCGCGGCTTGACTCCGGCCGGGAAATTCCCGCCGATTACATTGTTGCCGATATTCATCCGAAAATTTTGCTGGGCCTGATGGATAGCAACACGCTGCGGCCGGCGTTCGCGCAGCGCATTCTGGATTTAAAAGAAACAAACGGCGTTATCTGCGCGCAAATAAGCGTGGATGCCGCCGCGCACCCGGAAACGGCGCATAATACCTACCGCCTGCAAACAAACGAAAAAGGCGAAATTAAAGACGGCGTTTTTTATCAAATCAGACAAGGCAATGACCAGGCCAATCTTCTCTCCATCATTACACGGTCGTTTTACGAGGAGTGGAGCGACTGGGAAAACACCGTATCGGGGAGCAGACCTAAGGATTACTCGGCAAAAAAATACGCGCTGGCTGAGGAGCTTCTTGAGAAAGCGCAAAATATTTTCGGCCCATTAAAGAACGCCCGCGTTATCGATGTTTTCACCCCTCTAACCATCCGCGATTACATTAACTGCCCTCAGGGCTCCTGCTACGGCGTCATGCGTTCGGCGCAGCAACTGCTGAAGATTGCCTCCATAAATAATCCTCCCATCGGCGGCCTTTTACTTACAGGCCAAAACGCGCTGGCCCCGGGCGTTTTGGGCAGCATTTTGGGCTCGTTTGAAGTGACCAGAAAAATTATCGGCACGGAAGAATTCAATCACCAATTCCACTGGCGGGCCTAAACGTGTGGACGAACCGGATAATTTATGCTAAATCTTTCAAAAGATTTAATTCAGGTAACAATTGATATTTTAGGGATAAAAAGCAATCTTTAACCAGGGGCGGGATTGCTCACTCGCTCTTCGGCCTCATTAATATAAATAAAAGCAAAGGGAGCTAGCGCGAATAAAATGACACGTCAGGAAATTGAGCAGGAAATAAAAGAAATTTTCCGGCGGGAATTTGAAATAGAAAATCCCGGTTTTGATGATGACCTGCGGGAGAAATACGAATTTGACAGCATCGACGCGATCGAACTTCTGCTGGAAATAGAACGCATGCTGGGCTCTGAGCTCACGCAGGAAGAAAAAAAGCAGGCCATGGACATCCGCACAATCAATCAGATTTGCGATTATATTGAAAGAATAATACAGGCCAGGAAAACGGCGGCATAAATTTTTATGGAACGAAGAGTTGTCATCACAGCGGCTTCCGCCATCACGCCCATCGGCCACGGCAAAAAACAGATAGTTGAAAGCCTGCTTTCAGGAAAATCCGGGATCATGCCGCTGCGCGAAGACGCGATGGTCAGCAGTTTTATCCATTCCCGCGTTTACGGCACCGTGAATTATCCCATCGAATACGACTTCAAAAGAGCGCACCGCAAAACAATGGGACCGGTGGCCTATTACGCCTGTCAGGCCGCCAAGGAAGCGCTGGAGCAATCGGGGCTGACACATGATTTTATCACTTCCGGAAAACTGGGCGTGTCTTTCGGTTCTATTCACGGTTCGCCTACCGTCCAGCGTGATATCTATCGTATTTTTTTCAACGCCAAAGACAAGGCGGAATATCAAAGCATCGGCGCGGTGGAATACCTTAAATCCATGGTGCACACCACCGCCGTGAACATCACTAAAATGTTCGGCATCACCGGCCGGGTCGTTTCCTCCGGAACCGCCTGCACAACCGGCTCTCAGGCCATCGGCTTCGGCTATGAAGCGATAAAATACGGCCTGCAGGAGGCGATGCTCTGCGGCGCCGCCGATGAATATGACACGACGACCGTCGCCGTTTTCGACAATCTTTTGGCCTGCTCCACCGCTTTCAACAACGAACCGCACCGCACGCCGCGTCCTTTCGACAAACTGCGCGACGGCCTGGTGGTGGGAGAAGGCGCGGGCGCCCTGATGCTGGAAGAGTACGAATTTGCCAAAAAGCGCGGCGCTAATATTATCGCGGAAGTTATCGGCTTTGCCTGCAACAATAACGGCGGTGATTTAATCCTGCCTAATCTCGCGGGCATCACGCAAACACTGAAGCTCGGCGTGGAAAACGCCAAAATCAGCCCGCAGGAAGTTGATCTGGTCAGCGCGCACGCGACCGCGACAAAAATGGGCGATATTATCGAAGCACAGGCTATCGGCGCGGTATTCGGTGAGCATCCTTTTGTGATCGGCCTGAAAAGTTATATTGGTCATACCATGGCCGCCTGCGGCGCTATTGAAACCATCATGACTATTTATATGATGGAAGACGGTTTTATCGCTCCCACGATTAATCTCGAGGAAATCGATGAACGCTGCACGATGGTCAAGCATGTGCAAAAGGTGTTGGCTCAACCGGTGAAAACCGCCGCCATACAGAATTTTGCTTTCGGCGGCGTCAATACCATCCTGCTGATAAGAAAGCCCGACTGACCAAATGCCGTTTTTAAAAATAATTCACCGCATCTGGAATTTCTCTATAACCGTAATCCTTTGGTCATATTTTCTTTTCGGTTATCTTTTTTTACTCGCCTTCTTGTACATACCGGCCTTCATCATCGCGAGAAAAATGGCCGCCACTCTGCAAAACATCAACCATGTCCATCTGCGCTGCTTTTTCGCCCTGACGCGCGCGCTGATTCGCCGCACCAAATTTGAAATCCCCGATCAGGTGCGCGAGCTGCGATCCTGCGTGATTGTCTGCAATCATTTATCTTACCTTGACCCGATTCTGCTGGTTTCCATTTACCCGCGGCAGATAACCATCGTCAAAAATACTTTTTTTAAGGTTCCCATTTTCGGCTGGTTTTTGAAAAGCGCCGGCTATATTCCTTCCGCGCCGAATGAAATGATGGGAGCGGCGATGATCAATAATCTGGAGTCTATTAAAAAGCATCTGGCGGACGGAGGCATCCTTTTTGTCTTTCCGGAAGGCACCAGAAGCCGCGACGGAAAGCTTGCCCCTTTTAACAAAGGGGTATTCAGCATCGCGCGCTACTGCAGGGCGCCCATCAATCTGGTGCTCATCAGAAACACCAACCTTCTTTTCCGCCACGGATATTTTTCTTTCAACACACGCGTTTTCAACACGATCAAGCTCGAACTTATCGGCACATTGGAGCCGGATTTTAAAAGTTATGACTTTTCAGTCTCCGCCATCGCGGAAAACGTCCGTAAGTTATTCGAAAAAAAACTGTAGCGCTGTTGACAAAAAACCGTTTAGAATAACGGATAAAGACATTAAAAAACGGAGGTCCTATTATGGAACTACAGGAAGCCATTCTTAAACGCCGCAGCGTGAGAAAATTTACCGAAGAGCCGGTAACCGACGAAGAACTCAGGCAAATATTTGAAGCGGTGCGCTGGTCGCCTTCCTGGGCCAATACCCAGGTGTGGGAATTTATCGTCGTGCGTGATAAAGCTCTCATTGAAGCGGTAACGGGCACGTACACGGAAAAAAATCCGGCGACAAAATGCTCGCTGGCCGCCTCCGCGCTTATCGTGGCCTGCGCCAAAACCAATATTTCCGGCTGTTACGACGGCAAGGAATCTACCTCGCTCGCCAACTGGTATATGTTTGACCTCGGCATCGCCGCGCAGACGCTTTGCCTCAAGGCCCATGAACTTGGTCTGGGCACGGTGATTGTCGGACTGATGAATCACGAGGCGTGCAAAAAAATTCTTGGCGTGCCTCAAGGACGCGAAGTCGTGGCCGTAATTCCCATCGGCCGGCCGGTGCTGCCGCTGCGCGAAGGGCCGCCGCGAAAAACGGTCGCGGAAATGGTTTACAAGGATAAATACGGGCAGGCGATGTTCTAAACCAAACCTCATAATTATCGAAAGAGGCAAATTATGAAACAGTTTATCCTCACGCCCGCCGCGGGCAAGCGCCTGATCGCGAAAGCAATGCTAAAGCATCCGACAATAACAGCCGCGCGGAAGAAAGGGACTTTCGTCATCATTGCCGGCACCACCAACGGCTATATCGCCGAGGAGTTGCTGGCCAAAATTGAGAAAAAAGCGGCGTTCGCGCGCAACCGCTTTTTCCGCGGCATTATCCCGCCGCCGGGCGGCCCGAAAACAAAAGGCGGGCGGCTCGCGGATCAAAGCGGATTTCCCGGAGACATCGTTATCCAAGATGGCGTCTGGCAAAAGGGCAAAACCATTTTCGATGTCGTCGAAGACCTGAGAGAGGGGGATGTCATCCTCAAGGGCGCGAACGCGCTTGATGTGGAAAACAAAAGAGCGGCGATTTTGATTGCCGATGCCAAATCCGGAACAATCGGCGCGGCCCTGCGCGTGGTGGTGGGCAGGCGGGTGCGTCTGATTATACCGGTCGGATTGGAAAAACGTGTCAGCGGCGGCATTGATTCGGCTGTCGCTTTGATGAACGAACCAGGCGGACAGGGCCCGCGTCTGATGCCCGTGCCGGGAGAAGTTTTCACGGAATTGGACGCGCTGGCGCTCCTTACCGGCTGCCAGGCAAAAATGGTTGCCGCGGGCGGCGTTTGCGGTGCGGAAGGAAGCGTGTGGCTTGCCGTAACCGGCAAACCATCACAGGAAAAGGAAGTGGAAAGGTTGATTAAAGCGGTGGCTTTTGAGCCGGCATTCAGCCTGTAAAAATATTGATGCAAGACAGCGCCATCAACACCATCATCAAAATTCTCAAAAAAGAATTGAAGGTCGGCAAACTGCCGATCGTTTCGCATCTGGCGGCCGATCAGCGCGATCCTTTCGTGATTTTAATTTCCACATTGTTGAGTTTAAGAACAAAGGACGAAGTAACAGAGCTGGCTACCGAAAGACTCTTTAAGCTGGCTGGCACGCCCGCGGAAATGCTCAAAATTCCGGAAGCCAAAATTGCCCAAACGATTTATCCGGTCGGTTTTTACCGCGTCAAAGCG
>DLNC01000023.1:20315-20699 GCA_002478265.1 Syntrophaceae bacterium UBA7520
GGCGTGGGGCGCAAAACCGCCAACCTGGTTATTTCACTTGCCTATGGCAAACCAGGTATCTGCGTGGACACGCATGTGCATAGAATTTCCAACCGTATGGGCTACGTTAAAACCAAAACGCCGGACGAAACGGAATTCGCCCTGTGGGCGAAACTACCGCGCCGTCACTGGATAATCTATAATACCTTGATGGTCGCTTTCGGAAGGCGCACCTGCAAGCCCGTGTCTCCTGTCTGCAGCGCCTGCCCCATCAGCAGCTACTGCGCGCGAGTGGGGGTAAAATTAAGCCGCTGACCTGACTTAGCTGTTTTTACTGGTAAAAACAACACGAACGAAAAAAATCCTTGACAAATTTTCCTGCTGATATATTGAGGAAATCACAAG
>DLNC01000024.1:0-41784 GCA_002478265.1 Syntrophaceae bacterium UBA7520
GAATATGAAGCGCACATCAAAAACAAACGCTGCCCGGCGGGCGTCTGCAAAGCGCTCATTACTTACAGCATCAATCCGGAGGCATGCACCGGCTGCACGCTTTGCAGCAGGGTTTGCCCGGTGGAAGCAATAAGCGGCGAAAAGAAAAAGCCGCATAAGATTGATATCGAGAAATGTACCAGGTGCGGCGCTTGTATCGAAAGCTGCAAATTTGACGCGATAACGGTAGAATAAAGGTGGATGAAATCATGGTGAATTTGATTATTAACGGCAAAAATGTGAAAGCCCGCGAAGATACGATGGTGCTGGAAGCGGCGCGCAAGGCCGGATTTGCTATACCCACTCTGTGCGCTCATGAATCTGTATCCCGTTCCGGGTCCTGCCGCCTCTGTGTGGTGGAAATCAAAAAAGGCAACAGAACGAGAATCGTCACTTCCTGCCTCTACCCTGTTGAAGAAGGTCTGGTTGTGGAAACAAACACGGCGCGCGTGCAGAATGTCCGCCGGCTGGTGCTGGAATTACTGCTGGCACGCTGCCCCGAAGCCGACGTGCTCAAAAAAATGGCGGCGGAAATGGGCATCGAATCCCAGCCGCGGTTTGTCGCCGATACGGATAAGGGCAAGTGTATTTTGTGCCGCTCCTGCGTGCGCGTTTGCGAAGAAGTTGTCGGCGTGAGCGCCATCGGACTTTTTGCCCGCGGCTCGCATAAAACCGTCGGAACGCCGTTTATGGAACAATCGGATGTCTGCATCGGTTGCGGCGCCTGCGTTTATGTCTGTCCCACCGGTCATATTGAAATGACCTCGACCGGCGATAAACGTAAAATATGGGGACGAACTTTTAAAATGCAAGCCTGTGAAAAATGTGGTAAGTACTTCGCGCCGGTTGACCAATTGAAATATATAAGCAAGAAAACGGGGGTACCCGTCAAAGAAATGGCAACCTGCATGGATTGCCGGTAAATTTATTCCCCAGTAGCTCAGTCGGTAGAGCAGATGGCTGTTAACCATCGGGTCCGTGGTTCGAGTCCGCGCTGGGGAGCCAGCTAACAAAAAACCCGCCAAAGGCGGGTTTTTTTATTTAATAAAAACAACGCTTTTCCTGTTTTTGCCGAAACAACACTTACCCTTTTGTAATTATTTTGAAAATGACGGCGTTGACAACAAATTGTCCTTTTGTTACATTTAGTTACACTAAAAAATAAGGCGGGGAGGTAAATTATGTCTGCGGTAAAACCGGAATTTATCGAACACAACGGCAAAAAGATATTTTACTTGAATTTTTCCCACATGGAAAAAGATGCCATTCCTGCGTTCATGGAAGAAGCGAAGAGGGTTCTCTCGGCCGAGTCTCCCTCCTCGGTCCTTTTTCTCGCCAACGTAAATAAAATGAGTTTTGACAAGCAGATTGTCAAAAACTTCGTGGATTTCTTCAAATTCACCAAAACATACACGCAAAAAACGGCTGTCATCGGCCTGGATACGATCAAGAAAATGCTCTATGAGGCGGTGTTGGTTCTTTCCGGCAGAGGCAGCGAAAATATCAGGGTTTTTGACGGTCCAAACGCCGAGAACAAAGCCAAGGACTGGCTGACAATTATCTGATTGTATTTAGCCGTTAACAAAAGCAACGGCGTTGAATCACTCAAAGTATGGCCTGAGGTTAATTCTTGCCTCTTCCGGGTCTATCGTGCCGGATATTGAGCGGCGATATTTTCCATTAGTTCTGTCCGCCAGGCTGACAATTTTGCTGTCTTCTTTTTCCGAACCATCAAATCTGGTAAGAATAAGCACGCGCGGACGCATCAAATCCGATGTCTGATGCATTACCAGCCCTATCTCTCCTGTATCCAGTTTAAGCAGCGTGCCGACGGGGAAAATGCCCACCATGTTGATAAATGCCTTTAGCAGTACCGGGTTGCTCGTAACACCTCTATTCTTCACGAGAATGCGTATAGCTTCGTGAGGAGGGATTTTTGATTTATAATACACGCGGCTTGCCGTAATGGCCTCATAACTATCCGCCAGAGAAATTATCTGAGAGAAAGGATGCCTTCTGTGCAAAGCTTCCGGGACGGGATACGCGTTCTGGCCGTGCTGGTGATGCTCATAGGCCACAACCATTGCCAGCTTGGTTATGCTTGGTATTTTTGATAGGAAAACAGCGCCGGCAATCGGATGGCGGCGCACATATTCCCATTCCTCTTCCGTGAGTCTGCCCGGTTTATTGATTATCTCCTTGGGAATCGCCACTTTGCCGATGTCATGCATCGTCGCGGCCATGCCCAACGCCGCCAACTGCGGTTTGGTCATAGATAAATACGTGCCCAGCGATACGGCTAAAATGGACGTGTTAATCGAGTGGGCGAACGTGTATTCATCATACATTTTGATGCTGGTCAGGCCGATCAGCGCGTCGCGGTTATCCAGCACATAATCGACCATATTCTGCACAACAGAATTCATTTGGCGCATACTGGAAGCTTTTTCCAGATACACGGCCTGCACGACGTCTTTGAGCGCGTTGATCGTGTCGCGGAAAACGCTGGACGCTTTTTTCTCCCTGGCCTTGATAACGCTGCCTATTTTTTTGTCTACAAGAAGCGCGTGTTGTATCGATATGTGAAAAATGCCTCTTTTGGCAGTTGCCACACTCAAGCCCTCCTGTGTGGAGGGCATGATTTCCTCATTGACGATCATGTCCGCGAAGCGGCCGATTTCTTCCACGGCAACGTTCGGTTTGAAAATTATTCCGCCAATATCCTTGTCGGTAAACTGTTCGATCGCCACGGAAAAACTCTGATCAATCGGCACGGGTGTTGTTTCAAAAAATAATTCACCGCGCACGAGATAAAAAGGAACTTCATTTCTTTCCGCGAGCAACTCCTGAATTTTCGCCTGTAGCTTTTCCGCCGATGATTGCAAAATCGGATGCTGCTGGGGATACAGACTGGCGTTGCGTAAAACAGCCGCCAAAAACTGAAAGGCGATGCGCGCCGATTCAACCAGGCGCTGTTTCTCGAAATATGACTGGCGTGCCTCTAGAATTTTATCGCCCTGCTCATCCACCATCGCCCATTCTCCAGCTTATTTCTTTAATCGCCCTTTGCGCCGCGGTCTTTAATTCTTCCTGGAGCTTGCGCGGACGCCACCAGCGGACTTTTGTGTATTTTTTCAGATAATCTCTTGCCTGACGGCCGCCAATGTTGCCCAAAACACCGATAGCCATCAGCGTCAGATTTTGCTCTTTCTTGCTCAGCGGCCGGCTATTAAGAAAGTTAATCAGAAAAACCGCTTCATCCTCGCTGATGCCGGGAAAACGGGCAAAGGCCTGCAACGCCGTTTTTTGCACTTCTTCTTCCTCATCGGATAAAAACCTGGCCAGAAAACTCACCGCTTTTTTCCCGCCGATGCTTTGCAGGGAATGAATGATTTCCTGGCGGATACGAACGTTCTTATGGTCTGCCGCTTTGCGGAAATACGCCATGGCCTGATCTTCTTTACTTTCCGCCATGATGTTCACAATATTTCGTACCAGATACCAGCGGTCATCGGAAAGATATCTTCCCAACAAAGCGGTCTGGTTCTTGCTGATTTCTTTGGCCAGATCCAGATAAAAGATGCGCGCCTTCCTTTCTTTTTCCTCCGCCAAAAGCTTAAGCAATACTTCCGTTGTCTCCCTCTCAAACATGGAAAGATATTGAAATATCGCGCGGTATTCCGGCGAATCCATGACATGACTTCGCAATTCCCGAATCGCGTCCATAAGAACTGTCCGGGCGGACGCTTTACTTAGCGCCTCGCTCACCTTGGCGCGATATTCCGTCTCTGTCGGCATTTGCAAGGCATGAACAATCAGCGTGGCATAAGGGTAATCTTTTTTCTTGAGCAGAAAATCAAGCATGTTTTCCATTTGTGTAATCACGCCAGCAAAAACAGTGCTGGTTTTTTCCCCCTGCCCTATATGCGCAGGATTTTTGATATGAGGAATGAGCGAAATCAGCGTGCGCGTCGCCGCCCTAACCGTATCCCACTCTAAATTTGCCTCTGTGATTGCCCTGAGCTCATTCATTTCTTCGGAGCTATATTGTGTGATTTCCGCGGCAATGGAGATTATGTCGCTGTCTACCGGTTTGGCCTCCAGATAGGCAAGCTGACCGGTTGGTTTAACAGGTTCCGGCGGTTTTGCCGCTGCTTTTTTCAGCAACGCGGCAATCTGCTGTATTGTCCACGCGTCGGAAAATCTTCCCGATTGAATCTCATGGAGCGGGCCGGGCAAATTTTCCTCTGAAAGCGGCTGTTCCCTGGCCAAATCAGCATCCAAATCACCATAAAGTTTATCGGCGATAAAGCCGTTACGATAGGCCGGGTCAAGGGACAAAACTGACTTGGCCAATCCTTCATAAAGAGTTTCTCTTTGTTCAGGCTGTTCCCTGTCTATTTTCCGACCCGCCTCTTTATACAAAGCAAAAAGGCGGTCCTCGAGGGATTCGCCTTCGGTCAACGTCTGTTTGGCCAATTCAACGATGTTCTCGCCGAATCGAAGTGGATCATCTATTAAGTCAAAAAGCACCAACGTACGATGTGGAACTCCCGCCTGCCTTTTTTCCGTTTCCGCATCACTTGTTTTGCTCGCGGCATCGGCGCCGCCTGGAGACTGTTCGCCCCAGCGCCTGGGCGTTTGCGTTTTTATGACTTCATCAAGGCCGGTTTCGGTAATTCTGATATGCGCCACGCTTTTTTCCCATAATATGGAAGCGATGCCGCTTTTCATCTCCTGCTCTTCTATGGTGAGCGCGAGGGCCTGATAAAACTCAAGCAATTCCTCTTCGCTCAATCCTGGCAAAAATATCATTTCCCGAATGCCTTTTACAAACAAATCCTGAACGATCGGCAAATTAAACTCAGCGTCTTTTTTGAAAGGCATGTTTTCATAAATAAAATAGTTTTTGTGGATTTCCAGACGATACTCGTCATGGGACTGTAAAAATTTATTGAGCGCCGCAAATGATTTTTTTACCGCGGTCGCATAGGCCGGGTTATTTGCCGGATAAAGCTTTACGGCACGGATAGCCAAAACCATGTTTCTTAATGTTTCCAGAACTTCCGGAGGGAATGATTCTTCCTGCTTGATGTCCTTTACCATAGCTTGACGCTCACAGGTAAATAGCGCAAAAGTGGAGTGTAACTAATAAGTCCGCAATATTCTATCGCGAAACGAGTATAGAAAAAGAGGACGCCTGTGTCAACGAAATAATAAACTCTTGAATCAAAAGATTATTTTTCGTCGGGTATGATCGTTAATATCTTGCAAACATTAAGATTAATATGCCATATTGAAAAAAACAGTTTACAGGAGGTCCTTGTCTTGATTGAAGCCTGGATTAAGGAAATAAAAAGAAACTGCGCCACAAAAGATCTGGGGATGATTCTTGTGCATAACGGCATTGTGCGCGCCACGTCAAAAGAAGGCAAGCCGGTTTGCAGGATGAAAACCACCTATAACGCCGCTAAACTCGACGCGGCGATTGCGCTGTGCAAACAAAAAGACGGCATCGCCGACGTTAAGGTCTGGATTAACGAAGGCATGCTGCAGATCGGCGATGATATTATGAAAGTATGCGTGGCCGGCCGCTTTCGCACCGATATCCTGCCCGTGTTTCAGGAGCTTCTGACCGCCATCAAAAGCGAAATCATCAAAGAAGAAGAATATCCGCTTTAGCAGTAAGCTATTTTTTAAAAATCAGCACCGCGCCCAAAACCGCGCAGATAGCTCCTCCCGCCAGAAAAAGCATGGTCTCATTAGTGGAGGCTCCGGTTAAAGTTCGGGAAAGCTTATTTCCGAAAGCGCCGTAAAGATTAAACCCCCAGATAAGGAGACCGACACCCGCCGCAAGCAGTATAACGCCTATCGGATTAATATTTTTCTTAGCCATCAAAATTTACCTCCTGAAAACCAATAAAAAAAGCGGAGAACCGAATCACATGACCACGGCTCTCCGCTTTTTTTGTTTATTGATATTGTTGATATGACATTGCGCGAAAATTTTTTTAAGCCATTTTCAAATATCGCTGCTCAGGTAAACACTATCCCTTGTATTTAAAGGATACTCTTAATTTCGCCCGATACTCAACTACTTTACCGTCCTCAATTCTCATGTCGAGTTCTTTTACTTCCGCTACACGCAAATCCTCCAGTGTTTTCGACGCCATTTCTACTGCTTTCTTTGCGGCATCTTCCCATGATTTGTCACTGCTGCCGATAATTTCGATAACTTTGTAAATGCTGCTCATATTTTCCTCCTTTTCTTGTAAAGTTAATGGATTGAAAACCGAGACAACGTGCTACAACGCTTTTATTTGGCTTGTAAAAATGAGTATAGGAACATTCATTTTATCTGTCAACCAAAAACGGCGAACACAGCGCCCTTTGGCATCACGATTAAAACACCCATAAAAACAGTTATTTACAATTTACCATCCAGTTTATCCGCGATCTCGGCCTTGCAGTTCCGGCATCTTTGCGCGCCGCGAAAAAGCGGCTTGCCGCAAAAAGGACAATGATAGCGCTGACAGACGCTGCGCGCCCATTCCACACTTCCTTTCTCGTCTCCGTAAAGAGCTGCCTTTTCCCGCCAGACGGGTATCGTTTCCTTCATCACCCTTCTGCCGGTTGCCAAACCAAAATTTTCTATCATGGCACAGGGCCAGTCCGCGCACTGGTGGCAGGAATAGAATCCTTTTTCTTTAACACAATTTCGGATTGTGCAAAGCCGGCAATAACCATAAAGCTGCTTTGCCGGCTCTTGCTGCATACACCCCAGGCACAAAGTTTCATCCGGTTTTGTGCCATACAGATTTCCCATAATCTCTCGGAATTTTTCATTGTTGTCGCGGGTAGCGATGTAAACGCCACAGACGCCGCAATAAAGGCCGCAGGGGGCCATTAAATCTTTATTTTGAAATTCTTCCTCTTTCCAGCCTTCCATAAACTTCTCCAGGGCAAATGAATACTTTATGTTCTCCACGATATTTACTTTTTCGGCGTGATGCCCGCCAGTTCTTCATACATATCGATTACCGGAGCGCCATCAAGCAAGGGAGCAATTTTACCGAAAAGTTCCGTGAAGTGCGGCGTCGCGCTGTGTTCCTTGAGCGCTTCTTTATCCGTATATTTTTCATAAAAGAGAAATTTCCCAGCTTCTTTTTTCGCGCGATGCAGCGTGTACATCAATGTGTTTTTTTCCGCGTCAACTTTGGGAATAATTCCTTTTAACGCCTGTTCCAATTCCTGCTCCATTCCCGCTTTGGCCTTCATTACCGCAACCACAACCAGCATGATTTCCTCCTCGTTAATTATCTATTTTTAATGTGCCTTTTCCGAACCGTTTTACCCAGCTTTACAAAAGTATAAAATACTTGCCGCTTTTACCTCTTCGCTTTACCCGGCTTCTTCCTATATCTTCATGCCTCCGTCACAAAAAATCACCTGCCCGGTGATAAAAGAGCTTTCATCAGAGGAAAGAAAAAGCGCCAGATTCGCGATATCTTCCGGAGATCCTTTTCTGTTCATCGGGACTAGAAAAGGCAGCATCGCGTCCATCTGCTTGATTGTTTCCTCAGGCATGCTTTTCATCATATCCGTCCAGATCATGCCGGGAGCGATCGCGTTTACGTTAATCCCCTTGGGTCCCAGTTCTTTGGCGGCGGTTTTGGTCATACCGATAACACCTGCCTTGGTCGCCGAATAGTTGAGCTGTCCCGCGTTGCCCAGCGCGCTGGTGGAAGAAATATTGATAATTTTACCGTAGCCCTTTTGCCGCATATGTATGCCTGCGCATTGTATGCCGTAAAAAACGCCGGTGAGATTGACGGCGATGACCTGATTCCACTGTTCATCGGTCATTTTGTGAAGAATGGCGTCACGCGTGATGCCGGCGTTATTTATCATAATATCCAAAGTGCCGTATTCTTTAACGGCGGTATCCACCATTTGCTGCACCACGGCCCGCGTGGCCACGGAACCGATAACCGCCACGGCCTTTCCTCCCTGGGCGGTAACCTTTTCCACAACATTTTTTGCGTCTGCTTCATTGACGTCATTGACGATAATTTTGGCGCCCTCCTTGGCAAAGCGCATAACTATACCTTCGCCAATGCCGCGTCCCGAACCGGTGATCACGGCCACTTTATCCTTTAATCTCATTTTCGCCTCCTTAAAATAAAGTTAATTAATAATCCGTAATGGAATTAGTAATCACATACAACCAAAAAACCAAATCGTCCACGATATTTTTTTTATTTTTCCATCACTATTGATTATCTTTTTCCCTTCCTATAATATGGACGACAGCAAAATAAAAAAATAAAGAGGAACGGACAATGAATTTATCAAGATTTTCGCTCGAAGGAAAAGTGGCCATGGTAACCGGCGGCAGTCGCGGCATCGGACGCGCGAGCGCCCTGGCGCTGGCTGATGCCGGCGCGCACGTTGTGGTCAGCAGCCGCAAAATCGCCGATCTGGAACCGGTGGCCGAAGAAATCCGCGCCAAAGGTGTTAAGTCTTTGGCGATTGTCGCTCACAACGCAAAAATTGAAGAATCCAAGTCGCTTATTGAACAGATCATCAAGAGATTCGGCCGTATCGATATCCTGATGAATAATGCCGGCACGAATCCTTACTATGGCTCGCTTCTGGAACAGGATGAAAAAACATACGATGTCACCATGAACGTGAATCTCAAAGGCATCTTGTTTCTAAGCCAGCTTGCGGCAAAAATCATGAAAGATCAAGGCGGCGGCTCAATTATCAACATCTCATCAATCGGCGGATTGAGGGCAGGCGATTTGGGTGTTTATTCGGTAACCAAGGCGGGGCTGATTATGCTGACACAGGTAATGGCCAAGGAATGGGGGCAATATAACATCCGCGTCAACGCTATTGCGCCGGGCATTATCAAAACACGCCTGAGCGAAGCGCTTTGGAAAGAGCCGGAGGTTAACGAAAAAGCCCTCGGACAGATTCCGATGATGCGGCTGGGCGAACCTGATGAAATCGCCGGCGCGGTTGTTTTTCTGGCCTCACCCGCGGCAAGTTACGTGACCGGCGCCACGCTGGTAATCGATGGCGGCAGGGTGCACGGAGAGCCGGCACACCTGCAAAAAAAATAGATTTTTACCCGCTGCGCGTGCGCAAATTTTCCGGAAAAACGTCTTCAGGATTACGGCACTGATTCAAAATAGGCATTGCTTATTCCGTCAAGCAGCTGCAGCGCTTTTATTTTAACAACAACGATTTCGGCATCCCGGTCATCAAGCAGCATGTGCAGATCGGGATGCCTTTCACGTAGAAGTTCCCGTATTGCCTGCTTTTTTCCCTCAGGGACGTCTTTTTGAAATATGCCGGTAACCGTGAGCGCGAGGGGGCGTTTTTTGTCTTGCAAAAGAGATGTTTCACGTGAATCAATAAGGAGGCTCACGGCGGGATTGTTTGTAAGATTTTGATATTTTTTGGTATTTTTATGACTCACCATGTAAATTTCTCGGCAGTCCGCATCTGTCGCATAAGACATCAGTGAGCAGTGCGGGCTGTCTCCGGAGACGGTGGCCAAAACACAAACAAGATTATTTTCCATTAAATCTTTTATGTCCGCGCGCATAATACTTTCTGTTCCCGCTTATCCATAATTATAAAAACACAACTGCCGCTGCAAACGGCGGCAGTTGTGCGCTGACTCATAAACTCTCCTCGTAACAAACTAGGCCGCTCCGCCTCCGGAAACAAAACCTTTGGAAGGCGGACCGGTGTCCGCGGGCGTTCCCGCAATCTGCGCCAGATAAGCGGCGCCCAGTTTTTTCAGATGATCGCTGACATTATCAAAATAATTAAAATGCGCCTGCTCTTCATCTGTTATGGTTTCAAAAAGCTTCATGCTGATGCTGTCGCCGTTTTCCCGGCAGACCAGATGAAATTTATTGTAAGCGTCTATCGTGTCATCTTCCAGTTTCGCGTCAAAGGGAAAAACAACATCGATTTTTTGCGCTTTGGCCACCTTGCCGTCCAGTTCTGTCGTCGGCTCGCCGCCCAATTCCTTGATGCGCTCGGCAAACATTTCGGCATGCCTCATTTCATCAATAGCGATAAGTTTTACTTTTGCCGCCAGATCGCCGTAATCCATATCGTCCAGATTATAATGCTGGTTCATGTATTGATGGATGGCGTAAAGCTCCATCGATCTGGCTTTATTGAGCACGTCTATGACTTTTTTCTTTTTCGCCTCTCTCGATTCTTGTATCATCGATCCCTCCTTTTCCTGACTTGAAATTTAACCTTTTTTCTCTTATTGCCTCATTCTAGCTTAAATAATTCCTGCGCCTCGTTCCAGTCAAATAATATCGCGGCGTTGGATGTTATGTCTCTGATAATAAATACGTAAGAATCAATATTTTCCGCGCTGTCCTTTACCGGCTGGACATTGAGGGAAAATATGCCCGGCTTTCCCGCTTCCTGGCTTTTGACGATGAAATAATTGCTGTTATGGTACGGATAAATATCCTTCTTAAAAGTGTTTTTAAAATGATGGAGAATATTTTCCGGTTCCTGCTTCATGCCCAAAAAATCTTTGGCGCGCGCGTTGATCACCATCGGCGCGAAGTTATCATCAGTGATGATGATTCCCTCATCCAGTCTATCGACAATATTAAGAATCTTTCTTTTTTCAAATATCTGGTTGCGCAAAGAAGCCAGCCTGAGTTGTGATTCGACCTTGGCCAGCAGTTCATCAACGTCAAAAGGCTTCGTGATAAAATCATCCGCTCCCAGGCGCAGCCCTTTAAGACGATCTTCCCTGTCCGCGAGCCCCGTGATGATGATCACCGGCAGGGACTGCAGTTTTCTGCTGTCACGGATGTTTTTTAAAACATCAAAACCGGATATGCCCGGCATCATCACATCGAGTAAAACCAGATCAACATGTTCGCTTTTTAAAATCTCCAGCGCGCTTTCGCCTGTCGCCGCCTGCAAAACGTTATAACCTTTATCCGTCAGCAGTCCGCAGTAAAACTCCCGATTCATTTTTTCATCATCAATGGCCAGAATAGTTTCGGACATTACTATAAGCCTCCGGCTTTCGCTCAGTTACACAAGTTGTTGGAATTAATTCTTGTTTGCCTGAAGTATAGAAAGAACTTCTTTACCTGTCAATGGGATAAATCACTGCCGCATTTGAGGAGGGGCTTCTCCTTGGCCTGAGGCCCTTCAAGGATAGGAATGGTTTAAAATACTTTATGGTTATAAAGCGCGGCTTAATTAATCCACAGGCACAAAATTGACGAAGATACGGCCATCCGGCGTGTGTTCCTGCACGTCGTTCTCTGCGAAAACCAAGCGCGTCAGAACGGATTTGACATTTTTGGTTTTTGTAGAGTCGATAACTTCCTGGATCGTCTTGAAAGCGGATAATTCCTCTAATGTTACCACCGTCGGGGCGACCATGTAAAATTTCCGGCTTCTGTATTTCTCCAGCGCCTGAGCGGGGGTGATCCAAACATGACCGGTCACTTCTTCTCCGTCAGGAAGAGCTTTTTGCCCGGCAGGAACCGTCGCGACAAAAAACCGCGCGTCATAGCGCATCGGCGACAATTCCGGGGTTATCCAATGGGAAAAATAATGCAGGCAGTCAAGCGCCAGGGTGAATTTTCCTTCTTCCAGTATTTGCGAAAATTTGACTGTGCCTTTATTCAGGGCATCTCTATATTGGCGAAGCCTGCTTTCCATTTTTTCGTCACTGAAAGAAAGTGGTTTGCCTCCATCTTGATAGGCAAGCAAAAGCCCCGCCTCTTCGAATGTCTCGCGGATAGCGGCAACCAAAATACCCAAAGCCGCGTTCGCGGATGGCGTATTTTCCAGATGGGATATAGCCCTGTTTGTATCTTCCGGTCGGCAATAGCGCTCCATCCGCGGCAGGGAATCGTTCTTCTCCACTCTGCCTCCCGGAAAAACATAAGCGCTGGGAACAAATGAGCTTTTAGAACTGCGGCGCACCATCAGCACTTCAAATCCCAACGCGGGTTTATCCGGATTATCGCGCAGAAGAATCACCGTCGAGGCATCCTGCGGAGTTACTGTCATTTTAATTTTTCTTAACGGTAAAAATTGACGGCAACTTTTCAATCACGCTTAATGGCTGATCAACGCTAAAAACTGTTTTGCACTGAGCAAAGAATTCTTGCCCATGGAAATTTTGAAATATTCCAGCATCAGCTCTTCCATTATTTGCTCCTTGGAAACGCTGCTGGCCAAATCCTTCCCCGCCTCCGCAGGCCGTTTGATCTTGCCGCTTTCCACAGCCAGCGCTTTTTGCGCTTCCCGCAATGCGGTATATTGCTGACGTAATTCAGCGCCGGGAAGCGCTGCGAGCCGCTGATAAGTAGCGACGATTTTTTCCGCGGGTGGCAATTGGGGCGATTCCATAATAGCGTTGAAGTTTCGCGCGTACCTTTTCATCCCTTTAATAACATGCTCCGCCTGCACGAAGTTGACCCCCGACCACCCCGCGCGAATCCACTGAAAAAACCCGCTGCGCACGCCATTGTCCCCAGGTGTCGTTTCCACGTAGACAGCCACGGAAAAAAAGTCATAGATATAAGACTTCACCCACCCCAGGCCTGATCTGGCCGATCCCGGCTCGTCGGAATAATAATAATTCCAATCGTCATCACTGCCGAGAATTACTCCTTTTTTGCCGACATTGGATTTATCAACCTGCTTAGATATGGTGACGAGCGCCTGCCGGCCCTTATAGTTGAGCAGGATCAGTGTTTTTTGCAGATCGTATTCATAATAAACGCCCGTGGTTAAATCGGGCGTGATGGCGTCTCGCTGTATGCCGCGAAGAATAAAAGGCTCATCCGCGGGCGATATCTTTCTCCAGTTGGCGGGCATTCTTTGCGATGGGCCGGGCTGCCCGTTCCAGATGGAGTAACGCAATGAACTCGGACTGGTCAGCGACGCGGGGATCTGGTGATTGAAAGAGTATTTCAAAAAATTGGCGAAATTTACTTTCGTGTCGAATTCGTAATAAGCTCCCGTGGCTTCCTGAATGCCGGGAAGGGCAAGTTCTTTTTTTGGTTTGTTCTTGAGTACATAGTCAATTAGAACATACGCCGCTTTTTCATCAAACCCGCCCTGGGGATTCTGACAAAAACCGACAAGTTTTATGACAGCGTCCGAAACGGGACTGGCGGCATCCGCCGCCGGCTGCGCCCAGGCTAAATCGTAGCGAAAAATCGAGGCTGATAACACGCATAGGGCAATGGATAAATACCAAAGGCCCGATAAACATTTTTTTTTCATTGTCCTTGTCATAATTCACTTTCCCGGTTAAAACTTTTGCCCTTGCGCTGCTTAAGCGTAGACATCATCGTTGCCGATATAGCAACGGATGATGCAATGGTCGCTTATTGTGTTGCCGCTGATAATAAGTGATTGACAGCCAAACAACCAAGGCAAAGGTGCATACTTTTTTATTACCACAATTGCCATTTTTATACAATTGGCATGAAAGCACACAACAAGCAAGCTTGATTTATTATCTTGTTTATCGTAAGAATTATCATTAGTTATCTGTTCTTTGCTCCACATTTCTATATGGTCTATATGGCAAAAGGCGCAATGGCAACAAAGACAAAAAGAACCGCTCCTTGCGGACCGCTTAATAAAATCCGCATTCTGGATCTGACCCGGCTTTATCCGGGACCCTTGGGCGCAATGCTCCTTGCCGATATGGGTGCTGATGTCATTAAGATCGAAGACATGAAATCGCCCGACTACATGCGTTACTATCCACCTTATTTATCTTCGGAATCGGCGGGCTTTCTGGCCGTCAACCGTTCAAAAAGAAGCATCGCTTTAGATCTGGGCAAAAAAGAGGGAAGGGATATCTTTTTTTCTCTCGTAAGGACAGCAGACATTGTCATGGAACAATTCCGTCCGGGCATCATCGATAAAATGGGCCTTGGCTATCAAAAGGCGCGAAAAGTTAAAAAAGACATCATTTATGTTTCTGTTACCGGTTACGGACAAAATGGCCCTTACGCGGCGCAGGCGGGTCACGACATCAACTATATCGGTTACGCGGGAATTCTAGCCATAACCGGCAGCAAAGAAACAGGCCCGGTCATTCCCGGCGTACAGATAGCGGATGTGGCGGGCGGAGCCTACATGGCGGTGATCGCCTGCCTCAGCGCGCTTTGGGCCAAGGAAAAAACCGGCAAGGGACAAAAAGTTGATGTGGCCATGCTGGATGCCATTCTCCCCCTGATCACATTGCAGATGGCTCATTATCAAGCCGCGGGCATTATGCCGGAAGCGGGCCGGGCGGCTCTTTCCGGCGGACTTGCCTGCTATGGTGTCTATCAATGCGCCGACGGGAAATATATCGCCCTGGGAACTTTGGAAGAAAAATTCTGGAAGAATTTTTGCAATTTGATGCGGCGCCCGCAATGGCTGGACAAACAGTTCGTCATTGGTGATGAGGCCGATAATTTGCGCTGGGAAATAGCCGCGCTGTTTCGCACAAAAAAAAGAGACGAGTGGATTTCCAACGCCCAAAGTGCAGATGTCTGTCTGACACCGGTTTTAGAAATCAATGAAGTGGAAAACGATCCTCAAATCAACGCGCGCGGCATGATCGTCACGCAGAGACATCCGCGCTGCGGCAAAATCAAAGGGGTTGGTGCTCCCCTAAAATTTTCCGCAACACCGGCAAAACCGCGTCAGGCCGCGCCGGCGCTGGGCCAACACACCGAAGAAATAATGAAAGAAATCGGATACAGCCAGAAAGACATCAATAATCTGAAAAAAGAAGGCATTATTTTCCCGCCCGAAAAAACACGTAAAAAATAATACCGGAAACTTTCTTCTTTTAATCAGTTAAAATCCAACTGATTATTTCTTTTTAAACAAATCATGCACGCTGTCGAGAACTTTTCCTCTTTCTTCTCCCAATAGTTCCTTGCCGGCTTTTACACCCGCTCCCGTTAAAATGCCGCCCGCGGAATTTTTCGCGATATCACCCAGAGAATTAAGCTGCGGTTGCACCAGTCTGACGTTTGTTTTTGCCGTGGTGCCGCCGACGTTAAACTTCAAGTCGATCATGTCGTCTTTGTTGAGCATCGGCTGCATGGCGGCTTGGGCCAATTGATTGCTATCCGTGTACTTTTTCACCTCGGGACTTTTGATAGCCGCTTCAATTTTTTTCGCCAATGCCTCCCGAACTTTATCATTGACTTCCTTGCGCATGACCATGTTGAGATTCATATCGAGGGCTTTGGACTTGGTGTTCATTCCCCCGTCAAAAAGAAAATCGGCTTCTTTGAGCGCTAGCTTGCCATTTTTAAGCTGAGCCTTGCCGGCTTTGTAGCGCAGATCGGCTCCGGTTTCGCGAGAATTGCTCCATTGCTGCTTACCTTTCAAAAAAGAAATGTATTGCCCCAGGTAATCGCCTAAAATGGGAAGCGCAGCGATGGAATTAAATATCTGCAAACCGGTTATTTCTCCGTCCGGAACGGAAAGACGAAGCACGGCTTCGGGATCCAGAAGGCGCGTTTTCACATCGAATGGTATCAAGTGCCCTGTGGCATCAAAAGTAACGTCAAAACTCTGGACGCTGCCTGTTTTCATCGGCCCGACCGTTTTGACGCCCATGCCCATCTTCAGCTTGACAATGTCTTTCTTTTCCAGGTCCTTGGGATCGATTTCGATATCGTAGGCTAGCGTGGTCAATTTGTATATCTGAAAAGTTTGCCCGGCCTGGCCATCATAATAATTTATCGTGCCGTTGCGCATGCCCACCTGGCCGACCTTAATAGCCAAAGGCAAATCATCAACGCTAAGCGGACGTGACGGTTCTTGACCAGGTTTTTTCTCTTCCGGAATCGGTTTTTTCCCTCTTGCTTTGAGCAAATCATCAATGTTGAGCGCGCCCTGCCGGTCGCGGGATATATTGATTACCGGCGAATAGAGAACAAATTCATTTAAGTCAATTTCCCCCCGAAGCAGGGGCAAAAATTTTACCTTAAAGCGCAGCGACTCCATGCCGGCAAAAAGATCCGCCGGAGCGACAGGTTTTCCCTGCAGAGAAGCCAGTTGCTGCGGTGTTTTAAAATTGGAAATACCGACGTTTTTTATTTCGATTCCGGAAACAAGAGAAAAAATATTTACGTTGATCTCTTCTATATAAACCTGGCGATTGAGCGCTTTGGACATCTGGGCGGCAATAAAGAGCCTGTCCACCTTAAGCATGATAATAATACTGGCGGCAATAACCAGCAATAAAATCAAGCCGATAAAAGAAGCACCGATGACCAATATTTTTTTCATTATTCCTTCCCCACCTTTCTCCTTCTGATACCGTTATTTTACGAAAAATTAAATTTTCGCCTTGTCGTTGTTGGATCGTCCCTTTTTGTCGAATATAGGAGAAAAAAAAGCGTATGTCAATGTCAACGGAATAATCCAGAAAAAATTCGACATGTAAGGTAAGCATCAAATTTGATTGAGAATTTATCTTGACACGCTTTTTCACTTCTCTTATGCTTCTGATGAATTTGATTCGTTAACAATCCGGAGAGACGATGGCGACAAACCAGAATAAACAAAAAATGCTCGACGTGCTTATCAGCGTCAATACAGCCATAAAAAATATGCGTGTCTACCCGGCAAGCAGCGCCAAAATCAAAGACATTATTGATAAAATTCATCAGAATTTCTCCGGCATGCTGCAGGCGGAATCTCCATTAGTTTTGCAAAAATCAGGACATGGCCTGCTTTTGGGTACGGAGGAGTTAAAAAAACCCGGCGAAGATATCTGGCAGGTGGATGCGTTTGCCAAACTACTGCGGGAATTTGGCATTGATACGCTCATTATTGAAAAAAATATAAGCAAGGAAGAGCTTACCGCTTTTTTGGAAACTATTGCGAAAATGTCAAAAAACATCCAGTCTGTCGAAGATCTGCGCAGGATTTTTGACCAGAAAAAAATAACTCATGTTTTGCTCAACAAGGAAACGGTGCCAGCCCCGGCAGCACCGGAGGCGGGCAAACATCAAATTCTTTCTCCCCTGGATATTACCGATGACAAAATCATTCAGTCGTTTCTGCGCGCCAACAAGGAAGAGGCTGATGAAATAGAAAAAATTGAACAGGCGGTCGAAAAAGCGGATTTTCTCCTAAAAACATTTCAGTCCCGTTTAGCGGATATTACACAGCCGCAAACGTCTTTTTCCGTTGGACACGCAGCCGAGCGCATTGCGGGCATGCTTTCCACAATGGATAAAGTCACCTCTTTTCTCGAAAAAGCCGAAAAGGAAAGGATTGCCGAACAGATTAGCGGTTCTATTTCGGCCTTGGGCCCGGATATAGTGGAGTGGCTCAAAAATCAGAATGTCGGTAATTTCTTCGGCGGCGCTCTGACCAAACATCTGTTTAAAGAAACATCCGCGCCACAACCGGCGGAAACGCTTTTTCCCGATTTGGATATTACCGCGGGGCCGAAAAGCAGATCGACCGCGCCGCAAAGCGATGGCGCTCTTAACGAAATCACCAAACCCGTCATGCTGGCGAAAAGCAATATAACAAAACATGCACCGCAGCAAACTGAAGACACCGGGAGGCAAAACAAAACAGGACAGACAGACCAGGCCGCGCAATTAAAGGAAAAAGTGCGCGGCTTTCTCAGAGATGATCCAAAAAGCCTTTTTGATGAGAAATTGCTCGCTGACATGCCGGTGATTTTTGACCAGTTGGACGCGGAAAAAGAACATGAAATGATGGCTTCGATCATCAGCAGGCTCGTCAACAGCCTGACGGAGAAAAATGAAGACATCCGCGCTAAATCATCCGCCGCGCTGGCTGATATCATCGGATTACTGACACCGGAACGCCGCATAAAGCTTTTGGAAAGATTATCCCCCATGCTTGTCAACTGGATAAAATTTGAAACTTCATCGACATACGCGTACAGAAAAATTTGTGATTATCTTAAAAATCTAACGCAGAGCTTAATAGAAGAAAGGCGCTTTGGCGATGCCTTGCCGATCTTGGATGTGTTCAGTTGCATCAGCGCCGGAATCATCGAGAAAAACGACAAGGCGCACGAAATTTCCCTGAACATTGTTCGCTCGCTGGCGACGGAAAGCAACATTAATGTTCTTTTGAAGACGTTCAACACCAGCGCCAAAGATCCGGAAAAACAATTTGAGGCGGGAAGCGTTCTGGTCAGACTGGGAGATCTCGCCATGAATCGGATTCTCGATGTCCTGCGCGGCAAGACAGACAGCGACGAACGCGTGCGCATTATCAAACTTTTCCTGGGCCTGGGACAAAGAGCGATTCCGGTAATCAGAGACAGGCTGTCAAAACCCGCCCCCTGGTATTATCTGCGCAACATGGCTTACATTATGGGACATGTCGGCAATGAAAGCAGCGCGGAATCGTTGAAGCCGTTATTAATTCATGAAAATAAGCAACTGCGCAATGAAGCGCTCAGAAGCATATATAAAACGGGCGGCGCGCAGAGGGGCCCTATTCTCCTCGAGGTTTTGGCTTACGCGGATGATCAATTCAAACTGGATATAGTTGAAGCGCTGGGAAACGCCAAAAGCGCGGAAGCCGTTCCTGAATTATTAAAAATGCTTGAGGAGAGAAAAGCGGTGTCATCTGATTTGCGTGATGATTTCGAGGAAAAAATATGCGTGGCATTGGGCTTCATCGGAGCGCCGGAAGCCCTGCCGCTGCTCAAGAAAATTTCCAAGACTTCTTTTATAAGCCGCTACGCGAAAAAAGTGAAGATCGCCGCGGGTCTCGCGGCCGTGTCCATTAACAAAAAGCAGGAAGAAATGCGCAAAAAGGCGGAAGCGGGTGAAAAGCCAATTACAGAATTAAGCATACCTCTTGATGAAAAAGAAAGTCTCAAGGAAAAACAGCTGAATCAATAAGATCTTTCAGACTCCTTGTTGCCAGGAATGGATCATCCGCCGCGCAAATCGCCGAAACCACGGCAACACAATCCGCGCCAGCTGTAACTACAGCAGAAATATTTTTTTCATTAACGCCGCCGATCGCCACTAGCGTATGACGGCTGAACTTTTTTATTTTTTTCAATCCTTCCAGACCCCAGGGCTCTTTGGTGTCCGTTTTGGTTGGTGTCGTGAAAACAGGGCTTACAGCAATATAATTAACATCAAATCTTTCTGCTTCTTCCACATCAGGCCACGTTTCCACTGATAGACCGATAATGGTTTTAGCGCCCATAATTTTACGCGCCTCTGAATAAGGCATATCGGACTGCCCCAAATGCACTCCTGCCGCGCCGCAGGCCAAAGCCACATCCACACGATCGTTGATAATCAGCGGCACCCGACATGTCTCCAACAATTTCTTAATCTCGAGCGCTTCGTCAACAAAATCGCGGAAAGATAGTCCTTTTTCCCGCAACTGCACATAGGCCACGCCGCCTTCCACCGCTTGCCTGACTATTTGCGTCAGGGGCCTGCCACGGCATAATTCACGGTCGGTGACCAGATATAACCCGCGCATGGCTTATTCCTCGACTTTCAAAAGTCGTGAAATATCTTGCTGATTAAGGCCATAAAGAATGTCCAGAAAATGCATCTGCAGTGAGCCGGGGCCGGCGGCTCTTTGCGCGGCCATTTCCCCCGCGATACCCATAACCGCCATGGCCTGGGCTACCGCCACACGCGCGTCTTTTTCCACCGCCGCGAAAGCGCCGCACAGCGCCGATGCCGTGCAACCCAAACCGGTAACCCTGGTCATCAAAGGATGACCGTTGTGAATTTTGATCACTTTGTCGCCTTGAACAACATAATCGGTCTCGCCGCTCACGCAAACCACACAGTTACTTTCCGCGCTTATTATTTTCGCTATCGCCACCGCGTCATGGGAGCTCGCCGCGCTGTCCACTCCTTTTGTTTTTGTTTTCTCGTCAAAAAGGGACATGATTTCTGATGCGTTGCCGCGGATAACAGACGGCGGTTCAGAGTTGATCAATTCCCGCGCGGTTTGCGTTCTGTAGGATGTCGCGCCCGCGCCTACCGGGTCCAGAACTACCGGGATGCCTTTAATTCTTGCCTGGTGAGCGGCTTCGAACATGGAGGATATCCAGGCCTCGCTGAGCGTCCCGATATTGATGACCAGCGCCGCGGCGATTCCGACCATCTCTTCCATTTCCTCCTCGGCATGCGCCATCACGGGCGACGCCCCGAGTGCGAGCAGAGCATTGGCGGAATTATTCATTGCCACGTAATTGGTAATATTGTGCACCACCGGCGCCTTGCGGCGAACTTCCTCGATTGTTTGGAAAATGTCTTTTGCGGTAATTGCCATTTTTATCTCCTGTCCCAGATTTCTGTAATTTGTCAGAAAATAAAAACCTTTCTTCGGTAACAACCGGGAGAAAGGTTTTTGTAAAAAATTTTGATTTCTCCCTTCGCTGGCATTACCCAGAGCAGGTTCAACGGGTATATTCTCAGGCCATGCAAACAACATCCTGGCCACCCCGCTTATTTAACTAGCAGCGCTTTTATTCAGTGTCAATCCTGATTTTAACAAAAATGTCCTGTGTGTAAAGATGTTCTCAGGGCATAAACAATTACGCGGCACGATCCGTTTTTCAAAAAAAATTTTCCCCCTCACTCTTTTAAATACTTATCATTACAGATATATTTCCCGGCGATTTCCATTGTGCGTTTGGTATGGTTCATGCTATTTTACAGCGGTGACCGGCATATCCGGAAATCTCATAAAATAAGGAATTTTCCATGGCGAAATTCAAAAAAATCCTGATTGCCAACCGCGGAGAAATAGCCGTGCGCGTGATCCGCACCTGCCGGGACATGGGCATCACTTCTATCGCGGTATATTCACAGGCCGATACCGACGCGCTTCATACCAAGCTTGCCGATGAAAAATACGAAATCGGCCCGCCCGACGCGCTGGAGAGTTATCTGAACTTTGACAAAATAATAGAGGCAGCGAAAAAAAGCTCCGCGGACGCCATTCATCCGGGCTATGGTTTCCTGGCGGAAAATCCGGATTTTGCCGAACGCTGCGAGGAAGAAAAGATCATTTTTATCGGTCCGTCGAGCAGTTGCATGTCCAAGGCAAAACCGAAAAACCGTGCCCGTCAGTTGATGAAAATGCTCAACATTCCGGTTACGCCCGGCTGTGACGACGCGATCGCCAGCGGCAGCGCGGCGGGATTACAACAGGCGCGCGAAATCGCGGCGGATGTCGGCTATCCGGTTATCGTCAAGCCATCCGGCGGCGGCGGCGGCATCGGCATCACCATCGCCCAAAACGAAGCTGAGCTGGAAAAGGCAGTGCATACGGCGGAAGCGCGCGGCCGCAAGGCTTTCGGAACATCATCTTTTTATATAGAAAAATATCTGCAGGGAATGAAACATGTCGAATTTCAGGTGCTAGCCGACAGCCACGGCAATGTCGTGCACCTGGGCGAGCGCGACTGCTCCGTGCAGCGCCGTTTCCAGAAACTGGTGGAGGAGGCTCCCTGTCCGATTGTCAGCCCCTTCTGGCGGATGAAGATGGGCGCCGCGGCAATTGATGTGGCGCTCGCGCTTGATTATGTCGGCGCCCTCACCGTAGAATTTTTTTATTTCCCGCAGGAAAGAAAATTTTATTTTAACGAAATCAACTCCCGCCTGCAGGTGGAACACTGCGTCACGGAATTGGTCACCGGCATTGATCTTATCCGCGAGCAAATCCGCATCGCCGAGGGAGAGGTTCTAAGTTTCAATCAGGACGATATCCGCATGAACCGTCATGCCATCGAGTGCCGCATCAACGCCGAAGACGCACTGCGCAATTTCATGCCCTCGCCGGGCGTTATTGAAAAACTGCGCCTGCCGCAGGGACCGGGCTTGCGCATTGATGAAGGAGTTTTCGAAGGATACAATTTCCCCTTTTATTACGATTCGCTGATGATGAAACTGATGAGCGTGGGCAAAACACGCGCGGATGCCATCGCGCGCATGAAACGCGCGCTGGCGGAGCTCGTGCTGGAAGGGCCGAAAACCACCATCCCCTTCCATCACGCGGTGTTGTCGGAAAGCGAATTTTTAAGCGGCAACTACACGACGGCTCTGGCCGACCGCCCGGAAATAAAAAATAAACTCAAAGGATAATTGATTAGGATGACTTGTTCCAATCCAAAAGACGCCTTTCGCCTTCAATCCTTTTGATATCGGTTATATCCTGCGTCACTTCCAGCGTGCCCAGATATTTTCCTGCGTCATTACGGACGGCAAAATAGCGGATATGGAGCGTCCTCCCGCGCAGGTTTATCCAGAATTCGGCGCTGTTTTTCCGCCCCGCCCGAAATGCTTCCACAATTTCCTGCACGATATGCACGCTTTTGGGCGGATGACAATTTTGCACCTTTCTGCCGATAACACCCGGGCTGCGCGGGAAAAACCGCTCGGCGGTTTCGGAATAATACAAAACTTCATCGTTTTCATCCACAAAGCTGATATCCAACGGCAAGTGTTTCAGCAGCGCGTTAATCTGCCTGATGGTCATCCTGCCGGTATCGAGCGAAAAAACATCGTCGCGCGTTTTTGTTTGGCCGGCACCCTTTGGTTTCCAAACATCTCCCGGCACAACGCCCAGAATATAACCAAGCTCGTCCTCGCCGCGGCGGATTTGTTCCCATTCATCCTCCGTAATATTTTGCAGCACCATGGGAAAGAGAATTTTTTCTTCCTTGAAAATCATTTCCGTCATCGCGTGATTCAGTTCCGTCACCGTTTTTTTGATTTCCGCGGCATCTTCCGTATCCAGAGATTTCTTCGCTTTTTTAATTAAACTCCTGATTTCATCATGGACGCCCCACATCACCTGCGGCGGAGCGGTGATGCCGTGTTTTTCCATAAACGGGAAAAGCTGGTTTTCCTTGCGCACGTAATGCTTCTCGACGGTGGCGACCTGCGCCAGCGCGGCGCGCGCCTCCGGGATAACCTGCGCCTTGTTTTCCTCATCGAGCCTTTTCAGGAGCGCTTCGAGACGCGCGATGGCCTCCTCCAGCCGCCTGTTTTCCTCCTGATAGGTGTGCACCGGGTGGCCGGCCTCAACAACCACATTATCAGACTTGCCCAGGGCGTCTTTGAACACACCGACATGCAATTCACAGAGATTCTGAATTTCGCTAACCGGCATCCCCTCCATCACGAGCTGCTGCTCCAGGTCTTTGATTTCATGCGGATCAATTTCTTTCAAAAGTTCATTAAATTTTATTTTGGCGGCGGCCGGATCGCCCCCCTGGTGCATCTCTTTGATGATTTCCTTTAGGGTATCGAGACGAGTGCGCTCATCATCCGTATCGATTTCCAGCGTCTCCACGCCATGTTCGGCCACGATTTTTTTGATGGCGTTCATGAGCTCTGCTGCGCTCAATCCTGCGGCCTTGGACGCCATGGAGACGGTGGCGATTTTGGCCATCGTCATCCGCGCCGCCTTGTTTTTGAGCAGGGCAAAATGGTTGTTGATCTTTTCCATCTCTTCAATCAAAAAAGGATACTTTTCCAAAAGGTCGCTGATTTTTGTCTGCTTTCCGATCTTCATTCACTTTCTCCTTATACTCTTTTAGGATGCAAATACTGACAAATCGTCACTATCGTCATCCAGTTATTCTCCGTTTCTTGAAATCTTATCTTCCAATAACCGACAGTTAGTTGTTATTATTCGTCCAGAAGCCTTCACGTATCAGGCGTTAAGCCAGCTCTTCGTTGCGCTTTGCTCACATGAGAATAACATAGAAGATATCATTTCCAAGCATAGACCATCAAAAATTATTGTAATAACATTCACATTCTCTCAAAAATGCGATATTGGTGACGAACAGTTAAGCAGCTAATAACAAGTAAAACGATAGTATTAATGATGATTATAGCTGTCAAGTTTTATCAGGATTAACCTTGAGCCGATTCGACAATCTTTCTGCCGCGCCAAACCATGTAAATTGCCGGATATACGATCAATTCCAGAATCGTGGATGTGATGATTCCCCCGATCATCGGAGCGGCAATGCGCTTCATCACATCCGCTCCCGCACCTTCCGATAGCATAATGGGGATCAAACCAGCTAAAATCGTCGCGGCAGTCATGACCTTGGGGCGAATGCGTTGCACCGCGCCGTGCATCACGGCGTCGTTGAGATCCTTTCTGGTTCTCAGCAGTCCTTCCTTCTTCCACTTTTCATAGGCCAGATCTAGGTACAAAAGCATGATAACGCCCGTTTCCGCATCCAACCCGGCTAAAGCGATAATACCCACCCAAACGGCGATGCTCATATTGTAGTTGAGAAGATATAAAAACCAAAAGGAGCCGATCAGAGAAAACGGCACGGCCAGAAGGACAATACATGTTTTGATGACGGAACGAGTGCTTAAAAAAAGAATCACGAAAATAAGCGCGATCGTCAAGGGGATAACCATCTTCAGACGATTTTGCGTTTTGAGAATATGTTCATACTCGCCGCTCCATACCAGACGGTAGCCATCCGGCAATTTTAATGTAGCCGCCTTATCGCGCGCCTCTTCGACATATCCGCCAACATCGCGGTCGCTGATATCAATATAAACATAAGAGGTTAGTAAGCCCTCCTCGCTTTTGATGGCCGTTGGTCCCCGGACCACGTTAAAATCGGCCAGCTCTCCCATGGGAATCTGCAAAATGGCGTTGGTCGCGGTCATGGAAGATTCGGAAGTGGCGGCAACGCCAGGAGATGTCATCACCGGCACCAGAACGCGCTTGAGTTTTTCCACATCGTCGCGCAGTTCGCGTGGATAGCGGATATTCACGGGATAGCGCGCCCGGCCTTCCACGGTAGTCGTAAGGTTCATGCCGCCGATGGCGGTTTGAATCACTTCGTTGACGTCATCCACCGCCAGGCCGTAACGGGCGATGCTCTCGCGGTTGATCACAATATCCAGAAAATAACCTGTGGCGACGCGCTCCGCGTATATGCTGCGCGTACCGGGCACATCACGCAGATGATGTTCCAGTTCCAGACCAATCCGCTCTATCTCCTCCAGATTGGTTCCCAGAATTTTGATGCCTACCGGCGTACGGATGCCCGTGGCCAGCATGTCGATGCGTGCCTTAATCGGCATCGTGAAGGAATTGGCCACTCCGGGAATATCCAATGCGCGGTTCATTTCGTTTTTAAGTTTCTCTACGGTCATCCCCGGACGCCACTGGTCGGGTGGTTTCAGGTTAATGACCGTTTCAAACATTTCCAGCGGCGCGGGATCAGTGGCCGTTTCCGCGCGTCCCGCCTTGCCGAAAACCTGGGCGACTTCCGGAATAGACATGAGTATTTCATCCTGCAGCTTCAATATTCTGGCGGCTTCTGACGCGGAAAGCCCCGGTACCGTCACCGGCATGTAAAACAAGGAGCCTTCATAGAGCGGCGGCATGAACTCCGATCCTAATTTCATGAAGGGATAGACAGTCAGGATCATTAAAACCACAGCCACCGCAATCACGGTCTTGCGAAAGCGCAGCGCCAGCAGAGCCAACGGCTCGTAAATAAAATGCAGAAAACGGCTGGCGGGATTTTTCTCCTCCGGCCGGATTTTGCCGCGAATAAGCAACGTCATCAGAACCGGAGTCAGCGTCACGGCCAAAAACGAGGCAAACAGCATGGCAAAGGTTTTGGTGTAGGCCAGCGGCTTGAACAAGCGGCCGGCCTGGGCCTGCAGCGTAAATACCGGCAAAAACGCCACAGTTATAACCAGAAGCGCGAAGAAAAGAGACGGCCCCACTTCCTTCGCCGCGTTAATAATCACATCAGTTTTATCCCCGGGTCTGCCCGCGCGTTCCCACTCCTCAAGCCGCTTGTGGGCATTTTCTACCATGATGATTGAGGCATCCACCATCGTCCCGATCGCGATGGCGATTCCCCCTAAGCTCATGATATTTGATGTGACTCCCAGATAATACATGCAGATAAAAGAAATAATTATGGCAATCGGCAGCGTCAGAATGACCACTAGCGCGCTGGGCAGATGAAATAAAAAGACCAGACACACCACGCTCACCGCGATGGTTAGTTTGATGATTTCATCTTTCAGCGTAGCAATGGCGCGGTGAATAAGGTCGGAGCGGTCATACGTGGTGACAATCTTTACCCCCGGCGGAATGCTGGGCGAAATGTCGTTTTCAATTTTTTGTTTTACCCGCTCAATCACGTTGAGGACGTTTTCGCCGAAACGGACGATGACAATGCCGCCGGCCACCTCGCCTTTGCCGTCGAGTTCCGCAATACCCCGGCGGATTTCCGGCCCCAGCTGCACACGGGCGACATCCCTCAGATAAATCGGCACCCCGGCGCGTGCGCCCACGGCGATATTTTCCAGGTCCTGGATATTTTGAATGTATCCGCGCCCCCGCACCATGTATTCGGCTCCGGAAAATTCCAGCACGCGTCCTTCCACGTCGCGGTTGCTTTTGCGGATTGCGTCCATCACCAAGGTGATGGGCAGATTATAAGCGGAAAGACGGTTCGGATCGACGGTAACCTGATACTGTTTGACAAAACCGCCAATGCTGGCCACCTGCGACACGCCGGCGACGCTTTCGAGCGCGAGTTTAATTGTGTAATCCTGGATCGAACGTAGCTCCGCCAAATCCAGTTTCCCCGACTCATCAACCACGGCATAGGAAAATCCCCACCCCAGAGAGGTGGCATCAGGCCCCAACTCCGGATTCACGCCGGCCGGAATTTTACTTTGCACCGCCTGCAGATATTCCAGAATGCGGCTTCTGGCCCAGTAAATATCCGTGCCTTCATCAAAAATAACATAGATAAATGAGCTGCCTAAAAATGAAAATCCGCGTACCGCCTGCACCTTCGGAGCGGCCAGCAGCGTGGAAGTGATCGGGTAGGTGATCTGATCTTCGATCAGATCCGGGCTGCGACCCGGCCATTCGGTATAAATAATGACCTGCGTGTCGCTGAGATCGGGAATGGCGTCAAGCGGCGTGTTCTTGAGCGTCCAGAGCCCCCAGGCCACGACAAAGGACAAAACCAGAAAAACAACAAACTTATTGCGGGCGCTCGCTTCAATAATTTTTGCTATCATCTTTTTTCCTTACGTTGGGCGGCTATTTCAGGGGCAGAGGGCGGATTCCTTTGAGCTGCGCTTCCGAATCAATCAGGAAATTCGCGGAAGAGACTACTTTGTCGCCTTTTTTCAGACCACGCACGACTTCGATATATCCGCCTGCACGCAGACCGGTTTTGATTTCCCGCGGTTCAAATTCATTGTTACCCAGATCGACGTACACAACCATGCCTCGACCCGTATCGATTACCGCTGTTTCGGGAATTGTTAACCGCTTGCCTCCGTGGACTTTGATTGCGACATTGGCGAACATCTGCGGTTTCAAATGGCCCCCGGGATTGGAAAGCTTAAGACGTATTCGCGCAGTTCTCGTTTCCGGAGAAATTTCCGGATAGATATAATCAATACGCGTGCTAAATTCCCTTCCGGGAAGATAAGCCAGAGTTACGGTTGCGGGGGCTCCTTTCTTGACCAGCGACAATTCATATTCATAGATATCGGCAATAACCCACAGGGTGGACAAATCCGCCAAATCGTAGAGTTTTTCTCCGGGCATGACGCGCATGCCGGCCACAGCCATTTTTTGTGTGACATACCCGTTAACCGGGCTGTAGAGTGTCAACGTTCGGGCGATCTCGCCTTGCTGCTCAATCCGGCCGATCTGTTTTGGAGAGATGTCCCACAGCAGTAGTCTTTGTCGTGCGGCATCGAGCGCGGCTTGAGCATCGCGCGCCATCATTTGTTCGGTTTCTGAGGGCTGTGTGTCCTCTTCGCCGGACGTTTTCTTTGCGGATTGTTTCGCCCACTGCAGCGCCAGCAGAAATTCCTTCTGAGTCGCCACCAACTCCGGACTGTAGATTTCAACAAGAGGATCACCTTTTCGCACATAAGCACCCGTGGTTTCGACATGAAGCTTTTCTATCCACCCCTCAACTTTCGCGTTGACAGTGGCAAGATTGCGTTCGTTGGCCTCCAGCCTCCCGACGGTTCGGATCATTTTTTCCATTTCTCTCGTATCCACCGTCGCAGTTTTCATGCCGACAATCTTTTGCTGTTTGGGTGATACATCGATCAGGCGCGCATCCTCTGTCATACCCGTGTCGCCTGCTCCGGCCGGCTGTGCGTGACCAGAATGCTGCGCCATTACAGGCGGCGCCTGAAACAGCAAAAGCGCAACACTAACAATGATGATCCTTTGGAAAAATATTTTATTCACCATTTTCACCTTTTGCGGCTCCGGCCGCGGTAATGGATAACAGACGGGCAATGGCTTTTTCTCTTTCAACCAGTTTTTCCCAGTATAACAGTTCATAGTCCAAAAGAGAGTTCACGCGCGAGACGACGCTGACCAAATCCACACTCCCCGTTGCATAGCTGCTCATGGTTTGCTCTAGAAACTGCCTGCTGCGGGGGATCAGCCCCTGACGATAGATATCCAGTAATTTCTCCGCCGATCGTAACATCGAAAAGTTATCGCGCACAGCCGCTATGATCATGAGCTTAAACGAATGCATCTCGCGTTCGGCCTGATGGATTTCGGCTTGCGCTTCTTTAACGGCTGGTTTCTGCTTCCAATAAAAGTATAAAGGTATATTGATCGTCGCGGTCACGCTCCACATGTCCATGAACGGACTGGTGCCGCTCGAATTGAAGAAGTTGTCCCCCCTGCTGAAATATGAGGCACCCAGAGCGAAATCGGGAAAGTACTCCAGCTTAGCCATTTTATGCTTAGCCTGGGCGGAATCGACCATTTTTTTTCGTGACTTTATCTCCGGAGAATTATTGACAGCCAGTTCGACGGCTTTATCTTCGTCCATGACATAAGGAAAAAATACAGGCGCGTTGGGCCGGGGAATTAAAATATCTTGCCTTCCCAGCACGGCGGCTAACATCGCTTCCAGGGACAGGATCTTTTGCTTCAACATCTCGATCCTCTCCATAAGCATATATTTCTCGGTCTGCGCCATAAGCACTTCCGCCTGCATCCCTTTGCCCGCAGCATAACGGTTAAGAGCCAGATCTTCCATCCTTACAAAGAGTTCACGTTTTTCGGTAATAACATCGATGCTCTGGTAAGCAAAAAATAAATCATAATAGAGCTCCTTGACGCGCGCGATTGTTTTAAGCTTGATCAGCTCATGCATTGCCTCCAGGCTTTGGGCGTCGCGCAGCGCCATTTCTGATTTAAAACCGCGCTTGCCGGGAAAATAAAACTGCTGGGATAATGAAAACATCCATTGCGCGCCCTCTTCTCGTCTGTAGGTGTAGCGCTCAAACCCTTCATTCTGATAGCCGACCATGAACATCGGATCGGGCAGACTGCCTGCCTGGGGAACGCGCAAATATGCCGCCTCAAGACGGGAGGCTGATGCCTGAATTTCCGGACTGTTTTTCAGAGCTTCCTTAATCAGGCCATCAAGCAGTACATCTCCTTGCGCCCAGGCCATCCAAGGTAAAGCCAAGGTTACTAAAAACAACCATGCTCTGAAAATCCTACCGGATATCCACATTCAATTTTACCGTTTGTGTTGAGCCATCCCGGCTGATTCTCACATCCACGTACCACGGTCCGCTCATGGAGAAGTTCAATGCCGCCTGATAGATCTCCCCTTTCAGTTCGGTAGTTTTCCTGTAATTCATCGCGCCCATGCCCGGCATTGGCGGCATGCCGTAATGTATTACAACGTTCGCGTTGGTAACGGCTTTGCCCGCCGCATCTTTTACTTCAACCGTTATTCTGTTTGTCCCCCTGACCGGTGGATTCTTGTCCAATTTGACCACTACGGAATAATCATCTGTTTTGCCGCTCATTTCATAATCTCTAGCATGAGCGAATATGAGCCCGGTCAATAACGTTATTGCCGCTAAAAGCATTATCACTTTCTTCATCGTATGCCCTCCATAATTTAAATACGTCTAAAGCTTAAATATTGTTGTCTTCAACCTATTCATTTATATTAATGTTGATTTTTCTTCTGTAAATACTCCACCGCGTATTGCTTCTCAAAACCGAATAAATCAGTATAGATTCAACAAGATATAGATCTACCCGCTGCAGATAACCACGAATCAAAGAGACATGAGCTTGTGAGTTGGCTTCGCGCTAAGCTCCAATTCCCTCAAATAAGACCGTGGAAAGATACCGCTCGCCGGCATCCGGCAGGATGACCACGATGGTCTTGCCCGCAAACCCATTTTGTTTAGCCAGGCGCGCCGCAGCGGCCACAGCCGCACCGCAGGAAATTCCCACCAGCATTCCTTCTTCCCTGGCCAGCCTGCGGGCATATTCTACCGCCTCCATGCTTTCCACCTGTTCTACGCGGTCAACCATCGACAAATCCAGCGTGTCCGGAATAAATCCGGCGCCGATCCCCTGAATCTTGTGTGGCGAAGGCTTTAATTCCTGCCCGGCCAGTTTCTGGCTGATCACGGGACTTTCTTTCGGCTCCACGGCCACGGAAATAATTTTTTTGCCCATCGTGTTTTTGATGTAGCGCGACACTCCGGTGATTGTTCCGCCCGTGCCCACGCCGGACACCAGCACATCAATGGCGCCTTCAGTGTCAGCCCAGATCTCCGGCCCTGTCGTTTTCTCATGAATTTCTGGGTTGGCCGGATTTTTAAACTGCTGCGGCAGAAAATACTTCTGCGGATCGGAAGCGGCAATGGCTTCCGCTTTCGCCACCGCTCCCTTCATGCCTTCCGTACCGGGCGTTAAAATAAGATTCGCGCCGAACGCGGCGAGTACCCGCCGCCGCTCGCTGCTCATAGTCTCCGGCATGGTCAAAGTGAGCTTGTACCCGCGCGCCGCCGCCACATAGGCAAGCGCGATGCCGGTGTTACCGCTTGTGGGTTCAATAATTTCCACACTCGGTTTGAGCAGTCCTTTCTTTTCGGCATCCCAGATCATCGCCGCGCCGATGCGGCATTTGACGGAATAGGAAGGGTTTCTCCCTTCCACTTTTGCCAACACAGTTGCCTTCGCGCCGTCGATAACCCTGTTTAATTTAACCAGCGGCGTGTTCCCGATGGAAAGCGAATTGTCGTCGTATATTTTTTTCATGTTTTCCCCCTTGTCTTAACCTTCTTCCGAAACGAAAAAAGGATTTAATGAATCAAATCTTCCCAAGCGCCTGATCGATATCCGCCACAATATCATCGATATGTTCGATGCCGATTGATAAACGGATGAAATCGGGCGTCACGCCTGTGGCAATCTGTTCATCAGGCTCAAGCTGCGAATGCGTGGTTGATGCAGGGTGAATCGCCAGCGTCTTGGCATCGCCGATATTGGCCAGATGTGAAATGAGTTGCAGCGAGTTGATAAACTTTTTTCCCGCTTCACTTCCGCCCTTTACGCCAAACCCCAAAATCGCGCCCGCGCCCTTGCGCAAATATTTTTCCGCCCGTGTTTTTTCCGGGGAAGAATCCAGCCCCGGATAATTTACCCACGCCACCTTCGGGTGTTTTTCGAGATGACGCGCCACTCTAAAGGCATTTTCGGAATGACGGATCATTCTTAAGTGGAGCGTTTCCAGCCCCTGCAAAAACAGGAAGGAGTTAAACGGCGAGAGCGCCGGCCCGAGATCGCGAAGAAGAACCACGCGCGCCTTAGTGATGTAGGCGATATTGCCAGCAGGCTTAAGTGCCTCCACAAAATTAAGCCCGTGATAGGCGGGATCTGCGCCGGCAATAAGCGGGAACTTTCCATTGGCCCAGTTGAAGTTTCCCGAGTCGACAATGACTCCGCCTAGCGAGGTGCCGTGCCCGCCGATAAATTTTGTGGCGGAATAAACGACAATATCCGCGCCAAAATCGATCGGACGCAGAAGATACGGCGATACGGTATTATCCAAAACAAAAGGAATGCCGTGCTTGTGAGCCACCGCCGCGATTCCTTCCAAATCCGCCACATCCAGCTTGGGGTTGCCGATGGATTCGGCATAAACAGCCTTTGTTTTGGGCCCGATGGCCGCGTCAAGGGCTGACAGATCATTAGACTTCACGAACTTAACCTTGATGCCCAGCCTGGGGAACGTGTAGTGAAACAGAGTATAAGTGCCGCCGTAGAGATTGTCAGCCGAGACAATTTCGTCACCTGCCTTGGCGATATTAAGAAGCGCGAGCGTGATGGCTGACTGGCCGCTGGCTACGGCCAGCGCTCCCGCGCCTCCGTCAAGGAGCGCGATTCTTTTTTCCAGCACGTCCGTTGTCGGGTTCATCAGCCGCGTGTAGATATTGCCGAATTCCGTCAAGCCGAACAAAGCCGCCGCGTGCTCGGTGTCTTTAAACTGATACGACGTGGTTTGATAAATCGGCACAGCGCGCGACCCCGTTGTCGGGTCCGGCTCCTGCCCGCCGTGCAGGGCCAGTGTTTCAATTTTAAGTTTTTCATCAATCTTGCTCATGCTCATTTTCCTTTCATCAAAAAAGTTCAGGTTGTTTCCATGATCCATTTGCATCAGCAGGTGCCTCGTGCTTTTTCCGGAGGCGAAACCAAACAGACAAATACCGGTTTGCGCTTATGTTTCTGAGCGGCGGCATCAAACCTCGGAGAACGCAGATCGCACTCGCCTCAAACCTCCTGAACAAAACCGTTTCGTTATTCCTTATTTTGAAATTCACATTCTCTTTCTTATGAACACAAATACAATCCTTTGTCCTTTATCTTAAAGCGCTTCCTCGATAACGCCGCCGCCGAGCACTTCATCGCCTGAATAAAATACGAACGACTGCCCGGGCGTGATCGCTTCCTGCGGTTCTTCAAAAAAAACTTTTAATTTATTGCCTTCTTTGCTCAAACGACAGCGCGCCGCCTTTTTGCGGTAGCGAATTTTTCCTTGTGCCTCTTCCGGCAATACGTCGGCAAGCAGATTCAGGTCGCCCGCGATAAGACCTGTTGAAAACAGCTCTTCCTTATCGCCCGCGACAATCCGGTTTTTCTGCGCGTCAAGCCGCAGAACATAGAGAGGGCGTTTTGCGCTGATTCCCAGACCGCCTCTTTGTCCCACGGTATAATGAATGATGCCGCGGTGGCGTCCGAGGACTTTTCCGGCGCGGTCAACGATATCGCCCTCGGGAACCGCTATTTTGCGGTCGGTAAACACGCGGCTGTAATCGCCGCCGGGCGTAAAGCAGATATCCTGACTTTCGGGCTTGCGCGCAACGTGCAGCCCTGCCGCCGCGGCCAGACTGCGCACTTTACCTTTCACGAGGCCGCCCAGCGGAAACAGAATACGGGATAAATCGTCGGCCGCTATCTGATACAGAAAATAGGTTTGATCTTTCAGCGTGTCCGCCGGACGCAGCAGCCGATGTCTATTCCCCTGATACCCGATGCGCGCGTAGTGACCTGTCGCGAGATAATCAAAGCCCAGGGCACGCGCTTTTTGCAGGAGGGAACCAAACTTCAGGTATCGGTTGCAGTCAACGCAGGGATTTGGTGTCCGCCCGCGAAGATACTCCGTGGTAAATTTACCGATAACCTGTTCCTCCATCAGCGAGGAAAAATCCAACATAAAATGGGGAATGCCTAATTGTGCGCAAACATGTTTCGCGTCTTCAGCCGCGTCACCCCCGCAGCAACTTACCCGCTCATCTTCCTTTATGATACCCAGGCACATGGTCACGCCGGTTACATCGTATCCCTCCTGCATGAGCAGATAAGCGGCCAACGACGAATCTACACCCCCGCTCATCGCCGCCAAAACTTTTTTTCCCCTGATTTTTTCTGAATTACTCATATTGCCACGACTCAAATATCATTCATCAGATTATTGTTTGCTTTACGGCGCTGCATGATCACAAGATCAGAAAGAGTTGTTGCCTGCAGTGTGTCGGTTATTTTCCGGCCCAGCAGGCTCCAGATCTCCCTCGTCGCACAGATGCTTACCCGGGGACAATTTTTCATATCGCTGACGCAATCCACCAGAAAAATTTCCCCGTCGAGTGCCTCCACGACATCCCTAAGCGTGATATTATCCGGTTTATCCGCAAGTTTATAACCCCCGTGCGCCCCTCTTACCGACCGCACAAGACCGGCGCTGCGCAACGGGATTACGATCTGACTTAGATACTTCTCCGAAACAGCCTGCCGGCAGGCGATATCCTTCAAAAGCACCGGCTCGCCACCGTGATGAAGGGCCAAATCTATCATCATGCGCACGCCATATCTTGCCCGGGTTGATAATTTCATTGCCGCCTAAATTAAGACTAGTATTACTATTGAATAAGTAGTGTATATATTCTTGCCCGTACTCTGTCAAGGGTTTTTTACACGTCTGAAGCGTTTTTAATCATTATCAGCAAATTTGAAACGCCGGTCATTTCTCCTTGACACATTATGGCGAGCTTCTTATAATCACGCGTCGAATTTGAAATGCTTTTATCAAATAAATTTAAAGGAGAAAGAAAAATGGCTTTTAATTACGAGAAGTTAAATGTTGAACAGGATGGAATGGTAGTCATTGCCGCCATCAATCATCCCCCCGCAAATTCGATGGGCCAGGGTGTTTTAAGGGACCTCGATGATCTTCTGACAAAATGTGAAAATGATGATTCCGTGCGCGTGATCATTATCACTGGCAGCGGCAATAAGCTGTTTTCCGCCGGCGCGGATATTACTGAATTCGCCAGCATTCAGGCCGGAAACATTCCCAAATATAACGGTAATGAAATTTATTTTAAAATTGAAAATTACCCCAAGGTAATTATCGCCGCCATGCAGGGCGGCGCCTACGGCGGCGGTCTGGAACTGGCCTGCTGCTGCCATCTGAGAATCATGGCCGAAGAAGCAACTCTGGGTCTGCCGGAAGTGAAGCTTGGCCTTAACCCCGGCTGGGGAGGCACGCAGCGCCTGCCACGCTTCATCGGCAAAACCAAAGCTTTGGAACTCATGCTGACGGGCGATTTCATGTCATCTAAAGAAGCCCTGACGTTGGGTCTCTTGAACAAGGTTGTGCCACAAGCTGAAGTCCTGGAAACAGCCAAAAAGCTGGCCAAGAAACTGGCCGCCGGCGCCCCGCTGGCGCAACGTGAAATCATGAAAGCCGTCCGCCTTGGACTGGAGACAAATCTCTATGATGGCGTAATGAAAATCGAAGCCGCCGCCAGCAAAGCGCTGCAGTTTACGGAAGATTTCAAAGAAGGCGCTAAGGCTTTTCTCGAAAAAAGGCCGCCCAACTTCAAGGGCCGTTAATCTGTTTGTAGGTCAATAAATTTAGTCAGGATGCCCCCTTCAGTAGGGCATCCTGACTAAATGTTTTTATAGATAAAAAGTTACACCCGGCAAAAAGTGAAGATGAGGTTTATACTACTATGAAAAATTATTTTACTTTCCTTGCCGGTCCACATAAAAGCAGTTTCTTCAAAGGCAGTTTCTTCAATGGAAAAGTTTTTTTACCCACGCTCACTGGCGGTCTTTGGAGCGTCCGCCACCAAAACAAGTCTCGCCAACATCGTCCTGCTTAACAATCTGCAAAACGGATATCAGGGCAAACTCTACGCCGTCGGTTCCCGCGAGGGAGAACTAAGCGGCATTAAAATTTATAAAAGTGTCCGGGATCTACCCGAAACGCCTGATGTAGCCATATTTCTCACGCCCGCAGCGACAATTCCCGCCCTGCTGCAGGACTGCGGTGAAAAAGGCATCACGCATATCGTCATCGAATCCGGCGGCTTCAGCGAATATTCCCAGGGCGGAAAGACGCTGGAAGAAGAAGTTTTACGGATTGCCGAACGCTACGGCATGAAAATTATCGGTCCCAACTGCGTGGGCACAATCAATTTTGACATCAAAATGATGATGCCTTTCGGCTTCTTCAGCAACATTCCGCAGAAGGCCGGCAAGGTGGCGCTGATTGTGCAAAGCGGCGGGGTCGGAGGAACATTTCTACGCTCCTTTGCCGGATATGGCGTTACGCCGGGAAAATTTGTGGCCATCGGCAACAAACTGCAGTTGGATGAGACGCATTTTCTAGAATACCTGCTGAGCGATCCGCAGACCGAAATTATCACCGCATATCTCGAGGGATTCAAGCGCGGCCGGGAATTCTTCAATCTCGCCATGCAGTCGGAAAAGCCGATAATCGTGCTTAAATCCAACCGCAGCGAAGCCAGTCAAAAAATAGCGCAATCCCACACCACGGCCCTCTCCGTCAGTGACGATGTAACAGAAGCGGCATTCAAGCAGGCCGCGATCATCAGGGTAGAAGACGAAATTAATTTGATCAACGCCGTGAAAATTATCGGCCTTCCCCCGATGCGCGGCCGGCGCGTGGCCGTGCTTTCCCGTTCCGGGGGTCATGCGGTTTTGACCGCCGATGCCTGCGCCAAGCTAGGTTTTGAGATGGTTCCTTTCCCTGAATCTTTTTTAAAAAAACTGAAAACAATTTACCACACCAAGGTCATCGCCCATCAAAACCCGTTGGATCTGGGCGAAATATTCGATTACACGATATTCACGCATATACTGGAGGAAGCTTTAAAACTGGATTGTTTCGACGGTGTTCTTTTCAACCATCTTTACATTGCCCAGTATGAGGCGGAAATGTCGCACACTTTCCTGCAGGGAGTGGAAAAGCTTGTCGCGAAATACCAAAAACCGGTCGCGCTGGCCATGATATCAGAGCGGGAAGAAATACTGGCCGTCTCCAAGAGCTATTCTTTTCCGATTTTTACCTCGCCGCTGGAGGCAGCGGATGCCCTGCATACATCTTTTTCTTATCATGAGCAAAAAAAACTGCGCGACGGCAGGGGAAAAGAACCTGCCTATAAAATAAACAGAAAAAGCATCGCGCGAACAGAAAGTATTTCCCGCGCCCAGAAAAGAATTCTGCTAACGAATGAAGCACTGGATATTTGCGCCGCCTGCGGAATAAAACCCGTAAAAAGTCAGGTTATGCGCGGCGCAAAGCTTGGCGAAAAAATATCTCTGCGCTATCCAGTCGCTTTAAAACTGCTATCGCGTGATGCTTCGCACAAAACGGATATCGGCGGCGTGCGTCTCAATATCCAAAACCGCAAAGATTTACTCAAAGCCCACGCGGAAATGAGAAAATCTCTGTCCCGGCTAAAACCACGTCCTACGCTGGACGGTTTTCTTATCCAGGAGATGGCGGAAAAAGGAATTGAGTTTTTTGTCGGCGGGCGGCGCGACGCGCTATTCGGCCCCCTGGTCATGGCCGGAGTGGGCGGCATCTTCATCGAAATCTTCAAAGACACGTCTATCCGCCTGGCTCCGGTAACAAAAAATGAGGCCATCGATATGCTGCAAGGGCTCAAGGCATATCCGCTTTTAAAGGGGGCGCGCGGAGCCAAATCCGCAGATATCAAAGCGCTGGCCGATATCATCTGCCGCGTGTCTTTTCTTTTGAACACGAACAATAACATCGCGGAAGTGGATTTAAACCCGGTAATCGTTCATCCGCAGGGCGAAGGCGTCTCCATTGTCGATGCCCGCATTTTTTTAAAAAAACCGGATTAACGGCATTTTAAACTGGTCTGATAATTGCCTCTCAGGATTACACGATTCTATGCGTAAATACATCATTCTGATCGTGGCTTTGCTGATCAATCTTTGCATGGGCGCCGCTTACTCCTGGAGCACCTTTGTTCCGGCGCTTAAAGAATCTTACGGCCTTACCACCGCCCAGACACAGGTAATCTTTGGCACAGGTTCATTGGCCGCGACAATACTGATTTTTCTGGGCGGCCGCATTCAGGATCGTTTCGGGCCGCGCATCCCCGCTTTTCTGGGCGGCATTCTTTTCGGCACCAGCTACATCATGGCGGGTTATTCTGGTGGTTCTTATGTGGATCTTTTACTTTTCATCGGAATCCTGGCGCCTTCCGGCGTCGGCCTTTGTTACCTTGCCCCGATTTCCTGCGCGATTAAATGGTTTCCCGACCATAAAAGCCTCGCTACGGGAATCGCCGTTGCCGGGTACGGCGGCAGCGCTATAATAATTTCCCAGCTTGGCGAACATCTGCTAGCCCGGCAGCTGGATGTACTCTCCATTTTCCGCTATCTGGGATTTGGTTTTGTCGGCATTCTGGCCGTTACCACGTTGTTTTTGAATAATCCTCCGCAGACGGCAAAGGACAATGATCACCCGGTAAAAATTAACACGCTTTCTCTTTTTAAAGACCGTAAATTTCTGGGACTTTTATGCGGCATTTTTCCCGGCTTGTGCGCCGGGCTGATGGTAATCGGCAATATCAAACCTTTCGGTCTTTCCTTGAATATCGGGACGGCAGTCGCCGGCGCCGCCGTGACTATTCTGGCGATTTTCAACACCTGCGGCAGGCTTATCTGGGGTTTTCTCGGCAGTGCTCTGGAGGGGAAAAAGGCAATTTTAATATCGCTCGTCAGCACGGCCGTTGTCATCCTAGCCGCGCCTTTTGCAATCAACAACAACACAACATTTTACTTCTTTGCCATGATGGCCGGCTTTAATTACAGTTCCTGCCTGGTGCTCTACGCCGCCGAAGTCGCGCATCAGTACGGGACGGAAAAAATGGCAACCGTATATTCCACGTTGTTTCTCTGCAACGGCGTTGCCGGATTTGTTTCACCGCCGCTAGCAGGAAAAATCTTTGACGCCACCGGCACCTACACGCCGGCCTTTCTGCTTTTCGGAGCGATTTCCCTGGCGTCGGTTTTTTTATTTCACTTGATATACAAACCTAAAAAACCAAAGAGAGTGGAAGCGGGCGTATATCCACCGCGTCTCTGATGCGTTATTTTTGGATATCTCGTGGCTACTTAGTATTGCCGCGGTTTGGATTTGCCTTTAAAAATACGATAGACAAAAATTGTGTAACCGATGACCAGGGGCATGCCGATCAGCGCGATAACGCTCATTATCTGCAGCGTGTAAATGCCAGTTGAACCGTTATAAATCGTGATGCTCAGGTAATTGGCGTTGCTCGCCTTAATAAGATGTGGAAAATGAGCCGCCGCTGCCGCCAGCCACAATCCCAAAAAGGAAAGGGAAGATTTCGCCAAAAGCGCTTTTTCGTTTTTATTAGCCAGAGAAAAAAGGATTTCCGCCAGACCCAAGAGGCTCAGCAGGACTGCGGCGTAAAAAAGCGGATGGGACAAAAGATGCGGAAAAGAAAAAATCAGCGTCACAAAATAAATTACAGCCGCGCCCATATTAATCCGCAATAGAATATTGAGGGCGGCAAGACATCTTTGCTGCAATTGCCCTTGCGTTTTGAGCACGGCGTAAGAAGCGCCCTGTAATAACACCGCGGCAAGAGCAGTGATGCCGAAAAGCAGCGGCACAGGGCGCAAGAGTGTCCAAAAATTCCCGGCAAATTCCATCTTAAAATCAAGCGGCACGCCGTATACGGCATTTCCCAGAGCAATGCTGAAAAGCAGGGCGGCCAAAACGCTCCCGGCGCAAAGAAATTTTTCCCAAAGCCAGGCCCGTCGCTCATCGTGAGCGCGAAATTCCATGGAAACGGCCCGGAAAATGAGCGCGCATAAAACAAGCAACATTGCCGGATAAAATCCGGATAAAGCCGTGGCGTAGGCCTGCGGGAACGCCGCAAAAAGAGCGCCGGCTCCGGCCACCAGCCACACTTCATTGCCGTCCCACACCGGACCGATCGAGCTGATCAGGATATCTTTTTCTTCCTTGTCTTTGCCGATAAAAGGCAGGAGCGCACCCACACCCAGATCAAAACCATCGAGTAGGGCGTAGCCTAAGAACAGAAACGCAATCAGGATAAACCACAGTATCTGAAAATTTTGGATATTCTCCATTTTGTTTTCCCGTCAAAAAAAGATGGGCCTTATTTGCTATGCAGTTGGCCCCTTTTTTACAATTTTCAAAAACAAAAAAATAAACATGATCAACAGCAACAGATAAATCACGAAGAAAGTAATCAGGCTCGCCAGAATCTGCCCGGCGGACACGACAGGCGAAATCGCGTCCGCTGTTTTCATCAATTTATAAATGATCCATGGTTGACGGCCCACTTCCGCGGAAATCCATCCTGTTTCGTGGGCAAGATGCGGCAGGGGAATCATAAAAGGCAAAACAAAAAGATATTTTTTTGCCGTATACAGTCTGTTCGTTACCAGCAAAAAAGCGCCGAACAGACCCATGAAAATGGCAAACACTCCCACACCCACCATGATATGATATGTCTGAAAAACAAGATTAACCGGCGGCCAGGTTTCCCGCGGAAATTCTTTCAAGCCTTTTATCTCAGAGTGCAAATCAAAATTATACAGAAAGCTTAACAGGCGGGGAACATACAAACCGCGCGTCTTTTCATTTTGTTCATCGACATAGCCGGCGATGTAAAGAGGCGCTCCTCTCGTTGTTTCAAAAAGCCCTTCGAGCGCGGCGGCTTTCTCCGGCTGCGTGTCGATGACCTGTATCGCGTGCAGATGTCCGGTGGAAAGCTGAATGAGCGGCGTGAGGGCAAAAAGAATGATGCCGATTTTCAGCATTATTTTCGCGGTTTGGCCTTGCCGACCCTTGCGCACATAATACGCGGCGATGCCCGCAATCATGATCGCGCACGTCATCCAGGAAGCCATCACCGTGTGAAAAAATCTGACCATCGTTGACGAATTAAAAAGCGCTTCACGGAAACTCGACAGGATAATTCTGCCTGTCCCGTCGATCTGAAATCCCGCCGGTGTCTGCATCCAGGAATTAGCCGCCAGTATCCAGAAAGCGGAAAGGTGCCCGCCGATAAACACCAGCAGCGCGGAAAGCCAGTAAACGCGCGGCGACACTTTTTCCCGGGCAAAAATCAGCACGCCGATAAACACCGCTTCCAGAAAAAAAGCGATTACCGCTTCCGCGGCCAAAAGCGGGCCGAAAACATCGCCCACCACGCGTGAATAGCCCGACCAGTTCATGCCGAAGGAAAATTCCATGGTGATGCCGGTGGCCGTGCCCATGACAAAGATCAGGCCCAAAAGCCGGGCTAGAAAATCCGTGATTTTTTTATAGACTTCTTCTTTTTTAACAAGATAAAGGGTTTCGGAAATGAGGATTGCGAGTGTCGTGCCCAGCGTCATGGCGGGAAAAAGAAAATGAAAACCCACGGTGAAGGCAAACTGAATGCGGGCAAGCAGTAATGCGTCCATACAATTATCCCTAGGCGTATGCGAAAATAATATACAATTCGCGATCATATTTCAACCGGATAATTTATCTGCATGGCGATAAATAATGCCTGAAAAAAAATCCTTGACAAATTTTCCCGTTGATATATTGAGGAAATCACAAGCACATTAAAGATATTCAAAAAATAGTTTCACCTTAGAGCATCGCTTCACCAAGATTCAAAAAGCAGTAAAGTTTTTTAGCAGTTGGCAGTTTGGAAGTTGTTTTTTAGTGGCTGGTTGGTTTCGTCGCAGAAAAACAGATGCAGGGAGGTGTTTTATTATGAAGCGTCTTTTTTATTCTACCATATTCATTCTATTTGTTTCCTTGTTTTTTGTTGTTCCTGATGATGTATGGTCTGATGTTGGTGTGGAGCCGAAAATTATTGTTGCTGGAAAAATAATAGAGCAGCATAAGGTAAGCTTGTACGCGCGTTGTTTTTCTGTTTTGGACGGCAAAACATTGCCTTGCTCTTTTCAGGCCGTAAT
>DLNC01000024.1:42081-165367 GCA_002478265.1 Syntrophaceae bacterium UBA7520
GAATACAATTTTACTTATCATTCCGGTGAAATAGCGGGGAAAATTACCTTAAAGATCGAGCTAAAGAATCCTCCTCCGGGCTGGCGCTTCATTAAACCGTGGTGCGAAAAGGAAGATGTTTGCACGCTTTTTCAGAATGTAAATGTAGAACACTGCGGCGGTAATTATTTTTGTGAGCGGTTTGTAGAATTGCCCCAGCCATTACCGCCCAATGAAAGCAATATTTACTGGAGTGACGGTTACGTGCGCTGTGGCATGAGCAGCGACTGTGCCATTCCTGATGCTTTTAACCCGGCTAACTGGCTCGCATATGATAAACCTTACAATTGGCCGGCGCATCCGACCGTCCACTGGGGGAAATGGGACTTTAACTTTGAGTTAAGGATGTTAGCCCGGAAGTGGTATCAAACCTTCGGCAAGCCGCTGGTCATCAATGACATCAGCCTGCCCAAAGGTGGATTGCTGGATATAAATAGCAATTGGAAATCAGAACCGCCGCCGGATGGTCACCAGACTCACCGCAAAGGCATTAATGCCGATATTTTACAAGTTAGCGTTCCGCAAGGTGTGGGGAGGCCATCTGGACCGAAAGATAAGCAGTGGGAAAAAATTTATAGAGATTATGGATTATTTGAAAAGAGAAAACTAAGATATCAAGATGGAGATTATAATCATCTTATATTTACTGGTGGCATTAAAACAAGCACAAACTAATGAGTTATAAAAATATTATTCCAGGAGGCTTATATGAATAAAAAGAATTATATCATTTTTTGGGTAACAATAATGTTATTATTTTCTACATATAACCTTTTAGCACAGACAGTTCCCCCGCCACTCAAGAATGTTAAAATCCAGGCGCGTGTTGTCCTGGATGAAAATGGCATATATCACTACTATCATATTGTTACTAACCCGACCGAAAACAAGATTGGCATCGGTGATGTCAACATTGATATTACCGTTCCCAAATATGGCGTTACTCCCGAATATATAGCATCTGAGGGCTATGAGGAACCAGATCATGATGATCATGTTCTTCTTCAAAGAGAAGGTTTGCTTTTTGTTCCAATAGCTTGGAAAACCCATTCGTTATGGAAAGGTTTTATCGGTTTGGAAGATAAAAGGTTTAGTATATTGGGTACTAATACCGCGGTTATCATTTGGCGAACGAGATACAATTTTTCTACAAAATATCAGTACCTCCTCAATCCCGGTCAGACCAGTGAAGAATTAGAAATGATCAGCTATGGCTTGCCCGGCATTCGAAAAGTTATTTTTAGGCCGGATTGGACAGAAATAAATTGGCCTCCGGAATATCGAAGATTGGAAGAAGAGCCAATTGAAGTATGGTTTGAAAAAGACCGCAAAAAAGAAACCCTTAGCTTTGTCTCCACCACCATCGGCCCAACTGCCCCCCCGGCATTTACGCCTCTGCAATTCAATCAACTGCTGCAGGAATATGTCTCCCAGTGCGTCACTTTGGGCTGGCTCAAAGACGCTACGCTGACACAACAATTAAATAACTATCTGGCGCAGAGCGCAACGGCCATCAAAGAAAACCGCCTGTCCGATGCCCAGAACATTATTACGCAGTTTATGAACGCCGTGCAAAACAGCAATCTCAGCCAGCGCACAACTGAAGCCCACGGTCTTTTGTATTATAATGCGAAGCATTTTCAGCAAGAAATACGCAAACAAGATAATTTAAGAAGTAAAATTTAGAGAAATTTGTTTTCTGTAAACCAGTTTTAAGTTATTAATGCCTCTTGAATTAACCATATAACTGGTGACAAATATGAAAAGAAAAATTTATATCCTCTACTTGGTAACGATATTTTTATTGTTAGTAACAGTCAATCTTTGGGCGCAAACCGTTCCTCCGCCACTCAAAAATGTAAAAATCCAGGCGCGTGTTGTCCTGGATGAAAACGGCATATATCACTACTATCATATTGTTACTAACCCGACCGAAAACAAGATTGGCATCGGTGATGTCAACATTGACATTACCGTTCCCAATTATGGCGTTACTCCCGAATATATAGCATCTGAGGGCTATGAGGAACCAGATCATGATGATCATGCTCTTCTTCAAAGAGAAGGTTTGCTTTTTGTTCCAATAGCTTGGAAAACCCATTCGTTATGGAAAGGTTTTATCGGTTTGGAAGATAAAAGGTTTAGTATATTGGGTACTAATACCGCGGTTATCATTTGGCGAACGAGATACAATTTTTCTAGAAAATATCAGTACCTCCTCAATCCTGGCCAGACCAGTGCAGAGTTGGAAATGATCAGCTATGGTTTACCCGGCATTCGAAAAGTTATTTTTAGGCCGGATTGGACAGAAATAAATTGGCCACCAGAATATAAAATTCTCGAAGAAGATTCAATAGAAGATTTGTTTGAAAAAGACCGCAAAAAAGAAACTCTGAGCTTTGTCTCCACTACCATTGGCCCCACCGCTCCCCCAGCCTTTACGCCTCTGCAATTCAACCAGTTGCTGCAGGAATACGTCTCTAAGTGCGTCACTTTGGGCTGGCTCAAAGACGCTACGCTGACACAACAATTAAATAACTACCTGGCGCAAAGCGCAACGGCCATCAAAGAAAACCGCCTTCCCGACGCGCAGAAGATCATTACGCAGTTTATGAACGCCGTGCAAAACAGCAATCTCAGCCAGCGCACCACTGAAGCCCACGGCCTGCTTTATTACAACGCCAGGTATTTTCCCGGCCAAATGAAACAGGCAAAAGCATCTCCAACCGTGGAAATAGCGCCAAACAGAGGAGAGCATTTTCTCAACAAAGCGCATGTCACAAGGGTAAAAGTCAGACAGGGCGAGCAGGTGGTAAGCAATTTTCCACTCACCGCTCTGGTGACAGCGGGGCCGCATTCAGGCCTGGTTTGGAGGGGAAAAACAGACCAAAGCGGCAACTGGTCTTTCAGCTATAAGGGCACAAAACTGGGCACCGATACCATTCGTTTCGTCAAGGAAGTCGCGGCAGCTATATCATCAGATGTTATTTTATGGCAACCGGACATTATGTCCGAAAGCATGCCGATACTGGTCACCTGGAAGGGCGGGGCGGATTTGATGCTCAATGAATTTTTCCCGCCCATGATCGGTATTCCCTTTGCCCGTCCGACGATTCCCCTGGAAGAGGCGACCATCAATATCGGCGACATTGCCGCGCCCGCCAGCGTCACCCGCTGCTATTTGACCAAAGGACAGCAGCCCTCACCGGATGATATTGTTATTTTGGAAAGACGCGTGCCCCCCCTGGAGGCGAATGCCATCAGTAAATATCAGGCCGCCGTTGACGTGCCGAAAAACTTAAAACCGGGCATTTATTATGTTTACTGCTGCACCGACGCAAATAAGGAAATCATTGAATTGGATGAAATGAACAACTGCGAGACGGCTATTGTTCAGGGAGGCATTCCCGTTGCGCCGCCCGGCAGCAGGCATCAGGAAGACGTGGTAAACCGCGCGCCGGCGGATAGGGATAGCCCAAGCGGCAATCGGCCGCCTGATTGTTCAAAAGCCTATGCCGTGCCGGATACGCTCCGGCCGCCGGATCGTCAATGGCGGAAAGTATTTATCAGCGGGGTCACTGATCCGGACGGCGACCAAGTCAGAGTCATGCTGCGTCCGTATATCAGACAGGATGAGCCGGCAAAAGGATTGGAAACGGATGATCTTTCACCGGATGTGAAAATAATAAGTCGCTTTGAGAATTTTCTGGAATTAAGGGCGGAACGCTCCGGCACGGCCAATGGGCGTGTTTATCATATCGGTTTTACCGCGCAGGATGATAAGGGCGGCAGTTGCGAAGGCGTGGTTAAGGTCTGCGTGCCGCATGACCAGGGACAGCAAAAAACCTGCGTTGATGACGGCCCGTTGTATGATTCGCTAAAGCCGTAAAAAACCGAAGCTTTAAATAAGAATTGGTGCGCTTAAAAAAAATTAAGCGCACCAAATTTGAATTATTTTAGAAAAAAAGTATTGACAACTATATTTTGAATTGTTATAAACTGCGCCGTTAATTACGGATAAACAGCATGAAAAAAGAAATTGTAAAAATATCACTTAATAACTGGTGGTGGTGGAGCCTCAAAGGGAGGATTTTCCGCCGCTGATTAAGTTTGATTGAAATCAAAGCCGTGGAGAACCTCTCGGGGTCTTCACGGCTTTTTTATTTGTGTCCATACCAGTAAAGGCCGTGATAAAAGTCACGGCCTTTTTTGTTTTTAGGAGAAACGCATGCATCAACCATCTTTTGCCGAGTTTGAAAAGCTGGCCCAAAAGGGCAACCTCGTCGCCGTCTACCGGGAGATATTGGCCGATGTGGAAACGCCGGTTTCTGTTTTGATGAAGCTTCAGCATAAAAAATACGTTTATCTGCTGGAAAGCGTGGAAGGCGGCGAGAAATGGGGCCGGTATTCGTTTTTGGGCGCCGATGCCGGAACTGTTTTCCGGGTTAGGGGGGATAAGGTTTTTGTCGAGGAGGGAGCAAAAATCGCTTCCCGCGAGCATAATGGTCAGCCGCTGAAAGTTCTGCGCGACTTAATGAATCGCTACAAGCCGGTGAGCGTGCCCGGCCTGCCGCGTTTTTTCGGCGGCGCGGTAGGATTTTTGGGTTATGAAATGGTGCGCTATTTTGAAAAACTGCCGCAAAGTGTTGATGATGATTTGGACATTGATGACGCGCTTTTTGTCATCAGCGACACCATCATGATTTTTGACAATATTCGCCACACGATAAAGATAGTGTCCTGCGCTTACACAGAAGAGGCGGACTCGCTCGGAGAATGCTACAAGGAGTCATGCCGGAAAATTGATGCCATGATCGAAACACTTTCGCTGTCCTCAAGCCACAAAATCAATTCCGCCGCCTCGGGTGATGATATCTCATTTGCTTCCAATATGACTCCTGAAGAATATCAGAAGATCATTGGCAGAGCCAAGGAATATATCACGGCGGGAGACATTATCCAGGTTGTGCTCAGCCAGAGATTCGAAACGGCCTGCCGCTGTTATCCTGTAGATCTTTACCGGGCGCTGCGCTATGTCAATCCTTCGCCTTATCTGTTTTTTCTTAAACTTGATGAACTGGTTTTAATCGGATCATCGCCCGAAGTCATGGTTCGTCTCGAGGGAGATACGATGGAGCTCAGACCCATTGCCGGTACCAGAAGAAGGGGAGGCACGGAGCAGGAAGACCGCGCCTTGTCTGATGAATTACTTTCCGATGAGAAGGAAAGGGCGGAACACGTCATGCTGGTCGATTTGGGCAGAAACGATCTAGGCCGTGTCGCACAAACGGGCAGCGTGCAGGTTAATCAGTACATGGTTGTGGAAAAATATTCTCACGTCATGCATCTGGTTTCCAACGTCCGCGCGCAGCTCGCCCCCGGCAAGGACGCTTTCGATGTGCTGGCCGCGACTTTTCCCGCCGGCACCCTGACCGGCGCGCCAAAAATCCGCGCCATGGAAATTATTGACGAACTCGAAAAAGTAAAACGAGGCCCCTACGGCGGCGCGGTTGGTTATTTCAGCTTCAGCGGCAATATGGATTTTTGCATTACCATCCGTACAATGGTTTTGAAAAACGAAAAAATTTACGTCCAGGCGGGCGCCGGCATTGTTTACGATTCCCATCCCGAATCGGAACACCAGGAATGCGTAAATAAAGCCCGGGGTATGCTGCAGGCGGTGCGCCTGGCGGCAAGTGGTTTTGTTATCAAAAACGGAAGCGGAGATAAATAGGATGATTTTAATGATTGATAATTATGATTCCTTTACTTTCAACATTGTCCAGTATCTGGGTCAGATGGGCGAGGAAGTGCGTGTTTTTCGCAATGATCGGATAAAACCCAGGGAAATAGAAAAATTGAAACCAAAGGCGATTTTCATTTCGCCCGGACCCTGCTCGCCTTGCGAGGCGGGCATCAGCGTGGATGTTATCCGTGATTTTTATCAAGCTATTCCCATCATGGGCATCTGTTTGGGGCATCAGTCCATTGGCTACGCTTTCGGTGGGGATGTCGTGCGCGCCGGCCGTATCATGCACGGGAAAACATCGCCGGTAATCAACGACGGAAAGACTATTTTCGCGGGGCTGCCCAATCCTTTTCCCGCGGGGCGCTATCATTCTCTGATTGTCAAAAGAGAGACGCTGCCGGATTGTCTGGAGGTCAGCGCGCACACCCAGGAAGGTGAGATCATGGGACTACGGCATAAGCAGTTTCCAGTGGAGGGTATTCAGTTTCATCCGGAATCGGTGCTGACGCCGCAGGGCAAAAGAATCATCAGGAATTTTTTGAAATATACCAAAGGAAGGGGGCAATAAAAATGATCAAGGAAGCCATCGACAAAGCGGTAAAAAAACAAGACCTGCCCGAAGCGGAAATGATGCAGGCCATGGAAGAAATTATGGAGGGAACAGCCACGCCCGCGCAGATCGGCGCTTTTATCACGGCGCTCAGGATGAAGGGGGAAACGGTGGAGGAAGTTACCGGCGCGGCGCGGATCATGCGGCAGAAAGCCACCCGTGTCAACGCCTGCGCGACGACAATCGTGGACACCTGCGGCACCGGCGGTGATGCGCTGAACACCTTCAATATTTCGACAGCCACCGCGTTTGTTGTGGCGGCGGCGGGCATTGTCGTGGCCAAGCACGGCAACCGCGCCGTTTCCAGCGGCTGCGGCAGCGCCGATGTGCTCGAAGCGCTGGGCGTGAATATCAGCGCAGATCAGGATATCGTGGAGGAATGCGTGCAGCAGATCGGCATCGGTTTTCTTTTCGCGCCCAAACTGCACGGCGCGATGAAATACGCCATCGGCCCGCGCCGCGAAATCGGTATCCGCACCATCTTTAATATGCTGGGGCCGTTGACCAATCCGGCGGGCGCTACCGCGCAGCTTTTGGGCGTTTATGACGCTAAGCTCACCGAGATGTTTGCCGATGTCTTGAAAAACATGGGCACAAAAAGGGCTTTTATCGTGCACGGTATGGATGGGCTCGATGAGGTTACTTTGTCGCGCGAAACTCGCGTGGCGGAATTAAATGACGGAATTGTCAGAACCTACAACATCAACCCAGTTGATTATTTCGGGAAAACTTATCCGTTGGAGGATGTCCGCGGCGGCGACCCGCAGAAAAACGCGCAGATTATCCGCGATGTTCTCTCCGGGAAAAACGGCGCGTGCCGCAATATCGTGCTGCTCAACGCAGCGCTCGCGATTATCGCCGGGGAAAAGGCCGCTGATGTAAAAGAAGGCATAAAGGTTGCGGCGGACTGCATCGACAGCGGCGCAGCGGTGAAGAAACTGCAGGCGCTCATTGAAATGAGCAACACTTAAGGTGCACGTAATTAATATTATTTAGTCATTGCGAGTCCCGGTTTGCCGGGACGAAGCAATCTTAAAAGTTGTTTCAATTATTAAACGGTTTTGCAGCAAAGCTTATCGCTATGACATGCGCGATTGGAAAAAAATGATATTAGATAAAATTGTCGAAACAAAAAAAGCAGAAGTGTCAGAGTTGAAAAAATCCGTGACCAAAGCGGATTTTGAAAAGAGGATTTCCGCGCTGGGTGCCTGCCGGGATTTTAAAAAGGCGATCAGCAGCGGGCCTTGCAATATTATCGCCGAGGTAAAATGCGCGTCTCCTTCCCGCGGCAGATTTCTGGAGAACTTTGACTATCTGCGCATTGCTAAAAATTTTGAGCAAAACGGCGCCGTGGCTGTTTCCGTACTGACGGATGAAAAATATTTCTGCGGACATAAAAGCTATCTTGCGCAAGTCAAGGATAAGATTTCGCTTCCGGTCCTACGAAAGGATTTTGTCATTGATCCGCTGCAGATTTATGAAACACGCGCTATCGGCGCGGACGCTATTTTGCTGATTGTTCGCGTTTTGGGTCAGAAGATTGAGAAATTTATGAAGCTGGCCGATGGTCTTGGTTTGGCCGCGTTGGTCGAAGTGCATACGGAAGAAGAACTGGCCGTGGCGCTTGCAGCCGGAGCGGAAATTATCGGCATTAACAACCGCAATCTTGATTCATTTGTCACGGATATCAACACGAGCCGCGAACTGAAAAAGAAGATTCCGGCGGGCGCTGCCGTTGTGGCGGAAAGCGGCATACACAGCGGAAAGGATATTGAGTTGCTCATGCAGGCGGGCATAAAATCTTTTTTAATTGGCGAGGCTCTGATTACCGCGCCGGATACGGGGAAAAAACTGAAAGAATTTATCAGGAACGGGGATAAATGATTCAGGTAAAATTTTGCGGCATCACTAATGAAGAAGACGCGCTTTGCGCGGCGAATTTCGGAGCGGCGGCGTTGGGCTTTATCTTTTACGAAGCCTCCCCGCGTTATATCGAACCGTCTGCCGCGCGCAAAATCATGGTGAAATTGCCCTCGCGCGTCGCCCGGGTCGGCGTTTTTGTTAATGAAAGCGCAGCGGAAATAAAAAGAGTGATAAAGTACTGCGGTCTGGATTTCATTCAGCTGCACGGCGATGAAACAGCTTTGTTTTGCCGCAAGTTTCCGGCAACGCAAATAATCAAAACCGTATTTTTACAAAACGATGAAGATGTGGAAAAGGCCTGTGCTTACCAGGTTGCAGCTATTCTTGTGGATAATCGGAATAAAGGTCTTTACGGAGGCACGGGAACGCCGGCCGATTGGAAACTGGCAAGACGCTTAAAGGGGAGAAAACCTCTCATACTTTCTGGAGGGCTGAACGGAAAAAATATCAGGCAGGCTATGGAAGAAGTCGTACCCGATGCGGTGGATATCAACAGCGGTGTAGAAATTTCTCCCGGCAAAAAAGATCCGCATAAAATGGCTGATTTCATGAGAATTTTAGAAAAAGAAAAAATCGTCGCCCAGGGTGAAAACCTATTTTCACGAAGGAGTAGATAATGATTAAAACAATGCCGGACGAGCAAGGACATTTCGGCGTTTTTGGCGGCCGTTACGCCGCGGAAACATTGATGCCGGCGCTGCTGGATCTGGAAAAATCGTACATTAGGGCCAGGACGGATAAAAAATTTCAGCGGGAATTTGATTATTATCAGCGTCAATATGCTGGGCGCCCCACGCCTCTTTATTTCGCGAGGCGGTTGACCAGAACGCTGGGCGGGGCAAAAATCTATTTGAAGCGTGAAGATTTGAATCACACCGGCTCGCACAAAATCAACAACACCCTCGGCCAGGCGCTGCTGGCGCGCAAGATGGGGAAGAAAAAAGTTATTGCCGAAACAGGCGCGGGACAGCACGGCGTCGCCACGGCGACGGTCGCGGCGCTTTTCGGGATGGAATGCAAGATATTCATGGGCGAGGAAGACATCCGCCGTCAGGCGCCCAATGTTTTCCGCATGAAAATCCTGGGCGCGGAAGTGATTCCGGTGAAAAGCGGCACGGCGACACTTAAGGACGCGATGAATGAAGCGATGCGTTACTGGGTATCATCCGTGCGGGATACTTTTTATATTATCGGCACAACCGCGGGTCCTCATCCTTATCCCGTGATGGTGCGCGATTTTCAGTCCGTTATCGGGCGGGAAGCGAAAAGGCAGATTATAAAAACAGAAGGCCGCAATCCCGATGTGCTGGTAGCCTGCGTGGGCGGCGGCAGCAACGCGCTGGGGATGTTTTATCCTTTTATCGGCCAAAAAAAGATAAAAATGTTCGGCGTGGAAGCGGCGGGATATGGCCTGAAAACTTCGCAACATTCCGCCAGCATCAATGCCGGAGCGGTGGGTGTTTTGCACGGCAACAAAACTTATGTTTTGCAGGATGCGCACGGACAGGTGCGGGACGCTTATTCCATCGCCGCGGGGCTTGATTATCCTGGCGTGGGACCGGAGCATGCTTATTTACATGCCACGGAAAGGGTGGATTATGTGACCATTACCGACAAAGAAGCGGTAAACGCGTTTACTTTTTTGTCGCGCTATGAAGGAATTATCCCCGCCATGGAAAGCGCGCACGCTCTGGCCTACACGATGAAGATAGCTCCTAAGCTGAGCAAGAATAAAATAATAATAGTTTGTCTTTCCGGTCGCGGCGATAAAGACGCGCAGACGATTATTGAAAATGATTTGCTTTGATATTTTGCTCTTGTCAAGGCGATTTTATGGAAGAGCATGATCAATTTGTCATTGCGAGCCATCCCTCGGAGGGCATGGCAATCCCAGTCAAATCGAGATCGCCGCGTCGCTTTGCTCCTCGCGATGACATGATTGGACTTTATAGCTGACAAGAAAACGAGATGAGGAAAATAATGGGACGAATATCGGAAAAATTTGAATCTTTGCGCGCAAAAGACGAAAAAGCTCTTGTCGTTTATGTCACGGCGGGGAATCCTTCGCTGGAAATGACCAAAGAAATTATTCTTACCCTAGAAAAAGCGGGCGTCGATATTTTGGAAATCGGCGTTCCCTTTTCCGATCCCATAGCGGATGGCCCCGTTATTCAGGAAGCAGCCCAGCGCGCGCTCAAAGCGGGAACAACCATGAAGGGTGTTTTGCAGTTGGTTGCTGATGTAAGAAAAATATCGCAGATACCCATTGTCCTGTTTGGCTATTACAACCCGATTTTTTCCTACGGCGTGGAAAAGTTTGCGAAAGACGCCCGCAAGGCCGGCGTGGACGGCGTATTGGTAGTTGATCTGCCCCCGGAAGAAGCGCCGGAGCTGCGGCAATTCACCGACGCGGCGGGCATTGATTTTATTTCTTTGATCGCTCCCACCACCGATATGCGAAGAGCGAAAAAAATCGCGGCCAGGGCCACGGGATTTCTCTACTACATTTCCATTACCGGTGTCACCGGTACGGCGGCGCCCAAGCTTGCTGATATTGAGAAGGATTTAAAGAAAATCCGCAAAATATCATCACTGCCCGTGGCTGTGGGTTTCGGCATTTCCCGCCCTGAACAGGCGCGTGAAATTGGACGGCTGGCTGACGGCATTGTCGTAGGCTCCGCTTTGGTCAGGCTTATTTCCGAAAATAGTAACAATGCCGGGCTTCTTAGGATCATTGACGATTATGCGGCCGGCATTAAACACGTTCTCAAAAGCGCCTGATGAATCCCGCTCTTTATTCTTGACGCTTTTTTAGCTTTGCTTTATATTTTTTCAGTCTGAAACCGCCGGCAATGATCATCCCGTTATCGCTACTTGGCCGGCAATTTTTTTCCAATGTATTCATCTTTTTTAGTGGTTTTTGAAAATATTTAAAATATATAGATAAAGGAGACCGGCCATGAAAATTATCAGAGTTGATATGTCAAAAAAAAGCATATGCGTGGAAGATGTTCCTCGGGAATATATGGGCTTGGGCGGCCGGGCGCTGACCGCGGCGATAATCAATAAAGAAGTGCCGCCGAAGTGTGATTCTCTGGGGCCGGAAAACAAGCTTATTTTCGCTCCCGGACTTCTCAGCGGTACGAATTTCGTCAACACCAGCCGGATTTCGGTGGGCACAAAAAGTCCACTTACCGGCACGATCAAGGAAAGCAACGGCGGAGGAACCATTGCCGCCGCGCTGGGACATCTGGGAATTACGGCGGTAGTGGTGGAGGGAAAACCAGCGCCGGGAGAAATGTTCATCTTGGGCATCGATGAAAAAGGCGAAGCCAGCCTGATTAAAGCCGATGATTATAAGGGAATGCGCACTTATAAATTGATGGAAAAGCTGATTGATTCCTTCGGCAATAAAATTTCGGTTATGTGCATCGGTCCTGCCGGTGAGTATCTGATGAAATCGGCATCCATTCAAACCTCCGACGTTGATGACCGTCCCTGCCGAGCGGCGGCGCGCGGCGGCGTGGGCGCGGTCATGGGCGCCAAAGGTTTAAAAGCGCTGGTTGTCGACAGGCGCGGCAAAAGCGCGGATGCCATCGCCAACCCTGAAGCGTTTAAAGAAGCGGCGAAAATTTTCGCGCAGAAACTTAAAGAAAATCCCTTCACCGGACAGCTTTTGGGAAATTTCGGCACGGCGGGAATTCTGGCGGCGATAAACGCCATGGGCGCTTTTCCGAGTTACAACGCGACCAAAGGGGTCCTTGACGGTTGGGAAAACATCAGCGGCGAAGCGTTGAGCAAAGTCATGAAAGAGCGAGGCGGCGGCCCCGGGCATATGGGCTGCGCCCAATGCGCCATTCATTGTTCCAATATTTTCAATGACAGCAAGGGAAAGTATGTCACCTCTTCGCTTGAATATGAAACAATTTGGGCGCTGGGAGGTATGACCGGTATCAAGGATCTGGACACAATCGCGCGTCTGGATTTCCTCTGTGACGATATCGGCCTGGACACCATGAATACCGGTGTGGCCATCGCCGTGGCGATGGACGCGGGCTACAAAAAATTCGGCGACGGCCAGGCGGCAATTGGGATGGTTGAAGAAATAGCCAGTGGATCGGAAATGGGCAAAATTCTCGGTGACGGCCCAGAGGCGGTAGGGCGTCATTTCAAGCATCATCGCATTCCGGCGGTGAAAGGGCAAAGCGTTGCCGCTTATGATCCCCGCGCCATGCAGGGGCTGGGTGTTACTTACGCAACCTCAACGATGGGCGCCGATCATACCGCGGGCAATGTTTTTGGCTTGTATATGGCCAAGAAACTGGATCCCTTGAAACCGGAGGGACAGGTTGCTGCTTCGCGCGGTTCACAGATTGCCATGGCGGCAATGGATAGCATCGGCCTTTGCATCCTGGCGGCGGTTGCTTTGGCCTCACCCGAGGCAGGTGCGGCGCTGGTGCAGGCTATCAGCGCGAAAATCGGCAGGCAGCTGGAAGGCAGCGCCATAGCCGAACTGGGCGTGCGGACAATCAAAATGGAAAAAGAATTTAATCAGAAAGCAGGTATAACCAGCAAGGATGACCGCCTGCCGGAATTTTATTATAAGGAAGCCCTGCCTCCCCATAACACGGTCTTTGCGGTTAAGGACGAGGAGCTGGATACCACGCTTGCTGTTTGACGAGATGCCTTGATGAAGATTAAGGTTAAACTTTTTGGCTCTCTTACAACCGTTGTGCCAGGTTATTTGCCGGATAAAGGGTTGGATGTGGGATTGCCCGCAGGGTCCCGGGCGGCTGATTTGTTGGCTTTGCTGGGAATTCCCCATCCGCGCCTGGCCACGCTCATTGCCGATGGCCGCGTTTTAAAGCCGGAGGATAAACTTTCCTCCAAATCGGTGATAAATATTTTCCATGTCATGTATGGCGGATAAACGTCACTTGAATTGCGGTTAATAGGCCGGACAAATCATGTCATTCTGGCATTGCTTTTCTTTTGTTTTTTCGGCCATCCTGGTTTTTAATCTTTCTTTCGCTTCGCGATTCCGTCTTTTTTCCTCATCTGTTTCCAGAATTAGTTGCGGTACCGGCGTGGGGTGGCCCTGCGCGTCCAGCGCGACGAAAGTCAGATAAGCCGAGGCCGTATGACGCCTTTTGCCGGTGAGCAGATTTTCCGCTTCCACGCGCACGCCCAGTTCCATGGAGGTTTTGCCCGCGTAATTTAAACTTGATCGGAGGGTTACCAGATCGCCCACAAAAACAGGATTGTGAAAATCCAGCCGGTCAATGGAAGCGGTAACAACATTGCAGCGGCAGTGACGCACCGCCACGCAGCCGGCGGCATTATCGATAAGTTTCATAATTGCCCCACCGTGGACATTTCCCGCGGGATTCGCGTCTTCCGGGTTCATCAGCTGGGCCATAATCAGCAAGCTTTCACGGACTGTCTTCCCATCCATGTCTTCCTCCTTTTTTTATTATTCGCGGCATCCAATACGCAAAAATCATTTATTCAGGCGGTGGAATTCAATCCATGCGCCGTGATTGTTTTTTCAGCCGGGCGATATGATAGCGCAAAGTCAGCGCCTGTTTTGCCTCGCCTGACTCCAGCGCCTGCAGGCGCAGTTTTCTCAACTCGCGGATTCTTGCCTTTAGTTCGGGCTTGGCCATTTTGATTTTGCCTTTGTGCCGGTGTTTGTGCGCGGGCGATTCATCCTTGATGCCCTTGGCTTGCTTGATGAAAGCGATAAGTTCTTCCTTCTTCATGTCGTGGATTGCCCGTTCATGGGGAAATTCCGCGGCTATCTCCTGCAGTTTTTTGATGGTGAGTTTTTCCAGGTGCTGTTCTTCGTGCTGTTCTTTTTTTGTTTCTTGAGTCATCGCGTCTACACCTCCTAAATTTTGATATTCGGGACTGTAATGCGCAATTTTCGGGATGGGGATTGTTCAATTTATAGCATAAAGAGTTGGCGGCTTCAACTCTTTCGCGGCGACGGCGCCGGCCTGCGGCCACGCAGCAAGTGGCGGATGGCCAGCAAAGGATGATGCTTCAGCATGCGCGGGCCCGCATAGAGCATAACCTGTCGGACTTTATCTCGCATTGCCGGTTTGTAGCAATGAATCGGGCACTTAGCGCAGGTCGGTTTTTGTTCCTGATAGGGGCATTTCTCCAAGCGTGCCTTGGCGTAAGCCAAAAGCTTACTGCACTTTGCGCACACATCATGCTTGGCTGTGCCGTGCAGTTCGCGGCAGTAAATGCCGAGCATCGCTTCAATGGTTTCATATTCTTTTCTGATAAATCTATTTTTCATTTATCTTCCAGTTTGTTTATCCATGCATAATAACTGCCTGAAGTGTAAACAGCAGCCAGCGGGTTATGCCCGGTAACACGGTCTTTTACAGCCAGCACAGTTGTCGGCGCGTCGGCATGCTTGAAGAATAATGAATCGTGACCGACGCAAAGCCCCAGCAGGATGTTAAACTGAGTTTTTTGCTTGTTGACAATCAGCGCCTGGGCAACGGGATTGCACATCGTTTCGTGCTGGCCGATAAATATTTTTTCTTCTTCTTTTATGCCTATTTCCTCTTTGGGCACAGTGCCCACCTTGCACACGACTGATACAACTTTAAAGCCCTGCTTGGATAAAATATCAGACACCATTTTTGCTTCCCTTGCCAGGCCGATACAAAAGATCAAACCCAGACGGTGGTAGTTCATTTTCTTGGCAAACTCACAAATTTCCTGAATCCGCGGTTTGGTGGGATGCATGATGTATAGTTTTTTGTCGCGTTCCGCGTAGCACTGGCCCTCCTGAATGGAGGCCTGCCGGGCAAATTCCTTAATTGACTGATTTTCGTAAATTCTTTTTGCCTCATCTAACATTTGTTTTTCCGTAGCCGTCGGGCATCCCGGGGATGCTTTGCCTGCCGGATCCATGCAAATTCTTTCTTTTCTCGTAAGTCCACAGTCGGCGCAAGCTGCCGATTTATTATTTTTCATGGGAAACCCTCTCTTTTTAATTTGTCATACCTATCATTATAAAGTCATTATTTCTTTTTCGTCCATAATTTATTGCATATTTTAGAGCAAATTGAATTATTTTGGGTTTTCTTCTCTTGCGTCCGCGAAAAAACTGATGTAATTACTTTAAATATAAATATATTTTAAGGCGAAAGAACGCCCGCATGAAAAGCAAAAAACCTGTGAAACAAAAAGAAATTTACAGTTCAGATGAACAGAATATTATTCTCGATTCCATAGCAGATGGGGTTTTTACCGTTGACAGGGAATGGCGCATCACTTCCTTCAATCGCGCCGCGGAAGAAATTACCGGTGTTTCACGTTCAGAAGCAGTTGGGCAGTTTTGTAAAGATGTTCTAAAGGCTGATATTTGTGAAAGAAACTGCTGCCTGCGTTCAACCATGAAGACCGGCAAGCAAATCGTAAATAAAAATGTTTATATTATTGATGCGGAAGGCAGAAGGATACCTATCAGTATTTCCACGGCTATTTTGCGTGACAAAAAAGGCAAGCTCCTCGGCGCGGTGGAAACCTTTCGTGATATTAGTGTGGAGGAAGATTTACGCAAAGCTATTCAAGAAAAATATTCTTTTGTGGATATCATTTCCAAAAATCATAAAATAATGCAGCTTTTTGATATCCTTCCGGATATTGCCTCAAGTGGAAGCACTGTCCTCGTTGAAGGAGAAAGCGGCACGGGCAAGGAGCTTTTCGCCCGCGCTATTCATAATCTCAGTCCACGGAAAAAACAGCCGTTTGTGGCGGTAAACTGCAGCGCGCTGCCCGACACCTTGTTGGAATCAGAGCTTTTCGGCTACAAGGCGGGCGCCTTTACCGACGCCAAAAAGGACAAGCCCGGGCGTTTTCGCCTGGCGGAAAACGGCACGCTTTTTTTAGATGAAATAGGCGAAATCGCACCCGCCATGCAGGTTAAACTTCTGCGCGTTCTGCAGGAAAAAACTTACGAACCGCTCGGGGCCACGCAGAGCTTGGAACATAACGTGCGTATCATTACGGCGACGAACAAAGATCTGGAGCAGTTGGTACGCGAGGGACGTTTTCGGAAAGATTTATATTACCGGATAAACGTTTTCAAAATCAGCTTGCCGCCACTGCGTGAGCGCATGGAAGACATTCCATTGCTGGTTAATCATTTTGTCGGTCGCTTTAACGTGTTACAGAACAAGAATATTCAGGGGATAAACGAAGAAACAATGTCTGTGTTGATGAGTTATAGCTATCCCGGCAATATCCGAGAATTGGCCAATATTATTGAGCGGGCTTTTATTTTATGTAAGACGGGGTTGATTGAAAAAAAGCATCTGCCGGAATCTCTTTTTATGAATGCTGCTGATTATTCAGCGGGAGAGGCTTCTTCTCTGCGTGATGTAGAGGCTTCTTATTTGCTCAGCGTGCTCAAGCAAAATAACTGGGACCGGCTTAAAACAGCCCGGCAACTGGGTATGCATAAAAGCACACTTTATCGGAAAGTCAAATCTCTGGGTATCAGTCTTCCTTTGTAATATTGTCGCAAATGTGCAACTCACTTACACAAGAAATCGCAATATTGCTACAAATATACTTGCTTTTGTTTTTCGCAACCATCTATCTATCCGAATTAATTAACTAACAATCCCGCGAGCAAAGTTGGCATCCGGTTTGCAATAGTATTTTTGCGTAATATAACAAACGAAACGAAGAATTTAGGAAAAGATAAATTTATGAAAGTCGCCCTTTCGGTATTCAAAGATTCGATTTCTACTGTATTTGATGTGGCACAGCAAATACTGCTGTTGGAAATTGATGGGGCAAACAGGCCAAAGCGCACAGCATTGAAAATAGAGGCTACTGATCCCGCTCAGCGTGCGGCGCAGCTTAGCGAAGAGGGAATTGAAATTCTTATCTGTGGCGCGATTTCACGACCCCTACAGGAGGCGATAATGGCGCGGGGCATTACTGTTTATCCGTTTGTCCGCGGAAAGACAGAAGATGTTATTGCCGCATATCAAAGCGGTAGATTGGGTAATGCTAGCTACGCGTTACCCGGATGCCGCGGCAGGGGACAGGGGAGAGTACGAAGCAGAAACCGCGGTATGCACTGTCGCTGGCGCTGAAGTGGTTGGGCAATTTATGCGTGATATTTTATTCGGGAAAGGAGAATAAAAGTTGAAAGAAGCCATCCCCCCCAAATTATTTTTTACCAAAGGAGTAGGAACACACCGTGAGCAGCTTCATTCATTTGAATTGGCGCTGCGCGATGCGGGAATAGAGAAGTGCAATCTTGTGCAGGTATCCAGCATTTTGCCGCCTGGTTGTCGGATAATTTCGAGAACGGAGGGGTTAAAAAAGTTAAAACCTGGGCAGATTACATTTTGTGTAATGAGCCGTTGTTGCAGCAACGAACCGCGTCGGCTTATTTCCGCGTCGATTGGTTGCGCCATTCCTGTGGATAAAAACGCCTATGGCTATATCAGCGAGCATCACGCCTTTGGCTTTACGGAAAGGCAGACAGGAGACTATGCCGAAGATTTGGCGGCGGCGATGCTGGCCTCAACTCTGGGAATTGATTTTAACGTGGATGAAAGTTGGGATGAGAAAAAAGAATTATTTAAAATAAGCGGAAAAATCGTCGGCACAAGAAATATCACTCAATCGTGTGTTCTTAAGAATAAAGATTACACAACGGTTTTAGCGGCGGCGGTTTTTGTTTTCTAAAGGCAAAAAAAAGGAGAAAAAATGATGATAACAAATCGAGGCGGAAGAGGAATGGGTGGGGGCCAAGGCCAAGGACGCGGTGGAGGCCGCGGTCGCATGGGGGGACCACTTGCGGGTGGTGCTGGTGGCACATGTTTATGTCCCAAATGTGGTCATCGTCAGCCGCATCAGCGAGGCGTGCCCTGCACGCAGATAAAATGTCCACAATGCGGAACGACGATGATGAGAGAATAATGAAATATTAAAGAAAGGAGGATTTAATTATGCCCAGAGGAGATGCAACAGGACCCATGGGTATGGGGCCAATGACCGGTCGGGGAGCCGGATTTTGTGCAGGTTATAATATGCCTGGTTATTTAAATAACGCCGCAGGCCGCGGCTTGGGAAGAGGTTTCGGACGCGGAGGTCGTGGCGGCGGATTCGGTTGGCGAAACCGCTTTTTTGCCACCGGCGTTCCCGGTTGGGCTTGGTTTGGCGGCTATGCCGCTGGATATCAGAATGTTGACCCGGAAACGGAAAAGCAGGCGCTGAAAAATCAGGCTGATTTTCTGGAAAATGAGCTTAAATCAGTCAAAGTCAGGCTCGACGAAATTGAAAGCGGTAAAAAAACCAAGTAAGAAAATACCGGTGTGATGGGATTTTTTGTCGCACCGGTATTTTTAAAAAACAACGGTAGAGGAGATTTAAAATTGAAAATAGCATTGACGACATCAGGCAGCGATTTGAACGCGCCGCTCGACAGTCGCTTTGGCCGCGCGCCGAAGTTTATAATTTATGACCTTGAGGCGGATAAATTTGAAATTGTGGACAATGCCCAGAACCTTAACGCGGCGCAGGGAGCCGGAATTCAGTCCGCGCAAAACATCGCCCGTCTTGGCGTCGGCGCGCTTATCACGGGACATTGCGGACCAAAAGCTTTTCGCGTCCTTACGCAGGCCGGCATCAAAATTTATAATTCGTCCGCCGAGACTGTGGCAGAAGCGTTAGAGCAATATCGCGCGGGAAAACTTAGCGAAGCAGCATCGGCAGATGTGGATGGGCACTGGGTATGATCGGCATGCCCATTATTTATCGGCCGATCGGCGTTATTCACAGCGAGCACACTATTGCGGAAGAAACGCCGATTCAGCCGGTTTACGCCAAAGGTTGCAAAGGACAGGTTAAGGTGTTCGCGGAATTTGCCGAAGGATTGCGTGATCTGGAAGGATTTTCTTATATTTATCTTCTCTATCATTTTCACCAGTCAACTGGGGCAAAGCTTTTGGTGAAGCCTTTTTTGCAGGATGCGGAGCACGGAGTTTTTGCCACCCGCGCGCCATGCCGTCCCAACGCCATTGGTTTGAGCATTGTGAAATTGATAAAAAGAGAAGGAAACGTCCTGCACGTGGAAAACGTTGATGTAATTGACGGTACTCCGCTTCTGGATATCAAGCCTTACACGGCCAAATTTGACCTGTATGAAGTCACAAAAAGCGGTTGGCAGGATGAAGTCGATGATGTCTTGGCCCGCAAGCGCGGAAAAAGGAATTATAAGAAATGAAACCGAAATTTATTGCTTCGGAACTCAGAAACCATGCGCCGTTTACGACTTTTGGCACTATGACCGGTATTATTATCATGGCGGTGTTCGTGCATTTTCAAATATCCGCGGAAATTTCATCGTTTTTGTTTTGGATGACACATCCCTTTCATGTTTTTTTGAGCGCCTTGGTCACTACCGCTATGTACAGACTTCATGATAAAGGCGGTGTTTTTCGCACAATTATTATCGGCTATTTGGGAGCGATCGGTATCGCCACATTGAGCGACTCGTTAATACCTTACGTGGGGGAATGGATGCTCGATTTGCCGAACAGGGGAGTGCATTTAGGGCTTATCGAAAAATGGTGGCTCGTAAACCCGCTGGCTTTGTTGGGCATTGCCGTGGGTTATTATTTGCCACGCACTAAATTTCCGCACGCCGGCCACGTTCTTTTGAGCACCTGGGCCTCTTTGTTTCACATGATTATGGCATTGGGAACGCAAATAGATGTCGCGACATGGATTCTGACGGCGCTTTTTTTGTTTCTCGCGGTTTGGGTGCCCTGCTGCACCAGCGACATAATATTTCCCTTACTCTGGATTAAAAAAACGGGAGACGCGGGATGAAAATATCCATTGCATCGGGAAAGGGCGGGACAGGAAAGACAACGGTAAGCGTCAATCTGGCGCGTGTTTTTAATGCCCCGGTTGTGTTGGCGGATTGCGATGTGGAAGAGCCAAACGCGCATCTTTTTTTAAAAACGCAAGATTTGAAAGGAGAGGTTATTTCCGTTTTAGTTCCGGCGGTGGAGGAAAAATTATGTAATTCCTGCGGGGATTGCGCGAAGATTTGTAAATTTTCCGCAATCGTCAGCTTTGGAACGCCACCGCTTGTTTTTCCGGAAATGTGTCACGCCTGCGGCGGCTGCGCCAAAGTTTGCCCGACCGGCGCAATCATAGAACAGGATCATCGCATCGGTGTTGTCGAGACATCGCGCGCCGACAATGTTACATTGATTACCGGGAGACTGGATGTCGGCGTGGCCATGGCGCCGCCTTTAATACGGGCGGTTAAGAATCGTTTACCAAAAAATGGCGTGGCCATAATGGACGCGCCGCCGGGAACATCCTGTCCGGTAATTGCCGCTATTCGTAATTCGGACATGGTTTTGCTGGTGACGGAACCCACCCCCTTCGGGTTGCATGACCTGACACTGGCCGTGGATATGGTCAAAGAGCTTAAGCTTCCTTTCGGTGTCCTCGTCAACCGGGTGGGCAGCGGCGATGATCGGGTGCATGATTTTTGCCGAAAAGTAAAAATACCGATTTTGCTGGAAATACCAGATGATCGGAAAATCGCTGAAGCTTATTCGCGGGGAATTCTTATGGTGGATGCGTTACCCGGATATAGAAAACTTTTTGAGGGGTTGCTTGAAAATATTAATATCATGAAATCAGAGGAGAATTAAATTATGCCTACATATGAATATTTATGTACTGAATGCAGACTGCATTTTGATAGACGGCAAAGCATGAAAGATGAACCGGTTGAATTTTGTCCCGAATGCGGAGCGCGGGCGCAGCGGCAGATTAGCGGCGGCAGCGGCTTTATTTTTAAATCACCGGGTGCTGCGCGGCATGATTCAAAGAAGACCTGTTCGTTGGAAACGACAGGAAAAACTTGTTGCGGAGCTGACAGGCGTTGTTCGGATTCGCCCTGCGGAGATTAAGCAACATGCGTGATAAGTTTAAACATGTTTATGGTCCGGTAGCGTCCCGGCGTTTGGGACGCTCACTGGGCATCGATTTGATTCCGTACAAAACATGCAGTTATGACTGCATTTATTGCCAGTTGGGCAGAACAACAAACAAAACTGTTGAAAGATTCGAATACGTCCCGGCGCATGATGTTTTGGAAGAACTGCGTGAAAAGCTGTCAAGAGGTGTGCCTTGCGATTACATCAGTCTCGCCGGCTGTGGGGAGCCAACCCTACATTCATCCATCGGCGAGCTTATCGAAGGTATCAAGAGGTTGACGAAAGTTCCCGTTGCTGTTTTAACCAACAGTTCTTTGCTTTATCTTTCGGAAGTGCAAGAAGCCTTGATGAAGTCGGATCTCGTTATTCCCTCGCTCGACGCCGGCGATGAGGATATGTTTCAGTATGTTAACCGTCCTCACAAGGACATTTCTTTTCAACATATGGTTAACGGCATAATTGATTTTACCAAAAAATTTTCCGGCCGGGTGTGGCTGGAAGTGTTTTTGATATCCGGTGTAACCGGGATGATTCCCGAGACAAAAAAGATCGCCGCCTGGGCCGAAAAAATCGGCGCGGATATGGTGCAGATCAATACGGTGGACCGGCCCGCGGCGGAAGATTTCGCCTGCGCCGTGGAAAGAAAGCAGATGGAAAAACTGGCTACTCTATTTTCGGGTGTGGTGGAAATTATCGGCGCGGCTGAGAAAAACAAAACATCGGATAAATCATTACGCGACGCGACAGATGCGGATATAATAAATCTTTTGGTACGCAGACCCAGCACTATCTCCGGCATTTGCGCCGGTCTTGCCCTGCATCCGCATGAAGCGACTAAGAAGATTCAGCATCTGGTTGAAGAAGGTCTTGTGACAACAGTGCGCGCCGATCACGATTTATTTTATAAAACTGCTGGTGGGCAAATATGAAAGATCTCGTGGTTATAAGTGGTAAAGGTGGTACAGGCAAGACCAGCGTGGCTGCATCATTCGCTGTATTGGCAAAACATTCGGTAATCTGCGACTGCGATGTGGACGCGGCGGACTTGCATCTGGTACTCGCGCCGCAAATTCTTGGAGAGCATGAGTTCACCAGTGGTCATGAAGCGGTAATCCGACAGGATGATTGTATCGGCTGCCGGATTTGTCAGGACGTATGTCGGTTTGAAGCAGTCAGTACCAAAAAATGCGATAACGGCAATATTTTATTTTCCATCGACCCTGTTTCCTGTGAGGGGTGCGGCGTGTGTGTGCATTTTTGTCCGGAAAAAGCGATTGATTTTCCCGAACGTCTGTGCGGTAAATGGTTTGTGTCTGAAACGCGTTGCGGCCCGATGGTGCACGCGCGCCTCGGGGTGGCCGCGGAAAATTCCGGCAAGCTTGTTTCCACCGTGCGCCGGGAGGCGCGCCGGCTTGCCGAAGAAAAAAATCATAATCTGGTAATTGTGGACGGGCCGCCCGGTATCGGCTGTCCGGTTATTGCCTCTGTCACGGGCGCGTCACAGGTTTTGATAGTTACGGAACCGACAGTTTCCGGTGAACACGACCTGGAAAGAGTTTTGGCACTGGCCAAACATTTTCAAATTCCCGCAGCGGTCTGTGTCAATAAATGGGATATAAATCCGGAAATGACCGAGCGCATCGAGGGAAAGGCAATTGAAGCAGGCGCGCTGATTGCCGGGCGTATTCGCTACGATAGCAATGTTACCAGGGCGCAGATTCAGCAAAAGGCGGTTGTTGAAATTCAGGCGCCAAGCGTCGAAGATATCATAAAAATCTGGGATAATCTTAATTTGCAGGAGGAAGATTAGTGGTATGGAAGTAATAAATCTCAAAGATTTTCATCTGACGGCAATAGAGCACGCCAATGACCCACGTAACATGGGGCCACTTAAAGAATTCAACGGGCATGCCAGAATTACCGGGCCCTGCGGCGACACCATGGAGTTTTGGCTTGAGGTGCAGGATGGAAAAATAAAAAAAGCTTCTTTTATCACCGACGGCTGCGGTTCGTCTATTGCCAGCGGCAGCATGACTACTTGCCTGGCGGCAGGAAAGACGATTGGTGAAGCAAAATCCATCAGCCAAAAAAATGTTCTCGATGCATTAGAAGGCTTGCCTGAAGAATCTCAGCACTGCGCTCTTTTAGCGGCAAATGCTCTCAAGGCCGCCTGTGATGATTACATGAAAAAGCAAAAATGAAGGAAGGGATTTAAGGGACAATGGAAGACAAAAAGACGTGTGATACATGTAACGACACCGCCTGTACGGCAAAAAAACAAAATAAAGATGAAAGTAAGGAAGAATACGCGGATCGCCAAAAACTACAGGCCACACTGTGTCGCATCAAACATAAAATTATTGTTCTTTCCGGGAAGGGAGGAGTGGGCAAAAGCACTGTTGCCGTCAACCTGGCCACCGCACTGGCGCTCAACGGTCTGCGCGTTGGTTTGCTCGATGTTGATATTCACGGCCCTAGCGTGCCCACCATGCTTGGTTTGGAAAAGGAAAGTCTCAAAGGAAATGCGAGCGCTCTTTTTCCCGTCGAATTCGGCGGTCTAAAAGTGATGTCGCTGGGTTTTCTTCTGCAGAATCCGGATGACGCGGTAATCTGGCGCGGTCCCATGAAAATGGGAGTTATCAAACAGTTCCTGACGGATGTGCAGTGGGGAGATCTGGATTATCTTATCGTTGATGTGCCGCCCGGCACGGGCGACGAACCCCTGTCAATTTGTCAGTTGATTCAGTCGCTGGATGGCGCGGTAATTGTCACCACACCCCAAAAAGTAGCGGCGGTGGACGTGCGCAAATCCGTCAGCTTTTGTCGCAGGCTTAACGTTCCGGTCTTGGGAGTTATTGAAAATATGAGTGGTTTTGCCTGTCCCAAATGCGGCGAAATAACCCAGATTCTGCCCGAAGGCGGCGGGCGCAAAATAGCTTCCGACATGAACGTGCCTTTTCTCGGAGCGATACCGATGGATCCGGCTGTTTCCCACTCCGGTGATGCCGGGAAAGCTTTTATTTACCATGAATCTAAAAACCCGACGGTAAAAATTATGCAGGATATAATTGATCAGATCACTGAAGCCAGTAAAACAAAAAAATTAAATTCATAAAATCAGGAGGGTAATAACATGAGAATCGCGATACCATTAGCCGAAGGCAAGCTTGCTCAGCATTTTGGGCATTGCGCGAGTTTTGCCATTGTTGACGTGGATGTGGAAGCAAAAAAAATTATCAAGCGCGAAGACATCGTCGCACCTGAGCATCAGCCCGGATTGTTGCCCCCGTGGTTGGCTGAGCGCGGCGCTAAAGTGATTATCGCAGGAGGTATGGGTAGCCGTGCGCAACAGTTGTTTGCGCGGCAGGGAATTGCGGTGATTGTCGGCGCGCCGGCAGACACGCCGGAGCGCATTGTTGGTGAGTATCTTGCCGGCACGTTGAAAAGCGGAGAAAATCTTTGCGATCATTAAAAGGAGAATGATTATGGCTTCAGCAAAACTGCATGCTGTAGACAAAATTGAAATTCTGACCCTGCAGGATAACTATATTGAAATGACGGCTATGGACAACAGCGCGGTTATAGCACGTGCGGTGCCGCTCAAAGCTGGCGAAATACGTGCCTCGATTGTGGCCGAACATGGTTTTTCCGCTCTGATTAAAACAACCACCGGCGGAAAAATTCACACGTTGCTTTTCGATTTTGGATTCTCCGAAGACGGTGCGGCGCAAAATGCCAAAACGCTGGGTATCAACATGTCCGCGGTTGAGGCGGCGGCTCTTTCGCATGGGCACAGCGATCATACAGGAGGAATTCCTAAGCTTGGCGCCATGATCGGAAGAAAGGGTATTTCTTTTATTGTGCATCCATCCGCTTTTAAATCCCCGCGCTATATAAAATATTCCGAAGAGTTGAAAATAAATTTTCCGAAACTGACACATCAGATGATTGAAAATGCCGGTTTCTCCGTAATCGAAAGTGACGGGCCCTACTATATTCTTGATGACACGATTCTTTTTTTGGGAGAAATCCCGCGTGTAACGGATTTTGAAAAAGGATTTCCTGTCGCCCACTGGCAGAAAGATGGCAAGGAGATGTGGGACGCCATCGAGGACGACACATCCGTTGTCATGAATCTTAAAGATAAGGGACTGGTGATCGTATCCGGCTGTGCGCACGCGGGTATTATTAATACTGTAAAGCATGCGATTGAGCTAACTGGTATTGATAAAATACACGTTGTGATGGGCGGTTTTCATCTTTCCGGGCCGCTATTTGAAGGGATTATCGACAGGACATCAGAAGAGATGAAAAAGCTGAAGCCGGATTATGTAATCCCCATGCATTGCACCGGGCGCAAAGCTATTATGGCAATGGAAAAGCAGATGCCGGATAAATTCATTTTGAATATGGCGGGGACAAAACTTACTTTTGTCTGAGGTCATAAAAATATTTTTAGCAAAGGAGATTTTATGGAGCAAAAAGCATTTCAGGAATACTATCCGGATGATTTAAGCCATTGCTATGGATGTGGTACGCTTAATCAGCATGGCTTGCAAATAAAGAGCTATTGGGATGGAGAGGAATCTGTCTGTGTCTATACCCCCAGACCCCACCATACCGCCATCCCCGGTATCGTTTATGGTGGACTGATTGCTTCGCTGATTGATTGCCATTCCACTGGCACGGCCGCAGCGGCAAAGTATAAGGCGGAAAACCGCGCGATGGACACGCTGCCCCCCTTGCGTTTTGTTACCGCGTCTTTGCATGTGGATTATCTTTTGCCGACTCCCATTGATGGTCCGCTCGAAGTGCGGGGAAAGGTTAAGGAAGTCAAAGGGCGCCGGGTGGTTGTGGAATCGCAGCTTATTGCCGGGGGAAAAGTATGCGCCAAAGGTGAGGTTATTGCTGTCCAGATGCCGGAGAGTATGGCGCCAGATCGCCACAAATAGTTTATTTGTAGGCCAGATATTTTATTTAGGATGTGGTATAATTACTAAAAAAGTATAAGAGGTTTACTTGGAAAAGGACTAAGTTTATTTCTGATAAACAGGAGGGAGTATGAAAAAAATCACTTTGCAAAAAATCCTTCCGCTTCTGGCTATATTCTTTTTGCTGCCCTGTCCTGGCTGGGCAAGGGAGATGGCGCCGATTGTTTCCACTGACTGGCTTATGGAGCATATGAAAAATCCTAAGCTGGTAATCCTGGATGTGCGACGGGTGGAAGAATACCGCGAAGGTCATATCCCCGGCGCCATAAACGCCTTTTACGGGTCTTGGGCCTATATGAAAGACGGATTGTATTCATCCCTGCCCGAAAAAGATGATCTGGACGACACCATCGGGTATTTCGGGATTGATTTTGACAACTGGGTGGTTGTCGTTGGCTGCATGGACACGCCAAGGCTCAGTTACCAGAGCGCGCGCGTCGCCTGTACCCTTCAGTATGCGGGCATCATAAACGTCGCGCTACTAGACGGCGGCATCAACAAGTGGATCGCGGAAAAGAAACCCCTTTCTCAAAAGATCGAACGCCGAAAGCCGAAAAAATTTCAGGGAAAATATGTGGGGGATAAGTTTGCCGATGCAAAGTATGTCAAGGATGGTCTGGGCAAGCTGGTTTTGCTGGATGTCCGCGAACCTGAGTATTTTTCCGGACAAAAAAAACTCGACTGCATCCCTAAAATGGGGCATATTCCCGGCGCCTTCAATCTGCCCACCTCCTGCGCTTTCAATAAAGATAAAACCTTCAAGGCTAAAGAGGAACTAGCCGCCATCGCCGAACCGGCTGTGGGAAAAGATCGTTCCGTTGCCATCGTTACTTACTGCGACACCGGTCAGTGCTGTCCGATCTGGTCTTATCTTTTGACGCAGATATTAGGATATACCAATGTCAGGCTCTATGATGGCGGTATGCAGGAATGGATGCGGGATCCGCAGGCCCCAGTTACGCGCTGAAATATCGTTTTTTTTGCGATGAAGCAAAGGCGGTATGTTTGTTCGTCTACTGGTCTGCGTAAATGAAATAAAATATCGGGGATAATTCTAGATAGCCAATTGCTCCAGCCATTGTCTGATACGGTTCGCATCGCCGATGCGGGTGAGCTTGCCGTAGGAATCAAGCAGAATAATAATCAGAGAGCGCTGTGCGACTTCCGCCTGCATCACCAGGCAGCGGCCGGAAGCGCCAATATAGCCGGTCTTGGAAAGCCCTATCTGCCACCCGGGGTTTTGCACCAGGCGGTTGGTATTATGAAAAGTTACGTTGCGCCGGCCGGTGTCTATGGTTGCATTTTTACAAGTGCTAAATTCCCGAATCAGGTCATATTTATACGCGGCATCCACCAACAGCGCCAAGTCGCGCGCGGAAGAAACATTGCGGCTGGATAGCCCGGTTGGCTCTTCAAAATAAGTTTCGGTAAGGCCCAACTCCCGCGCTTTATAATTCATATCGCTGACAAAAAAATCCATACCGCCGGGATAAGTTCTGCCCAGCGCGCGGGCGCAGCGGTTATCCGACGACATCAAAGAAAGCAAAAGCGCGTCTCTACGCGTTATCTGGGTGCCCGCGGGCATAAGGACACGGATGCGTTTTTTCAGACCGAGCAAGTCTTCTTTTTCAATAGTAATGTATTCATCGAGATCGACGCCCGAATCAAGCACGACCATCGCCGTCATCAGTTTGGTGATGGAAGCGATGGGCAGTATCGCACTGGCTTTTTTCTGAATAAGAAGTTCGCCTGTTTCCTGATCCGCTACCAACGCTGCGGCGGAGCGAATTTCCGGTTTTTTGGAAATTGTGCCGGACGAATTTGGTGATTTGGAAAATGACAAGTCTGTCATTGCCAGAAACGCGACTATAAATATGGCGATTATTAAAATCACCCGGATGTTTTTAATTTTCATTTTGACTCCGTGATTTTGAATTGACGCAATGCATAAAACACAAAATTTATCGCATAATTTTTATCCAACGTCAATGATAAACAGCAGAAATAATATAAAATAAAAAATTATTTATTTCCTTGACATTGATAATGCTAACTTTCTATGATTTGGTAAATTATTCATAGAAACAAAAGAACATCGGGCGAAATAATTTGATGAAATCCTTAGCCGATATCTCCAAAGAAGAAATTATTGAACTGGAAAACAGCTGCTGGATGACGCATGACGGCATGTGGTTTTTTGTCTGTCTCAGCAATTTTGGAATCGAACAGGCTAATAAATTGAACAAAGCGGCGATAAAAGGATTGGCGCCGTTCGAAGTCGGCCGCACAAAAAAAGCAATAGGACTCACGAAAGATAAAGTGGAAAGTTTTCAGGAGCTGAAGGATTATTTTGCCATCGCTCAGAAATTGTTCATACCGGATTTTATGAACGGAACAGTTTTTTTTCCCCGGGAAAATATCATGTCCTGGGAGTTCGCGCCGGGTCGATGCTTTGCCTATAAGGGAATCAAACGCCTGGGCGCGATTGACCAGTATGAATGTGGGGTCATGTACCGTATCGAATGTTGGCTCGAGAGTCTCGGCGTTAAATATAAGATGAAGCCGCAAGTAGAAAAATGCCTGATGCACCTGACGGGAAAGTGTTCAGGCGAAATAGAATTGTTTTTTCCCTGGCCGGGAGCAGTTAGATACAAGCGTCTTTTTTGAACAGCGCGTCTCCCTTCAGGCGCAAACGTCTCATATTTTTATCCAGTAATCGACAAACACAAAGGTGGATAAAACCACTCCCAGAGGAACATTCACAATAACTCCGCAGGTGAAAGCCCAGAACGGTTTCATGCCGAAGATGAGCATTTCAGAAAAACGAGTGGAAAGACCGATGCAGAGGAAGCAAAGAACAAATGCCCACGAGCGCAGTTTTTTTATCGGAGAAATAACTTCCGGATTAAGGACGCTATCAAACCAGCTTGAACTGGCGGCAAGCTGGCTCAGGGCCATAATTTGATCTGTGTTGGTTATTTTACCTGCCAAGATTTTTAGGTCATCAACGGAAACCGGGCCTTTAATAGCCAGAGTTTTTTTCTCGTCATCGATAGTCAGCCGATCGGCAAATTGAGACGGCATCTGGAAGCCGGAAAAATCAGCTTTATATTCCTTGCCCTTATATTTTCCTTCCCACTTGGCTTTTCCCGTGTAATCAGGCGGCGCCATAGTGCCGGTTATGCTGACGATTATGGAAGCCGCCAGAAAGCCGAGGACAAATTTGGGAAAACGCTCCCAGATGATCGAGGCGCCGACGGCGCTTTCTTTCCCTTCTTTGTCCTTTTCCCAAAACATGACGGAAACAAAAGCCAGGATAAGGCACCAAATTCCTATCCAGATATCGCGGCCAATGACTTTCATCAGCGTGAAAGTGTGAATAGGAGATTCTCCAAAGCGGGTAGCCAGCTCGGCGGCCACGGCGAAACCGGCGGCATCGGCGAATTCAGAAGTGCCGATAATCGCGCCGGCAACGCCCGGAGCGATTATGTCCGGGACCAGTTGTTTCAGGACAAAGGTAAGCGCGAAGATCATAATGATTGCCCAGATGGTGACTACGGCGATGGAAATCGAGATGTGTTCATTTTTGGCTTTTACCGCCCCGCCTACGGCAATGGAGGCGGAAACGCCGCAGACGGCTCCGCCCGCGCCCAACACCGCCCCAAACTGCGGCTCGAGCTTGAAAATCCTTGTTGCCGCTAGATAGATAGTCAGCCAGGTAACCACGGAAACAATTGTGGCCTGAATCATGGCGATGGGGCCGGCTTTGATAATCAGAGTGAAGGGCAGTGTCGCGCCTAAAAGAACAATTCCGGTTTTGATGTAATACTCTGTACGCAGAGAAACCTTCAGCCATTCAGGAATTTTAAAAATGTTGGAAATAAAAAGTCCGATGATCAAGGCCAGCAGAGGCGCCTCCAAGTTGAAATCTTCCATCAGCTTCCAGCTGGCGAGGTAAAAAATAATTAAAGAACCGATGAAAAGAATGATGAATCCGGGGATGAATTCCTTTAATTTGTGCCCCATGATTTTCATGGAGATGCTGAATATCACGCCTAAAACAAAGAAGATGGTGAGATAGCCGCGGAAATTTTTTGCCAGATCCGCCCATACCTGGCCGAAATCGGTAAACTTGCCGGGAAGAACCGCCCATCCCTTGATGGAAACGCCCATCCACAGGGCAACAATCGCCGTTATGACAATGCCCAGGCCAAGCCAAACAGACCACCAATCTTCCGTCTTCCATAACTTTTCCAAATTACCGCTTCTCATTTTCTGCTCCTTAATATGAAAACACTTGTTTGACGCACAATTAATTTTCAGCATTATGATGGATTGTTTTTAAAAAACAAGAAATTTTTCAGGTTGCTTTATTGCATGCCGGATTAAAGAAATTGTGATGCGAAACGGATTTCCGAATTTTTCCGGCGAAAACAAATTATTTTTTATACCGGACTATCTCGGGAAGATTATTTTTTATGAAATTCGTTTATGCTGTGCGCGGGCGTTTGCCATGGGGTGAAAATAATGCCAATCACGCGTTAAAACAACGTATATCAAAAATAATGTTTTATCGCGGTCACAAAAATTTTTTTCTTTGCATCTGTCAAAAAGTAATGTATGAGCGTGGCACAAATAAAATTTTCAAAGGGGGAAAAATGTCGACGCTGTTGCGCAGGTGGTTTCGTTTATCTATTGTTTTGTTTCTCTTTGTTTTGCTTCCCCGGCTTGCCTTTGCCGTGAATTTTTACGATGGCTCCCGCGCCCGGCAGGGCCTTTATTTCCTTACTTACACCTACGCCTATTTTGCCGATGAGACGACCGACAAAAGCGGCAAATCACTCAGTAAAGACTTTGGCCTTTTCAGCGCGCAGGAAATACTGCGCCTGTGCTACTATTCGCCTGATTTTGTGGCGACCGTTGTTGTTCCTTTCGGCTACACAAAGATCAGTTCGCTGGATCAGGAATCTTTCGGCTTGGGTGATATCAGCGTCGGCGCCGGCTACTTTCTGCCGATAAAAAAGGTGGATATTTTGCCGATGCTTTTTATGAAATTTCCCACCGGAGAATACAGAGCGGCAAAAGCCGCCAACATCGGCTCCAACCAGTATGATATCGCGCCGATGGTATTTATTCATAAAACCATAGGCAAGTTCAGCGTCGACGCCGCGGTAAAATATTATTTCCGGTTGGAAAACAACGCCACCGATACTCTGCCGGGAGACGAGCTGCATCTGCAGGGCCTTTTGGGTTATAATGTTACTGATAAATTTAAGTTGGGCCCTTCAGTCAACTGGATGATCAGCAAAAACAAGGAACAGGGCGGCTCAACGGTCAGCGGCAGCGCCCGGGAGAAACTATCCGTCGGCGCGGATTTTTATTACCGCTTTTCGTGGCTCGGCGTGACGCTTACTTATCTTTATGATGTGTACGCGGAGAACTCGACCAAAGGGCATTTTCTCCAGTTAAAAACTGTTTACCGTTTTTAATTTTTTCCCGTTGTCGGAAAAAAAAGATTTTTTACCAAAGAAGATTATCACGCTTATGAAATAGAGGCGTAAGTTCGCTTGTGTCGTTTTTGTTCTTCTTAAATATATTAAAATATTTGCTTGACGTAAATTTTCTTTTCGATATATTCTCTTAATACCCAAAGAAATATTTTAGCGGCTTTAGCGGCGTAAAGTTGCCATAAACAAAAGATAAAAAATTTTATTAGAGCCCTTGTCGTGCATGACTAAAAGGAGCACATGTTATGCCCCTTTTTAAAAGTAGCACACAAAAAGTTCACAATCATCGCCTCGTAAAAAATCATAATTTCCTTATTTTATTTTTGATAATTGTCATTTTTCTGTGTCCTTCGATTGCCAAAGCAGAAAAACCGGTCTTTTATCTTGCCGATGACAAACCTTATCAAGCCATAGACAAAATCGAATATCTTATTGAAGATGTTCCCATGAGTCATTTTCAGGCAGCCGGCGCGGATATGAAATCTCGTTGGCTGCCCATGAGCAAAAAAAGTTTTGGTTTCGGCGACTTTCACCCTCCGGTTTGGATCAGGTTTGATATCGAAAGTAAAGTCTCAGGTAGTCAACATTGGATAATGGAAATAGGGCAGAATCTTCTCGACCGCGTGGATGTTCATTTTTATAATCAGAAAACAGGCCGCTGGTTATTAGGGGGGCAGGCGGGTAATTTGCTCCGTCCGGATGAACGCGCGGCCAAACACCACGTGTTATTGATTCCTTTCTGCCTTTCCGCCGCGGAGCGCCATACCGTTTATATACGCGTAGAATCGATTGCGGGTATGTTTTTAACGCTGGAAATATGGCAGGAAGTAGCCTTTCGCGCTTATGATCAGCAAAGAAATTTGTGGCTGGGATTTTTCCTCGGCATTTTAACCATAATGTTTTTTTATAATCTATTTCTCTATATTTTTACCAGGGACAAAAACTACTTATTTTATTCCGCCTACATTTTCGCTGTTGTGCTATACGAGCTGGCCGGCACCGGTCTGGGCGGATATTATTTTTGGGGCAATTCCCTGTGGCTGAAGCAATATGGTTACTTGCTGTTTGCTTCGCTGAGTTTTTTGACCGCGACAATTTTTATCCGCGTCTTTTTGTCTCTTCGCCAATACGGCGGCTGGGTTCTCGCATTAAATAATATTTTTCTTGCTTTTTGGATTGCGGCAACTGTTTTGCCTTTTTTTATTTTTAACAAGCCGTTTTTAAGCTCGTTGCAGCTAATGGCGCTTTTAAGCCCGATTGCGGGGACAGTCACTTGCATTTATTTGTGGGTTAAGGGGAATGTTCAGGCCAAGTATTATACGATTGCGATTTTCTTCCTGAATGCGGGAACATTTATTCTTATGTTGGGACTTATGGGTATTGTTGAACAAAATTTTTTCACCGCGTACGGACAAATGATCGGCTTTGTGCTGCAATTCATTCTTCTTTCTTGGGCGCTGGCCGATCGTATCAGAAGAGAGCGCACGGCAAGAGAAGCGGCTCAGATAGAATCTTTGGAATTAAGTAAAAAAATAGCGCAGCAAAACAAAGAAAAATTGCAACTGCAGGAGGAATTATTACACCTGCAACGTCAGACAACTGAAGATCTGCAAAAACAGGTTGTCGAGCGAACCAAAGAACTTGAGCGCGTCATGAATAATTTGGAAGAAGCCAATAAGGAACTCTCCCTCTTGAGCATTACCGATCCTTTAACCAAGCTTTACAACCGCCGGTATTTTAATGAAGTTATGGAAAACGAAATCAAGCGCGCCGTAAACACGGGGCAGGCTGTGTCTGTGTTAATGGCGGATATAGATCATTTTAAAAATATTAACGACGCATATGGTCATCTGGTCGGCGACGAATGCCTCTGTCTGATAGCAGAAACGTTGCGGCAGAAGTTAACGAGATCCGGCGATTTAATTGCCCGTATCGGTGGCGAGGAATTTGCCATTGTTTTGCCTTCAACCTCGATCGACAGCGCGTTTATTGTTGCTGAACGCGTCCGTGAAGCGGTAGAAAAAATTGTTTTTACGCATCGGAGACAGCGCATTAATTTGCGGGTAAGTATTGGTGTTGCCGGATGGTTTCCAAAATCTACTAAAGATAAAGAACGTCTTATGGAAGCGGCGGATAAAGCGCTGTACGAAGCAAAACGCACCGGCCGCAACCGCGTTATCATGGCGCCTTTGCCCAAAACACAAAAGGTGTAAATTTCATTTTAAGATTAAGCTGGGCTGTTTGCTCACTGGCCAGGCATCGCTCTATGATGCATCAAAAAATGCGGTTGATATTTTTTGATGTCATGCGGTATCTTTGCTGCCACTTCGGTTAATCATGAATTTTGCGAATTCGTAAAGAGCGGCGGCAAAGGAAATAAAAATAATAGCAAGTATTGCCCAATAATAAAATTCAAACCCCATGGCTAGGGCCGCCAATTTCAGCGCGACAAAAAATAGTATGGCCGTTTTAGGATAAGGGAAAACCAGGCGATGACTCAACCACAGGCAGGCGGGGATGATGATTATCACCATCAGGATTATTTTAAAAAAAGGCGCGATAGGCACATCGAGCAGGGCGTGTTGAAAAAGAAGAATGGGGATATAATGCAGAATATACACATTTATGGAATGCCTGGAACAAAAATCTGTTACGAGATTGGGACGGTTGAAAAATTTTTTGGCAAAAGCGAGTAAAAACATCAGAATAAAAACGCTGCTCAAAGGCGACAAAAACCAGATGAGCATTGCCACAATCAATAATGAAGCATTCAATGCGGGCATTTCCATCTTTTTTCCCGACAAGGTATTGCTTTCCACGGCTTTGTACATTTCTTCAACGCCGGGCAAATAAATAAAATGCACCAAAATTATGTATAAGCCAAAGAAGAAAACGGTGAGCGCCCCCCACATTTTCCAGCTACCGATGTCGCTTAAGGTATGCCAATCTTTTTTATAGACGTATAATCCGAAGGCAAATAATGGGATGAGCATCCATATCTGAATGTTTTCAAAAAACACCGCCTTGCCCAGCATTGTCCATCCGTTAAGAAGAATACCGTTGAGCAAGTAAAGACAGGAGACAGCCACGTAAACAACGCTCAACGTCAGGGCAAAAAGGATTGTTTTGGTGATGACTTTCTTTCGGCTTTCCGGCGCGACCGGTTTGACGGGTTTCTTTCTGAACAGCAAATTTAATAAGACAACGATAATTGTCACAAAAAAGAGCAAAGTTAAAAACCAGGTGTGGTAAAAATCAAAGTGTATCTGATTGATCATTATGTCCGGATTGGTCATGAATATCAGCGGGATGTCTATAAATGAGCGCCAGAAACTGATGAATGTATCCTGATAGGTGAGGTTTAAATTGCCTATTCTTTTGGACATGAGGTACGGGAAAACATCACCCATACAAAATACAAAAACAATTACCGGCACGTAAAGCCGTAAAAATCTTTTTTTGATATATTGGATACTCCCCGCTTTTTTGAGAGAAGGGAGAATAAACAGCGCGGCAATAAAGATCATGCAGGGCATCATGTAGATGTACATCGCCCGTACGGCTGTTTCAAAAATTCTGGCCGAGTCTTCTTTATCTACTGTTGCCCACCAGAAGAGTATGGGATAGGCAAAAGCCAGCATGGCGTGATAAACAACCACGTTATAGACAAGGACGTTTCTGAGATTATCAAGATAGACGATGCGGTTTTGTTCTGATTTCATTTTATTCCTGCAAAAATATTTTCTTCCACCCCGTGGGAAGTCCCGGTTTGGTCTTATTCTATTTTATTGTGATCAATTTCTCCCAGCAGCGTTTCTGTCTGGTTTTCCAGCAGGCCAAAGCCCATGTCCTTTCTATAAATAATGTTCATTTTTTTATCAATAATGATGTAAACGCGTTTGGAAAGCGGCAAAAGCCAGTGGTCGGCGTCGTAAAGTTTGGCGATTTTGCCTTTTTCATCCACCAAAAGCGTCATTTCATTGAGTTTATGTTTGGCAATAAAATTGCGGTGCGATTCGGAGGAATCACGGCTCAAGCCCAGAATTTTGACATTGCGCTCTTCGTATTTCTTGATGTTTTGTTGAAACTCAACAAATTGTTTAATTCAGAGGCCAGTATCATCTTTGGGATAAAAAGCGAGTACTACAGCCCTATGCTTTTTCAGAACTTCGCCAAGCGTCCATAATTTTCCGTCCTGATCAGGCAGCGTGAAATCAGCTGCCGTAGCGCCTGTTGAAGAAGTTGTTGACTTCACCTCCGCCGAGGCGCAGGCCAATAAAGCTGAAAACATTAAAACGACGAGAATAATTTTTGTTATACGCATTCCAGCCTCCTGATATTGATTCTCATACATTATACCATATCTCTGAAAGATAAAGCTAAGGAGATTATTTTGATTAGCCGTTTTTTTATTTAATAATTTATGTTTTGAATATGTTCACTTCCGCAAAAAATTCCATCCCAAAAAGCTGAGGCTTTTTGTTTTGGGTGTCCATTTGCATTCAAAGACGTCGGTTTTGCTGTTGTAGAAAAGACAGGCATAGGTTGCGTCATCATAACCGCTACAGTCAGTTTCGTATTTTTCGTAGTTGGAAACCTTGATTTGCAATTTTTGCGTTTTGGGGTCGTAGTGCCACGTGGCCGGATTGAATTTCTTAAAACCGCCCACAAAAACCAGTTTGCCACCGGGATAGAAAGCCATCGACATCGGCTCCGCGCTGCCGCCCGGATAAGTCCATATTCCTTCCGGAGAAGCAGGCGTTTCAATGATCATCTCCTTTATCGCACAGGAAGCGAGTATTGAGAACAAGAAGAGAATAATCAAAAGCAGGAAGCTTTTGCTTATTTTTGACCGGGCATTTTGATGATCAATCCGCATAACACACCCAACCAAAATGCTGAAAAATTTAAAATTTCTTAACACTTGTAATGCCGGATAAAGCCACCATCCGGTCTTGTTTCCGGATTCAACCCAGAATAAAACAAGAAAAAGTATTTCAAAGATTTCAATGTATTATAATAAAACAATTTTGCCTGTATTTTGTCAAATATTTTTTAAAAACTTATTTTCGCGCGAGGTGACGATACTTTCAGCTTTTTTCTTCCGATATCATTAATATCACGCGCTATTTTCCACGCGAAGTTTTATTGCCTTGACATGCCGGGAGCGTTTTTCTATAAACAGAATACTTCGGTCGCTGTCCTTTCTGGCAGAGATCAAGAGGAGGTAGCGCCATGAATTTTCCCACGGCATTGGACAAGACTTATCATTTTATAACCAGGCGCATGGTTGAAACCGGCCAAGCCCCCCACTACACGGAAATAGCCAAAGAGCTGGGCGTTTCCATGGAAGAGGGAAGAAAGACGCTGCACGAGCTTATCGCCAAAAGAGTTCCCGGCTGGCTCGCGCCCGGCACGGATTTTATCGCGTCTTTTGCTCCGTTCAATAATCAGCCCACGCAATTTCGCATCACCATCGAGGGCCGGCAAAAATGGTTCGGCCAGTGAGCTTTTGAATCGCTGGCGGTCTGCTGGCTTTTCCCGGGTAAAACAGTGAATATCGACACGCCGTGTCTCGATTGCGGCAAGCCAATTCACCTGGAAGTTAAAGACGGGGGGATTTTAAAGGCTTCACCATCAGAAATAATCGGCTATGTCGCCGTGCCTTTTGCGCGGTGGATGGAAAACATAAGTTACGCCTGATCAACAATGACATTCTTCCGGTCGGAAGAACATCTTCGTAACTGGGCGCAGTTTAAAACGGGAACGGAAGAAGGGATATTTGCCCTGCCGGATTTGCTCAAATTATTTTCGGGACAGATGTTTAGGCGCAGGCTGGAGCCGGATTATTTTTCTCGCATGCGCGAATACACCATCGAGTGGATAACTACGATGCAGGAAATCGGCAAAACCGGCCCTTTCTGGTCGTTGAAAAAAGCATAAGTTGTACGCATGCCATATAGTTTCGACATAAGTAAACGACTCAAAGAAATTGCCGGGCGCGAATGGGATGCTGCTCAAATCAAGGCGCGTTTTGGCAATCTTGTCCGCAATGGAATCCCGCAAAAAACTTTAGATCGGCAAAATTTACTGCGCGAAAAGGACAAGATTATTGAACGCGTTCAACGCCGGGCGGAAGAATACTGCTATCTGACCGGAAATTGCGCTAAAGGTTCCGCGACGTCTTTGTTTGAAGAATTCGGTTTGGGCAATATGGAAATCATTAGAGGCCTGGCCCCGTTTCCCGGCATTGCCATGTCCGGCGGGATATGCGGGCCGGTTGCTGGGGGGTTGATGATGCTGGGATTATTTTTTTCCCATAAGGATGTAACAAATAATGACGCTGCCCGGGCTTACATATACTCAAGGATTTTCATCAAAAAATTTACAGCGGTTTTCGGCAGTTTATATTGTCCGGACATTCAAAAAAAATTGCTGGGGAAATATTTCGACCCAATGGCCAGCATGGAAAATATGAAAGCATTCAATTCCAGCAGCGCCCGGACAAACTGTACGGTGGCGCCGGGCATAGGCGCAGGGATTGCGGCGGAAGTTATTATCGAGAGCATGAAGGAATAATCAAAAGTTGATTTTCGGAATTCAGTCGGGCACAAATTGAAGATTATAAGGAACACGGAGGTTTCCTATGTATAAACTGAAATTCAACGATAAGGTCTGCGCGACATGTCCTTCCAGCGATTGTCTTTTGAAATGCCAGTACATGACCTTCAGCGGGCACAAGGAAGCGCACGCGGAGATGATGAAAATTATCCGCGGCAAGGATTCCCGCGTTCTGCACGAATGCGCTACCTGTTACGCCTGCGAGGAATATTGCAAACGGGGCAATCATCCTTTTTATCTTATCTCTGAAAGACGTGAGGAAAAAGGCATGTTCACCGCGGCGCGTCCCATCACCAATCAGTGGATTAACATGACCGAGATGCAGGGGAAATTCCTGGTGGGCGATATCAAAGACAAGGCGCTTTCCTGCTGTTACATTCCCGAACTGGGAGTTTTGGGCACGGGAGAAATTTTCAAGGATGTCGCCGCCGCGGGCGTTTTCGGCGCGGAATTCATGTGCCCCGCGGTGCACACGCACTTCGCGAAAATGTCGGTTATCAAAGAACGCCTGCCCGTGGTTATCGAAAATTTCCGGCGGCTGGGCGTCAAGGAAGTTATCTGTCTGCATGATGAATGCTACGGCACTTTCACTTCGATTGCTTCCGCCTACGGCATGGAAGTGCCGTTCAAACCGGTTTATTATATGGATTATCTGTTGGAAAGAATGAAAGAGCTGAAAAGCAAAATCAAGCCGCTCAATATCACTGTCGCTTATCAGCGCCCCTGCTCCAACCGCCTTATTCCCGATAAGCTGCCGCTGGTCAAAAAAATACTGAAGCTCATCGGCGTGAAAATGCCCAAAAGAGTTTATCAGGATGAAAACTGTCTTTGCTGCGGCGAAGTCATCCGCTCTGTTTCCGGCTATAAACTGGCGGATGACGTGCAAAAGAGAAATATCGACGATATGCTGCAAACCGGCGCTGAGTACTGCATGTTTAACTGTCCGGCCTGCCAGATGGCGCTTGCGGAAAAAGTCAGCAAAAGAGGATTAAAACCGGTTCACATCATCGATTTGTGTAAAATGGCGATTGGCGAAAAAGAAAGGGAGGTGGCCTGATGAACGACGTGATGCAATCCCTTATCGATATTGTCGGAGAAAGAGGCGTATCGAATGCCGCCGAAGAACTTTGGTTTTATTCGCGCGACCCTGGCGTTTTGGAGCCGCACAAGCCCGATTACGTGGTCGCGCCGAAAACTACCGAACAGGTGCAAAAAATTGTTCAGCTGGCCAACCGCGAAAAGATTCCCGTTGTGCCCATGGGCAATGGCATGGCGCTGACGGGCCTGGTCATTCCGCTCAAAGGCGGGATTGTCCTGGATATGAAGCGGATGAACAAAATTCTGGAAGTGAACGAGAAAGCACGCTACGCCGTAGTGGAGGGAGGCACGTCGCAGGGCGTGCTCAAAGCTTATCTGCAGGAAAATTATCCGCACCTGCGCCACAGTATTCCCGACGCGCCTTCCACAACAACCATTGCCGCCAATGTCGCCCTGCACGGGCAGGGGCGCTTAACCAATCAATACGGTTTTAATTCCGATATGGTCACCGGAATGGAAATTGTTTTGCCCACGGGCGAAATTTGCCTGATCGGTTCTCCATCTTTGGGCCCTTACTGGTTTTCCAAGGGACCGACGCTGCCCGATCTTTCCGGTTTGTTCTTGGGGTGGCTGGGCACCACCGGAATCATTACCAAGCTGGGGCTGAAACTATTTCCCAACAAAAAAATCCGCGAAGTGGAAATGTTTGTCACTGATAAAGCGGAACTTGTTCCGGAAATATTTTACAAACTTACACACCTGGAAATACTCGAAGACGTCAACGCCTGGTTCCAGCCCAAGCCGCTTATCTTTAAGGGCAATTTCCATATCACCATTTATTTCACGGGTGACGCGGAAGAGGAAATTGAATTCAAAAGAAGAATGATCTGGGATGCGCTGCAGGAATTCATTGATTCCAAAGACGGCGGCTTCATGAACGTCCAGTATACCAAGGACATGCTTCTGGAAATGCCCCAGCGCGGCATCGCCAACTTTGCCGACGTGCCCAAGGGCGGCGGCTTTGAATACTCCGGGCCGATAACGATTATCGAGCATTTTCCGCAATACGCGGCTAAGGTAATTGAACTCGCCAAAAAATATGATGTTCTTTACGCCAGCTCCGCGCGTCTCATCTGCGGCGGTCACTGCATGATGTTCAGCATTTCATTCGCCTTTAACCGCAATAATCCGGCAATGATGAAGCGGGTAAAAGAAGCTCTTGATGAAGCCACCGCCTTCGCTCTCGAGATGGGCGCCGTTCCCTGGAAGCCTAACTTTATGGAACAGCAGATGACGATGAAAAAGATACACCCCGCGACGCTCAAGCTTATGCAGATGATAAAGCGGAATCTTGATCCACAGGGCATCATGAATCCCGGCAACTGGGAGGTGATCTAATGGCCTACTTACGAAACTTGGAACATGGAGATATCGTCCACAGATGCTTTCGCTGCGGGTATTGCAAATTTCCCGTGGACTACAGTGACTTCAACTGTCCTTCCTATAAGGCTTTCGGCTGGGACACATTCGCGCCGGGCGGTAGAATGTGGTTGATTCGCGCCTGGCTTTCAGGCGAAATCGAAACCAGCCCGCGCTTTTCGGAAATCATGTATTCCTGCGTGGCGTGCGATAACTGCAAAAACCAGTGCGTGTTTGAGAAATTCCGTGATTTTCTGCCGGATGTGTTTCAGGAAACAAAAGTGGAATTGGTCAATGATGGACTTGTTCCTCCCGCCGTGCGTGATTACTTCAAAGCTATCATGACGAGCGGGAATCCCTATAAACTGCCGCAGGCCCGTAGAGGAGATTGGACGTCAGGCACGGGACTGCAAAAATATTCCGCTCAGGAATATCTCTTTTACGCGGGATGTGTCGGCTCCTACGACGAAGTCGGACAAAAAATGGCCAAAAGCGTGGCAAGCATGTTGGATAAAGCGGGCGTTTCCGCGGGAGTTCTGGGCGAGGAAGAAACCTGCGATGGCAACGAAGTGAGAATCCTGGGAGAAATGGGTTTGTTTAATGAGCTCGCCCAGGCCAATATTGAAAAATTTAAAACAAAGGGCGTCAAAAAAATAATCACGCTCGATCCGCACGCGCTTAATGCCTTTAGAAATGATTATCCGAAACTGGGCGCCAGGTTTCAGGTTTTTCATTACACCGAGATTTTCGCTTCTTTGGTGAAAAAGAAAAAAATAAAATTCAAAAAGTATCCGGCAAAAATCACTTATCACGATCCCTGTTACCTGGGACGGCACAACCAGATATACAAGCCGCCGCGCGAAATTCTGAACGCCATACCCTGTGTGGAGCTAATCGAAATGCGCCGCCACGGTCTGAATGCTTTTTGCTGCGGCGGGGGAGGCGGGAACTTCTTCACGGATATTCTGGGCACGGGCGAAGACAGCGCCGGGCGTGTGCGCGTGCGGGAGGCGCTGCAAACAGGCGCGAATATTATCGCTGTCGCCTGCCCGATCTGTGCCAAAATGCTCACCGACGCGGTGAAGATGGAAAATCTGGAGGATAAGCTGGAAGTTCTGGGGATTGCCGAAATTATGGCGCGGACGCAAAAAAAATAACGAGAGGAATCAAAACATGGATAAAGAAAAAATGCTTCAGGAAGTTTTCGCTAAGGCGAAAGAGAGTGAACTAACGGGGGGTAACTGCGCGCAGTGTTCATTGGCCGCGATATTGGAAGTAATGGGCGTTAATGATGAAAATGTCATCAGGGCTGCCACGGGACTGGCCGACGGTGTGGGGCTTTCCGGTGACGGCCACTGCGGCGCTCTCTCCGGCGGGACAATGGCCATCAGTTATTTTTTCGGTAGAAAAAAAGAAGATTTGCACAGGATGGGCAAGCAGCTCAAGGCGCTTCTTTTGGCCAAAAAACTGCACGCGGAATTTGTGAAAGAATTTTCCACTTGCCGCTGCCACGATATACAAATTAAGCAGTTTGGCCGATTTTTTGACCTTTATAATATGGAAGATTTGCAGGCGGCGCAGATCGCGGGCATGCCGGAAAAATGCGCCACTTTGGTGGGAAAAACCGCGCGCCTGGCGCTGGAAATCATTTTGGAAGAAAAGGAACAAGAGGCAAAAAAGGGCAAACCGCGAGAACTGCCGGTTGTCTAGGAGGCGGGGCTTGCCTAAGAGTATATAATGCTTATATTAAGCACATATGTTATTAAGGGGTATGAAAAAATGAATGAATTTTGGATTTTCTTTATCGTAGTTGGCGCATGGGTTTTTCTCCAGGCTTGGCTTTTGCCGCGACTGGGAGTTTCCACCTGAATGAGACCGGCCTGTCCGGGCAAGGACAGCAAAGCAAAAGAGCAAGCGGAAGAGACGCAAGGAAAATAGATTTTTATATGGGGATTAATAAAAAACTTTAGCAAAAAAGAAAGGGGAAACGTATGAAAAAGAACATGGGAACTGTGGACAGAGTTATCAGAGTATTATTGGCCGTGGTTGTCCTGATTCTTTATCTGACCGGCAACATTACCGGCCTGGCGGCGACTATCCTGGGAGTTATCGCGGTGATTTTTGTGGTAACGAGTATTATCGGTTTTTGCCCGCTTTATGTTCCTTTTAAAATTTCCACCATCAAGAAATCCTGAAAAAGAAAAGGGTGATAACAGCTTCCTGTTACCACCCTTTTTATTTCATCTTCCGTTTTGTTATTTTTTGCACGGCCCGATGTACTTGCCCGATATTTTATTGGCAAGCTGCATTTCGGGCTGGCCTTTTGTCTTTATTTTGGTTGTTGAAGATCCATCGAAGGTGTTTCCTTTGTAGGTTGTTTTTCCCTCGGTAATCATCAGTCCCTCTTTACCCCAGCATTCCATTTTGTAGGTTACGGTATCGCCGCTGACTTTATAATCTTTCACTTTGCATTCATAATCGTCGGAAACGGATTTGGGCACCGGTTTATCTTTGGTAATGCATTGTTTTACGGTGGTGGCAGGCATCTGCACCGGCACGCCCTTCATTTCGGCTTTGGTGGTTATTTCCCAGAGTCCTTCTTTGATTTCGGCAAAGGCGCCGGAAACAAAAAGAAAGAAAAACAAAACGGTTAAAACGGCAAATTTTTTGCTGAACATGATATGTCTCCTTTTTTCTATAATAATTTTTTATCTGCTTTCTGGTGAACTTATCACAGGCGGCAAAAATCTTAAAATACATATTGTGTAAAAAAATAAAATTTTTTTAAAGCTATGATATAAAGGAGGTAGTCCAGGCTCGCGAGTTGTAGAGAAAAATTTTCTTTAGAATCGGATATTTACTGACTGAGAGTCGTGTTTTTGCCGGACTAAACTCCAAGCACTAAGGTTATAATATACCTTGACATATTGTAAATTATCTTTTAATGTGCCAGTTAACGTAAGGTGATTTTTACCCGCTGTAAGGAGCGGAAAATTTTCACTGTTGAGTTCTGGTTTTTCGATACCAGTTATTCATGGAAATATTTGGAGTAGAAGGAAATTTATGTCGGGTTTTGTCCATAAAACAATAGCGCAGGTAATCAGCGAAACAGCCGCCCGCTATCCGCTCGTGGACGCGCTGATTCATCCGGATTTCGGCGTGCATCTTAATTATCAGGAGTTTTATACTCAATGCCGAAAAGTGGCCAAAGGGCTTATGGCGCTGGGCGTTAAAAGAGGCGATCACATATCCGTCTGGACAACCAATATTCCAGAATGGATTTACCTTCAGTTTGGACTGGGCATGGTCGGTGGTGTGCTGGTAACGGTGAACACAAATTATCAGTCGCATGAACTCGAATATATTCTTAAACAGTCCGATTCCAGCGCTTTGTTTGTTATGGAGGCCTACCGGGATGTCAATTTCTATGAAACCGTGCGCCGCGTTGTTCCTCAACTGGATACGGCGAAACCGGAAGAAGTCAATTGTGAAAATCTCCCACTTTTGAAGAAAGTGGTCTATATCGGAAAAAGGGAAAACACTCCGGGCATGCTGCGCTTTGAGGAAATGCTGGCGCGTGGTGAGTCAATCTCCGATGCCCAACTTGATGAACGTATCAAGTCACTTGATGAAAACGATGTAATCAACATGCAGTACACGTCAGGAACCACCGGCTTTCCCAAAGGCGTGATGCTTACCCATCATAATATCGTTAATAACGGCCGCATGGTCGGAGACGTGATGGGCATGACCGAGAAGGATAAGCTGCTTATTCAGGTGCCGCTTTTTCACTGCTTCGGTTGCGTGATGAGCACGATGAATTGTGTCTATCATGGTTCGACCATGGTCGTGCTGGAATTTTTTGACCCCCTCAAGGCGCTTTCGGCCATTGCCGATCAGCGATGCACGGCGATAAACGGCGTGCCCACAATGTTTGTGGCCATTTTAAACCATCCTGACTTTGATCACTTCGATCTGACCTCCCTTCGGACCGGTATCATGGCCGGAGCGCCTTGTCCCATTGAAACCATGAATCAGGTTAGAGAAAAAATGCACTGCGAGGAAATAGTCATCGCCTTCGGACAGACGGAGTGCGCGCCAGTGATGACCATGACGCGCCGTGACGATCCGGTCGCATTGCGTGTCTCCACGGTGGGCCGCCTCCTGCCGGATATCGAAGGCAAGATTATCGACCCCGAAACCGGCAAGGACTTGCCGCCGGGCGTGCAGGGAGAAATTGTCACCCGCAGCAGCTGCGTAATGAAAGGTTACTATAAAATGCCGCAGGCGACTGAAGAAGCCATTGATAAAGAAGGATGGCTGCATACCGGTGATTTGGGCGAAGTTGATAAAAACGGCTATTTCAAGGTGACTGGCAGGATTAAGGACATGATTATCAGGGGCGGTGAAAATATTTATCCGCGGGAGATAGAAGAATTCCTGTATACGCATCCCAAGGTTGTCAACGTCCAGGTCATAGGAATTCCCGACGCCAAATACGGCGAACAGGTGCTGGCGGCTATTCAGCTGAAAAACGGGCACAAAGGCAGCCCCGAGGAGTTTGTTGAATTCTGTAAGGGTAAAATCGCCCGTCATAAAATTCCCAAATACTGGGAGTTTGTGGATAGCTATCCGATGACCGCCAGCGGCAAGATTCAGAAGTACAAGATGAAGGAAACATTTGCGGCAAAATACAAAAACTGATTTGTGACTGCCACGGTTTGGTTTTTGCCCTACCAGTATTATCAGAAATAAAATCTAATTATTTGATCATACGCTTAAGGATGGTTAATAAATGACCAATGTGTTTCACCGCGACACGATCGGTGATATCTCCCGCAGATCCGCCGCGAGATACCCTCATCAGACAGCGGTGATTTTCCGCGACAAAGAACTGACATTCCACGAGCTGGATAAGGCGGCCTGCCGTTTTTCACATCTGATGCTTGGATACGGCGTGGCAAAAGGGGATCGGGTTGCCGTCCTGGCCTATAACTCTCATTTTTATCCGATTACTCTTTTGGGTCTGGCCAAAATCGGCGCCGTGCAGGTTCCGGTCAATTACATGCTCAACGGCGAGGAAATCGCCTATGTTGTTTCGCACTCCGGAGCGAAAATATTTCTGGTGGAAGACGGACTATTGACACTGGTGAACGAAAAGAGAAGCCTCTTTCCGCTGGTGGAAAAATGGGGTGTGATTCTTCTGCATGACGATAATGTTCCCGCCGGGTTTTTTGATCTGGAAAAAGACATGAAAGCAATGCCCGATCATGAGCCGGAAATTGATGTCGACGCCGAAGACATCGCTCAGATACCCTATACCAGCGGGACGGAATCAAAACCGAAAGGAGCGATGCTTTCCCACCGTTCCCTGATGTCCCAGTATTTCAGCTGCATTATCGAAGGCCAGTATGAAAAGCAAGACGTCAGTATTCATGCCCTGCCGCTGTTTCACTGTGCCCAGCTTCATTGTTTTTTAATACCCCTGATTTATATGGGAGCGAAAAATATCATCCTGCACCGGGCCGATCCGGCGCACATATTAAGAAGCATCGAAACATACAAAGCCACCCACATGTTTGCCCCCCCTACCGTCTGGATCGGCCTGCTTCATCACCCCGATTTTGGAAAATACAACCTTACCAGTTTGAAAAAGTGCGCCTACGGGGCGAGCATTATGCCGGTGGAGGTGATCCGGCAGATGGACAAAGCTTTCGCGGGCATCCGTCTCTGGAATTATTACGGCCAGACGGAAATGGGCCCGGTGGCAACCATTCTCAAGCCGGAAGACCAGCTAACCAGGGCCGGTTCCGCCGGCAAGCCGGTGATCAATGTCGAGACGCGCCTGATGGATGACGATGGCAATTTCGTGCCGGTGGGCGAGGTGGGCGAAATAGTGCATCGCTCCGGGCAGGTGATGAGCGGCTACCTGAACGATCCGGAGAAAACGGAAGAGGTTTTTCAGTTTGGCTGGTTTCACAGCGGGGATCTGGGCGTTATGGATAACGATGGTTATTTATATGTTGTCGACAGGAAGAAAGATATGATAAAGACCGGCGGTGAGAACGTCGCCTCCCGGGAAGTAGAAGAAGTTCTCTACGCCCATCCGGCGGTGGCGGAAGCGGCGGTCATCGGCCTGCCCGACCCCAAATGGATTGAAGTGGTGTCGGCCGTTGTCGTGCCGAAAAGCGGAGCGGAAATCAAGGATAAGGAAATTATCGATTTTTGCAAAGAGCGGCTGGCCGCCTTTAAATGCCCGAAAAAGGTTTTTGTTGCCGATAAGCTTGATAAGAATCCTTCCGGCAAGATTTTAAAAAGAGAATTGCGCCAGAAATACGCGGCGTAATCTGAAAAGAGCGCTTAACCATGAACGAAGAATTTATTTCCATCGGTGAGCTGGCGAAAAAACTGGAAATGAGCCAGCGCACCATCAGGTATTACGAGGAAATCGGCCTGCTAAATTCCGTAAAGCGGTTGGAGGGAGGGCGCCGCGTGTATACCGATACCGATTTGCGCCGCCTAAAACTTATCAAGCGTCTCAAGATGCTGGGCCTAACGCTCTCGGATATGCAGGAGCTGGAAGCTATCTGGACTATCGAAAAGTCTAATGAAAAGGTGCTCAACCGCCTCTTGGAGCTTTTGGGTCATCACCTGAAAATGCTGGAAGACCGCATCGCGGATTTGGATATCCTCCGCAACGAAATCATCGAATACCAGGAGCGCATCCGCTCGAAGATAAAAGCTTAACCGAGAAACTGCTATTTTCTCTGCTTTATTCTGGTGCCGTCGCTGATGGCTTCGTCGGGATAGGCGACAACCTTTTCGCCTTCACTCAATCCGGAAATAATTTGCGCCGCCAGGCCGTTGCGCTGTCCCACTTCCACCGTGCGCCGTCTCGCTTTTCCTCTTTCCGCCACAAACACAGCCCACTGATTGCCCTGACGAAACAGAGCGCTTGTGGGCACCTGCAGTATATCCTTGCCTTCCCAGATGATAAAATGCGTCTCCAGGCGGTAACCGTCACCGAGCGCCTGCCATTTGTCCTGCTCGGTGGTGATGTCGACGATTACCAGCACTCTTTGTTCTTCCACGCCCAGGCTCGATATTTTGGTAAAGCCCGCCGGCTCGACAACCCGCACAATGCCCTGAAGAGTTTCCTCCTGCCCCCAGCGTTTGAATAAAACAGGCGTTCCCTTTTTGATTTTGACCGCGTCGGAGGAGAGAACTTCCGCGCGGATTTCCAGATCTTTCTGATTGCCGATGTCCATAAGCGGCTCGCCGATGTTCACTGCTCCCTCGCTTTCCCGATAAAGGCGGAAAACAGAACCGCTCACCGGAGCGTTGACGTAAATGAGGCTTTGTTTGCCGATGTTTTTCGGCACGCTGAAATTCTGCAAGTTTGTTTTTGCCCTTTCCAGATCCGCGCGCGCCATATCCACGGCGGCTTTGGCGGAAAGTTTGTAGGCGCGAGCTTTTTTGGTTTCCGTTTCACTTTGCTCGAATTGATCCTTGGCAATATAGCCCTTGGAAAAAAGGTTGGTCATTCTTTCCAGTCTTTTTTCCGCGTATTCGGCCTCCGAAGTCGCCGCGCGTTCTTTTTCTATCGCGGCTTCCAGCGCGGCCTGTGCTGCGGAGACGCTTAGTTGCGCCTGCGCATGACTACGGGGATCAAGCGAGGGCGAGCGCAGGGGCTCCAAAATAACCAGATGCTGGCCCTTTTTAACGGCGTCGCCTACCTTGAGGTCGACGCGCCTCATATAACCGGCAGTCGGCGCGGATACCGTGAAACGCTGTTTCAGTCGCGTGCGTCCTTCCTCCTCGATGGTCACCTGGAAATCTCCCCGCTGCGCGATGACCAGATCAACTTCCTGTCTTTTCGGAAGAAATCCATAGGCAATCAGTGCGATGACCAGCAGGCTGAATCCCGCGATTAATAATTTTCTGCGCGTTAGATTGTTCATATTTTTTACTCCCTAGTTTTTAATACTTCAACAAGGTCCAGATGGTCAAGTTTATGCCGCACAATCAATCCGGAAACGGACGCGGAAACCAAAACGACCAGCGCGGCCATGGAAAATGTGCCAGAAGATATGACTAAAGGCACGCGGAAAAGATCCGAGGCCAGCGCGTAGGCCAGATAGGCGCAAAGCCAATATCCCAGGGCAAAACCCACGGGAATAGCGATAAATGTGATAAGCGCCAGTTCACCCAGCAGAATATAGGAAATTTCGCCGCGGGTGTAGCCCAGCACCCGCAGACTGGACAGTTCCCTGCTCCTTTCGGAAAAAGCGATGCGGGCGTTGTTGTAAACAACGCCGAAGGAAATAAAACAGGCCATCAGCGTGGCAATAAAGGTAAAAAAAAGCATGCCCTTGGCCTGAATTTCGTAAAAATTCGTTATTTCGTGTTTTCTCACTACGGTTCCGGAAACACGCGGCGTCTTGATAAACTCCCGAAAAAGTTTTTCCTGCTTATTGAGGTCGGTAGAAAGATAAGCGCCGGAGATGGCGTCTCCCGTGTTCATCAGCCTGTTGAGCGAGGATAAATCCATATAACCGGTGACACCCAGGTATTGTTTTACTAAAGCGACAACCGTTACTTCGCGGGTGGCGCGAGAACCCTCCAGAACTTCCACGGTGATTTTGTCGCCGGGACGCACTTTAAGAATTTTTGCCAGATGGTCCGTCAGCATCAGCCCGGAGGAGGGCAGGGCTACCTTGTTAAGGTTTGTATCCAATAGCTGCTGCAGGCGGCTGTCCGGCTCCATGCCTTTAATTACTGTCTTGTATGAGCGATGGCCGTTGATAAATTTTACCGGCACGATGCGGTATGGTTCAACATACCGCACGCCGTCGATCTGTTTAAGTTCATAAGCGGCGCGCCGCGAAGTCAGGTCGAAAAATGCGACGCTCATGTCTTCTTTCTGCGAGAGGACAAACTGGACATTAATCATATAATCGACCGCGTCTTTGAAAAAACCGCTGGCGATCATCGTGCCGCAGGCCAGGGCAATGCCGATGACGGAAAGAAGGGTGCGGATCGGCTTGCGCTCGATGTTGCGTATAATAATTTTGGAAGGCTGGGTAATTTTACGGCCCAAGCCCATCTTTTCCATGAGCGACACTTTATATTGCGCCGGCGGCTCGGGGCGCATGGCTTCGGCCGGCGGTTGTTTGGCGGCGCGCCACAGCGTATGCAACGTGCCGGCAAGCGCCGAAATAATGCTCACAAAAACCGCGGCCACTATTACCCATGGTTTTAGTATGTAAACGAGGAATGGAAATCTATAAACCGCCATGTAAATGTCGCCGAGAAGGTGGCCGAACCAGATGCCGCAGGCAATCCCGCTTATCAGACCCGCGGCGATAATCAGCAGCACCAGCTTGGCGTAATGCACGCCAATATCATAATTATTGTAGCCGAACGCCTTGAGAGCGGCGATTTGCTCGCGCTGTGTGTTGATGGTTCTGCTCATGACGACATTGAGCAGAAACGCCGAAACAAAAATAAAAATAGAGGGAAATATCTTGGAGCTTGTTTTGAGCTGCTTGAATTCCTCACTTAACAGTCGATGCGATATCTGGTCATTGCGGCCGTAAGCCCCGAAGCCGCCGTATTTGCCCACGACATTGTCAATGGCGCGCAAAACATCGCTCAGTCTGGCCTGGGGTTGCAGCGTGAGAACGACGCTGTTGAACGCGCCGTCCATATCATAGGCTTCGCTGAGCGCCTTACGGTTCATCCACAAAATGCCATAGCGCTTGAAATCCGGGCTCATGGCCTCCGGTTTCATCAGCAGGATAAATTCCGGTGAAAGAGCCACGCCGCAGATCGTCATTTTTTTCCATTTCCCGCTGATGATTGCCGCTATCTGGTCGCCGATTTTCAGATTGTGCGCTTCGGCGAAATTTTCGCTGATGATCACTTCGTTGTCTTTATTCGGATCAGGAAAAGAGCCACGGCGGATGTAAAGACCGTTGAGCAGGGGAGTGCCACTGTCCGGAATCGATATTATCCGGGCGTTGACGGGCTCATTAAACCCGCTGATGTCCAGTTTTACCTGAGCCACGATTCTTGTCTCCGCCTGCCGGACGCCTTCAACTTCTTTTATTTTTTCGATCAGGCTTTCCGGCGCGCGCCGCAGATGAACAAAAGCTTCGGCAAAATTATAATCGCGATAGAATTTGTTTCTGGTGTAATCCAAAGAGTCCATGGTGGTAATGAACATAATGAACGTGGCCACGCCGCTCATGATGACCAGAGTAATGGCGAAAACCTGTCCTTTCATCTGCCAGAGATCACGCCAGAGTTTTCTATCCAGTGTCTTCATCGTTTTACCAGTGCAGCTCGCTCGGAGATTTCTTCGTCTTGTTTATGTTTACTTCGGAGATGACGCCGTTGCTTAAGTGAATGACGCGGTCGGCCATGCCGGCGATATCCACGTTGTGTGTGATGATGGCCGTGGCTGTGCCCAGTTCACGGTTTATTCTTTCGAGAGCTTCCAAAACGACGACGCCTGTTTCGGAATCCAGCGCGCCGGTCGGCTCATCACACAAAAGGACTTGAGGATTTTTGGAGATGGCGCGGGCTATGGCCACGCGCTGCTGCTCTCCGCCGGAGAGCTGTGCGGGGAAATGATCCATTCTATCCGTCAACCCCACAAGACTAAGAGCGTCTTCCGGAGGCATCGGATCTTTCGCGATTTCCGTAACCACGGCGACATTTTCTCTGGCGGTGAGACTGGAAATGAGATTGTAAAACTGAAAGACAAAGCCAACGTGAAAGCGACGGTAATCAGTCAGTTCCTGCTCGGTCGCTTTGGTTAAGTCTTTATCGCGGTAGGCGACGTATCCGCTGGTGGCCGTATCCAGGCCGCCCAGGATGTTAAGCAGCGTGGATTTGCCGCTGCCGGAAGGACCCAAAAGCACGACCATCTCACTTTCGTATAATTCCATGTTCGCGCCGCGCAGGGCGTGCACTTGCACCTCGCCCATCCGATAAGTTTTGGTCAGATCCCGAACATGAAAAACAATCTGCGCGGTTTTTTCCGCGGGTAGCTTTTTTCTAGTCATTTTTCGGCGCGCTCTGTCTCAGCATGAATTTTATAAATTCTTTGGTTACGCGTTTGATGTCGAAGTTTTCCTTGTCAATCATATAGTGGGCAAACACTCCGTCAAAAGATGACGCCAGATATCCGGCCAGTGCTTCGACATCAATATCCTGCGGCCAGAAGCCCTGTTTTTTTCCTTCATTGATAAGCCCGGCTACAAGATTCTTCATGTCGTTTTGCAGGCGTTTGAGTATGTGGACGAAATCGCCGGTGGGCTCGCCCCGCACGGTAATGAGCCACAATTCGGAATAAATTATAAAAAGATGCTCCATCTCTTCCGTAATACGCAGGGCTTCTTCAATCAACGCGACAAGCTTATCCATCGGTTCGTTGATTTTGAGCAGCGCCGCGCCCAGCGCTCTTTCTGTTTCCCTAAACATCTGTTCCGATACCGCCCAGAGAATCTCTTCTTTTGTTTTGAAGTAATGGTAGATGGTCCCTTTACCGAGCCTGGCCGCGTCCGCGATGTCCTGAATGGTCGTTGCCCGGAAACCTCTTTTAGCCAATACCTCAATGGCTTTTTGCGCTATTTCTGAGCGTTTCTTTTCACGGTCGACGATTTTCGGCATAACATTTCTCCTGTAATCGACTAATCGGTCGAAATAATTGCATCATAACAGATTTATTTTGTCAAATTATCATTATTATTGATATTTCTTAGCACACATTATTGACTAGTGAGTCTATATTACTAAACGTTTTAAAATTGAAGAGCTTTTGCGTATTTTGCCAAATGACAATGTCCCAAGCGCCATGTTATAACTTTGGCTACGGAGACAAAAATATGTCGGAAGATAAGATATCGTGGGTGGTTTATCTTTTAAAGTGTGCTGATCAGAGCATTTATACGGGTATAACGAAGGATATAAAAAAACGACTGGCCGCGCATAACCGGGGGTGTGCTTCCCGCTATACCCGCGGCAGATTGCCGGTGACGTTGTTAGCGGTAAGCAGGCGGATGAACCGTGCCATGGCGCTGCGCCGCGAAGCGCAGATTAAAAAAGTGCGCAAAGGGAAAAAACTGGAGGCGTTGCGAAAAGGTAACAAGCGCAGCGAATCTTAATTGAATTTCAGCTTATTTGTCTGATAAAATCTTTTATTATTTGCGCCGTTTCTTCCGGTTTTTGCATGGGAATCAAGTGCCCCGCCTCCGGAACTAATTTGTAAGAACTTCGCGGAAATAATGAAACCGCCTTTTGCAGGTCGATGAAACTGCGATTTTCGCTCTTTTCTCCTTCCACAACCAAAACCGGGCATTTTATTTTTTCCAGAAGCGGCCAGGGATTTCTGTTCCATCCACCCATGAACATGGCCGCTTCGTTTTCCGGAGCGCAGGATAATTTCAAGTCGCCCGCCGGCTGTTTTTCCATGCCGTATAGGATATAAAGTCGCAGGACATCCTCATCCCAGTCGGTAAAGAGCGTTTTTGATTTCAGGTAAGACCAGGCGTCTTCCTCGTTTTTCCAGTGGTTGGTTCTTTTGATGGATTTGGAGGCCAGCGGATGATCCTTCAAGGAAGGTTTTATGGAATAAAATTCTTCCGGCAGAAAAATCGGTTCAATAAGGATGAGTCCGGCAGGTTCAACGCCGTAGGCGGCAGCGGCGATGGTCAAAACCGTGCCGCCCATGGAATGGCCGACCAGCAGGGGCTTATTAATATTCTGCCTGTCGCAGAAGGCGGCTAAATCTTTGGCGATGATATCCCAACTCAAGCCGCCCTTTTCCGGATCGCATTCGCGGTAATTACAGATATAGGGAACCCAGATGCGCCCCTGCGGCAAAAATTTCTTTACCACCGGATGCCACAGCCAGGGCAGAAATCCGGTGGCGTGCGCCAGTAGTAAGGCGGGGCCGTCACCTTCATAATAAAGGTAAGGAAGTTCGGCTCCGCCCACGTCCTGCTTTTTTAATTCAGGAATGCCTTCTTTAATGGAATCCCCCGCCATAAATTAAAAAACAAAAACCGCGGCCGCCATTACCGTGGTGTAATTATTATTGCGGCAGATTGTCGACTGAGTGACATTCAGCGTGCGGACGATCTTGCCGCTGATTTTGAATATTTCTTTTTTCTCGTCCCAGCTTTCATCGACGTTGAAATCAATGCCCAAAGTCGAGGCGAGCATCGCCGCGGCCAAATCTTCGGCGTAATCACCCGCCTGTTTTTCGGTCTGGCCGTAGGCGTGGTGTTCGCTGATATAGCCGTAAGACGATTTATCCGCGGGAATTGCGCAGCCGACCGACGCCGCCAAAAGCCTTTTCGGTTCGTTAGAACAGCAGCGGCTCAGCACGCAGTAGGTAATTGCTCCGGGCACCAGTGATTTTAGTCCCTGCGCTTTGGAAATCACTTTACAGCCCGGCGGGAAAATACTGGAAACCTGGACAATATTGCATTTCTCAATTCCGGCGTCTCTTAAGGCACGCTCAAAGGAATGCAATTCATCTTTGTGCGTGCCCACTCCTTTTGTGAAAAAAATCTTTTTCGGGACAAAATATTCCAATTTTCGACTCCTTCTTTTCCGCCTTTCCGGCAGAAGCGGTTATTTTTATCAGCAGGCGATAGATTGTTATCATCCCCCGTCGGTCTGCACAAAAGCCGTGTTGGCGTATAGATATTCAACTTTTTCCTTATGTTTGAGTTCTTCAGACGCCATTTTAAGCAGCATATTCTTTATTTCTCCCTCCGGATGAAGAGATGCCAGGCCGGTATAAAAATTGTAGGAATTGAGCTCTCTTTCCGCGGCGACAAGATAAACATCTTTGCTGTCCATGTCGCTTTTCACTTCGGGCGAGTGGAGATATTCGGCGATTTTATAATTGGTTACTTCGCCTGCCCGGGTGGCATTGGCAATAAAACTTTCCTGCCGATAACGCAATAAATATTCTTTGTGTTTTTTTTCCTCCCCGGCCAGAAAAATCAGCGCATCTTTCGCCGACTTATCCGTGACGATCTGTGATAGTTTCAGGTAAAACTGATTTGCCTCTTCTTCGTTGGCGATAGCCTTTTCGATTATGGAATCAAGATTTGCATCTTTCATGATGACCTCACTTTTTAATTTTTTGCCGGTTCCCGACCGGCCGTTAAACTCCTCAGGAGCCACCGAAACCGACGGAAACTTTCTTTCCTTCGACAATCACCGGCACCTGGCGCCTGCCGCCGGAAAGTTTTAGCATTTCCTCAAGCCTTTCCGGCGCGCTCTTTACGTCGATATAGGTGGCCTTATTCTTATATGCCGCACGGGCTTTGTCCGTATAGGGTCAACCCGCTTTTCCATAGATGATTATTTTATCCGCCATGCTGTTTTCCGAAGCTATAATGTTTTTAGTTAATACTCCGTTAAAACAGACAGGCCTCTTTCTCCCACTAAAATGATGCGTGTGTGCGTCAGGCGGGTGGAGATAACCTTGGCCACGGCCTGCATCACTTTGAAGCCCAAGGCGCAGTCTTCATCCATCAGTTTTCTCAGCTCGAATGAGTCAAAGGCGATAAATTTTGTGTCGTCCAGGCAGCGCGCGGCCAGCGTGTAAACATAAGGTTCCACAACCGCCGACCACCCCATCGTCTCGCCCTTGGTGATAATATCCACGGTGACCTGCATGGGCGGCTTATTAGGTCCCATTTCCGTATTCATAAAAAGCGCGACTTTTCCTTCTTCAATGATGTACAAGTTACGCGCCACATCACCTTTCTGATAGAGAGTGGTGCCCGCGGTATATTTTTCTTCTTTGGCCGAAGCCGACATTTTGTTGATTTGATCAGCGCTGAAATCTTTGAAAAAACTAAAATCCTTTAGGGGGAACTTGTTCGCCATATACGAACTCCTTTCTTTTACTAATAAATATTTGACTGTTTTATATCAGCGTTTGACGCCATATTCCACAAAATTATTTATGCGGATAAATTAAAATATCCCATCTATCCGTTTACCCTTGCCCTAATTGTAAAAAAAGACTATAAAAGTATACAAAATTAAAGCAAGAAAATTTTTATGGGCAAACCGTGTAAAATAGCCGTTCTAATTTTCATCTTTTTGCTGGCGGGTTGTTTCCCCCGCGCAGAATTAATCAAGGATGTCACCGAGCTTAGTCAGGACCATGCGCTTTATTATAAGAATGCGCTGAAATCGGAAGCGGTCTTTACACAGCAGGTGCAGCGGCAATATGATGAAGATTATAATATAATTCATTTTTCCATGTGGCATCAGCGCGAGCCGTTTCATGCCCGGCCCGAAAGAGTTGTGCTGGATTTCCAGAAATTTAAGAAAACCCCGGGTTTCGGTGAGAATAGAATAAGGCACACGACGGCCTGGATAAAAAAACTAGAGCAAAACGCGTCTTTGAGCGGCTATCCCAATGCCCTTTATCCGGCGATCACTACGAGAAATACCAATATGCGCGTCCTGCCGACGCAGGGGGCTCATTTCAGCAGTCCCAACGCCGACAGCTCCGGCTGGCCGTTTGACAATATGCAGAGATCGGCCGTGGCGGCCAACACCCCGATTTTTGTCTGCCACATCAGCGCCGATAAATCCTGGGCGCTGGTGGAAACAAGTTTTACTTTCGGATGGATTCCCATCGAAGACAGCGCCATGGTGGATGAGGCCTTTATCCGCCAATGGGACACAGGCCGTTACGCCGTCATCACCGCTAATCAGACCTCCGTATTGGATGAAAACGAAAAGTTCATTTTGCGCGCGTCCATCGGGCATATTTTTCCGCTGGTCAGGGAGATGCCCGAAAAGCTTACGATACTGGTTGCCGCCGCCGATGAAAACGGAAACGCGGTGATTAAAAACGGTTTTGTTCCCCGTGAGCAGGCCGCGGTAAAGCCGCTGCGTTTTAATTACGATAACGTAACCAAAATCGCCAATGAATTGCTGGGTGAGGCATACGGCTGGGGCGGTCTCTATGGGAACCGCGACTGCTCGGCGATGACCAGAGACTTTTTTGCGCCTTTCGGCATCTGGCTGCCACGCCATTCAGCGGATCAGGTCAATGAAGTAGGGCAATATTTTGACCTGCGGGGTTTGACTGCGGAAGAAAAGGAAAAAATGATTATCGAGCAGGGCCTGCCCTATTTGAGCCTTTTATGGTTCCGCGGCCATGTCATGCTTTATATCGGCCAAAAAAATGGCCAGGCGCTGGTTTTCCACAATATCTGGGGGATAAGAATAAAAGACGAGACAGGAACAAACGGCCGGAAAATAATCGGGCAGTCTGTAATAACAACCCTGCGTCCCGGAGCGGAATTAGACGGCATTGACATTCTGGATGGATATTTAATCGATAAAATAGCCGCCATGAATGTATTGGTACCTGTTCAATCGGGCCCCTCGGGCTCTGCCTCGGATTAAAATGCCTAAATATAAACTTGTTTTGGAATACGACGGTACGAATTACCGCGGCTGGCAGGCACAAAAAAACGCCAGAAGCGTTCAGGGGACGCTTATCAAAATTGCCGGAGATATTTTCGGCAAGCCCCTTGACGTTCAGGGTGCGGGTAGGACGGACGCCGGCGTGCACGCGCTTGCCCAGGTCGCGCATCTTGATATTAACCGAAAAATAAATCCGGAGACGCTGCGGATGAATTTAAACGATGCTCTTCCCGCCAGCATCAATATTTTAAGCGTGAAAAATGTGCCGCTACGTTTTCACGCGCGCCACGATGCGGTAAGCCGCAGCTATCTGTATCTCATCGCACTCAGGCGCACGGCGTTTGGCAAGCGTTATGTCTGGTGGGTGAAAGACCGGCTTGATTTTGACCGCATGCGCCAGGCGCTGGGCGTCTTTCATGGTTTTCATGATTTTAGCTCCTTTGCTGACAAAAGAATGGATAAAAACGTTTCCACGCAAGTCAACGTGGAAAAAGTGGAAATAATAAAAGCGGAGGGAATGATCGCTTTGCGGATTGTTGCCTCGCATTTTCTCTGGAAAATGGTGCGCCGCATCGTCGGAGTTACCGTGGAGGCGGGACGCGGAAACTTATCCCGCAGCCGCGTTGAAAATCTGCTGGCAAGTCATTCGGAAATGCCCGCCCATTTCACCGCGCCGCCTTCCGGCTTGTTTCTGGAAAGAGTTCTTTATGCCGGCGACAGGCTGCCGGAAATGAAATTACCGCTTCGCCTGCTGTAACCGGTAATGACCCTGATGCATTTCCATTTCATGATCCGGATAAGGCTCAAATAAAGATGTAAGTTCCGCTTTTTCAAATTTAACATTATCCAGCCACAAAGATTGCTTTTCGGCGGGGATAATTACCGGCATGCGATTATGGATCTGCTCAACAAGTTTATTGGGTGAAGTTGTTATGATGACAAAGGCGTTATCTTTTTTCTGCTCGGAATTATCTTCATAAAGGCCGGCCAGTCCCAAAAGCCCCCTGTCTTTTAGGGAAAAATAAAATTGGTTTTTTTCTTTGGACCACTCATAAAATCCGTTGGCGGGAATCAGGCAGCGGCGATGGCGGAAAGAATCCTTGAATGTTGCTTTTTCCGATAATGTTTCCGCGCGCGCGTTGATAATCAGTTTGGCTGTGTCTTTTTTTGGCCAGGAAGGAGAAAAGCCCCAGAGCATGTTGAGCAGGCGGTTTTGTTCGCCTGCGGCAATGACGCACGCGGATTTTTGCCCCGGGCGGACATCACCGTGGGGGAGAAAAGCATTCGCATCGCTTTCAACCAGATTGAATTCTTCGACAATCTGGTTGAAATTACTGACCAAAACATATCTGCCGCACATATCCGTCCGATAAAAGACCTTTTTTGTTGCTTTTCAAAAAATGCCGACTGATTTCAGGCAGAATTAGCGAGGAAGCAAAAGCCGCTTATAAAGTCCTTAGCGCGACGTTAGCGTTTCTTTTTCTTGGCAGGATTCTTTTTCGCCGCGGCTTTGTGGGCCGGTTTCTTCGGGGCCTTCTTTATGGGCGCTTTAGCTTTTTTTGCCGCCGGTTTTTTCTTGGGAGGCGCCGGCCCTTTATTGATCATCGGTTCTTCGCAGCAGATAACCCCGACATTGGCGCAGCCGCATTCTTCCTCGACAATGGCCGTAAGCCCGCAAACCTCGCAATACAGAACATCTCCCTTTTTTGCTCTGGACATCAATTTTTCCTCCTGTATGCTGTGGATAATTACGGGCGATTGTATTTTAAAAGCGCTGATCTTTCAAGCACATAATGACATTTTTTTAATTTTTTTTATGTATTGACAACTTGACTTTCGATGCCTCTTTGATATGATTTTGCCGCTAAAACGGGAAAATAATCAATGAACACGTCGCTGAAAATCATCTCTTTGAAGGGTTTGCAAAAGCAACAAGATTGATACATTATGCCACTGAAAAAGGAACAGAAATACCGCAGCTGGGTGGAAGTAGATCTGGATAACTTTGCTGCGAATCTCAAAGAGATAAAAAGACTCATCGGCCCTGACGTTGATTTTATGCAGACGGTGAAGGCTGACGCTTACGGTCATGGCGCCATTGAAATATCCAACTCCGCCTTGAAAAACGGCGCGAAAATGCTGGGCGTGGCTAACGCCGACGAAGGTGTGCAGCTGCGCATTAGCGGCATCGAAGCGCCGATAGTTATTCTGGGGCCTTCCACGGGTCCGGAAATTGACGACATCATCAAATACAACTTGACGGCTTCTGTTTCCGACATCGCTTTTGCCCGGCAGTTGCAGAAAGCATTGGAACAGGCCGGGCGCAAGTTGCCGGTGCATATTGAAGTGGACACGGGCATGGGACGCGGCGGCACGATGCGCTCTGAAGCGCTCAAGTTGGTAAGTGATATATCCAAACTCGCTAACATCAACATAGAAGGAATTTTCAGTCACTATGCCGCCAGTGAAGTGATTGTTCCCAACAATCACCGCCAATGGCAGCTCTTCAGTGAGCTTTTGGCTGAACTGGAGAACGCGGGATTCTACATTCCCCTGCGCCACATGGACAACAGCGGCGCTATTATGAATTATCCCGCTTTTAGATTGAATATGGTGCGCCCGGGTCTGATGGCTTACGGCATTCATCCTTCTGAACAGACACAGTCCAAGGCGATGCTTATGCCGGTGATGTCATTCAAGACCAGTGTTGTCTTGCTCAAGGATTTTCCCGCCAATTACGGCATCGGCTACGGCGGGACTTATGTCACCAGAAAGCCTTCGCGCATTGCGACAATCCCCGTGGGCTACGGCGACGGTTACGCGTTTATTCTTTCCAATCTGGGCGAAGCGCTGATTGGCGGACAGCGCGCGCCGATTGTGGGAAGAATATCGATGGATATGTGCGCGGTGGATGTAACGCATATTCCGCAATGCGCTCTGGGCGATGAAGTTGTTCTGCTGGGAAAGCAGGGAAATGAACGAATCAACGCCGATGACATCGCCAGGAAGGCAAAAACAATCAGCTATGAGGTGCTTTGCGCCCTGGGAAAAAGGGCGCCGCGGATTTTTGTGCAAAAGGGGAAAGCGAACACAGTAGAGCCGCGCCTGCGCAGAATTTTTATTCCCGATGAGGAAAAATCAATTTCCCGCATCGATAACATCATCCGTCATTGCCTGCAGACGCGCGCGCGCAATGAGGAGCTGGGTAACGCCATTTACTATGAAATGTTTGAAACGCTCTTCGGCAAGGAAGACCGCCAGCTCGAACTGCGCTCGTCTTTCAAATATGATATCCGCATCGCGCAGATGCCGAAGTCCAAGGCCAACGGCCGGAGCAGTTTCCGCGTCAATACGAGCATCAGCTACAAAAAAGTAATCAGGGATGATGTTTTCATGATCGGCTGCGCCGCCGACAACAAGCAGCTTGCTGCGCTGTTTGAAGACCCGCTTTGCGAATACCGCTGGTTGCTGGGTGAGGCCAAAGGGATGGATTTGGCGCGGGATTTCAAGGTGGAAAAAGTCCTTGTCGACAACCGGCAGGTTGGAATTACCGCAATGAAAAAAACGGCCCGCGGCTATGAAGTTTGGTGCGGCGCGGATTTTCTCAAGGATAAAGTAAACAAGGAAGCAGAAATTGAGATAGAAATAACCACCAAGCAGTCCAAAGACAACAAAATATTTCCGGTGTATCTGGTTTATCCGACGCGCGGTGTGGAGATTAGCTTTAGTTACGAAAAAGCGAAACTCAAAAACGTGCGGGAGGAAAGTTTCTTTGCCGGAAGGCATCCTGCCCCTGTGGTTAAATCTGCCAGGGGAAAATACATCAAAGTTAAAGTATCAGATAAGGAATGGATATTCCCTACGAGCGGTGTCATATTCTTCTGGGACATCTAACATACCCCTTCGCTTTCTTCGTCTAGCTTTGTTGTCTGCGTCGTCGGCTTCCTCGACGTATTTTCATATACGCCTGCGGAGCCCCCTTCTTGTCGCCTCGTTATCCTTTGAAATCGAACGGGTATAAAATTATTACTTACTTCTTTCCAGCAAAAGCCAGATGGCCAGCAGAATCAGGAATATGGCGGCCAACGCGCTGGGCCACAAAGGAACGGTGATATCTCCGGCGACAACAGTGACCTTGGAAAAGAAGCGGCACAACTGGGCGACAGCCATCAGAAAAAACACAATAGCTGCTACTAATGATGCGGGTCGTTTCATGTTACACCTCCTCATTTAATTTTAAGCAGTTAGTTATTCCTCGCCGAAATAATCATTATCAATACGTTTTACTTCGTATTTTGCGATAGAAGAGACACCCAAATCATAATCAATAATCAACTGAGCAAGTCTTTCTCCATCAATTAGTACAATTTTCGTTTCGTTCTTTGGGGTATATTCTATGGCTTCCTTTGAAAAGGAAGAAGTTGTTATGAAAATCCCCTTTTTGGCTCCCTGACCAGCAAGGGCTCCCACAAATTTTTGGATTTCTGGTCTACCTACAATATTTCCGGGTTGCCATCTCTTTGCCTGTAAATATATTACATCAAGTCCGAGCTTATCTTCTTTAATTGTTCCGTCTATTCCTTCGTCGTTAGTTTTCCCTATTGCTTTTCCCGCATCTTTTATAGAACCACCATAGCCCATTTTCACTATAAGATCGACGACGAGTTTTTCAAAAAAAGCTGGTGGTAAGTTGATTATTTTGTTTAATAAATCTTGAGATAAAGATTTTCTAATTTTTTGATAGGAATATTCTAGAATCTCTTCTGGTGTTTGGTTATTAGAAATATCTTCTTTGTCTTCTATTTCGAGCGCTTCTTTTTTTGTCGTTCTGAATTCGATGAATTCGGGGAATTGTTCTAGATATTTAACATCTATTTTATCAGGTTTTTGCACTAAGGCATTTATTCCCCTTTTTGTAATTTGATTCACACCGCGCCTAGGCGATTCTATTAATGCTGCTTTCTTTAAATATGTTCTTGCCCAACCAACCCGATTATCAAATATAGCTTGTTGGCCGCTTGGTAAAAGCTCTTTTCTCTCCTCATCAGTAAGGTTAAATTTGCTTGCCAAGAATTCGACCATTTCTCTAAAAGTATGCTCTTTCGAATCGGATAATAATTCTAGCAAGGGAAGCATTATTGATTGATAATCAGGTATGGCCATTATTTATTGCCTCCTTTATTAATAACTTGATAGAAGCTTGTATCAATCAAATTCTTTAAGTCTTAATTACCAACTTCTTCTTATGCCTTTCCAACGCCAGTTCGATGAGTTTATCCAGCAGCTTGCTGTATTTGATGCCGGTGGCTTCCCAGAGTTTGGGATACATGCTGATGCTGGTGAAGCCCGGCAGCGTGTTTATTTCGTTTAAATAGAATTCGTTCGTGTTTTTATCCAGAAAGAAATCAACTCTGGCCATGCCGGAACAACCCAAAGCCTTATAACCATCGACAGCGAATTTTCTGATTTTATCGGAAAGAGCCAAATCAATTTTCGCGGGAATGTTCAGCGCCGCGCCGTCCGGATCAATATACTTGGCCTCGTAGGAATAGAATTCATGTTTTGGAACTATTTCCCCCAGAATCGATGCCTGCGGATTATAATTCCCCAATACCGCGCATTCAATTTCGCGACAGTCAATGGCTTTTTCTATCATCACGCGCGTGTCAAACTGAAAAGCAAAATTAACCGCTTTGGCAAGTTTTTCTTTTTCCTTAACTTTTTTAACGCCAACAGATGAACCAGTGCAGACAGGTTTAACAAACAAGGGCAAGCCAAGTTTCCCCACCGCGCTTTGGATTATATTTTGTGTGTTAGCTTTCCATTCACTTTTATTTATGGTTATCGAAGAAACAACGGGAATACCCGCCTCCCGGAGTAATCTTTTAGCTACATCCTTATCCATACCGACGGAAGAACCGATAACATCCGCGCCCACGTAAGGAACCATTGCCAATTCCAACAGGCCCTGCAAGGTGCCGTCCTCGCCGAAGGTGCCGTGCAAAACAGGGAACACAACATCGATAATTACTTTTTTATTTTTGCTACTGAGGTCATATAAGCGCAGTTGATTGTTTTGCTCAAAATGATTGACGAGCCATTTGCCTTTCTTTTTTAAGGCAAGAACTTTGCCGAAATCTTTGTGCGGGATAATCTGCGGTTTATCCTGAACATACCATTTGCCGTCCCTGTCAATGCCGATGGCCACCACTTTGTATTTATTTTTATCAAGCGCTTCCACGACGGACGCGGCGGAGCATAAGGAAACATCATGTTCGCCCGATCTGCCGCCATACAAAACGCCGACATGTATTTTTGTGGTTTTTTTCGAAGGGCTTGCTTTCTTCGCCATGATTACCCCGCCATATTGTGCGATTATTTTGATAAATATATAAGCCCTAAGTGCTTAAATTGTCAATTTAATTTTGGTTTTTCCTCGCAACGCCGCCTCTCTTGACATGGCCTGCCAAGTACATATATTATTTCACAATCAGGATAAAGAACGGGTGTTTTTATGGCGCGGTTTTTTAATGAAAATCAGTTGCCCCTTGCCGCCAGAGCGTTTGCGGACGCGGAAAAACTGGTGAGCGGATATTTTCGTGTCAGCGAGAACAAATTTAAGCAAAACAGGTATGACGTAAAAACGCTTGCTTATTTGGATGAACACGAGATAAAAGACGGCGCGTTTGCGCATCTTTGCAAATATACTTATCAAAAGCCGGAGGGGCTGGCGCAAAGAAACGAATACGGGTTTGATTTTTACCGCGTCTGCCTGCAGGACAACAATATCCTTGACGCGGTGCAGCGGGCAAATCCTTTCATCAAGCTCAGCCCGCTGATGTTGTATATCGCCGCGCATGAGTTGATTCATGTGCTGCGTTTTGCGAGTGGTGAAATTGATTTTCACGCGGCGGAAGAGGAAAAGGAAAAAGAAGAAACCATTGTCCACAATCTGACGAAAAATACGCTGCAGGCGGCAAGGCACAAAGACATGGACCTGGTTCTGGAATGTTTCAGCAATAATTTTAAAATTCTTGATATATAGTTGAGGGAGGTTTTGTTATGCCTATTTATGAATACAAATGCCAGAAGTGCGGCAAGCAATTTGAAGCGCTGCAGGGAATAAATGATCCCGATTTGAAAAGCTGCAAATTCTGCAGAGGAAAAGTTCACAAAATGATGTCGATGACGTCTTTCGCTCTGAAAGGCAGCGGCTGGTACGCGACCGACTACGCGGGCAAAAAGCCCCAGGCCGCGAAAAGCAAAGAAAAGGAATCAGCCAGCACCGAAAGTTCTTCCGCCGCGGAAACAAAGACAGCGACTGCTAAAGAAGATTAAAAAGTCGGCAAGGGAAATAAAAAGGCGCCATCCAAGGATGGCGCCTTTTTTCTTTTCTTTTTTATTTTACGGCGCGGAAAAATAGGTCCGCATTTCTTTGCAAAGTTCTTCCGGCACGACCGGGCAGATTATTTCGTTGTGGAGTTTTTCAAAATAATTCAGATCGCTTGTCCCCAGCGGATTAATCTCGAAGCGCGGCGTGATTTTACCCTGCACCCATAAATAACGGTTGCTGAGCATCGGTGCGTAAAGTGATAAATTAAAACTTATAAAATTATTCGCGTATAAATATCCAAAAACCTTGGTCAGTCCCGCCAAGAGTTCATCAAAATTGGCTTGTGTCAGGTCAAAGAAGGAAGTTTTATCGTGAAAATAAAAATCAATTTCTCCGGCCATGCTTTTAGGCGCGAAGCTGGCCAGCCAGCTTATCACGCCGGTGTTCGTAATAAATCTTTCTTGCGCGTCTTTCTCCATTGCCAATATAGTTTGCCACAGGCATTCACCTTCGTTATTCGCCGCGTGGCTCTGAGCGCTGGAAATTAGCCGCTGCACGAGGTTGGTCGGTTTCTGGCTGACGATTGTCTGCAGGTGTGGATGAATCAGGCCGCCGCCGGCGGGCGGCATGTAGTTCCAGTTTATGGAGCAGTATTTAAAGCCAAGATTCATCTCCGCGAGGCGGTGAAAATAATCGCGACAGACTTCAAAGCTATCTTTCATTGTTCTGGGAGTCAGTTCATCCATGGGAATGAAATGGCGCGAGGATAAAATAGCCACGCAATTGTTCGCGTCGTAGGGAAAAGCATTGGGGAAAAGCCAGGCCTCGCCGTGGCGAAATTTGCCTTCCGCGATGATATGCGGCAGGAAATTCGGCGTGGTTTTTTCAAAAAGCGGCGAGCAGAAAGGGCATAGCGACGACGGCGATTTTTCCACGTATGTGTTGACATCGGGCTTATGCGCGGTGCGCACGCGGTAGGGCAGAATGCGGCAGGCCACGTCGGTAATTTCGTCATAGCGCAGTTCAATAGCCACTTCTTTTTCCTCGAAATTTTTAAAGGCGTTTAGGTAACGCCCCTTGGTAATTTCCTTTTTGAAGCCTTTAAATCTCATCTTTTTCCTTTCTCTGTTTTCTCTTTAATCTGGCGAGCAAAAAACGGTCGACGCTTTTTTGCGATAAGTCGTCGTTCAGTCTTTGCCGCAGCGTGCTGAGAGGTATTTCCATGCGCGCGGCGCTGCGGTGGCCGCCGCCTTTGCCCAAGTCGCCGAAATATTTCTGCGCCAGCATGCCGCAGTCCCGGCGGTAGCCGTCGCCGCGAAAGATGATAATAAACTTTTCGCCGACAATACCGGAAACAACAACATAATTGACGCCGATCAGGCGCAGATAGAAATCCGCCACCTGCACGCAAGCGTCCGCGCTTTCCGCCTCTCCCAGGTAACAGACGCGGCTGCCGTGAAAAGTTTTTATGTGATGATATGCGTGGTCGAAGTATTTCAGAAAACGCTTTGGTGTTTGGTTTAGCTCGATGCGCTGAATTAGCTGTATGTTGGCGCGCTTGGAATGATAAGTGTAAGCGCTGATATCTTCGAAACTGGTGTCGCGGCTGAAGCTGTCGGTATCGGTTTTTATCCCATACATCAAAGCGGTATGCAATAGGCGTGGAATCTTGACGCGGGCGAAAAGCAGATATTCCGTCATGACGCTGGACAACGCGCCGTAGCTCGGCCGGATATCTTCTATTTTAGTTTTCCACTGTCCTTCGCGCGGATGATGGTCAAAGACCATATGGGGACTGATTGCCGCCAGGTTGTCTTTAAAAAAAGAGGGCTGCGCGTCAAAAAGTGCGATCAGGCGGTATGAACCTAAGTCCACCTTGTCAATTAACTGGATATTGAGATGCATGGCCGCGGCAAGTTCGATGTTCTGCTGGCGGGCCAGGGGTTCGTTCGACAAAAAGGCATATCTGGAAAGGCCCTTTTTCTGCTCAATGATGCGCTGCAGAACCATTGCCGAAGCGATGGCGTCAGGATCGGGATTGCCGTACATCATAAAGGCCATGGAGTCATTGTCGCGCACAACTTCTATTATTTTTTTTAAATTTTGTTCCGTTTCTTTTTTTATGGGGATGGAATGTATTTTCATGATTTATCGGCAAGCGTGGCAGAGTCAATTCAGGCCACAGCTATTTTGCCGGAATGCGCCGCGACGACTTCGCCGACAATGGCCGCATCTGTTATGCCCGCTTCGCGCATTTTTTTGACAAGCGCCTTTCCTTTGTCCAGCGGCAGGCTAAAGAACAAACCGCCGGCGGTTTGCGGATCGAAAAGCAAATCAAAAAGCCAGTCCGGACAGGTTTTTTCTTTTACGACCTGCTTGATGCGGAAATCTTTATTGCGGTAAAGACCGCCGGGAACAAAACCCGTTTCGACAAGTTCCTGAACACCCGGCAGAACGGGAACCGCGGCGGAATTGATAAGCAGGCCGACGTTTTCTCCTTCGATCATCTCGCAGGCATGGCCGATGAATCCAAAGCCGGTGATATCCGTGCAGGCGTGAACATCATCCGCAGCGATCATTATTTCGGATGCTTTTTTATTTAGCCGCGTCATGCAGGCGGCAGCCGCGTCTATTACATCAGCGCTTGCCTCTCCGGCTTTGATGGCCGTACTGACAATGCCCGTGCCCAGCGGCTTGCTAAGAATCAGGCAATCGCCGACACGCGCGCCGCGATTAAACAAAACCTTGTCCGGATGAATGAGGCCGGTAACGGCCAGGCCGTATTTCAATTCTTTATCTTCCACACTGTGCCCGCCGACGAGTAAAACTCCCGCTTCGCGCATCTTGTCCAGACCGCCGAGCAAAACATCGCGCAGAATATTTTTGTCCATACTCTTCACAGGGAAACAGACGATATTCATTGCCGTGATCGGCTTGCCGCCCATGGCGTAAACATCGTTGAGCGCATTTGCGGCGGCGATCTGCCCGAAGGTGAAAGGATCGTCAACAATCGGAGTGAAAAAATCCACCGTTTGCACCAGGGCCTGGTTGGCGGAAAGTTTATAGACGCCCGCGTCTTCCGCGTGTTCAAAGCCGGTCAGTAAATTCGGATCGGAAACAAGCGGCAAATCGCGCAGTATTTCGGCAAGGTCACCCGGACCTATCTTGCAGGCTCAACCTGCGCCCTGCACGGTTTCGGTCAGGCGTAATTTCTTTTTTTCTTCCATGACATGTTCTTTCTTGTCGACGTTTTTAATAGATATTTTCTAACACATAAGGAAATATTTTCCAACTTCAATTATACTTTTAAGCCGCGGTGCGATCCACAAGAAGAGCCAGATTTTTTATTGATTTATTTAAGACAATGAGTTTAAACAGGTCACCTTTGACAAAGAAGGCGGTTTTTTAATGCCCATACGTTATTACAGCACCAATCGTCATCTGGAAAATATCGCGGGAATTTCACCTTTCCGCGGCAGTGTTTCTTTCAAGGAAGCGCTCCTTTTAGGCCAGGCGCCCGATGAAGGATTGTTCATGCCCGATTCCATACCGCAAATCAGTTTGCCTGATATTCAGAATCTGCGGGGAGAACCTTACTGGCGGGCGGCTTTGCTTGTAGCACGGGCGTTTCTTTCCGGTGAATTTTCTGAAGAGATTTTGGAAAAAGTCGTAAAAGATGCCTACACTTTTCCCGTGCCCTTGGAAAAAGTTTGTCCACAGGCGTATCTGATGCGTTTGGACCAGGGGCCCACGGCGTCATTCAAGGATTTCGCGGCGCGCATGATGGCCAGGTTGATGAGCCATTGCCGCCCGCCAGGAGAGCGCATTAATATTCTGGTGGCGACTTCCGGCGATACCGGCAGCGCCGTGGGGGAAGCGTTTAAGGGCGTGGCGGGAATAGATGTTGTTATTCTTTACCCGGAAAAGGAAGTAAGTCCGCGCCAGAAAAAACAGCTCGACACCATCGGCCAGAATGTCAAAGCTTTGTCTGTGGAAGGGAAATTTGATGACTGCCAGAATCTGGTCAAACAGGCCTTTGCCGACGCGGATCTGGCCAAATTCAATTTGTCCTCGGCCAACTCCATTAATTTCGGCCGCATCCTGCCGCAGATTGTTTATTATGTTTATGCATACGCGCAGCTTGCCCGTAACGGCGAAGAAATTGTTTTTTCCGTGCCCTCAGGAAATTTCGGCAACGCCCTGGGTTGTGAATTTGCCAGACGTATGGGATTGCCGGTTGCCAAGCTGATAATGCCCACCAATGAAAATGATGAATTTCCGGTTTTTCTGGCCACGGGAAAATATCAGAAAGTTTCGCCTTCGCGCGACTGCATTTCCAACGCCATGAATGTCGGCCATCCGAGCAACCTGGCGCGGTTTTTTGAGCTTTACGGCGGCACTGTCGACCGGGTGGGTTTTGTGCATCGCCATCCGGACATAGAGGAAATACGCAAATATATTTATTCCGTCAGTGTGTCTGATGATTTAACCAGAAGAACGATAAAAGATGTATATAGCCGCTATGGAGTGATTTTGGAACAGCACGGCGCGGTAGGCTGGGCGGGACTGGAAGCTTATTGGCAAAAAAACACTGATAAAAAATTAGCCGTTTGTCTGGAAACGGCGCATCCGGCTAAATTCCCGGAGGAAATTCAAAGATTGCTGGGTTTGGAAGTCGACGCGCCGCAGAGTTTAAAGGATGTCGATCGGCGCAGCGGTACGGCGGTGGAGATGACAAAAAATTATCAGGATTTCAAAAAATACCTGCAGAAAAATCTGAAGACAAGAGAATAGCAAAATGTTTTGGCGGACTGTTTTTACCAATCTGTATACGTTTATCATTACGCCTGTGCTGAGTGTTGTTTGTCTGCTGGCGGCACTGCTGGGTGATAAAAAAGGCGTGGTTTGGTGGACAGTAGCACGCTATTGGGCCAAGGGGCTTATGTCGTGCGCCGGCGTGACTCAAGTTTTTATCGACGGCAAAGAAAAGCTCGCAAATATTCCCAGCGCGGTTTTCATGGCCAATCATGAAAGCCAGCTTGATCCGCCGCTCATGACGTATCTTTCTGATAAATCGCCGCTGAGGTTTTTTGCCAAACACACCCTCGCCTATTTTCCGCTTTTTGGCCAGGCACTTTGGGCCACTGACCAGGTTTTTATTAACCGCGAAAAAGGCAGCAGGACGCTGAAAAACATTGAAAAAACCATCGCGAAAATTAAAAACAAGGACAAGTATTTTTTCATCTTTCCGGAAGGGCACAGGTCACGCGACGGCAATCTGCTTCCTTTTAAGCGGGGGGGCTTCGCCCTGGCGATGAAAGCGAAACTGCCCATTCTTCCCGTGGCTATCGCGGGCACCAGCGATATTCTGCCCCCCGGTTTTATCTTCCGCAAAAAAGGCCCCGTTGTAATCGCCGTGGGCGATCTGGTGCCGACATCATCCTATGATCTTAAGTCGGTGGACAAGCTGGTGGCGCTGGTACGCGATCAGGTCGGCGTGCTGCAGAAAAAAGCCGTAAAAATTTGCCAAAAGCTTTCCGCCGGCGTGAATTTGTGACAGCTGGTTTGTTGTTTACCCCGATTACTAAAATCATATTTTCCATTAATATATTGCCATAAAGCTCCAGTTTGATACTCTTTAATATCCCATTCTTGATTAAAAAAGTAACTTATCAAAATAATTAATATATTGTATAATTACATGCATGATTTTGCAGATATGCCCGAGAAGAGCAACCGGTGAACAAAATAAATGCGCTCGCCAAAAAGTGAATTGATGAAGAAAAATGTAAAAAATATCACCAAAGATAAGTCCGCTGAAAATGTAAGAAAAGCCAATAATCCTTCCCCGCGCAACGTAAAAAGTCCAAAAGAAAAATCCGCAAATATAATTGAAAGTATTTACGATGGTTATTTTGAAGTTGACCTCGCCGGGAATTTTACGTTTTTTAATAGTAAGCTTTGTGAAATACACGGTTATTCCGCCGAAGAACTAAAAGGCATGAATTTTCGGCAATATTCAGATGAAGAAAACGCGAAAAAAGCGTTTAAAGCCTTTAATGAGATATTCAAAACGGGAAAAGCCGGGAAAACAGTTGATTATGAAATAATACGGCCAGACGGAACAAGACGGCAGGTTGAAGTATCAGCTTCGCTGATCAAAGACGCGAAAGGAAATAATCTTGGTTTCAGAGGAATCACCAGGGATGTTACTGAGCGAAAGCTTATAGATGAGGCCCTCAAGCAGTCTGAGGAAAGATATCGAACAATTCTTGAGGAAATGGAAGACGCGTATTACGAAGTTGATCTGGCCGGCAATTTCACTTTTGTCAATGACGCAAGCTGTCGTCATATAGGTTATTCCAGAGAAGATCTCCTGGGGAAAAATTTTCGTATTCACATGCACCAGGAGGATAAAGGTATAATTTATGATGCGTTTAGAAATATATTCATGACGGGTAAGCCGCAAAAAAACATTTCCTACAGAGTTATTCGCAAAGACGGAACAACGGCTTTTGCCGAGCTCACGGGATTTCCGCTGTTCAATGAAAAAGGGAAAATTGCGGGTTTTCGAGGCATTGGGCGCGATGTTACGAGGCGTAAACTTATAGAAGAAGAATTGCGTCAATCGGAAGAACGATACAGAACCGTGATGGATGAAATAGAGGAATGGTATTTTGAGACGGATATCACGGGCAATATAATTTTTTCCAACGATGTATTCATCCGCTACTTAGGCTATCCACGGGCCCGGTTAATAGGGCATAATTTGCGGGAATTTATCCGGCAGGAAGACGCGGAAGATTTCTACAGGATTTGCGATCATGTTTGCGAAACAGGCCAGATAATAAGAAATTTTCCCCAGGAATTTGTTCAGAGGTATGGCGAAACAACTTACGCGGAATTTTCCATTTTGCCGAAAAGAGACGAAACGGGAGAAATTTTCGGGCTTCGTGTGGTGGGACATGATATAACCGAACGTAAGAAAATAGAAAAAATGCTTGATTATAAGGCGACGCATGATCCTTTAACCGGATTGTCTAACCGGGCGCTGCTGATGGATCGCCTGGAAGTTGCCCTGGCCCAGGCGAGGCGCGCCAATAACAAACTGGCCGTCATGTTGCTTGACCTGGATCACTTCAAAAAAATCAATGACAAGATGGGTCACCTGGAAGGAGATAAATTGCTCAAAGAAATCGGCGCTCGTCTAAGCGGTCTTTTGCGGCAAAACGACACGATTGCCCGTATAGGCGGAGATGAATTTGTAATACTGCTGCCGGAAATAAAGCAGATAGACGATATAATTGTTTTAGCGGATAAAATTATAAATACCGTAAAACAACCTTCATTCCTTGCCGACGGCCGCGTTAATTCAAGCGCTAGCATTGGCATTGTAATCTACCCTGACGATTGCCAAGATATCGGTGAAATGTTGAAAAATGCAGATATAGCTATGTATCGGGCCAAGTCAAAAGGCAGAGACAACTATCAATTTTTTTATAATATAAAAAAGTGACTCATTAAGCCAAGTTTAAAAAAAAGGGGGTATTTAAGGCTAATGAGAAATAATTCTTGAAACATGGACGTACTTTTTCGGCGTGACTCCTTTATATGTCTTGACAGGAAAACTGATTTCTGTATAATAAAATCGCTTAATTAAGAGACATTCTTACGCTTGGTAAACGAAAAGAGGAAGTGCTTTCATGCCCCGTTTAAACGCGCACTTTGTCGTCAAAAAGCCAATCATGTTGCCTTTAATAATCAAGGCAAATAACATTCCCAAAACTGCTTTTATAAACAGAGGTTAATTTCGCGGTTGCTTATAGCCCTGCAACTATTTGATATGTTTCTTCATTGAGTCTATTAAAATTTTGTCAGGAGGATTTATTAATGAGAAAAACAACTTTTTTGATATTGACGGCTGTTGTGTTTAGTTTTTTCATCGCGCTGGGCGCCGTGAAAGACGCGACGGCCGCTGATACAATTAAAATAGGCGCTGTTTTGCCCTTGGCGGAAATTACCGGGAAGGACGCGTCCCGTTCCATGCAGCTTGCGGTAAAGCAGATTAACGCTGCCGGTGGTTTGCTGGGCAGACAGGTCGAGCTGATACTGGTTGACGATGAAAACAAGCCGGATAAAGCCGCCGCGGCCGTGGACAAACTGGTCAATGTGGATAAAGTGGATGTGATTGTGGGCGGGGTTGATAACGCCACAACGATGGAAGCGATTACCGCGTTAAAAAAATACACTAAAATAACAGTTTGGACCGGAGCGTCATCGGCTAAAGTGGAGCAAGCCCTCGAAGGGCAGGACTGGTTTTTCCATCTCCATGCTTGGGACTATGAGCTGGGCGCCTACTACGAAAAAATATGGCGGGAAATAGTGCAAAAATATCCACAGGTAAAAAGGAAGAAAATATTCGCCGCTTATAAGGAGGATCCTTTTGGTTCGGATATTTTCACTGTCGCCAGCCCTGTTGCCCGAGCGTATCTTAATATCATGCAGGGAGAAATTTATAACGGCGCCGCCGGCACTACGGACATAAAGACGGTACTGCGCAACGCGCGGCGTTTTGAGCCGGATATTTTTATTTGGGAAGGCCCTGAACAAGACGCGATTCCTGTTCTGGAAGAAGCCCGAAACAGCGGTCTGATGCCGCCGGTTTTTTTGGCAAAAACTATGAGCTGGCCTGCGGATTTTGGCAAGCAGGTGGGCGCTGAAGGAATTGTGCTCTATGCGTTTTGGCATGAGTCGCTGAAAACGAGAAACAAGGCATGCCTGGAATATATAAACGCTTTTAGTCAGGAATTTAATGAGACGCCCAGAACATATTTTGGCCCATTGGGTTATACAAACATCATGATCGTCGCCAACGCGATAAAAGGCGCGGGAACTTTGGAAAAAGAAGCCCTGATAAAAAACCTGGAAGCGACAAGCTATGAATCACCGCTGGGTGATACATTCACTTTTTCCAGAGGTTTGGGCGTTAAATATCAAGCCAAAGCTAATCCCAAGCTGATGCAATGGCAAGGCGGAGAAGTAAAAGTAATTTATCCCTGGGAGCTGGCAACGGCGCGCTTGATCTACCCGTTCCCGGCGCAGGGATTTAATAAAAATGCGCCACTGGAAGTTAAACCTCCCGTTGCCCCCGTAAAACCCACGCCTGCCGCCAAGCCTGCGGTGCCCGCGCCACCTAAAGCTCCTGCGCCCAAACCGAAACCGGCCGCAGCCGCACCGGCAGTTAAGCCTGCCCCTAAACCACAGCCTGCTGCGGTTGCTCCCGCTGGTGTTCCCGGATGTATTGGCTCCGGTTGTACTGAAGAAGACAGGAAAGCGGCTGCTCCAGCGCCGGCCAAACCCGCGCCAGCTTCGACGGCCGGTTGTATCGGCAGCGGTTGCACCGAGGAAGACAAGAAAGCAACCGCTCCGGTCAATAAATGAGCTGAATATGTTTTAAGCAATAATAGAGGGGATATAGGTATAACATATTTAAAAGGAGGGAAGTGTCATGAAAAAATTCTCTGTCGTAGTAATATTCATTGTTGCGGTTTTTTGCCTAATCGGCGCTTTTTTTGCCTCTACCGCCTCCGCGCAGGTAATAAAATGGAGAATGCTGTCCTGCTGGCCTGCCCAATCATCTCTTTGGCAGGCGGCTACACGTTTATCTAAAAATATATATGAATTGAGCGGCGGACGCCTGCAAATTACTTGTCATCCGGCGGGTGAAATCGTTCCGGCGGCGGGAGTTTTTGACGCGGTCTCCAGAGGTGCGGCAGAAATGGGCCAGGATTGGGCTACTTACTGGGCCGGCAAAAATTCCGCTTTCGACCTCTTGGGTTCATTTCCCATGACTCTTTCCCAACACGATATGATAAACTGGTTTATACACGGTGAGGGGCGAGAGATGTTCAATTATATGTACGGGAAATACAACATGATTTATTTTATTAATGGCATTACGCCTGTTGGTTCCGGTATCCGTTCCCGCATGCCGTTGAAAAGTTTGGACGACTTAAGAGGAAAGAAAATAAGGATGTCTGGTAAAGCCGCGGGATATATTTTGCAGAAAGTAGGCGCTGTTCAGGTTTTGACGCCGGCGGCTGAAATTAGCCAGGCCTTGGCTATGGGCGTAATTGACGGCGCGTCTTTTAACACTCCTAATGTTGATATGTCCCTGGGCATGACGGAGGTAACCAAGTTTTGCCTCAGCCCCGGTTGGAATATGCCCTCGGCAAGCGGCGGAATAATGATCAACAAAGACGCGTGGAACTCGTTGACGCCGGATTTGAAAAAAATTGTTGAAATCGCCATTGCCGAAAGTAATCATTATTTTACCGCGTTGGCCGACTGGGACAACGCAAACGCTCTTAAATCCTTTGCCGCCAAAGGTCTTGTAGTGCACAGGCTTTCCGAAAAAGAATTAAGGCAGATTGAACAATGGACTTATGAGTATATTGAGGAAGAAGCCAAGAAGAATCCCGATTTTGATAAAGTTGCCACTTCCATGTTTAATTTTCTTAAGGAATATGCTCCGATCCGCGATTACCAGGTGCCTTATGAGCACGGGCGCAATCCTTTATCATATCCCAAACTGCGCAATTTGAAATGATTGTTTTTTATCCGTCATAAGATTGGGAGTATAAGAAAAAAAGGGGGCAAAAATTTAAAAACTATATAAAACACAGGTTTTTCTTGGTGAAAAACCTGAAGAAAGATTAAGAATTGGAGTGGGAAAAAGATGAAAAAGAAGTATCAGTTTATAGTTATTTTAGCAGTGATTTTGTTTGCGCTGCCGGCTTTCGCGCAGACAATCAAGTGGCGGTTGCTTTCCGTTTGGCCTGCCTATTCGGCAATCACCCAGAGTGAAAAGCGTTTTGCCAAAAACGTTTATGAATTAAGCGGCGGGCGCCTGCAAATTACCACTCACCCCGCCGGGGAAATAGTGCCGTCGCAGGCCGTTTTTGATGCGGTCTCCAAGGGTTCCGCGGAAATGGGCGTTGACTTTCCCGGCTATTGGGTGGGAAAAAACTCCGCGTTTGATTTGCTGGGTACGGTGCCCATGGCTCTTTCCCAGTATGACTTTATTAACTGGTATATCCACGGCGGTGGACGTGAACTGTATAATGAGATGTATGGCAAATACAACATGGTTTATTTTGTAACGGGCGTCGCGTCAATTGGTTCGGGAATTCGTTCGCGAACACCTATTAGAAGCCTGGCTGATCTCAGCGGTAAAAAAGTCAGGATTTCCGGACGGGCGGCGGGATATGTGATGCAGAAAGTAGGCGCCACGCCGGTGATGACCCCCCCGGCGGAAATAGCGCAGGCTCTCGCTACCGGGCAGGTCGATGCTGCTGCATTTAACACGCCGCAAATTGATTTAAGCGTTGGGTTGGCGGAAGTCACCAAATACAATATTGGTCCCGGCTGGAATATCCCCTATGCGAGCGGAGGCGTGATGATTAATAAAGACGCCTGGAATACCTTGCCGCCGGATTTAAAAAAGATTATAGAAGTCGCCGCCAATGAAAACTTATTGATTCTCAGTTCTCTGGCGGAATGGGATGCCATTACAGCCTTAAAGAAGTTTGAGGAAAAAGGCACGGTGGTTAGCAAACTTTCCGCCAAAGAGTTGGCGCAGATTGAGGAGTGGGTATGGGAATTCATCCAGGCGGAGGCGGCAAAGAATCCTGACTACGAAAAAATCGTGACTTCGATGTTTCAATACATGAAGGATTTCCGTGACGCGCGTGATTATGCCGTGCCTTACGCCCAGGGACGCAATCCCGCGAAGTTCCCGAAATTGCCTGGTTTAAAATAAATAATTATTGTGGTTGCCGTGGTTGTTCACGGCAGCCACACCACAAACAACAATTAACAATGAGGAGCGAACGATGGGGGACATTTTAGTCAAAATTTCCAACCTTCTGGACAACATAAGTGAATGGTCGGGCCGAATTTTTTGCTGGCTTGTTGTGCCTTTGGCCATAATTATTATCATTGAATTTGTAACCAGATCGCTGAATATGGCCAGGATCTGGACGGATGAGGCCAGCAGTTTTGTCTTTGGCGCTCATTTTATGCTTTGCGCCGCGTACGGCCTGCTTTATGGTTCTCATGTGCGCATAGATCTTTTTGTAAGCACTTTGTCCCAAAAGGCACAGGCGATTATTTCCATTATTTGTTACCTTTTATTATTTTTTCCGTTTGTTACGGTTTGGCTCTACTATGGATGGGGTTATTTTTATAACTCATGGTTAGCCTCAGAAACGTCTATTAGTTTCTGGGGGCCAGTGCTGTATCCTATTAAGTTCGTCATACCGCTGTCTGGTTTATTGCTCATGTTACAAGGTATTTCGGAGGTGATAAAATCAATTGTCACCATCAGCATATTATCCGAAATATCCGAGGAGGTGTAGTAATGAGTTTAACAATGATCGCACTTTTGATGATTCTTGCCGTTATCGTTTTCTTCTTCCTCGGTCATCCTCTGGCCTTTGTTCTTGGCGGCGTGGGAACTTTATTCGGGCTGTTTATGCTGGGCACAGGATTTTTTGGCACTTTAATGGACCGGATATTTGTCGGCATTATGGGCAATTTTACGCTTGTGGCCATTACCCTTTTTATTCTTATGGGAAATTTGCTGACGATCTCCGGCATCGCCGACAGACTCTTTGAATCTTTGCGGTATTTTCTGGGGTCGATTCGCGGCGGTCTGGGCCTTGCCGTTTTGGCCGTGTGTATCGTGCTGGCCGCTTGCATCGGCATTGTCGGCGCGTCCGTCGTCACCGTCGGCCTTTTGACCGGTCCGATGCTGCTGCGTTACGGTTATCAGAAAGAATTAACCATGGGCATTGTCGCCGCCGGCGGCACATTGGGGCTGATAATTCCCCCCAGCATCATGCTTATTGTCATGGGCGATACCGCGGGTCTGCCGGTTAGTAATGTTCTGGCGGCAGCCATTGTGCCTGGCTTGTTTATGACCATACTTTACATGACTTATGTACGCGTGCGCTGCGGCCTGAATCCGGAACTTGGCCCGCCGATTCCCGCCGAGGAAATGGCCATGCTGCCTTTTGGTGACAGGCTGATGGATTTCATTATTTATTCCCTTTTGCCGCTGGCTTTAATTATCGGCGTGATTGCGGCAATCTTTTTTGGTTTTGCCTCACCGACACAGGCCGCGGGAATTGGCGCGACTATAGCTTTTATACTGGTGATAATCTATCGGCGCTTCAACTGGCAGGATTTTCTGGCCACTCTTTATCAGACGGCAAAGGCAAGCACCATGGTTTTGATCATCATGGTCGGCGCATCCTGTTTTACAGGTATATTTTTAGGCATGGGTGGCGGAAAAGCGATCGTCGAAACCTTGACTTCATTGGGACTCGGCAAGTGGGGGCTTTTCTTCATTATGATGATCTCCCTGGTCATCCTTGGTTGTTTTGTGGATTGGGTCGGGCTGATCTTCCTTACTTTCCCCATCTTTTTGCCCATTGCCCGGCTGATGGGTTTTGATATGGTCTGGTTTATCATTATGATGGCCATGTACCTGCAGGTTTCCTTCCTCATCCCTCCTTTTGGTTACGCTCTTTTTTATCTGGCGGGCATGAAGATACAGGGCATCAACTGGGGCCATATTTACCGGGGTGTTTTGCCTTTTCTCATCATTCAGATTATCGCGCTGCTTATTTTTACATCCATCCCGGACCTTGTTTTGTTTGTGCCGATGGTTCTGTACGGGTAAATGTTGGCGGATTTTTCGGCTGCATCATTAAGGCGGGGGAGAAAACATTGTTTATCCCCCGCTTTTTTTAGTCCTTCTTTCGGCCGCACAAATTATATTCATGCGGCATCAGATACTATAGATCAAAGAGAAAGTCGTTCCATCTGCTTTACACAAAAGTTAAATTCTTGACTTTTTCCGGCGGCGGTTTTAAAGTCTATAAATTGTATAAAATATTTAAATAGTTATAGAAGCTTAATTAAGCTATTATGCATAGACAAAAACGTATTGTTATAACAGGGCTGGGCACGGTAAACGCCCTGGCAAAAAATATTTCCGGCTTCACCAAAGCCCTGCAGGAAGGTGTCTGCGGGATCGGGCCGCTTGATCTTTTTGATACGAAGGATTTCCGCACAAAAAACGGCGGACAGATAAAAAATTTTGTTCCCCGTGAATATATTCCCAAAGATTTTTCACTCAAAAGAACTTCACGCGCCGATCAGCTTGCTTTTGCCGCCGCGCTGGAAGCGCTGCGCGATGCTGTTTTGTACCCGTTGCCTGGCCAATTAAAAGAAAAAGTGGGGATAGCTATCGGCGGAGGATCAGGCGGGCTTTACGAGGGAGAAAACTTTTACAGTCAACTACTGAAAAAAGGTTCTTCCCGTGCCAGATTTTCTTCTTTGTCCAGCGTATATTGCGCGTCTTCCGCCGATTACATTGCTTCCGCCCTTGGCTTGACCGGCCCCAAAACAACTTTTATGACGGCTTGCTCCGCGGGTGGCACCGCGCTGGGTTACGCGCGGGACTTGCTTGTGAGCAACCATGCCGCGTTGATGCTGGCCGGTGGTGTGGAACCGATGTGCCGCATTACCTACGCGGCTTTCAACGCTTTGCAATCGGTGGACCCTGATGTCTGCCGGCCGTTTGATCGCAACCGGGCCGGGCTTTCTCTGGGCGAGGCGGCGGCGATTATGGTGCTGGAGCCGCTGGAAACGGCGCTGGCCCGTGGGGCGAAAATTTACGCCGAGATTTTAGGTTACGGAATTTCTTGTGATTCTTTTCACATGACCGCGCCGGATGAAAAGGCGTCGGGCGCCGTCCGTTCCATGCAAGCAGCTTTAAAAGACGCCAACCTGTCTATTGATGATATTGATTACATCAACGCGCACGGCACGGCCACGCCGGTTAACGATGCGACAGAAACGAAGGCGATAAAAGAAGTGTTTGGACGTCGTGCCTATGCCATTCCCGTAAGCTCAACAAAGTCCATGCACGCGCATACGCTGGGCGCGGCGGGCGCCCTGGAAGGTATTGTCAGCGTACTGGCGCTGCAAAAAGGTTTTATTCCTCCGACGATAAACTACACGCGACCGGATCCGCTATGTGATCTCGATTATGTGATTGAGGGAATGCGCAAAGCTGATTTGCGCGCGGTGCTTTCCAATTCATTTGCTTTCGGCGGTAATAACACAACTGTCATTTTCGGCAAATATTCCGAAAGAGGCGCAGCTCATGATTAATGAAACGCGACATGATCTGAAACAGCGTGTGGTTGTTACCGGTTTGGGCATGGTGACTCCTTTAGGGGTCGGTAAGGGAGAGTTTTACGAGAGGCTCTTTGGCGGGCAGTGTGGCATTGGCGAGATAAAATCATTTGATACCAAAGATTTTACCTCGCATTTGGGAGCGGAAGTGACAAGCTTTTCGCCCAGGGATTTCATTTCGGCAAAAAATCTGCGACGGATGGACAGAATATCGCCCATGGCGGTGGCGTCGGCTCGTCTGGCACTGGAAGACGCGAAAATACAAATCACACAGGAGAACAGAGACCGTGTCGGTATTATCCTGGGCACTGCCTTCGGCGCTACGGATGTAACCGTGCAATTTGCGGAAAATCTGCTGGGTCAGGGGCCGGCGGCGGTCAATCCTATCCTGGTGCCCAATACGGTGATGAACGCGCCCGCGGGACATGCTTCAATTGAGTTGGGTTTTCGCGGCGTGAATACAACGGTGACGCATTACGCGGTCTCCGCGGAAATCGCGATTGCTTATGCCCTGGAAGAAATTCGGCGCGGCACGGCAGATTTTATCCTGGCCGGAGGAGTGGACATCTTATCAAAATTTTATTATGAGTCACTCACCCGTTTTCATGCTCTTTCTCCGGCGGGAGGCGGCAAGGAAGGAAGCAGGCCATTTGATCAGGCGCGCAACGGATTTGTTGCGTCAGAAGGATGCGGCATATTGTGTCTGGAGAGCATGGAATCAGCGCGGCAACGCGGAAGAGATTATTACTGTGAAATTAAGGGGTTCGGCCTTGGATCATCTATCTGCGGCCCTACGCAGTGGCCGCGTGAATCAGATGGAATCGAAAAAACAATTAATCGTGCTTTGAAAAATGCAGAAATTATTGCCGCCGAGATAGATGCTGTTTACGCGGCGGCCAATGGCGGCAGGGATTTGGATATAGTCGAAGCGAAGTCATATGAGAATATATTTAAAGACGTCCCGAAAAAACCAGCCATCACGGCGCTCAAAGGCGCGCTGGGGGAAAGTTTTTCCGGCGGCGGTATGCGCGCCTGCGCGCTGGCCTTGTCGATAAAGGGAAAAACATTGCCCCCTACATTGGGCTTGGTTAATCCCGTGCGTCCCCTTAATTTTACCGTTAATAAGCAACAGGATATAGATATTAAAAATGCTCTACTATCCGGTATTTCCTTTGGCGGAACTTACGCCTTCCTGGTTTTTGCCGGACGTGACGGGCAAGGAGCGTAGATTAATGAACATCGGTGAATGGATAACAAAGAGGGCGATAATTCATCCGGATAAACTCTTTCTTGCGGAAAAAAACAAAAGGCTTTCTAATCGCCATTTCAATGAACAGGTAAATAAAACCGCCCACGCGCTTGCCGATTTGGGAATCGCCAAAGGAGATCGTGTGGCCCTTTTGATGTCCAATTGTTCGGAGTTTCTGGAAATATTTTTTGCCTGCGCCAAAACAGGCGCGATTATGGTACCGCTCAATTTTCGCCTGGCGGTTCCGGAACTCGTCTATATTTTGAAAGATTCCGAGCCGGAAGTGATGATTTATTCCGCGGAATTTTCGGACAAGGTGCGCGAAATAAAAAAATCGTCGCTTTCCATAAAGCAGTATATCGGGCACGGACGTGATTTAATGGAAGGGGATAGAGATTTTATTGATGTTGTGGACAGCGCCTCCGAAAGGGGAATGCTGCACACAGCGGAGGTTAATTTGTCCGAGCCGCTTTTTATCATGTATACGTCCGGCACGACGGGCGATCCCAAGGGCGCGGTATTGACTCATCAGAATATTCTGTTCGGCGCGATTCATTCTCTTTTGGGCTATGGTATTGACCGCTCTTACAAATCGCTGGTGGTAGCGCCGCTTTTTCATATCGGCGCGCTGGCCGCTTCTGTGACGCCGATTGTCTATGCCGGCGGCAGCATTGTCATCAGTAATTTTTATAACGCTTCTGATGTTCTCCAGTGCGTCTGTCGGGAAAAAATAAATTATATGTTCGCCGTGCCGGTAATGTTTCAGATGATGGCGGAGACGCCGGAATGGAAGAGTGCCGATTTATCGCATGTGCATTTTTTTATTTCCGGAGGCGCGCCGATTCCGCTGCCGGTAATCAAAAAATATCAGCAGGAAAAAAATATCGGTTTTGTGCAGGGTTACGCCCTTACGGAGACCGGGCGCCTCACGTCGCTGGATTTGGAAGATTCTATTGCCAAAGCCGGCTCGGTTGGCAAGGAAGTGTTTCACGTAAATCTGCGCATCGTGGACGAACAGGGCAGGGACCTGCCGTCGAACGAAGCAGGAGAAATCATTGTGCAGGGCCCGAATGTTTTTGCCGGTTACTGGCGTAGGGGCGGAACAATTGTTTCCGCTTTGAAAAATGGCTGGTTTCATACCGGAGATATGGGAATGCGCGATGACGACGGCTTTGTCTACATTGTGGGCCGAAAAGTGGAGATGATTATTTCTTCCGGCGAAAACATTTATCCGGCGGAAGTGGAACGGGCGATCCAGTCGCTGCCGCAGGTCAAAGAAGCGGCGGTAGTAGGAACGCCGGATGAAAAAAGAGGAGAGGTTGTGGCGGCGTTCGTGATTCTGAAAAAAGAACAGCGTCTTTCTGAAGAAGAAATAATAGCTTCCCTGACGAATAAGATTGCTTATTATAAAATTCCCAAAAAAGTAATATTTGTTGAAGATTTTCCCCGTAATCAATCGGGTAAAGTATTGAAAAGAATTTTAAAAAAACGTCTTGAAGAAATTTTATCCTAGGCGTATTCTGCGCGTTCTCTTGCAAAAATGATAGCTGAATTCTCTTAGTAAGAGCGGCGCTGCTGTAAAAGGCACGTATGCTGCAGTTGGTTTGAAGATTTTGTTTGATAATAATTATTGGAAATGGAAATAATCCCTTACCAGGAAGAGCACATAATTTTTCGCGAAGGCTTTCGCAGATTTCTGGCCAAAGAAATCGTTCCCCATGTAGAAGAATGGGAAGAGGACGGCATCGTGCCGCGCTGGGCGTGGAAGAAGCTGGGCGAGCAGGGATACCTTTGCACTTCCGTCCCCGCCCGATACGGTGGGCAGGAAGCGGACTTTCTTTTTTCCGCAATTCTGATAGAAGAGATGGCCCGCGCCAATTTTTACGGTCTGTCCGCGCGACTGCACAGCGATGTGGTCGTGCCTTATATAGTGCAATTTGCCACCGAGGGGCAGAAGAAAAAATATCTGCCCGGTTGCGTCAGCGGTGATATTATTACGGCCATTGCGATGTCGGAGCCGCAGGCCGGCTCTGACGTGGCGGGAATCAAAACAACCGCGACAGAAGATGGAGATTATTTCATTCTCAACGGCCAGAAAACTTTCATCAGCAACGGTATTAATTGCGATCTGGTGATTGTGGCGGCCAAAGACCCGAAAGAAATTAATCCCCATGCCGCCGTGGATTTGTTTCTGGTGGAAGCGGGAACGCCCGGTTTTCAAAAAGGGAAGAAGCTGAAAAAAATCGGCTGGCGCAGCCAGGATACAGCCGAATTATTTTTTACCGATTGCCGCATTCCGAAAGAAAACAGGTTGGGGGAAAAAGGCACGGGTTTCAAAAAATTGATGACTAATTTGCAGCAGGAACGCCTGATTTGCACGCTGGGCGCGCAAACAGCGGCGGAATTCATGTTGGAGGAAACGATACGTTATTGTCGCCAGCGGGAGGTGTTCGGTAAAACTCTTGGCGCTTATCAGAACACGCAGTTTGCGCTGGCGGAAATGGCCGCGGAAGTCAGAATCGGTCGGAATTTTATTGACAGATTAACTGTCGAACATTGGCGGAAAGAGACGGTGGTTACTGACGTTTCCATGGCGAAATTTTGGATTACCGAAATGGCTTACCGCGTGGCGGACCGCTGCCTGCAGCTTTTCGGCGGTTACGGCTATTGCGAGGAGTATCCCATCGCCCGTGCCTGGCGAGATATAAGAGTCACGCGGATCCTTGCCGGTTCCAATGAAATAATGAAAATGATCGTGGGCAGGGAAATAACAAAATAAATATGCTAAAGAGGATATATGAAGTTTAAATTGATTTATCCCAAATGGGAAAAATTGGACAGGCAGACGAGGTTCGCCTTGCCGCCGCATGGCCCGGTAGTCATGGCCGCTGCGCTGCCGGAATACGTTGACGTGGAGTTTGTTGACGAAAATGTGCAGGAAATAAATTTTGATGACGCGGCCGATTTTGTCGGCATCTCGATGATGCTGACCGCGCAGGTAAAGCGCGGCTGGGAAATCGCCGCGATTTTCCGCAAGAAAGGAATAAAAGTCATTTTCGGCGGTATTGCCACCATGCTGCACGCGGAAGAGACGCAACAGCACGCCGACTCCGTCTTTTTGGGGGAAGTTGAGGGAAGACTGGAAGAGGTATTTGAGGATTTTAAGCAGGGCCGGTTGAAAAAAGTTTATGACTACATGCAGGACTTTCCGCCGATTGAAAGCGTGGGCACCGCCCGGCGTAGTATCCTTAATAAAGATTTGTATAACTACCGCGGCGTGCAGATGGTTGACCTGGTGCACGCTTCGCGCGGCTGCCGGTTTAATTGCTATCCTTGCGCCGTGCGTTTTCTGGGCGGCAAAAAATTCCGCCCCCGTCCCTACGACAAGGTGGTCGAGGAGATGGCGAGTATCGACAATAACCGGCTTTTTCTGGTCGATAATTCACTGGCGCAAGACAGGGATTGGGAAATCGGTCTTTTCAAGGAGATGATTCCGCTCAAAAAGAAATGGTGCTGCCATCCCATTGAAAACGACGATAAGGTGCTGGATCTGGCGGCGCAAGCGGGCGCGTGGTTTGTTTATCAGGCGATTTTTGATTCATCCGATTTTATCCGTGAACGCGTCAAGCGTTATCATGACTACGGGATCGCCGTGGAAGGAAGCATTTTGCTTGGGCTTGATTACCATACCGAGGACTATATAAAAAAATGGATGGATTTTTTGCTGGATATCGAGCTGGATATGGCGGAATTTACCATTCTCACGCCTTTTCCGCATACCAAAACATATGATGATTTGCATGAAGCCAAAAGAATTTTTTCCTACGATTGGAGTGATTACACCTGCGGCAAGGTGGTGTTTCGGCCAAAAATGATGACGCCGGAAAAGCTCCAGGAAATGTATTACTACTGCTGGGACAGATTTTACGAAGAAGAGCCGCAAAATTACAAGATGTTCAAAATGCTCAAACAGGTTATGGATAAGGAGAAGGCGGATGGGACCTACAAACCGCGCACACGCGGGTAGCTTTCTCATCCGGCAGTGAAAGGAGAAATACTTAAGGAAATGGGCAAGCAAAAAACGAATGCCGCAGTGGTCATTGACGGCGGCAATATTAAAATTGAAGATATCATTGCGGTGGCGCAAGACGGAATGCGCGTGGAGATAAGTAAAAACGGCCGTTTTGTAAAGAAGATGGAAAAAACGCAGCGTATGCTGATCGACGCGATGCGCAACGGCGTTCCCGTTTATGGCGTAACTACCGGTTACGGCCGCTCCTGCGGCCGGCGCATGCCGATGGAAATCGCCATGAAAAACGGCACCAATATTTTCCGCTTTCACGGGTGCGGTACCGGCGATCCCATTGGTATTGAGGAGACGCGCGCGGCGATGCTGTGCCGTATTATTTGTCTCGCGCGCGGCTATTCCGGTGTTTCTGTAGGCCTGCTTAAGCAGATGGCTGACTTTCTGAATAAGGGCGTAACTCCGGTGGTGCCGGCGGAAGGATCGGTCGGCGCTTCCGGTGATTTGACGCCGATGTCTTATATCGGCGCCTGTCTGATGGGTGAGCGGGAAGTATTTTATCAGGGTCAAAGAATGTCCACGGCCAAAGCGCTCAAAAAAGCCGGGCTCAAGCCGTATAAATATCTGCCTAAAGAGCCTCTTTCCATGGTCAACGGCACAACGACAATGACGGGAATTGCCGCCATAAACGTGCGGCGGGCGCAGCGGATTTTATCCGCGGCGATCTACGCGACGGCGCTCAGCGTGCACGCGATCAAGGGTAACGCGCATCATTTTCATCCGACAATATCTGAAGCCAAACCTTTTGCGGGTCAGGGTTATGTTGCCGATAAAATTTCCAACCTTTTAAAAGCGAATGTTTCCGCCCGTTATCTGGAGGATGACGCGCTGGAAGCCCTACAAGATCCCTATTCGTTGCGCTGCGCGCCGCAGGTAATCGGCGTGCTTTATGACGCGCTGGAATGGATAAAAAAATGGGTAGAGGTAGAAGCCAACAGTTCCAACGACAATCCTATTTTTGATCCGGCTACCGGTCAGGTGCTGATGGGCGGCAATTTTTACGGCGGCCATATCGCTTTTGCCATGGACGGTCTCAAGGCGGCGCTGGCTTCTGTCGCCGATATGTGCGACCGGCAGGTGATGCTGCTTGTCCATCCCAGTTTTAACCGGGGATTGCCCGGCGATTTGGTTGGGATTATTGATAAATCAAACGGGCTGTATCATGGTTTCAAAGCCATGTCGCTGGCGTCCTCCGCTTTGGCGGCGGAGGCGTTAAAGCTGACGATGCCGGCGGCTTCTTTTTCCCGCTCCACGGAATCGCACAACCAGGATAAAGTCAGCATGGGCACCATCGCCGCGCGGGACGCGGAAAGAGTCTGCACGCTTACGGAGCGCGCCTTATCCATTCATTTGCTGGCGGCGGCCCAGGCCTGTCACTTAAGAAAAAATATCAGCACCCGTCCGCTTTTGGCCAAAACCGCGAAGGAAATTGGTTTGATCAGCGCGCCGCTGGCTGAAGACAGGCCGCTGGATAAGGATATCGAAAAGATGTGCGCGGCAATCAGATATTCCGATTTTTTCAGGTTATGAATAATGAAAAAACAGATGAAAAGTTTTGAAGTGAAAATCAGCGTGCCTTTTTTTGATCTGGATCCCATGCAGATCGTCTGGCACGGCAATTACCTGAATTATTTTGAAATCGCGCGCGCGGCGCTTTTTGATCATTACGGAGTTGATCTTTATTCCTATTATGAAAAAAACGGGTTAATATTTCCCATTATTAAAACTTCCACCAAGCATATCCTGCCGCTGCGTCATCGCGATGAAATAATCTGCAAAGCCACGCTGGCGGATATCAATATCAAGATTGTCGTTGATTTTGAAATCAGGCTGGCGGCAAGCGGTAAAGTTTGCGCGCGCGGCCGGACGGAACAGGTGACCGTAAAGGTTCCGGAGATGGAAACCCTTTTTTCCATACCGGAGGAAATAAAAAAAGCGATGGGGTTCTAAATGGATAAACAGTTGAAGAATTCTTTTTTGGTTGGCGCGGAGCGCGTCGCCGCCTGGGCGGATTTGCTCGACGCGATTAACGTTTTTCCCGTGGCCGACGGCGACACCGGCCGCAACTTGTCCATCAGTCTTTATCCCCTGCGCGCGGCGGACGCGGACAGGAAAAAAGTGGTGGAGCAGCTTCTTTTCTCCGCGCGCGGCAACTCCGGCAATATCGCCTCGCGGTTTTTTGCTTCTTTTTACATGGCGGATTCACTAGCTGACCTGGCCGGAAAGGCTAAAGAAGGAAGGCAGGGCGCCTGGAGGGCTGTCTCTGATCCCTGCGCAGGAACGATGCTGAGTTTGTTTGACGCGTTAGCCGAAGCCCTGCCGGCGGAAAAAACTGTAGCGGATAAAGCGGAAGTGGAAAAAATACTCAAGCGCCTGGAAAAAGCGGTGCATGAAACAAGAGAGACGCTTCCCAAGCTGAAAGAGGCGCAGGTTGTGGATGCCGGCGCTCTGGGCATGTATATTTTCTTTGAAGGATTTTTCTGCGCGCTGGCGGGAATCGAGGATGCCAATCGGCCGGTGACGGAAATATTTAAGGACAGCCTTCTGATTTCCTCATCTTTCCGCGAAGAAATGGAGCATGGTTATTGCGTGGATTTTGTCGTCGAGGCAAAAGATTATTCTCCGGAAAAACTGGCGGAAATAACCAGGGGGCAGGACAACGCGGTGATTATACCGGAAGGCAATATCTATAAAATTCACCTGCACACGGAAGACGCGGAAAAAATCAAAGGACAGGTAAAGCAACTGGGCAGCATGCTGCACTGGGAGGAGGATAACCTTTCCTATCAGATAAAGGAATTTATGAACGCGCAGGCCGGCCAAAGAATGAATGTGATGACCGACGCGGCCGGTTCCGTCACCAGAGCGGACGCGAAAAAATACGGCATCACCCTCCTCAACAGTTATCTGACGGTAGGCGATAAGTGCATGCCGGAAACCTACTATCAACCCGAGGAATTATACTCTCCGATGCGCCAGGGGATAAAAGTTTCCACGTCGCAGGCATCGGTTTACGAGCGCCATCAGTTTTACCAGGCCGCCCTGGCGCGCTTTGAAAAAGTTTTGTATCTGTGTGTGGGTTCGGTTTTCACCGGGAATTATCAGGTGGCGATGGAGTGGAAGAAGGAACATGATAAAAAGAACAGATTCCTGATTATTGACTCGGGCGCGGCTTCCGGCAGGTTGGGCGTCATGGCGTTGGCGGCGGCGCGCTATCTGGCGCTAACCAATGATATGGAAAAGACTTACGCCTTCGCCCTTGAGGCAATCAGCAAGTGTGAGGAATATGTGTTTTTGGATAAACTGCAGTATCTGGCCGCGGGCGGTCGCCTTTCCAAAACCAGCGCTTTTTTCGGCGACGCGCTCAAAATGAAGCCGGTGATTTCTCCCCAGCCCGAAGGAGCCAAGAAAGTGGGCGTGGTGAGAAATCAGGCCGATCAACTGAAGATGGCGCAGGAAAAACTCGCCGCGTCTCTGCAAAAAGATTCCCGCGCCTTTATCATGCTCGAGTATTCCGATAACTTCGACTGGGTGAATAAAACAGTGAAAAAGCTTATCGAGCAGCAATACCCGCAGGCAGAAATCATTTTACAACCCCTGTCTTTGACCTCCGGCGCGCACATGGGGCCGGGTACTTGGGCGGTGGCTTTCTTGCCGGAGATAAAAGAATTCAAATGAGCGGCAAAAAAAGCTCAATCGCGTCGGCAAAACCTGGCGCACGAGTAGCGGTGGTCATCCCCGTTTATAATCATGCGGCAACGATTACGGACGTTGTTCATCAGACGAAGGAACTGGGCTATCCGGTTTTTGTCGTCGATGACGGTTCCACTGACGACACGCCACAGAAAATAAAGGAAATTTTAGGCATCCATGTCATCACCCATAAAGCAAACAAAGGCAAGGGTGCGGCGATTTTAAGCGGCTTTGCCGCAGCTTGTCGCGTCGCCGACTGGGTGATTACCATCGATGCTGACGGGCAGCATTATCCGCAGGACGCGCGAAAGCTTGTCGACTCTCTTCCGGATGGTGCGAGGACTCTGGTGGTGGGCAAACGCCTTTATGCGGCGGGCGAGCATGTTCCCTGGACAAGTCGTTTCGGCAGGAAGTTTTCCAATTTCTGGGTTTGGGCCTCCGGCGGCCCCGTGCTTTCCGATTCGCAAAGCGGTATGAGAATTTATCCCCTGCCGGAAGCAATGAACTTGGGAGTTAAGGCGCGCCGTTTTCAGTTTGAAGTGGAAATTCTGGTGAAGGCCAAAAGAAAAGGGATTCCGGTCACGGAAGTGCCGGTGCGCGTCAACTACCGTCCCGGCGGCGCGCGCGTGTCTCATTTTCGTCCTTTTGTTGATTTTCTGCGCAATTCCTTTACTTTTTCCCGGCTCATTTTTGCCCGTATATTTACCCGCCGTTAAGTAAGGACTTCTTTCAGTCAGGGTTTTTATCTTGCCACTGTTTGGGAAATATGTTTTATAAAAACATCGTTAAATACTTAATGTTGCAGCATTTTACAGGTTGGCATGCCCGCTGGTAAATACCAAATAAAATGGCCGGTTATCCTTTTTGTGACGCTTGTCACGGTGCTTTTTTTTATCTGGGAATCAGGCCATCTAAAAATTGAAACGGATATTCTCGAATCCATGCCGCAGCACGATCCCGTGCTGGCGGACGCGCGACAGATTATCGAACATTTGCCGATTCAGGACAGAATATTCCTGGATTTGGAGCAAAGCACCGCCGATCCGGACGCGCTGGTCGGAGCGGCTTCCTTTATAATTGCTGAGCTAAAGCAAAGCGGACTTTTCACTAAAGTCGGCCTTGGCGACGACGCTCAGCATTTGACGGGCCTCATTGAGCATGTTCTGGATACCCTGCCTATTTTGTTAACCAGGGAAGAACTGCAAGAAAAAATCGAGCCGCTCTTATCGCCAGAAAAAATCAAAAACACGCTTTACGAAACCCGACGCTCTTTAGAGCAGATGGAAGGAATCGGCCGCGCGGAGATGATGACCCGCGATCCGCTGGGATTTTCCGGCATCGTGTTTAAAAAACTGTCATCACTGATGCCCGCCAACAATGCTCAGTTTTATAAAGGGCAGCTCATTTCCGCCGATGGACGGCATGTCCTGATTATCGCTCATATTGACGGCCTCGGAACGGATACCGCCAAAGGCGCTAAAATTGACCAATTGCTCAAAGCGGTTGAGGCGAAACTTCGCCATCATCCGGATTTTTCCGGCAGGGAATATATAATTACGGCCGGCGGCGCTTACCGCGCGGCGCTGGATAATGAAAGCATCGCCAAGCGCGACACACGCTTGGCAATCATGCTGACCACGATAGGCATTGCCCTGCTGCTTATTTTCACTTTTCCGCGTCCGCTGATCGGGCTTTTGGCGCTCTTGCCTTCTATGGTGGGAGCGATAAGCGCCTTATTCATCTGCTCGCTGATATTTAAATCCGTATCGATGGTCGCGGTAGGTTTCGGCGGAGCGATTATGGCGTTTACCGTTGATTTGGGGCTGACTTATCTGCTTTTTCTGGACCGACCCCAGGAGACTTACGGCCGGCGTGTCGCCCGGCAGCTCTGGGCGGCGGAACTTTTATCCGTTCTCACCACTTTCGGAGCGTTTTTGCTGTTGCTCATCAGCGATTTTAAGATTCTGGCGGAAATAGGCGTGTTTGCCGCCCTGGGCGTTTTCTTCGCCCTGCTTTTTGTCCATTTCATTTTTCCCCGGATCTTTCCCTATATGCCGCCGGCAAAAAGAAAAACAAATCCCTGGCTGATGAAAGGCGTGAAGATATTCGCGGCGCCGGCCGCTTGGAAAGTGACGGCGACGCTTTTGTTCGCGGGCGTAATGTTGTTTTTTGCCAAGCCAATATTCAATGTCGATATCAACGCCATGAATTCTTTGCGGCCGGAGACGGTTGCCGCGGAGAAAAAAATGCAAAGCGTCTGGGGTGATTTCTCCGGCAAGTGTTACGTGTTTCTGGAAGCGGGCGACATGCGCGAGCTGCAAAGTAAAAACGACGCCCTGCTGGAGTTTCTATCCGTAGACGAGCAAAACAAAATGTTTTCCAATGTTTTTTTGCCCGCGGTTTTGTTTCCGTCGGAGGCGCAGGCGAAAAAGAATTACGAAGCATGGCGTGATTTTTGGCAGCGGCAGCGCCTGCAAAATTTGAAAAATGATTTTAATTCAGCGGCGCGCGAATCCGGCTTTGCCCCCGCGGCTTTTGCGCCTTTCTGGAAAATGATTGAGGGCCCAAAACCGCCGACGGTGGAAATTCCACGGGGATATTTCGAAATGTTGGGCATCGCTCAGGGACCTGAAGGATATAAACAGCTTAGCCTGCTGAACACAGGGCCTAATTATGACGGAGAAAAATTCTACGAACGTCTGTCCGCGCAAAAACTGGCCAAAGTATTTGACGTCGATTTTTTCAATAAGCGGCTTGGTGATTTTCTCAAAAGCATCTTTATCGAAATCGCCCTGATTGTCAGCTTGGGTATTGTGATAGTTGTGCTGCTGTTTCATCTGGATTTGCTCCTGTCGCTGGCGGTGCTAGCTCCGATATCATTCGCGCTGGTGGCCACGCTGGGCACGCTCAAGCTCATCGGCCATTCCCTGGATATCCCCAGCATAATGCTCTGGATTGTCATTATGGGGATGGGAATAGATTACGCTATTTACTATGTTTGCATGTATCAGCGTTATCCCGATAATGATCATCCGGCTTTGGACACGATAAAGCTGGCCATGTTTATGGCCGCCGCCACAACATTAATCGGTTTTGGCGTGCTGGCGCTGGCAAAACATTCACTCTTGCGCAGCATAGGATTGACTTCGCTCTTCGGCATTATTTACTCTTTTATCGGCACTTTTTTTATCTTGCCGACGCTGATGCGCAAAATTTTTTCCGCCGTTGTTTACCCGGCGGGCCCGGTTGTTCCCGCGTCTCGTGAACATTTCCGTCGCGCTATTTTACGATATCGCCATCTGCCCGGATATCCGCGTTTGTTTGCCCGCTTTAAAATGAGGCTCGATCCCATGTTTTCCGAATTGCATAAGTATGTTCAAAATCCGCGGCGGATCATCGATATCGGCTGTGGTTACGGGGTTCCGGCAACGTGGCTTCTGGAAATTTATCCGCAGGCGAAAGTATTCGGGTTTGATCCTGATGAAGAAAGGGTTTTGATTGCGGCGCGGGTTATCGGTGAGAGAGGCAGGGCGGAGGTCGGTCGCGCGCCGGAATTGCCCCCTATTGATGGCAGTGTTGACCATGTGCTGATGTTGGACATGTTCCACCTGATTTCAGACGAAGAAGCAAAAATGGTTTTGGGGCGGATTTACGAGAAACTGGAAGAGGGCGGCACGTTACTTATCCGCGCGACGGTGCCGTCGGAAAGAAAAATTCCCTGGAAACGTTGGATGGAAGCCATCAGGTTGAAAGTAGCGCGCCTGCCGGAGCGTTTTCGCGCGCAGACCGAGATAGAAAAATTAATATCCGGCGCCGGATTTAAGGTTGAAGTCTTTGACGCCGTCGCGGCCCATGTTGAGGAAAAATGGTTTGTGGGAAGAAAAGAGTAATTTAGCGTAGAAAAACATAATGTTGACATATATTGGCGTATCCCTGTAATATCAGACGGGCATCAAGAGGAATGTTTTTATGTTTGGCGTGAAGAAAATATTATTCGCCATAGATTTGGATTCGAAAAATATTTCACCGGCCGTCACTGCGCTGAAAATCGCGCGGGACTTCGGCAGCGAGATACATTTTTTGTATGTCAATGATCCGCAGGCAGGTTTTCGTCATCCCACCGACCGCGAAGACGCCATATCCCTGAAGCTCAGGGAGGTGGCCTCCGATGAGCTTTTGTCGACGGTGCGGGTCATCTATGCCACGGCGAAGGGAGAGCTTGCCGAGGAAGTCGTGAAATATTGCGCGGATAACAACATTGACCTGGTAATTGTCGGGCACAAAATAAGGCCGAAAATATACGGAAAAGTTTTTGACAGCCCTGATGTCCAGATAATTGATGCGCTTAATTTGCCCGTTTTGGTTTTGCCGAGCAAACAAACCCACATATAAGGCATGTCATTATCCGTCGGGATAAAGTGAAGTGGTAAAAAAAATATCCTATTATATAGCTCTTTATTTTTCCCGCCGCTGGGGTCTGTGGTTTTTCCGCACCTTTTCCTGGTTTATTGCCACCGGCTATTACTTTCTATTTCCGTTGCGGGTCGCGCACAGTTATAAATTCTACCGGGCGCTGATTCCGGGGAAAAACTTTTTTTATTATTTGCGCTGCGTATGGAGGCAGTATCACAATTTTACGAATGTGTATATTCACCGCTTTGTCCCTTTGCCCGAAGATGAAGTTGAATTCACCAAAGAGGGCTGGCAGTATCTGGATGAGGCGGTCGGGAGGAAAACCGGCGCGGTGGTGGTGATGTCCCATGTCGGCAACTGGGAACTGGCCGCGCAGATGCTGAAACGCAAGGGAATGCCGATGATGCTGTACCTGGGCGCCAAGGCAAAACACAAGGAGCAAGTGGAAAATATTCAGAAAAAGAAGCTGGTCGCCCAGGGGATAAAAGTAGTGGCAACTTCCGTAGACGAAAAATCACCTTTTGCCTTGGTCGAAGGAATAAATTTTCTGCGCGAAGGCGGCATCATTTTCATGAGCGGCGATCGTCTTTGGGGCGCGCAAAGTTATGTCCAGGCGCGATTTTTAGGTCATGAGGTGAAATTGCCGGACACGCCGCATTTGCTGGCGCTTGTGACCGGCGCGCCGTTGATGACTTTTTTTGTTTATGAGAAAGGTTACGGGAAATATCATGTAAAGGTGTCCACCGGGCGCAGGGTATCCGCCGCGTCGCGGGCCCAACGCAAGTCGGCTGTTTCTCAATCGGCTCAGCTTTATGCCGATGAACTGGCTGGATTTGTGCGCGAGCACCCTTTTGAATGGCATCATTTTGAGCCTTTTTTAGGCCGGAAACTTGATAAATAGTTTTAACAGATTGTTGAAAACGATTTGCTGGGCGATTGTTTAAAATTAGTATAAGAAAAGGATGAATGTAATAAGAGGATAGTTTCGGCATGAAAGCGAAAGAAGTTCCGCAGGACATCACTTTTTATGAAGGGGAAAAGCGCGCCTGTTACGCGCTCAATGATGAAGGGAAATATGTCATTGTGCCCAGCACCGGTTGGGAGTATGAAGCTGTGGTTAATGGTCTTGCCGTCGAAGAATTGGCGGCGCATCTGGAAGAAACCAGGCGGGCGGTACTTGCCGGCATGGTCAGTCCTCTATGCTACCATATGGAAAGTCGTCAAATGAATCCGCAAATTCTGGCCAGGACGGCGGGCATCGCCGTATTCCGGGTGAAAAGACATTTTCGTCCGGAAATTTTCGCCCGGCTCAAGCCAGCGCTAATGGCGCGTTACGCTAAAGCGCTGGCCTTAAGCGTGGAAGAGTTGAAAAAAGTACCGGAAAAAAACGTGGAGAAAGGCAACAATAAGTAAAAATGAATACAGAAATAACTGTCAGCGGCAGACCTTTTATACATCAGCACGCGGCGCATTGCGAAAGCGGCGTTACTTCCGCCCTTTTTCGTGACCAGGGGGTAGAAGTTTCCGAAGCCATGGTTTTCGGCATTGGCAGCGGCATGTTTTTCGGTCATCTACCTTTCATTAAATGGGTGGGTATGCCGATTACCACATTTCGCTCACGCCCGCGCACTCTTTTCCCGAAAGTAGCCAAACGTTTGGGCGGAAAATTTTTTACCAGGCAATACCGTAACGCGCAAAAAGGTATGATTGAGCTGCGCCAGGCGCTTAAAGACGGCCATCTTGTCGGTTTAACAACCAATATTTACTGGCTTTCTTATATGCCCCATAGATTCCGATTTCAATTCAACGGCCACAATATTATTGTTTTGCGCGAGATAGAAAACGGGTTTCGCGTGAGCGACCCCGTTCTTGATCATCCGGTGGACTGCTCCTATGAAGATCTGGAGCGGGCGCGTTTTGCGCGGGGGCCACTCGAGCCAAAGGGCTTTATGTATTGGGCCGAATCTGTTGTCGAGAATCCCGATTTCCGGCGCGCCTGTCTCGAAGGAATGAAGGAATCCTGTTACATGATGCTGCGCGTTCCTTTTCCTTTTGTCGGCATCAAAGGAATGAGATACTTGGCAAAAAATATTATTAAAAGTCCGGAAAGGCTCGGCTTTCCCGAGGCTTGCCGGCGTCTGGCCAATGTGGTGCGGATGCAGGAAGAGGTCGGCACGGGGGGTGCGGGGTTCAGGTTTATGTACGCTGCTTTCCTGCAGGAAACTGCCGAGCTTTTCGGCTCGGAAGAACTTGCCGAATTGTCGCAGGAAATGACGGCGATTGGCGATATCTGGCGGGAATTCGCTGTTGTGTCGGCGCGGATCGTGAAGCAACGGGGGCAGGCCACGGACACGTTTGCCAAGGCGGGCGGATTGATGCTTATTTGCGCAGGGCGCGAAGAACAGCTATTTAAAGATTTGGATGAACTAGTCAGGAAGCTCAGATCGTGAAAGCGCTGGAAATTTCCTCGGTAACATTTTCTTACGATAAACCCGCCGGAAAAAACAAGGCGGCGGGGCAAAATTACGCCTTACGCGATTTTAGCATGGAAGTGAAAAGCGGGCAGTTTCACGCGCTGCTCGGACCAAACGGCGCGGGCAAAACCACGCTCATGCGCCTGATTACCGCGCAGCTAAAAGAATACCGAGGAGAGATTTTTATTTTCGGCAGGAATAATTTCGATAAGCGGGCCTTGCATGATATTGGTTACGCGCCGCAGCCGGTGTCCGTTTACACGACGCTTACCGCGCGCGAAAATTTGCGCCTCTTCGGCGTGATGGCCGGCCTGACCGACGAAGAAATCACCCGGCGTTTGGCGGAAGTTCTGGAAGAGACGGGACTTGCCGCTTACGCGGGAAAACCCGCTTCCGTCTATTCCGGGGGCATGTTGCGCCGGCTTAACCTGGCCATTGCGCTGCTGCATTCGCCCCAATTGCTTTTACTCGACGAACCGACAGTGGGGGTTGATCCGCAGAGCCGCAATCATATTTATGAGACGCTGATGAAAATAAATGCCGCGGGAACAAGCATTGTGTTGTGCACGCATATCATGGAAGAAGCGCAGCGCCTCTGTTCCACCGTGACTCTTTTAGACAGGGGCGTGACCGTGTTTTCCGGGAAAATGTCCGAGATTGAAAATCTGGAAAAATTTTTTCTGGAAAAAACCGGGCGCGGCCTGCGTGATGATTAGGGAAGGGGAAATATTTTCCTGATGCTTCGTCAGTTCAAGGAATTATTCAGAAAAGAATTGAAGATTCTGCTGCGCGACCGCCAGACGATTTTGCTGCTTTTTTTTATGCCCGCGGCGCTGATTTTCTTTCTTTCGCTGGCTGTGGGCGGGATGCAGGCGGATGTGCTCATCGGGCGAAAAATTCAGACGGTGGTGGAAAACCAGGCCCAATCGCCCAAGGCAAATCTGCTGGAAAAGAAAATAAAGTCCCATAAGCTGATTGAACGTAAAGTGCGGCCCGCGGGCATGGATAACGACCGGCTTTTTGAATCCAGCAAAGTGCAGGCGGTAGTCGTGATTCCCCGAGGATTTGATGAGGGGGATAGTCCCGTCGAGGTTTATTTTGATCCGGTAATTGACGCGGGTTACAAGGCGGCGGTTCTTTCGATGCTGACCAGTCTCACTGTGGAAGTGGTGATGGGCATAGACAATCTGGATGCCGTGGTCGCCAATATGATTGTGGAAAAGACAAAACCCAACAGGGAATTTCCGAATCCGCTGGAACAGACGGTCCCGGGATTTGCCATCTTTGCGATGTTTTTCATCGCGATTCCCATGTCCATCATCTTTTTAAAGGAAAAGCGTGACGGCACGCTACCGCGCCTGTTCACTTACCCGGTGAATGCCAACCTGGTCACGCTGGCAAAACTGGCTCCTTATTATATCATAAATATTTTTCAGTTTATTCTGATGCTGCTCATCGGCGTTTATATTATGCCTTACTTTATCAATTTTTCTTTGCAGTGGGGTGAGCATCCCTGGCATTTGCTGCCGATCACGCTTATCGTTGCGGCCGCCACAACCGGTTTCGGCGTGCTGGTGGCGTCGCTGGCGCGGACGCCGGAACAGTCATCCACGCTGGCGGCTCTGGGCGCTGTCCTGATGGGCGCTTTTGGCGGCATCATGGTGCCGTATTTTTTCATGCCGCTGGTGATGAAAAAACTGGCCATGCTTTCGCCTGTCTATTGGGCTCACCAGGCATACCTTGATGTTTTCTTGCGCGGCGCGGCTTTTAGTGTTATTTTGCCCAAGCTTGCTGTTTTGACTGGCTTTGCTATTATTTGTTTTTATTTGGCGGGGAGGAAGGTTAAATGGATGTGAATCAGGCATTGAAAGAACTGAACGTGACCTCAAGAGAAGATTTGATTTTCAGACTCAAAGAGTTGGTTATCAAAGCGTGCGATATTAAGGATGTTGATCCCAGGGACGTGCCCACGGACGTGCCCTTTATCGGCGGGCCGGGGCCGCTGAAATTGGACAGTCTGGACGCGATGGAAATCGCGATGGAGTTAAGATATCAGTTTGGCGTGGAATTAAAAAACGCATCCACCGCCGCTAAGGCGATGCAGGATTTCAATACATTGGCTGATTTTGTCATCAGCGCGCCCAAGGTTAAAAAGTGAGCACCAACGGTATTCAGGTAAGCGGTTGGGGCGCGGTAACCACGCTCGGTTGGAGCGCTCCCGAATCCGCGGAAAATTTACTCGCGGGAAAGGTGGCGCCCGCATGTTTTGGCGGCGCGCCTTACCTTATCAACAATGAGTTTAAGTCTTTTGCCGTGCCCTACGAGGGCAATCCTCTGGATAAAGCGCAAAAGATGTTAGAGTGCGCGCTCGATGAAGCGATTGCGCGAGCGGAACTTTCCCAGGCGGAAATTGCCGAAGCAAGTTTGTTCATCGGCACTACCGGCGGTCTTTTTATCCGTAACGAGTATGAATTCACCGAAGAAGTGCGCAAAAATCCAGATAAGGAATCTCCCCCTATTTCCTGCCGCAACAGGGGTCCGGGTGAAGTGACGCAACTTGTCGCCGATAAATACGGCATCAGGGGAATGGCCTTTACGCTGAGTATGGCCTGCGTTTCCAGTTCACACGCGCTGGTGGTCGCCGCGCGACTGCTGGAACAGGGAAAAATCCGTCGGGCAATCGTTGTCGGCTTTGAGCCGCTTTTGAATTTAACCCTGCACGGTTTTGCCAGTTTGCTTCTTTATGACTATGAACAGTGCCGCCCTTTCTGCGCCACGCGCTCCGGCATGCAGATTGGTGAGGGCGCGGGTGTGCTGATTCTGGAAAAGTATAAAAAATCTTCAAGCGCGAAAAATAAGTATAAATTTTCCGGGGGATATCTTTATAACGACAACAACAGCCTTACTTCCGCCGGGCTGGATGGCGAACTGGTGAAAAATGTTGTCGGTCAGACTTTGAGTCTTTCGCGCCTGGGCGCGGCGGACATAAGAGGAATTAAAGCGCATGGCACGGGAACTAAAGACAATGATTTATCTGAGGGATTGGGTTTGTTGAAATTGTTTGGGGAAAAGCTTCCACCCGTGGTTTCTCTCAAGGGCGCTTTGGGCCATGCCCTGGGCGCGGCGGGAACCATGGAAACGGCGGTCTGGCTTTCCTGTTTGGAAAAAGGTGTTGTCCCCAAAAGTTTCGGCTTCAGCCATGTTGATCCGCAAATCGGATTCGCGCCCGCTTTGGAAAATAAACCCGCAACCAACGGCGCTTATCTGTGCACGTTCTTCGGTTTTGGCGCCACATGCACGAGTTATTTGATTGTCAAGGAGTGAAGACAGTTTGCCAGATTTAGAACAAAATATTTTTACTTCTCCTGTGCCGGTAATTGCGGCAAGTTACCTGGGGCCTGCGCTTATCGCTAATCAGGATGCTGATTGGGATGAAAAGAAACTGCCTCTCAGTCCCGATGATCTGGTGCAGAAAATTATCGGCCAGCCGATGCGGCGCGCGGGAAGGTTCATCAAGCTTGTCTGCTGCGGGGCGTTGGCCTGCGTGCAAAGCGCGCCCAAAGAAATTTTACGCGATAAAAAAGTAGGCATCTTTTTATCTACCGGTTTGGGCAACATTGATGAAATTCTTCCTTTCATTACTCAGGTCTTCAAGCACGACGGCGGGTTCCCCAGCCCGAACCAGTTTGCCAATTCCGTGAGCAACGCCGCCGCGTTTTTTCTGGCGCGCGAGGCGGGCATCAAAGGAGTTGTGCTGACGATTTCCGAGGAAGAAATGTCCTTTGAATCTGCCCTGTGGCTGGCGCAAACCTATCTGGAAAGCGGCGAAATCGATTTGGCGCTGGTCGGCGGCTGCGATGTATTTACGCCGACCGCGGCGGAAGCGCGCGAAAGAATGAACCTGACGTCGGATAATTCCCGCGGGCTGCCCGTCGGGGAAGGCAGCTCCTGGCTTTTGCTCGGACAAAATCAGGGAAAAAAGCTCGGAGATATCTTGCTCGTGTGTTTTACGTCGCCGCAGGAAAGCGGCCTTCTTCTAGGGGCTGAACAAAAACGCGGTTTTTTTCTGCCCGGTTTCCGCATTAAAGAAGATCAGATTGATAACTGGAAAGGTAAAAATTGGCAGATTTACGATTATTTGCCCTCCTGCGGCATCCATTCCGTCGCCTCCGCGTATGGTATCGCCCACGCCCTGCTGTCGGAGAAAACCGGCGCTTTTCTGCACTACAATATCAACTCGTCCGGCCGGCACGCGTTTATTCTGGCGCAAAAAAAATAGAAAATATTCGATTTGTTACAAAGATGAAAAATTTTTCGCCTGGCAAAAAAAGAATTGTCCTTGTTCATCCGCGGGGCTTCAACTGGTTTCCCGGCAAGCGTGATATTACGGATATCGCCAACCGGATGGTGCCGCAGGGCATTCTTTCCATCGCCGCGTATTTACATCGCGAAGGGCATGAGGTTTTCGTCTATGATTGTCTTGGGCCCGGAGTATCCTTTGACCTGAATAAACAAGCGCAAGCCATTTTGTCTTATCGGCCGCGTGTTGTCGGTTTTTCCGCGACTACTTCGTCTTTTCCTGACGCGGCAGAGCTTGCCGGGAAAATAAAGCAGCAAGCGCCGGAAATTGTAGCCGTCTGTGGTGGGGTGCATGTATCGGCGCTGGAAGAAAAATTACTGCGCGATTATCCGGCATTTGATTACCTGGTCGCGGGAGAGGGTGAAATCACCATGTCGGAGCTTATCGCAGGAGCAGCCCCTGCCGAAATTCAGGGATTAATCTGGCGCGACGGTGAAGAAATTGTTGCTAACGCGCCGCGGACAAAAATTCCCGATATGGACAACCTGCCTTTCCCCGCTTATGAAAAATTGTCCGGCTTCCCCCGAGAGTACCATTTACCCCTTTTCAGTTATATTTACACGCCCGGCGCCACGATGATAACTTCGCGCGGCTGCATGTATCAGTGCTCCTATTGCGACCGTTCCGTTTTCAAAAAAGGATTCCGCTATAACTCCGCAAGCTACATCTACGAGCACATGAAATATCTACGGCAGAAATTCGGCGTCCGGCATATCAATATCTATGACGATTTGTTCACGGCCAACCGCAGGCGCATTGTTGAGCTTTGTGAAAAACTCGCGCGCTTTCCGTTGGGGATAAACTTTAACTGCGCCGTGCGTGTCGGCTATACGGACGATGAATTGCTGGAGATGCTCAAGGGCGCGGGCTGTCTGATGGTTTCTTTGGGTATCGAATCGGCCGATCCGGAAATGCTCGCGCGGCACAAATCCGGCGTGTCGCTGGATGATGTGCGCGATACGGTGAAAAGAATTCAAAGGGCCGGCCTGCGCGCCAAGGGGCTTTTTATGATGGGGCTTCCGGGAGAGACGGAAGAGTCAATCCGGCGCACCTCCGATTTTATAATTTCTCTGGGCTTGGATGACATGAACATGGCCAAATTCACCCCGTTTCCCGGTGCGCCGCTTTGGGCAAACATTCGGGAGGAGGGAGAGTTTAATGAGGACTGGCGGCTGATGAATTGCCTCAATTTTGTTTTTGTGCCGAAAGGAATCGCATCCCGGGAAAGGCTTGATCAGCTTTATAACGAACATGTGAAGCGCTTTTACTCCGATTGGAGCTGGCGGAGGAAATTTCGCCGCCGTCTCTGGCAGCACCGCAAAAGTCTGCTGTATTTGCTGCGTCATCTGCCGTCTTTCTGGTCGGCCAAAAAGCAGTTTGAGCCGGAAAAATAAAGCATCTGTCACTGCGAGCCAGGCAAGGCAGGGCGAAGCAGTCCAGGTATTTTTTTCTGCAGATTGACACTCGATCTAAAGCATGTTAAACCGCTAAAACTTCTCTGAAAACGGCTGCCCCTGTAGCTCAGTAGGATAGAGCAACGGATTCCTAATCCGTGTGCCGCGCGTTCGACTCGCGCCAGGGGCACCATTAAAAATCAATCATTAATGTTTAAATAATTGTCAATTAACTTCTTTGCGCGATCATCAGTTTTCGCGCCCGTATTTTCGCACTGGATTTAAAAAACCAGTTATTATAGAAATTATGGCGTATACAGAAATAAATATGCGCCAACCTGTACAGGCCGCATGAATGTTATTATGGCAACAATAAGATACGCGCGAACACTTTAACGCCAACTCTGAACAAAATGGAGATAATATGTCAAAAGATGAGCGCAGGACAAACGAAAGGCTAGCGGCCAAATTTGAAATTTCCTATGTGCACGAAAACGATTATCTCATATCTTTTACGAAAAATATCTCCGCCGACGGCATGTTCATCGAAACCGATAAGCTGCCCGCGGTCGGGTCAACGATAAGGCTGATTTTTTCCCTGGGCAAGCTGAAAAAAATAGAAAGCAGCGCGAAGGTTATGTGGGTTAACAAAGGGGCTGTGACAAACGATACAGGCATGGGCGTAAAATTTATCAACATGCCTGCCAAAGCCAAGGAAGAAATTCTGAAAGAAATTAAAGTAATCGCGGTTTTATAAAACCGCTTCGCTATCTGGATGAATAGGGGCATACAGAAAAAAATTAGTGCTTACCAGCGTAAAAAGAAATAATTTATTGTGATGCGGAATATATTTTTGGTGCTATTGTTTTTTAGTAAGTGCATTAAATTGCCAGGAAACAGCGAATAAATTATTCAAAAAAGGATTTACTGCTTTCAAAGGCATTGGTTGAAAGATGCTGTTGATTTTTTTGTTGCGGCGTTTCTTGACGGTTTTCTTGATGAATATATCTCGCTGCCCGATAAAGAAAGTGAACAATTTCTTTATCTATTTTTCCTAATTTAATAAGATAGCTCATCTCTTTGTCCATTTTGATGTTATCCATACGGGTCCTGTAGGGACGCTGCATCTGCAGCACGTCGTAGAGATTGGCGACGGAAACAATTTGCGTAACAGCGGAAATATCATCCTTCATCAGTCCATCAGGATATCCAGTGCCGTCTATTTGCTCATGATGGTGACGTATAGGGTCCAAAAGGTTCGCGTATGATTTTAAATTTGCTACAATTACTTCGCTAATTAGCGGATGATTTCTTATAACTTGCAACTCATCATGGGTGAGACGGCCTGATTTAAAAAGAACATTATATTTGATGCCGATTTTACCGATATCATGCAGCAGTGATGCCTGATGAATTACTTTTATATCGGTTTGCGACAAGCCCATCAGCTCTCCCATTTTTTGCGCGTATTTACTCACGCGTTTTGCGTGTCCTCTGGAATAGGGATCCCTTGCCTCTACTGCCTGTGCCAAAGCAACCAGTGTTTCGAATAAAGTATTTTCCGGGCGATCATCTTTGTTAGCGCTTTCAAAAGAAACGGCCATTTGTTGGCTTAAGGCCAATATAACTGACAGATGTTCACTGGAGAAGTTATCTAGATTCTTCCAATACATATTTCCGCTCAAACAGAGCATGCCCAAAAATTTATTATTATAAATCAAGGGCGAAAATGCCGCGGGGGGAGAAAATATGGCAGCAGGTCTGTCATCTTTTTCTGAGCCCGTTGGCATCAAAGAAACTTTTTGTTTGTCTATCTTCTCCAGATATTCCTGCGCGGAGGATGCGATTTTTTCAGGGGTTGCCGTCTTTTCAATGCTCGTCAAATGTTTTAATATGTAGCGGTTATCATCGGCGGAAAATAAGGCGGCGTGGCGCGCGCCAACCGCGTCCCTTAAATTTTCGAGCACTTCCTGCATTAAATTGCCAAAACTGTTCGGCGAAGAAAGAATGGCGCTGATTTTTGACGCGCCGGCATTCATTATTTCAGTTGCCGGTTTATCCGAATGATCTTTTTTCATAGCGCTTCGTTTCATGATACTGAGAAACGATTTGGCAAGATCGGCAATTTCATCATCCCCTTTGGCCAGTTCCAGCATAACCTTTTCATCTGCTTCATTTATTGAGCGCAGCGCTGATTTGCCTACTGTCTTGGTGAGCAAAGACGCCTTTTTCAAAGTCATGCGAACAACCAAGAAGCCGCCCAAGATTATTATTCCGATAATGATCAAGATGATGGTTAAATTGATGTTGAATATGCTGACAGATTTTTTACTTTCATCGAGGTATACATATAGATAATAAAGAACGATAAAGGGAACTAAGGCAACCAAAACAAAAATTATTGAAAATGTACGTATTAGTGACTTTGATTTTACAGCGCTCATTTTCTTTCCTTATCAAGGTAATGATTTATTCAATTTTTTCGGACAGCAAGTTTACGCATTTCAAATTTAGGTAACAATTAATTATATATAATGAAAAAAATTTATAAAATATAGTGTTTTTTAATTTTATAATGTCTTTCAATCTTTTTCGGCTTAAAACAACTGTACAAAAGGATAGGTTTCTTATTTTCTATTTTGTCGCCAATGATGAAATTGGCAATTTATTGAGTGTTTCTTTGAAGATACTGTGCTACCGACGATTTTTACTGAGAAGTTCTGTAGTAATTGTAGGAAAGATTCAGGATGGCGTTGGCTCTTGTGAAATAAAGAGGCGTTTCTTTAAATAAACAAAATAAGTTTGCGCGGCTGAAATATTGGGTTTTTTCAATGATTATATAACTTACATACAGCTATCCCGGCGAAGCATTATTGCGCAGATGCCATAAAAAGTTAATATTATTATCCACATACAGTACAGATGGCGGTTTAATTTATACCTGTACTTTCGTCCAGTTGTGCATAATGTAAAAAATCTTTAAGAAGTATAATTAATTAAATAAGTTGCGAGGATGAACGAGTGTATAAATGATTGAAAAATCATTAAACGTAAAGGATTCTCCGAATGATTTTGATCAGATTAAAGAGCTGTTTGATAAAAACCAGCTCTTAAAAATTATTCTGGGCAACATCAATGATATCCTGGTTATCTTTGAAAAAGATGGCCTCATAAAATATACCAATCCGTCCTTTCAGAAATTTCTAAATTACGCCAAGCGAGAACTGGTGGGTAAAAATGTTTTTGATTACGTGCATCCTGATGACCAAAGCAGTGTCATGCGCTCTTTCGCGCAGGTTATAGAATCAGGAAACGTAAAAAACTATTTTCGTTTTCAAAATAAAGACGGTCAGTATGTATGGTTTGATGCCGCGGGCACGGCTGTTCCGGGTGAAAAAAATTCCCCTACCTGCATCGCTATGTGCTGTAAATGCGTTACCAACGGCAAGCAGGGCGAAGAGGAACCTCTGGTGGAAAAAATTATTTTTGAAGCGATGATCGAGGGCATGCCCGGTATATTCTGTTGTGTGGACGATCAATTACAGATTAAAAAATGGAATAAAAATTTTGAAAGGATAAGCGGCTATTCGGCCCAGGAACTTTACGGAATGAGCCCGCTTGATTTCATCGCCGAAGGCGCGAGAAAAATCATAGCGGAAAAGCTGGACGAAGCCTTTATACAGGGCGAAATAAGCGGCGAGGCAGACTTTGTATCAAGGGATGGCCGCAAAACACCATATTTATTTCATATCTATCCCATTATTATCAGGGATAGGATGCACCTTATCGGCATCGGCATTGACTTGTCAGTTCATAAAAAAGCGGCGCGGGAGTTACGTCAAATCAAGGAGCGTTTTGATATTGCGATAGAAGGCACGGAAGCCGGCGTTTGGGATTGGGATATGTTGGAGGACACGGTGGTTTATTCCGCGCAGTGGAAAAAGATGCTGGGGTATGAAGACGCGGAAATCGAGAATTCTTTTAATGGCTGGAAAAAAATATGGCACCCTGACGATGCCGCAAGCATAGAAAAAGCCATCGCTGACCATCTGAAGGGTTCGTCGGAAAGATATGAAATTGTTTATCGCTGTCGTCACAAAAACGGGGATTGGCGCTGGCTTGTTACACGCGGCAAAATATTGAGAAATGAAGAAGGCGCGCCGTACCGATGGGTGGGCACCAACATTGATATCACTCAGCTAAAGCAGGCCGAAGAAAAGATTCAGTATCTGGCCTATCATGATAACCTTACGGATCTGCCCAACCGGCAGCTTTTTTTTGATCGGCTTGGAATTGCTTTAGCCCTGGCGCAGCGCAACCAAAGCAGCCTGGCGGTTATCATGCTCGACCTGGATAACTTCAAGCGGGTCAATGACAGCTATGGCCATGCTTTTGGAGATTTGGTGCTCAAGGCGTCAGCGGAAAGGCTCAACACGGCGCTGCGGAAGGGCGACACGGTGGCGCGTTTCGGCGGCGATGAATTTGTTTTGATTCTTTCAGACCTGAAGGGCGTGAAAGACGCGATTAATGTTGCCAAAAAGATTGTGGAAAATTTCCAAAAGCTATTTGTTATTGAAACGCGTGAAATTCTGGTGACGGCCAGCATCGGTATCGCTCTTTATCCGCAGGATGGCACAGATGAGGATTCCCTTTTAAAGAAAGCGGATTTTGCCATGTATCAGGTCAAGCAAGCAGGGCGCAACGGATATCAGGTCTATAAAAATAATAAGGATGCTGTGTGACAACTGATTATTAGCTTATAAATTATAAAATTTATATTTTCGCCCCATACACAAAGCATAAATCAATCAATTATAAATAAAGGAGGATGTTGAAAATGAGAAGGATATTTTGCACGGGAGTATTTTTAATATTTATGTGTTTGTCGGCGTCGGCATCAGCAGCCGGCACAGCCTTCAACTGGACGGGTTTGTACACGGGATTACAGGGTTTCTATGGCAGCGGGAAAATAGATTGGGAATACGATAACAGCGGTAATTCTGCGAATCATAATTATTACGGCGCGATGGGCGGACTTTTTTTAGGTTATAATTATCAGCTGCCTGTCAATGCCGTTTTCGGCTTCGAGATTGACTTAAACGCGGGGAAAATTTCCGGTTCCGGGCTTTGTCCCAATCCGTTATTTACCGCTAACACCGATATTTCCTGGCTTGGTTCCGCCCGCGCCCGCGCCGGCTACGCATTTTATCGCTTCCTGCCTTATGTTGCTTTTGGTGTGGCTTATGTCAGGGCGGATATCTACACAAAAAGAAATGGCGTGGAATATGGCGAAGAAAAAACATATGTCGGCTGGACGCCGAGCATTGGCCTTGAATACGCTTTTACCAATAATTTAGTCGCCCGCATGGAATACGCTTACTACGATTTCAACAGGCAGCACTTCAGGGTCGATAACGGATTGTCCGTAGAGGGAAGATTAAATTTGAATGCGCTCAAGTTTGGACTGATTTGGAAATTTTAATTTTTCCCGAAAAGCGAGGATGCTTTTTTTCGTGAATTTTATTTGATCATGTATCCTCACTTGCTGTCGCTTGGGCATTACAATTAATCCTAAATGTTCGCCGCTTTATAGCCGCGGTTTTTAGGGACAGAACTGCTGTCGGGCAACAGCGTGTAATTTAAAAAAATTGAAAAAAATATTAATTAGTGCAATAAATATTAAATTATCAAAGAATGAACCTGTAAAAAATGAAACAAAGAAAATTACTGATATTAATCTGCCTGCTGTCGGCGGTGCTGTTTACCACGGCAGGCTGCGCCCGCTATAAAGACGCGCCATCCGGCGGCGTGAAGACGGGAGGTGGCGGATTTACCGCGTTTAATCTTGTTGATCTGCAAAAGCCTGGTGGGGAAGACGCAAGCCGGAACAAAGATTCTATGGCGGAAAACAATTTATCGGAATCACGTGGTTCCGCAGACAGCGATCCCGCCGAAAAACCTCACACGGAAGCGCAAGATGATGATTACGCCCGGCTCAGGCCATTTGGCCATGAATTTTTTCGTGGTTATTCCGATTTGCCTGCTGATGAAATGGCAAAGGGAAAGCAAATTTTTCCCGTGCCCAGGCAATACCGGATTGTTCCCGGTGAAAATATTATCCTGCTTTTGGGCAATCCGCCGCAGAAAAAACATGATTTATTTGTGGATTCCGGCGGTAAAATCGATATTGCGGGATACGGCCCGGTATTTGTGTCGGGCATGACATTTGAGGAAATGTCCGCCAAAGTTATCGGGAGAATCACGGAGAAAACGCCGCGGATGCCAGTAGACATTTCCATGAGCGCCCGCAATACCATTACTGTTTTTTTTCAGGGCGAGGTTAACAGCCCGGCTCCGCATACGATCGGCGCTTTTGCCACCGTGACGGAAGCTTTGCGCCTAGCGGGCGGCCCGAAGGATACCGGCTCGGTGCGCGATATAAAAGTTCGCCGCAAGGGCATTACCGTCGCGGTGTTTGATCTTTATGAATTCCTTTTAAAAGGAATTAAATTCAGAGACATTACGCTGATGAATGAAGATGAGATAGTCGTGCCGGTAAGAGGAAGACAGGTCGGCATCAGCGGCGCTGTCGAGCGGCCCGCTATTTACGAGCTGAAAGACGGCGATGAATTGGAGGCGCTTATTGTCCTGGCTGGCGGTGTTCTTCCGGATGTTAAGGATTTAAAAATTCAAATCCGGCGGCCGGAAGCCAACGGCCGCAAAATAATTTACGAAGCACGCGCGGATGAAATTAGGTCGGGAAAATCCGCCGTGCCTGCCTTAAAAAGCAGGGATATTATTTCTGTTTTTTCGGCAACGGAAAAAGAAGAAACCAGGCCCATCGCCGTGGATGATGCAAGCACAGCCGCACCCGCGGCTGACGAGTCAAAGCCGCAGGAAGATATTGCTGCTCAGGAGGCGGTGCCTCTACACGCGCAAAAATTTGTTACCCTTACCGGGGAATTCAAGCGCCCCGGCCGCTATTCGATTCAAAAAGGAGAGAAGTTGAGCTCCGTTATTGAGCGGGCGGGCGGTTATACGGGGAGCGCCTACCTGCGTGGCGCCTATTTCACGCGCGAGAGTGTCCGGCGGATGCAGCGGCAGAAGCTTGCGGAAACAACTCAGAGACTCAGGCAGAGTTTCTTCCCCGCCGGCTTTCCGCCTGCCGGTAATGGTTCAGGAAGCATTCAGGATAGTTCTCTGTCGGAGGATAAACTTTTGCAAGGACGTTTTGTCGAATACATGGAATCACTGGAGGCGACGGGGCGTTTAAGCGTGAACATCGCCCATTTACGTCTGTTGAAGGGCAGCGCGCATGATATTGAAATGGAAAATGATGACGAACTGCATCTGCCGCAGAAAAGCGCGATAATTTACGTAATCGGTGCGGTCATGTCCGAAGGTCCGCGCGTTTATCAGGAAGCCTGGGATTACCGCGAATATATTGAAGCGGCGGGAGGTCTGTCACGCAATGCCGCCGAAGAAAATATTTTTGTTGTTAAGGTGGATGGCAGCGTCCGCAAGCTTTACCGCAGCGTCATTCAGTGGAGCAACAAAGACGCCCGCTGGGAAATAACCGCGTTTGGCAAAAAAATCCGGCAGATTGAAGCCGGCGATATCATCGTTGTTCCGGAAAGAGACGAACGCATTGCCTGGCTTAAAGGGGTGAAAGACGTGCCGTCCCTGGTCATGAACACAGCCGTTTTAACCGGAACTGTTTTGAAATTATGGTAAATGTAAAAAAATGGTCAAAGTCTATATTTAAAAAGACATACCATCTCCGGTCGTGTTTTCCGCGGTTGTCGAGGCCGGGAGAGGGCAGAATCTTAAAGAATAAAAATTGTTGTTGAGAACAGGGAAGAAAAAATGAAAAGCAAACACATCATCAGCATCTTTTTACTGGTTGTAATATCATTCATTTTTACAGGTTGCGCCCGTTACAAGGATTTGCCGCCGGGCACGGTTAAGCCCATTGGCGCCGGTCACGGTAATGCCAGCGCTTCTGCGGGCGGTTCCAGTTCGGTGATTGAATCCCAGGTAATCACCATCCCGCCGGTTGACGAGAAAGCCCCTTCACCTGATTATATGGTTGGCCCTTACGATGTTTTGTCGGTGAATGTCAGCGGCAAGCCGGAGTTTTCCAGCATGGTGCCGTCTTCGGGGACAACAACCATCGTTACCTCTAACATGGGCGTAATCACGCAGGCCACGGGCTGTCGCGTTGACGGCAACGGCAACATTCAGTTGCCTTACGTGGGCACGGTTCATGTCTGGGGAATGACGCCGCTGGAAATACAGGAACGACTCACCGTTATTTACGCCAAATATTTCAACAACCCGTGGGTCATTGTTGATGTTAAGGAATACAGAAGCCAGCCCCTGCATCTTCTGGGGCAGTTCAGAAATCCCGGCACCTATTATATGGATAAGCCCATAAACCTGCTCGAAGGGATCGCTCTGGGCAAGGGATACGACAACATGGCGGATTTGAGCGCCGCCCGGCTGATACGAGAGAAAAAAACCATCGCCGTGGATGTTTATGAATTGCTGAGTAACGGCGACCAGCGCCAGAATGTTTGGCTGAAACCGGGCGATACCTTATACATCCCCGATAACCGCAACCGGCAGGTGTTCGTTTTTGGCGCCGTCAAAAAACCGGGGCCGCAGCCCATTCCGACAGGCGGTCTGACGCTGGGGCAGGCAATTGCCGGAGCGGAATTGCGCGATACCGGATATGACCTGAACTATGTCCGTATCATACGCTCCTATTCCGCCACGCGCGGCGAGCTGATGGTTGTCGATTTTGAAAAAATTCTGCGCGGGGACGCTTTGCCGCTGATGCTGCAAAGTGGCGACATCATCTATGTTCCCCGCAGCCATATCGGCAGTTGGAACGACGCGATTAACGAAATGCTGCCTACACTGCAGGCGGTGAGCGCTATTTTGGCGCCGTTTGTGCAGATTAAATATTTAAGCAATTAATGAAACATGATTTATTGGCATGGGCTTATTTTAACCGGATAAACTTCAGCGCCATGCAAGATAATCAATTTTCAAAAAGGGAATTACTATGATGCCGAATGAATCCTTACGTCCCGCCGGGTCGGAAACTCCGCAGGAAATAAATCTTTACGAATACATCGCCGTTCTCCTGCGGCGGCGCAAAATATTCGCGTGGGGCTTTTTCATTGTTCTTATTCTGGCCGTTCTTTACACCTTTCTGATGAAGCCCGTTTACGAGGCCACATCCATGCTGCATGTCAAGGATGATAAAACGAAAGCGGGTATTCTGGGGGAATTGTCGCTTGGCGCCACCAACCCCGTAAATACGGAAATAGAAATACTCAAATCGCGCACCAACGCCGAGCAGGTGGTCAAAAGGCTGCACCTCGATTGGGGAATATCCAGAAAATCCCGGGGGCTGGAATTCAAAATTCTGGAATTTGTTTCTGCCGCGGAAGAACCTTTATATAAAATAACGCTTACCGGCGCCGATACTTACAAGGTTATCGATGACGATGGCAAGACAATCGGCGAAGGCAAATCCGGCGCTCTCCTACAGGCAAACGGCTTGCGTCTTTTGCTTACTGATATTAAGGGCAAAAAAGGCCAAAGCTTCCGCCTGGAGATTTTATCACTTGAAGAATTGACGGAAAAACTACGCAAGAATATCAAGGCAGCGGAAGCCGGGCGCCTGACGAGCATCATCAGGGTTTCCTATCAGAATACCGATCCCGTGATGGCGCGCGATGTCGTCAACACGCTCGTGCAGTCCTATCTGGAGCAGTCCATCGGGTTTAAATCCGAAGAGGCGGGACGCGCCGCCGCTTTTGTTGAGGAACAGCTTGCTTCATTGCGCGGTGAGCTCGACAGCGCGGAAAAGAAGCTGCAGGCGTATAAAAGCTCCACCGGCGTGATGATGCTCGATAGCGAAGCGCAGGCGCTGATTCAGAAAATATCCGAAAAGGAAAGGGCGCGCGCCGAGCTGGAAGTGCAAAAAAGAGCTCTGCTCAATGACTACACCGAAGAGCATCCGGCGGTAAAAGCCATTACCCAGCAGCAGGAATCCATCCGCCAGCAGCTTGGCGCGTACGAAGCGCACATGCGCAACCTGCCGCAGGCGGAGCGTGATTTGGCCAAGCTCACCCGCGTATCCAGAGTCAACGCGGATATCTACACGTTCCTTCTGCAAAAGCACGAAGAGGCGCGCATTGTCCGGGCATCCACCTTAAGCAACATCAATATTGTCGATCCGGCCATTACTCCCGAAAAACCGGTCAAGCCAAAAAAATTGCAATACCTCCTTCTGGGTTTGCTTCTGGCGCTGGGATTGGGTATCGGTTTGGCTTTCTTTGAAGAATATCTTGACGACACCATCAAAAGCGCCGACGAGGCAAAGCGCGTCATGGGCCTGCCCCTTTTGGCGATTATCCCGCGCATTTCCGCTTTGGAGGCGCAAAACGGCTCTGCCAAAAATATGATTGTCACACAGCACGAGCCCAAATCCGCCGTGGCCGAGGCTTTTCGCGCCCTGCGCACCAGCCTGCATTTTTCCGCCATCAGCAAGGAGAATAAAATCATCCTCGTTACCAGCAGTTTTCCGCAGGAGGGCAAAAGCATCATCTCATCCAATTTGGCCAATATTCTGGCGCAGACCAAGGCGCGCGTGCTGATTATCGATTGCGATTTGCGCCGTTCATCACTGCATGAAAAATTCGGCCACAGCAAAACACCGGGTTTGAGCGAAATACTCACCGGCGATATCACCTTTGCCAAGGCTGTGCACAATACCGGTATTGACGGTCTGGATTTGATAAGCGCCGGCACCAACCCGCCCAATCCTTCGGAACTGCTCGGTTCGGAAGCGATGCGGCAGTTTTTGCTTACCCAGAGAAAAAATTTCGACCATATCATCATTGACGCCCCTCCCGTGATGGCCGTGTCCGACGCTCCCGTTCTGACCTCCGTTTGTGATTTGGTGGTGCTGGTTATCGAAGCGGGGCGCGTGCCCGTAAAGATTGCCCAGCGCATGCGGGAGACGCTCACCAACATCAAGGCTCCCGTCGCCGGCTTCGTGTTGAACGACAAGACGGGCAAGGGCGAAACATACGAATATTACGGCAGCCGCTATTACGGCAAGGGCTACGGTTACGGCTATTACGCCGAAGAAAAACCCCCCGCCCAGGGCCCCGCGTCTTTCATAAATAAAATAAACAAACTTCTGCCGGAGAAGATAAGAAAGATAGTGAAACGTGAAAAGTGAATAGTAAATAGTGAATGGTAAAAGGAGAGGAGTGAAGAGAGCACACAAGAAGCTGGATGTTTGGCGGGAAAGCGTTGAGCTGGCAACACATATTTATAAAATCTCTGAAGGTTTCCCCAAAACTGAAATATACGGAATAACTTCCCAGATAAGACGTTCTGTAATTTCCATTTCCAGCAATATCGCTGAGGGCGCGGCAAGGCATTCGTCTAAGGAATTTTATCATTTTCTCACCATAGCCGGCGGTTCACTTAGTGAATTGGATACACAACTTGAGATAGCGTACAATCTTAACTTTATTGATAGTGAACAAAAACAGGATCTGGATAAAAAAATTGAATCTATATCGGCAAAATTAGCGGGTTTAATTCAGAATATAAAAAAGAAAGTAAGCAGTGAAAGATGAAAAGAACTTACCATTCACCATTCACGTTTCACCATTCACTTGCTGCAGGAAAATAAATGCTCGACTACCACTGCCACATACTTCCGAATATTGATGACGGGCCTACGGATATGGAAGAAGCCGTCGAGATGGCCGCCGCTCTGCAGAAGGCCGGTTTTACCGGTATCTACTGCACGCCGCATCTTATCAAAGGCAGTTACGAAGCGGATAATAATGACGTGAAAAAGACGCTCGCGGAATTGCAGAAAAGATTGCGCGCGAAAAAAATCGAAATCAAGCTTATTCCCGGGCGTGAATATTATCTGGATGAATATCTTTTTGATTACCTGGAGGATCCCCTGCCGCTGGGCGATACAAATTACATCATGGTGGAAATTCCCAACTACATTCCGCGCAAGGTCGCCAAGGAAACCTGCTTCCGGCTCAGGCGCAAGGGATTTATCCCCATGATCGCGCATCCGGAAAGAAACAAGCTCTTTTTCACGCGCCGGAACAGTAACGCGGCGTTTGTTCCCTTTCTCGATTTGCTCTCCGGCGCGGATGATTTGAAACCGTGGGAGCGGTCGATTCTGAGTTATTTGAGAAACATCGGCTGCGCCTTTCAGGGAAACCTGGGCAGTTTTGCCGGCTGGTATGGCGCGCAGGCGCAGCAGGCCGCGGAAACAATGAAAGAAAGGAATGCTTATACCCATTTCGGCACCGACGTTCATTCGCTCAAAGCGGTGAAGTTGCTGACGGAGAACGGGAAGAAAAAATAGTGGGGGAAGGTTGTAAGCGTTGGACAGTGAGCAAGAATAATGATGAAGCAAGACATTCGCCTTTCACTATTCACTATTCAAGCTTCACGTTTCTCGAGGTTGCTTAAGACCCTTCACGTTTAACTATTAACATAGGAATGGTACTTAAAACTTAACTCTTAATATTTAACACTAGTCATCATAATTATGAAAAACACAAAAAACAAACTTCTGGAAAAAATCAAACAGGGCGAAGCCATCGTAGGCGTTATTGGCCTGGGTTATGTGGGATTGCCGCTGGCGCTTCTATACGCGGAAAAAGGGTTCAATGTTCTCGGTTTTGATGTCGACCCGCAAAAAACGGAAAAGCTCTCCAGGGGAGAGTGTTACATTTCCCATCTGAATTCAGATAGAGTTGCCCGCGTTGTCCAGGCCGGAAAATTTATGCCTACCACCAATTTCGCGCGGCTTGATGAACCGGATGTGATAATTATTTGCGTGCCAACGCCGCTTACGCCTCAGCGCGACCCGGATATGTCTTATATCATTAAAACTGCCGAACAAATCCGCGCTAAATTGCGCGCCGGGCAATTAATTGTTCTGGAGTCAACAACATATCCGGGAACAACCGAAGAACTGGTCAAATCAATACTGGAGAAAACAGGCATGGTATGCGGTAGGGATTTTTATCTTGCTTTTTCTCCCGAACGCGAAGACCCCGGCAGCAAAACCCATTCCACGGCTACCATACCCAAGATAATCGGCGGCGTTGATGAAGATAGCGCGCGGATAGCGCAGGAACTGTACGACCTGGTAATTATTAATACAATAAGAGTAACCAGCGCCCGTACAGCGGAAGCGGTAAAGCTTACGGAGAATATATTCCGTGCCGTCAATATAGCGTTAGTAAACGAATTAAAGGTAATATACGAGCGCATGAACATAGATATCTGGGAGGTGTTGGACGCGGCTTCAACCAAACCTTTCGGCTTCATGCGGTTTAATCCCGGCCCCGGCTGGGGCGGCCATTGCATCCCGCTTGACCCCTTTTATCTTTCCTGGAAAGCGCGCGAATGCGGCGTGGAGACAAAATTTATCGAGCTTGCCGGTGAGGTCAACCGCCGCATGCCGGAATATGTTGTGCAGAAATTAAATCACGCACTCAACGAACAGGGCAAGGCAATTAAAGGCAGCAAAGTGCTTGTTTTGGGGCTCGCGTATAAAAAGGATATTGATGATATACGCGAAAGTCCCGCTTATCAGATTATCCCCCGGCTGTTGAGCATGGGCGCGGTCGTTTCTTATCACGACCCGCATGTGCCTAAGGTGAAATCAAGCCGTAACTGGCCGGGCGCCTTGATGCTCTCATCACAGCCGTTAAAAGAAGAAATAATTGCGGAAAAGGACGCGGTATTGATAATCACCGACCATACTGCTGTTGATTACGAACTGGTTGCGCGGACAGCGAAACTTATCGTTGATACCCGTGGCATTTACCGCAAACCATTGCCAAACGTCGTCAAGGCGTGATTGCTTTAATTGTTACGTTTTAACTTTCATGGATGCTTATGATATTCACTTTTCACTATTCACTATTCACATTTAACTATTCACAGAAGGTTTAAGAATGTCTAACTACCTCGTTACCGGCGGCGCTGGATTTATCGGCTCAAATATAGTTGAGGAACTTTTAAGGCTTGGTCACAGCGTCCGCGTGCTTGATAACTTTTCCACCGGCAAACGCGAAAACATAGAGCCGTTTCTTAAGAAAATAGAACTTATCGAAGGCGACATGCGAGACGAAGAAATCTGCCGACAGACTGTTAAAGATATTGAATTCGTTCTTCACCAGGCCGCCTTGCCCAGCGTGCCGCGTTCGCTTGAAGAGCCCGTCACCACCACCGAAATCAACGTTATGGGTACGGTAAAGCTGCTCGCCGCGTCAGCCAAAGCCAAGGTGCGCCGCTTTGTTTACGCCGCTTCTTCTTCGGCTTATGGCGATCAGCCCGTGCCGGTGAAAAGTGAAAAACTTATGCCCATGCCCCTTTCACCTTACGCCGCCGCGAAACTAGCAGGTGAATACTTTTGCCAGGCTTACAGCCAGTCAATGGGCTTGGAAACCGTAGGGCTTCGTTACTTCAATGTCTTCGGCCCGCGGCAGGATCCCACCAGCCAGTACAGCGCCGTCATACCGCTTTTTATCACCGCTGTAATGGAAGGCCGCCGACCGACTATCTACGGCGATGGCACCCAGACGCGCGACTTTACTTACGTAGCCAACAATGTTCAGGCAAACATACTGGCGGCAACAACAACAAAACCCGTCGCGGGAAAGACATTAAATATCGCCTGCGGCAAATCATACTCCGTGCTGGATCTACTAAAAGCAATCAATGAAGCACTGAACCGCCAATCTTCCAACGCTTCACGGTTTGTTCCTATGGAGCCCATTTTCGCCCCCGCGCGCAAAGGCGATGTCAAGCATTCACTGGCCGATATTTCGCTTGCGCGTAAACTGCTGGGATATGAAGTAGAAGTTGACTTCACCGAAGGAATAAAACGGACGGTGGAGTGGTATTTAGAAAAGCATAGTTCAAAAAATAGAGAGAGTTAAGTGCGTCAATCACACCTGATAATTTCAAATGCCGCAGGTATGTGGCTCAGTCAAGCCTTGGCCATAATCCCGCCATTAATTTTAGTACCCTATTTAATTAAAACGATCGGCGAGATAGGATACGGCGTTTATGCTTTGATTTGGTCTTTAGTCATGTCGATTGATCAATTGGAAAGGTCATTACAATCCGGTGTTGTTAAATACAGTGCAGCTTTTTTGGCAAGAGGCTTAACGGATGAGGTCAACAAAGTAATAAGTTCAAGTTTTGTCTATTCTATTATTTTGGCAATTATAGCCAGCATAGCCATAATTATTACGGCATATTTTTATAATGACTCTTCGGGCAAATTGGGTATTTCATTAATTGTAGTAGGCATCATGATTCTGTTTATCATGCCGTTAACGCCTTATATTGCAATAATTCAATCAAAACAGCGTTATTATATAAACGCCTTTGCGGACACAGCTTCAAAATACATAACCCTTCTAATAGTTGTAACCTGGTTCACCGTTGTGCGGTCATCTGTTGAAGCGCTAATTATTATTACAGCAAGCATGCTATTCTTTGCCCGCTTTGTCCAAGTGCCTATAGCATATCGCCTTGTTCCGGGTTTACGGAATAATTTAAGTCTCTTAAACCAAAAAAGTTTTAGCCTTATTTTTTCATTTGGCGCGGCTACTGTTTTGGCTTCAATTTGCCTTGCGGTTAATCATACAGGTGTTCGCTGGCTTATGGATTATTTAGCAACAACAAGTTTTGTTACGCATTTGGCAATCATACTAATGCCTATAGCTTTACTTTCCCAAATTATTGGCGCTGTAACGCTTACCTTAATGCCTGCAGCAAGCGCCTATGAGGCGCAGGGAAATTATAAAAAGATTCAGGAACTATTAATTCGGAGCATTCGTTACACGACAATTTTGATTATTGCCGCGTTTATTGCCGCATTTTTTCTTATGCGGGATGTCCTTGTGTTGTGGGTGGGTCATAATTACGCATTTTTAGCACCCTATGCCATCATATTGTTTGCAGGTGCAGCCTTTGCACAGACCACTTCATCAGCACACCACATGCTTAAGGGATTGGGGGAATTAAGGGTAGTTGTCATTATATATCTAATTAGTCTTGTGGTAATACCCATTGGGTCAATATTGTTCATTATGCTTTTGTACAATAATCCTTATGTTGCAGTAACAACAGGCTTAAGCGCAGGTTTTATTGTTTGTGGGATTATGCAAATTTTTACATGTGCGAAATCTGCCAAAGCAGATTTGAAAGTTTTGCTTCAAAGGAGTTATATCCAACCGATAATTGTAGTCGTTTTTGTTTTATTTGTTACTTTAGGTGCCTATTCCATGATTGAATATGCATCTGCACTGATGCGATTGCTTACTGCATGCACTGCAATTGCGGCTTTTATTATTTGCTGTTATATTTTTATTGCGACACCAGATGAAAAACAACAGTTTTCTGAATTAATGCAGATTGCAAAAAGCAAAATTACAAAAGTAAAGTGAGCATATTCTATGCAAAGACACAGCAAGATAGAAATTAAGAAAGATAGAGTTATAAAAACAGCCGCACCGGAATTAATACGGGTTGAAATTGAAAAAACCAAACGTGCATATAAAATTGCTGAAAATTGTGGTTTATTTCGTGTACCGAAAGTTCTTGAATTTGACGAACATAATGGTGTTGCTGTATTTGAATTATTACAAATGCGGCCTGTAAGGAAAGGTGTGCCATGGGGAGATCCTTGGCTAGATTTCGCGAGGCACATGGGGACTTTGCTAGCAATAATTCATCGAGAATTAGTCCTGCCGGAAGAGATGCGCATACCCCTGCCACCCGAATTTGCCTACCCAAGCGATGAGGTATTCTTGCATGGCGATTTGAGTGTTAATAATATATGCGTTGGTAAAAACTGGCCACCGATTATTGTTATTGACTGGCAGATGACGCCACTTTATGGCGGCAAAGCGACCTATGGGACACGCTATTATGACATTTTATGGTTTATACATAACATAATTAATAATCCATCATTTAAGTATATATTAAATAATTCTGTTCAAACAATTATAAATACTTTTATGCAATTTTACTTTTATGAAGCTGGACTCAAATATAATACAGATAATTTTCTAAATTATTCTATACGTTTCTTTGACATTGAGATGGCCAGATTAGAAAAACAGGAAATAAAGAAAGAATTTAGTAAGCGGCGTCTATTATTTACACAGAGTAAAAAAATATTAAAAAAATTTTTAGAATCAATTAAAACATTTAAAGAGAGTGATAAATTTATTTTTCAAAGCGCTGTACAACATGATGAAGCAGTTATAAAGGATTACAGAATGTCGCATCTTCATCCGGAAAAAGGTGCTGCGTATCATGCGGCCTTTTTTGAAAATCCTTACCGTAGAATGGTCTGGAAATTAGAGAAAATAATTCTTGATAATATTGTGACCAAATTCTACAAGAACATGCAAATTAATCATCTCGACTTTGCTTGCGGCACAGGAAGAATATTAAATCATTTGGAGAGACACACGAACAGTTCGACAGGCGTAGATTTATCACCAAGTATGCTCGACGTGGCACGCAAAAACATAAAGCGTAGTAAAATAATTGAAGCTGATATTACAAAGGAAGATATTCTTGGTAATAAGAAATTCAACTTAATTACCGCCTTTCGTTTCTTTCCGAACGCACAAAAGCAACTTCGTATAGACGCAATGATGGTATTGGTTAAGCATTTGGAGGAAAATGGGTATCTTGTATTCAATAATCATATGAATACAGACTGCCTAAAATATAGGATAAGTAGGTTATTAGGTCGTGGTGGTTATAAAGGTATGTCAGTTGACGAAGTAAAACTGCTTGCAGCTGAAGCACGATTGGAAATTGTGAAAACATATCACTTGTGTGTATTTCCATCAACCGAAAGTCGTACTTTGCTGCCGCAATATTTTTTATTGCGCATAGAAAAAGTATTAGCACGCATTCCTATGCTAACATATTGTGGAGAGAATATTGTCTTTGTGTGTCGGCGTATATCATATAACAAAAAAATAATATTATAAAATTAGCTAAAGATTTTGAAAATTAATTCTATTGTGAAATTTACCAAAATTAAACTTTTGTCGAATGTAGGATATCAAAGAAATATTGTTTCTTTGAAAAGTTTATATTTAGATTATTTTACCTTAAATGAAATATTGAGAACAATAGGGCGGGGCATTTTAGATAATTCAAGCTTAATTAGAGAAAAGAAGATTTTAATAAAACCTAACTGGGTTTTACACAATCAAACATCTGAAGATGAGCTTTGCTTGAGAACCCATGATTCAATAATTTTGGTTTTGCTGGAAATTCTGATGGAGCAAAAGCCATCTAGTATCATTATAGGCGATGCACCAATTCAAGGTTGCGCTTGGCATAAAATGCTGAGCAATGATTTTTTAGACAAGGTCAATGGTTTAAGTGATAAGTTTAAAGTACCTGTTGCTATAAAAGATTTTCGTCGTGTGACGTTCGATCCAAAATTAAATAAAAAAGAAGAAGCGCGAAATCCTTTGTCAGATTATATAATTTTTGATCTGGGTAAGGAAAGTTACCTTGAAGAAATAAGCACAGACGAAAGTATTTTTAGGGTAACCGATTATGCGCCTGAACGCTTGGCGAAAGCACACCGCAAAGGAGTCCATAAATACTGTATATCGAAGGAATTATTTAAAGCTGATTTGATACTATCGTTACCTAAAGTAAAAACGCATCAAAAGACGGGAATTACATGCGCACTAAAAAATTTAGTGGGTTTAAATGGTGATAAGGATTTTTTACCACATCACCGTATTGGTGGCACAAGTTTTGGCGGCGATTGTTACCCCGGGGGGAACATATTGAGGTTGTGGTCTGAGTACTTATTAGATATGGCAAATCGAAGACAGGAAACGTGGACGTATAAATTATTTAAAACGGCATCAACAATATGTTGGAGATTAACAAATCCACAAAATGTTCACCATCTGGCCGCAGCATGGTATGGCAATGATACAACCTGGCGAATGGTGCTGGATTTAAATAAAATTGCCGTATATGGCAAAGCGGATGGTTCAATTTCCAATAAGCCACAGCGTGTTTTATATAGTCTATGTGACGGTATTATTGGCGGCCAGGGCAATGGGCCTTTAGAGCCTGAACCTTTGCCTTTGGGTATTATCAGCTTAACAAATGACAGTCTAATTAACGATATTTGCATGGCAACCTTAATGGGGTTTAACTATAAAAAAATCCCTTTATTAGCCAGACCGTCAAAAATAATTGATTGGAAAAACACAAAAATATTTATGGATAATCAACTTATTGAGTTAGAAGAATTGAAAGAATATTCAATTAAGACCTTGCCACCTAATGGTTGGCTGGGTTATTTAAAATAAATATGAAAATAGCAATTCATAAAAGCCCTGGGTCTTTCAGTGATCGCTGGATCACCTATTGTACAGAAAACAATATCGGCTATGAAATTGTCAATTGTTACGATACCAACATTATCAGCCAATTAAAAGATTGCACAGGATTGATGTGGCATTGGAGCCAAGAGGATTACCGCGCTCAAAATTTTGCACGACAACTTATAATATCGGTTGAGAAAATGGGAATTAAGGTATTCCCAAACAGTAATACTTGTTGGCATTTTGATGACAAGGTAGGCCAAAAATATTTACTCGAAGCGATTAACGCACCTTTGGTACCAACGTATGCATTTTATGACAAAGAAGCTGCGCTAAACTGGATTGAAAAAACGACATTTCCAAAAGTATTTAAGCTGCGTGGCGGCGCTAGTTCCATAAACGTCAAACTTGTAAAAAACAAATCACAGGCGCGCAAATTGGCCCAAAAATCATTTAGTAGAGGCTATCCATTTATTGGAAAAATCGATGGTCTGAAATACAGGTTTTGGAGGCTGCGTCGCGACAGGGATTTTAAATCAGTTATTCATGTATTAAAGGGCCTCGTAAGGCTTTTCATCCCACCCGCAGGGACCCATCTTTTACCTCGTCAAAAAGGCTATATTTATTTTCAGACTTTTATTCCAGGGAATAAATACGACGATCGGATTGTTGTTATCGGCAATAGAGCGATTGCGGTAAGGAGGTATGTAAGAAAAAATGACTTCAGAGCTTCGGGGAGTGGGGTAAAAGGTTATGATCCTGCTATGTTTCCAAACAAAAGCATACAAATCGCTTTTGACATTACAAAAAGATTAAATACGCAGTCACTTGCTTTTGATTTCATATATAATAGTGATAATGAACCACTTCTTACGGAAATCAGTTATGCCTATATAATAGGACCATTTTATGATGATTGCCCAGGTTATTGGGATAACGATTTAAATTGGCACGACGATAATGTAAATCCACAAAGATACATAATTGAAGATTTCATAAATGCAATCGAAATGCATACATGGAAAAATTGAATTGTTCTTGACACGTGCATGTAGGATTGCGGCAAAAGCAGTAAAACGACTGTAAAGAAACACATATATAATGAAAAAAGTTTTAAAATATTTTAATCCCACATATGCAGCCCTATTTTTAATCATTATCTGGGAGCCGCTACGAACTTATATTTTCACGGACAAAGGTTCTGGTTACATTGTATTGTTCTTTGTTGTGCTTAGTATCGCAAAAGAAATATTTAGAAAGTCATTGTGGCGGCATTTATTTAAAGCACCTTATCTATTCTGGTTGATTTGGATTATATATGCGCTTGTAAACACATTCTATATAAATACTTATATGGCAGAATTAGCGCCAGCTACTTTTATTTTTTCTTTGTTTTTACCATTATATATTATGTTAGTTATAGCCAATGAACGCTACAATATTTCAGAGCTTACTAATTTATTCATTTGGGCTTTCTTTTTCCGAATCATTCTTTCACTGCTGTTTGATTCCTTCGATGCGCGGTATATAGTTGTACGGTTAGGTGAGACTTTTAATGCAAACAATATAGCTATCGGAGGCGTATGCTTGATAGTATGCGTGGGTTTTAAAAAATATTTAACGAATAAAATAAATGTTATTAATTATGTGCAGGTTATTGTAGCTCTATACATAATTGGCCTTACGGCATCACGCAGCGCTGCAATAACACTAGCGATATCAATTATTTGTTTGATTTATATCGAAAGGTCAAAAAATTTATTAAAACGTTATGTAAGTTATTCTATTTTTGCGCTCATTGTGTCTGTTATTTTTTCATATATGTTGATCTATACGGGCATAGGGCAGCGCATTGTTGATATTTACGAAAGCACCATGTATGCTCATCGCATAGAAACAATGCTAGATAATCGTATGTGGCATTATACACTCGGCATTGAACTATTTAAATCGAACCCTTTAACAGGCATTGGCTTAACGAACTTTATGCTATTTCATCCGCATAAAGTAATGGCACATTCCGAATATGTCGTGCAGCTTGCAGAATGCGGTATCATTGGTATAATTATATGGATTTCATTTTTTGGGACAATTATATACAACTTATTTAAAGTTCATAATATGACAAACGGTAATGCACCCCCTTCAG
>DLNC01000007.1 GCA_002478265.1 Syntrophaceae bacterium UBA7520
ATATAAATCAAACCCCCTCCGGGTAATTAATTGAGGGGGCTTTTACTTGGTCAGTCAGATAATTTTCGCATAGAGGAAAAACCAGATTATCTTCAGATATTCCAACAGAACATTTTTCCAATCCCTTAACGACATCTGCCAAAAATTGCCCGGCGCTCTTTCAAAACGCGTAGCCATGTAGTAGATATCATCTGTCTCATTTTTAAACACATGTGAAACTATTATTTTAATCCGCCTCATATGATAAGGAGAGCTGACGAAGACGACCGAATTGAAATTTTGTCGTGACATAATGATTTTTGCCTGTAAAATTTCCAGATGGGTATTTTCATAGATTAGTGAAGAAATTTTGTCATTTTCCATCTCCTCGCTGAAAGCCGATCTTGATAGTGGCACTTCTTTCATCCCTCCACCGTCAAATTGATACATCTTATAATAGGCGGGGATAATCAAATAATTTGCCAAGCCTTTATGGGAAAGCAAATGCGCTTCTTTCTTGCGCGCGCTGAAACTCTCTCCTAAAAGAAGCACGATCGTATCTACTTTTTTATCCGTTTTTGTAACATCAAATGAATAAAGCAGAAAGCGCGGCGCGCAGATAATTGACAAAATGATTATAATAGCTAAAGAAAAAAAAATGGCGAGACTTCTTCTCCGTATCATCATGAAAATATCCTTGACATTGTAAATATTTATTTATATCAAATAGTTGATATTGGTAACAATGTCAACATTTTATGAACGTCATAATTATTTTCTGTTAATTGATCCGCCGCCGCTTGTCGTTTTTTCCGGCGGCTGGTTGCGTTCATATAATTCAAGCGGTCGTATTTTTTCGCAATACTTTTTAAGGCTGCAAACAATTTATGGATGACTTCTTCTCGGCAAGCAATTGCCCGGCAATGAAAAACAAGGGACCAGGTAATTGTTTATACGCCTATATTATGGAAAATATCGATCTGGGCATCGTTATCCTTGGTTTAAAAAGACACGAAATCATTTTTAAAAATAAATTCGCTTCCGAACTTTTCCAGGACGCCAAAGAGAAACTGGGATATAAGGCTCTCATGACTTTACTTTTACCAACATACGGCGAATCGTCCCACAACGAGATTATCGGAAAAACCAACACCTTGTGGTATAAGAATCGGCTGCTCGGTTATACCCCATATATGATCTCTGATGATTTTATCTGGATAATCATCAGAGATATCACGGAGAGGAGCCGCCTGGAATCAATCGCCGAAGCGGTTAATTCCATGGAAAACACCAGCTATATCTTTTCCGGCATCAGGCACGAGTTGGGCAATCCCATAAATTCCATCAAAATGACCTTGAGTGTTCTGAAAAAGAACCTGGCCCATTATTCGACCAGCGCAGTGGAAAGATTTGTTGATCGTGCCATGACGGAAATCTCCAGGGTTGAATTTCTTCTACAGGCGCTGAAAAGCTTCAGCCTCTTTGAAAACCCGGATATACAAAATGTTCATGTTGAAGATTTCATCAAGCGCTTCATTTCCCTTGTCTCCAATGATCTGGGAAATGCGGGAATCAAAACTAATTATGTTGTAGTGCCTCCTGTTGAGCATATAAGCGCTGATCCGCGGCTTTTGCATCAAGTCATTCTTAATTTAATAACCAACGCGTCGGATGCGTTGCACAATTGTGAAAACCCCCAGATCATGATCCGTGCCGAAAGGAAAGAAGGTTTCGTTGCCATTACCATTGAAGACAATGGCATAGGCATGACCGAAGAGGAACAAACCAATCTTTTCAAGCCTTTTTACACAACAAAGCAAAGGGGAACGGGACTGGGACTAATGATCGCGTTAAAAATGGTAACCCTGATGAAAGGCAACATGGAAATCAAAAGCTATAAAGATATCGGCACAAAGGTCACCATCTTCATTCCCGAAGGCAGACATGATGCGCGCACGTAAAAAGAAAATTCTCGTTGTCGATGATAACGACATTTTCTGTGAATCCGTTCGTGATATTCTGAACAATGAGACCACTGACGTTCTTACCGCCAACACCGGCCAAGAAGGTCTGAAAATCTGCAAGGATTTAAAAATCGATATTGTAATTCTTGATCAAAAGCTTCCAGACACGGAAGGCGTGTCCCTTTGCCCATCCATACTAAAATACAACGACCAGACAAAAATTATTTTTGTCACCGCGTACCCCAGTTTCAGCAACGCGGTAGAGGCAATTAAAGTTGGGGCTCACGATTATCTTTCCAAACCCTTTGAAATGGCAGAGCTGGAGCTTACCGTCAGGCAGGCTTTCCGCACACAGGAGCTGGAAAAAACTGAGCAGATACAGAACTATCATGATGACAAAGAGAGCGAAGATATAGGGCTTGTTGCGGGACAAGCGGCTTTTGGAGATATTTTTCGCATGATCGATCTGGCCGCCGCCAGTGACGCGCCGGTGCTCATCACCGGCGAAACCGGCACCGGCAAAAATGTCGTGGCGCGCGCTATTCATCATAAAAGCAATCTCCCGCGCAAACTTTTTTTGACCACTAATTGCGCCGCATTTCCGGAAAGCCTGATTGAAGCGGAACTCTTCGGCTCGGAAAAAGGCGCTTTCACCGGCGCTACGGCGCTGCGCCGGGGAATCTTTGAACTGGCTGACGGCGGCACTCTTGTCCTGGACGAAATAAGCTCCATGCCCATTCATTTGCAATCGAAATTGCTGGGTGTGTTGGAAGAAAAAAGAATCCGTCGCGTGGGCGGCGAATCATTCAAACCCATCAATGTCCGTGTCATCGCGATTTCCAATGTAGATCTTCAGGAAGCGATAAGATGTAAATCCTTCCGTGATGATCTTTATTACAGACTAAGCGTTATCCATATCCATCTTCCGCCCCTGCGCGAAAGAAAAATGGATATTCCCCTGTTGTGCGACTATTTTATAAAAAAAATGGCGAAAAGTTCCGAAGTGAGCCTTCCGGACAAAGAATTGAATAAGTTATTGGAATATGAATGGCCGGGCAATATTCGTGAATTAAAAAATGTCATGGAAAGAGCCTTGATTATCCAGAAGGGCAATATTCTTAAACCCTCTGCGGTGATAAAAAATGGTCATGATATATCTTTGTCCTCCGTAAAAAACTGGGAAAACGCAAAAAATGAAGAGATAAGAACCCTGGAGGAAATAGAAAAAGACCACATCAAAATGGCTCTTATAAAATATGAAAACAATTACACGCAAACCGCCAAAGCATTGGGCATTTCCCTCTCGACGCTAAAGAGAAAATTAAAAAATCACCAACCAAATCCTGTACGCAAACAATTCAATACTAGGTCATAATGACCTAGTCATTTTGAGCCGCTTTTTTACGACAATTCCTGTTTTTTCTTTTAAGTATTTGTTATTTCAGATTATTTTTAAATGTGTTTCTGTGGCATACTGTTTGCTGTAAATTAATATCACATGACAGTTTATTCTTGATTACAAGAATAAAAAATTAAACCAAGCAATTAATGGGAGAGAGTTATGATAAATACAGCAAGCAATTTCGAGACTTTAAAGCAAAGAATGACGACATCGCCCCAGGATTCTTTTTTTAAGGGAAAACTATCGCGTGTTTATGAAGTTCTCATCGTTGACGATGAAGAACCTTTTGTTTTGAGTCTCGCTGACGGATTAAGCACGTATAAAAAATATTTTAATGTGAGAACGGCGCCCAACGGCGCGGAAGCCGTGAAAATTCTCAAACTATCTCCCGTCGACCTGGTAATTACCGATTTGAGCATGCCGAAGATGGACGGCTTTGAACTTCTGGCCTACATGAACAGAAATTATCCTAAAATACCCGTCATCCTGATGACGGCCTACGGAACACCAAAAATAGAGGAAATCGTCAGCAACATGGGAATTTTCCGCTACCTGGAAAAGCCACTCGATATTAACGCGGTTGCCGACAACATCGTTGACGCCCTGGGAATAAAAATTTCCATTACTGAAACCAAAGCGCAAACTTACGACAGGCCTGACATTTCTTACAAACCAGCTGACACGCAAAGCAAAGTATCTATTCCTAAAAAAAGCGCGGAAACGGCTAAGATACAGGACACATCGGAAACGGAAGATAAGTCAAAAACAACCGCAACATTCGGATCACGTGCCAGTCTCGATCTCGAAAAAATCAGAGAAGAAGCGCGTCTGAAAGCGGGGGTGAAAACTTCCGATAAAAAATCAGTTCCTGATGCGGAAAAAAGAGCCATGGAAGCGGCGGAAAAACGGGCAATCCTGGAAGCCAAGGCAAAAGCCGAAGCGGAAAGATTCGCTAGGGAGGAAGCGGAACGCAAAGCTCAGGAGGCAGAGGAAAAAGCAAGGCAAGAAGCTCTGGCCCGTGAAGAAGCGGAGCGCAAAGCCAGAGAGGCAGAAGAAAAAGCGGAAAGAGCCAGACAAGAAGCTTTGGCCCGTGAAGAAGCGATAAAAAGAGCAAAAGCGGAAGCGGAAGAAAGAGCCAGACAGGAAGCTTTGGCTCGTGAGGAAGCGATAAAAAAAGCAAAAGCGGAAGCGGAAGCGGAAGAAAGAGCCAGAAAAGAAGCGCAGGCGCGCGAGGAAGCGGAGCGCAAAGCTAAAGAAGCGGAAGAAAGAGCCAGAAAAGAAGCGCAGGCACGCGAGGAAGCGGAGCGCAAAGCTAAAGAAGCGGAGGAAAGAGCCAGACAGGAAGCTTTGGCTAAAGAAGAAGCCCTGAAAAAAGAAAGAGCGGAAGCGGAAGCCCAGGCGCAGGCGGAAAATGACAAAAAACAGAAAGATTTGAAATCAGAAACCAAGCAGAAATTAAGCGCTTGGAAAAAAAGCTAAGCAAATAAAATCAGGCCAGGATAATAAACTATGAACGTGACAAAACTCAAAGAAGCAGTGGAGGTACTGAAAACCAATCTGGGTGATAGTTTAATATGCACGGCTATCGCGATGAATATCGACGGTCAGTCCATTGCCGGATATAACGCTACCCCGAAATTTGCCGCCCTTATTGTGAAGATCATCAAAGTAGTCAACGATACGGCAAAAATAGGCGGCATACCTGAGATCGGAAGATACGCCACTTTTGACTTACAGGAAGATCGTTTGCTGGTTATTATCCCGCTGGGCGAGTATATTTGGGGTATTTTACTTGACGGCACGAAAACACAAATGGGGCTTTTACTGAACATTGAAATTCCCGCGGCTATTGAGGCGTTTGCTGAAGCCGTTGCCTAATGCGCTATGATGGCAATCAACCGGTAATAATCAAATCAAGAAAGCGAAGATTGATCATGGATAAAACCATCCGTAAAACAACTCCGTATTCAACAGGCACGCAGAAAGACACTCTTTCCAACGCGCCGCAGGTGGAAGAACTTTTAAAGAACCTCGAATTTCACAAATCCATTCAAAATATCAATAATAGAATTAACAGCGCGGAAAACATCAAGGACATTATTATTGATATAAAAGAGGACATTCGCAAGTTATTTAATATTAATATACTCAATATTTATGCCTACGATAAGATAAAAAAAGAAATCTATACTCTAAAAACGGAAGCAAACGACATCAAGGAGATTCGCCTACCGGTGAATAATTCCACCATCGTCGGATACGCAGCAAATAACAAAAAAACGGTGCTTATCAACGACGCCTATGACGAACGGGAACTTAGAAGAATCCATGAGCAGATGAAATTCGATCGCAGTCTCGATCGGCAATTAGGCGTTCTCACCGGCCAAGTCCTGGCGATACCGATTGTTCACGAGCGCAATATTATGGGTGTCTTGGAAGTTATGACGCAAAAAGGCGCGGAGAAAATTGAAGACTACCGTCAGATTTTTCTCGATGAAATCTGCAACGTTCTGGGAATAGCGTTTCACAATCAAGAAAGATTCAATAAGCAGCGTCGCCAATCAAAGTTTGATTATCTGATCAGGCAGGGTATAGCCACGCAGGCGCAAATTGACAAAGCCACCGATGAAGCGCGTGACCAGAAAGAGACTGTGGAAAGCGTTCTTCTCAAAAAATACAACATCTCCAAGGAGGATATCGGCGCGTCACTTGCTGAATATTATAATTGCGAATTTATCACCTATAACGACAAAATACCCATCCCAGGGGACCTGCTGAAAAATCTTAAAAAACCTTTTCTGAAAAGAGAGGTATGGGTACCGCTGGAAAGAGTTGACGGAAGAATCAGGGTGCTAGTAGACGATCCGACGAACATCCTCAAGAAAGACACAATTGAAAGCCTGCTAAAAACAAAGCTCCTCAGGTATGATGTTTGCCTGGCGGAAGACATTCAGCGGTATATTGACCGATTCTTTGCCGCGCCACAGGATAATACCTCAATCGATGAGATACTAGGCAAACTGGATCAGGACGAAGAAGCCTACGAAGAGGATGACGGCGAAGTGATCACCGAATCTCATAGCGTGATTATGCAACTGGTTAACAAACTTATCAACGAAGCATATGCGCGACGCGCGTCAGATATTCATATTGAGCCGAATACGGACACCAAAAATGTTGATGTAAGATACCGTATAGACGGTGAGTGTTCTCTATATCAGACACTGCCTTACAGCTATCGTGCCGCGGTTGCCTCGCGCATCAAGATCATGTCCAATCTTGATATCACCGTCAAGAGATTGCCGCAGGACGGTAAAATAAAGTACAAAAGAGCCGGCGAGGAAGAAATCGAGTTGCGCGTGGCCACAATTCCTACTCAAGGCGGTGTGGAAGATATCGTGCTGCGTATTCTGGCCAAAGGGCGTACATTGCCTCTTGATGCGGTGGCTCTCTCCGACCGAAATTACAGAGAAATGCTGAAAATAATAGAGCAGCCATACGGGATGATTTTATGCGTGGGACCCACGGGCTCCGGTAAAACAACCACTTTGCACGCCTGCCTCAAGCATATCAACACGCCCGGTAGAAAAATATGGACCGCGGAAGATCCGGTGGAAATAACCCAGCACGGCCTGCGCCAGGTGCAGGTGCAGCCCAAAATCGGTTTTGATTTTGCCGCGGCAATGCGCTCGTTTCTGCGCGCCGATCCGGATGTCATCATGGTCGGTGAAATGCGCGATTTTGAAACGGCAAAAATCGGCGTGGAAGCGTCTCTTACCGGCCATCTCGTGTTCAGCACGCTGCATACGAACAGCGCTCCGGAAACCATCGTCCGCCTGCTGGATATGGGCATAGACCCTCTTAATTTTGCTGACGCCCTCCTGGGGATACTGGCGCAAAGATTGGTGCGCACGTTATGCAAGAAATGTAAAGAGGCCTATCATCCCAGCAAGGAAGAATATGAGGAAATCGCCGAAACTTACGGGAAAAAATATTTTGATAAACTAAATATTGCCTACACGGATAACTTTACGCTCTATCGCCCGAAAGGATGCGACACCTGCGACGGCACAGGTTATCTTGGCCGGATGGGTATACACGAACTTCTTATTGCTTCAGATAACATCAAAAGAATGATTCAAAGACATGAGCATGCCGAACCGATTCGCGAAGCGGCCATAGAGGAAGGCATGACGACGCTGCTGCAGGACGGTATCCAAAAAGCTCTGCAGGGTTATACCGATCTCAAGCAGGTCCGGCGTGTTTGCATCAAATAAGCTTCGCGCAAAGTCAAGCAGCGTCACTAAAATAATCGGCGGAGAAGACATAGATTTCTGTTTCCCGGTCTTTCCAGGCATCAGGGGGAAGACCGGCTTTATAACAAGTTTCCCGCAAGAAAGATTCTCTGTCCAGATTATGTTCCACGGCAACCTGCGGCAGCAGCAATCCCGAATTATAGCCGCGCACTATGTATAAGCCGTGTTTTCCCAACTGAATTTCATTTATCTCCTCGACGCGCTTTAAGGGGCTCAAAACAGAAACTTCAAAGCTGAGGCCGGGCAGCTCCTCCGGCTTTAGGGCGGGAAACCTGGGATCGTGAAAGGCCGCAGCGACCGCCATTTCCTGCACGGTTTCCCAAAGCGGCTTAACGGCCTTAATGTAGCCGATACAACCGCGCAAACGATCATGCTTTTTTATCGTCACAAATGCGCCTCTTTTTTCTTTAAGGATTTCCGAATCAACCTTGAATTTTGGCGCTTCTTTGCCATTAACCCTGGACGCGATTGTTTTTTTAACAATGTCCAATAAAATATTTTTTTCGTCTTGTTTTAATTCCATCTTACCCTCCCGATAAAAGCCCACAGTTCTGCCCAGTCCTGGGAATATCTATTTATTTCAATTCTCATCAAGATAATTTTTATTCAACGCGCTGAGCTGAGAACAATAAAACACGATACTAAAGGCAAGCCTTGTTATAATGACTATTGGCTCCTTAAAATAAACGCCTATTGATAAAACAATGCCGAGACATATCCCACGACGGAGCTTTTATCACCGGTGACGTCGCCGGAATTCGCGTACTTCAAGACCTGCGATTTTTGGAAACCCATTTTTTTTGCCGTCATTATGGCCACGGCCATAGGCCCGCCGCCGCACGCTTCGGCGGAATAATCATTCAAGCTTTTGAGCAATCCTTCGGCATCCGCTTTTTCCAAGTGCTTAATGGCAATGCCATCCAACTTCAACGCTTTTTGATAATTGTAAAAATGGGATAAATCGGAACTGCCCACGACTAATATTTTTTTCCCATTCGCCGCCTTCACAATCGACTCGGCAAGCTCGCGACAGGTGACTTCATCCTGCTGCCCCATAACCAACGGAATAAAAGGGAATTCTCCCAAGGCCACCTGCAAAAAGGGAAGCTGTATTTCTACGGAATGCTCCTGAAGATGAGCGGCGGGAATTTCTTGAACGACTGAGCTTAAGGAAATAATTTTGGCCGCCATACCGTCTTCGATCGGCACAACGCCAAGCGGGGTTTCGTATCCTCCCCGTGGATATACCGACACCCCTCGGAAAGCGACACGGTGGCTGGGGCCGACGACAACCACCGCGTCATATTGCTTGCCGCAAATACGTTTGTACGCATAGGCGGCAACTTGCCCTGAATAAAGATACCCGGCATGCGGCACAACAAGAGAAATAATTTCGCCTGTAGGCGCAAAATCAGGTACGGCAAGAAAATATTTCTCGATTTCTGCACGCAATGCTTCAGGCTTTCCCGGATACCAGGAACCAGCGATAACCGATTTTCTTACCTCTTTTTCTTTTACCATATAGGCGATTACGTGATTTTATCACCTTAAATGCCAAACAGATCCTTTTTCCGTGTCCAAAACTTCCACGCCCATGGAGGCCAACTGGTCACGGATGGAATCTGCTTTAGTCCAATTTTGTCTCTTTCTGGCATCATTTCTTTCGGCAATGAGCTTTGCTACTATTTCTGTACTTACTGCAGCTGTTTTTTCTTCAAAATTCATGATTCCCAGCACTTCATTTATTTTTTTAAGCATTGCCAATATTTTTTCCGCGCCTTTTATGCCGACTAGTTCTTGCGCCAGAAAAGCATTAATCGTCCCCATAAATTCAAAGACTGCTGCCAAAGCGCCGGCGATGTTCAAATCATCATCCAGAGATGACTCAAATTTATTTTTAAGATCATACAGCAATTGCTCTGTTTCTGCCTGGTCGCCGTCTGCCTGATCTATTGAGGACAACCGCTGAACAAACGTCTGCACTTTTTTTACGGTGCTTTTTGCCGCTTTCAATCCTTCCTCTGAAAAATTGATTGGCTTGCGATAATTTATTCCCATTAAAAAATATCGCACATCTGTTCCAGTATATCCTCTTTGCGCCAGTTGGCTTAAAGTGACTGTATTTTCCAAAGATCGCGACATTTTTCTTCCTTCGATAAAAACCAGCTCAGTGCTGAGCCAGTAGTTGGCGCCACTATGCCCGGAAAATGCCTTGTTCACGGCTAAAATATTTTCACCATGCGGAAAAACTTCGTCAACGCCACCGATATTGATATCGTAAGCCATCCCTAAATATTTATGTGTGACGGCGGCGCACCCCAGATGCCAGGAAGGCCTCACGCTTCCCCAGCGCGTGTTAAAGTATAGGCCGCTTTTCAGTTCGCTCAGATTGGATCTCTTAAAAAGGGCGAAGTCGGCAGGACTATCTTTATCGTAATCGTCAAGGTCTATCGATTTTTCCCGCCTGGTTTTAGATAAATCTATGTGAGAAAGCGCACCATAATCGGCCAACTTGGAAATATCGAAATAAACTGAACGCAGCTTCTCATAAGCAAAGTTTTTATCCGTCAACTTGTCGACAAGCTTAAGCATCTCGTCTACGTTCTCATGGGCTTTGACGTAGATATTATCTTTACGAATGTTTAAAAACTTTAGATCATCCAGAAATATCCTGGTGTATTTTTCAGAATATTCCGATAAATTAAGCTTTGTCTTTTCCGCGCCCCTGATTGTTTTGTCCGTAACGTCAACCACATCCACGACATGCCTTACATTAAAACCTTTATAAGACAAATAGCGGCACAAAAGGTCAGAAACAACAAAGCGGCGATAATTGCCCAAATGAGGTGTATCGTGCACGCTGGGACCGCAGGTATGAACGCTTACTTCACCGGCTTTGAGGGGCTTAAAAATCGTTTTTTGCCTTTTAATGACGTCATATAAATAAAAAGAAGGCAGCTCTTCCCTGAAGGTGAACAGCTCCGTACTCAAGTATCGCTCGCCACTGTCCGGAAAAATAACGACAACAACTCCTTCGGACATCTGCTTGGCTTTTTGCGCAGCCACAAACATGGCGGCTCCGGAACTCATTCCCGCCAATATGCCCTCCTCAAGCGCGAGCTTGCGGGCCGTTTCAAATGCATCTTCGTCCAAAATGTTTATCTTTTCATCCAAAAGGGTTTTATCAAATATGCCGGGGCGATAAGACTCTTTCATGTTTTTAAGTCCCTGAATCTTGTGCTTGAGATAAGGCTCAACGCCGATAATTTTAATATCAGGGTTTAATTCTTTGAGCCGCAGGGATAGCCCCATAGCGGTGCCGGTCGTCCCCAAGGTGGCCACTACCATGGTGACCCGCCCGTCTGTCTGCCGCCATATCTCCTCGGCGGTACCATGATAATGCGCCGCAATATTATCCTTATTATTGAATTGATCGGTGCCGTAATATTTATCGGGATTTTCCCGCAGTAATTTATACACATATTCAATGGACCCGTCCGTGCCTAAATTGGCCGGGGTAAAGTATAATTGCGCCCCCAGGGCTTTGAGAATTTTTTTTCGCTCTTCACTGGCCGACTCCGGCATCGCCAAGCACAATTTATAACCCTTGGCCGCGGCAATCATCGCCAGGCCTATGCCTGTGTTGCCGCTGGTCGCCTCTAATATTATTTTCCGGGGCGTTAACTCGCCTCTTTCTTCCGCTCTTTTAATCATAAAAAGAGCGGTGCGGTCCTTGATGGAGCCGCCCGGATTGGCGCTTTCCAACTTGGCGAGTATGGTTACTTTTTTATTGGGATTAAGGTTGCGGATTTCCACTAGAGGCGTATTGCCGATACCGTCAATTATATTTTCCCAGACTTTGCTCATTGTTGCTTATAATCCGAATCAAATCCAAATCAATATCTGCTTAATCACACGAGGAATAATTAACAAGACAAGAAAAATATGGTTTTAGCTATCCATTTTCAGCACGGGAATCTTTATGAACTCGATGCCCTCTTCTTTCAAATTTTTTTCTTCCTGAGAAGTCGTCGTTCCTTTGATATTTCTCTTATCTTCTTCCCCGGAATGTATTTTCAAGGCGACCTCGGCAAATTTATCTCCCACATCTTCAAAATTCTTGTCTATATACTCATGAAGAAGCTGCAGGGCTTTGAGCGGGGAAATCTCTCTTCTTTCAGCATTATTATCAGCGCGCGCATTTTTCCCCATAATTGTTATGGACGAAGGAACGATTTCCACATTGGCGCTGTTGCATGCCGGACAGGTAACCAGCTTCTGTGCTTTTTGCACAAGCCACGCCTGCCGGTCTTTAAACCAGCCCTCAAATGCATGCCCGTTTTCACACTTTAAATCATAAATAATCACTTATTTTGTTGCCCTTGTTGCTTTTTTGTCATTTTAACACTTTGCCAGACAAAACACAATCGGCTGTGAAGAAAGTTGCTTTAAAAAATCCTCACGGCAAAATCAGATTCAAAAAAATAAAAAAGACTTGCAAAAATAAATAAAAAAAGTGGACAATTGAAAATAAATTTTATATCGTGCCTGCCGTGTCGGGATGTGGCCCAGCTTGGTAGGGCACTGCGTTCGGGACGCAGGAGTCGCGCGTTCAAATCGCGCCATCCCGACCATTTATCAATCTTAAACCACTATTAGCCAACAACAGAAGCCAATTTAAATATGGGCAGATACATGGCAATAATCATGCCGCCGACGGTTCCACCCAAAAAAACAATAAGCAGGGGTTCCATGAGCGTCATCATCGCACTGACCGCCGCGTCAACTTCGTCATCATAAAAATCAGCTATTTTGGCAAGCATCGCATCTAGCGCGCCAGTTGCTTCGCCGACAGCTATCATCTGCACCACCATAGGCGGAAATAATTTTGATTCCTCCAGCGGTCCGGCAATGGACTCTCCCTCACTGATACTTTGGCGTGTTTTCAGCAGCGCGTCTTCTATCACCACATTTCCGGATGTTTTACTGACAATAGACAGCCCTTCCAAAATCGGCACCCCGGAAGCAAGCATCGTGGCCAGCGTCCGCGAAAATTTGGCGACGGCAACTTTTTTTAAAAGCTGACCAAAAAGTGGTAATTTAAGCAATAAAGTATCGACAGACCACCGTCCTTTTTCCGTCGCGTAATATCTGTTAAAAGCAATATAAATGAGTATCATGATTCCCAGAGCAAACCACCAATAACTTTGAGCCAACTCACTGGCCGCAATAATCATCAAAGTGGGTCCAGGTAATTGTCCCCCCATGCCTTCAAACATTTTCTGAAAAACAGGAATAACTTTGATCAACAATAAGGCAACAACACCCAACGATATCGCCAAGACTGCCGCCGGATAAACCATAGCGCCCTTTACCTTACTTTTCAATTTCATCGCCTTTTCCATGTAATTGGAAAGACGCTCTAAAACAACATCCAGGACACCGCCGGCCTCACCCGCGGCAATCAGATTCACAAAGAGCTCATCGAATATCTTAGGGTATTTTTTCAGCGCATCGGTCAAACTAGTGCCGCCCTCGATATCTTCTTTTATCTGGCGAATAATTTTGGCGAATACTTTATTGCTTTCCTGTTGCGATAAAAGATCCAAGCACTGAATAAGTGGAAGACCGGCGTTAATCATTGTGGAAAAAACCCGGCAAAACACAACGACACTTTTTTCTTTCACCCCGCCTTGCAGAAAGGGCAGGTACTCCAGCAAATCTTTCGGCTTTTTTTTGACGGTTAAGGACTTAAACCCCTGCCGGCGCAAAAGCGCCCGTGCCGCCAATTCATCGGCTGCTTCAATCTCGCCTTTTTTTATCTCATCTTTTCTTGTCGTCCCTACCCAGATATAAACCGGCATTTCTAATCCTTTCCTGGTAAAAAGATTATTTGTGCGCATTATAAGCTATCTTGCAGACAAACACAACCCCGCTAAGCAGTAGAGGCAATGTTCATCTCGCAAGTTTGCATGCTAAATATCTCTCTTTCGCTGACAAAATATTTCATACTGAATAATTCCCGCGGCGACAGCGACATTAAAGGAATCAAAATCCTCCGTCATGGGAATGCCGATAACAGTATCACACTTTTTCTTCAAAAGTGGCCTGATGCCTTTCGCTTCGCCACCGAGTAGAAGAGCGACGCGACAATTAAAATCGACTTCTCTTAAATCTTTGCCTGTATGCGCCTCCGTCCCGAAAACCCAGAAACCGTTTTCTTTCAAAAAGTCGATGGTTCGGGAAAGGTTCGTGACCTTCGTAACTGGAATCTGCAAGGCGCTTCCGGCGGACGCTTTGATAACGGCGGCCGTTACTCCTGCCGCTCTGTCCGCGGGTATTATTATACCGTTTGCGCCAAAACAAAAGGCGCTGCGTATTATCGAACCAAGATTCTGCGGATCAACAATACCATCCAAAATAACTACGAGATCATAATTTAATAATTTATGGCGATTCCCGATAACTGTGTCAATATCTGCATAAACGTACGGCCGGCAAATCGCAACCACACCCTGATGATTGACGACGCCTAAAAGCTTATCCAGGTCTTCTCGCTTTTTTATCTCCACCGGTACGTTCTTTTGCCGGGCGAGCGAGGTGATTTCCTGCAGCGCAGCTCCACCGCGTCCGGCCGCAATGAATACTTTCTCCAGCCCTGCTTTGCCTTTCTGGAGAAGAACCTTCACCGGATTAATGCCGTAAATCTTTTCCATTTCCGGCCTTTAAAAATTTATAGATTGGTCAACTATCCTGCGGCAAGAGCGTCCGCAATTTCCCGCGTAATTTTATGGCAAGCATCCAACGGTTTTTCTGCCGCGCTTATTGGCCGGCCAACAACAATATAGTCGGCACCGGCTTTTATAGCTTCATAAGCGCTAAGCGTTCTTTTCTGATCATCCGCTTTTCCTTGAGTCTCCGAAGTAGTTTCTGAGACGCGGATGCCCGGCGTGACAATAAGGAAATTTTCGCCCAGCTTCTTTCGTAACATCTCAATATCTTGCGGTGAAGCGACAACGCCGTCTACCCCGGCTTTCAGGGCAAACCGGGCAAGATCGCAAACAAGATCAGCCGCGCTCTTCCCAAAACCAATTTCCGCCAAATCATGGTCATCAAGGCTGGTCAGGACCGTTACTGCCAGAATGTCCGGTTTCCTTTCTCGCGCTTGCTCAGCGCAGTTATGCGCAGCCAAAACCGTTTCCCTGATCATTTTGCTGCCGCCGGAAGCGTGAATGTTAAACATATCAACGCCTAGCTTTACAGCGGCCTGCGCGGCTTTCGCCACCGTGTTGGGAATGTCATGAAATTTGAGATCTAAAAATACTTTCTGTCCTCTGTCTTTAAGTACCTTAACTATATTCGGCCCAGTGGAAGTAAAAAGCTCTTTACCCACCTTGAACATGCCCACATGACCGGAAAGAAGCTCTATCCAGGGCAGAGCCTTTTCATACCCCTCAACATCAAGCGCAAAAATCAGCCTGTCGCTTGCTTTATTATTCAAGATATTCATCATCGCCGATGAACTCAGTACTGTCCGGAATCGGACGAAAATCTTCCTGCGCGCCGTTCAAATACTCCGGATGCGCGTATACGACTTTGCCTGCCGCGATTTCACGCAAAGCAAGGACGATTTCTCTGTTCTTGCTGTCCAAGAGCGGTTTGGCCCCTTTTAAGAGCTGACGCGCGCGCTTGGACGCCAGCGACACCAGGCCAAATCTGGTTTTGGCCACCCTTAAAGAATCTTCTACGGTAATTCTCGCCATTTAAAACTCCTTCCGATCATTATTTCTTCATAAATTTTTTAATTTCTGCCGCTAAATGTTCTTTCCTGCATTTTTCCGCGATGTAAACAGCGCGTAACTGTTGCACCGCTTCATCTAAATCCCTGTTAAATATTATATAATCATACCACGAAATTTCTTTCAATTCACTTTCCGCCTGCGACAGACGAGCCTTGATCGCATCTTTGTTTTCATGGCCTCTTTTTTTCAGGCGTTTCATGAGATCAGCGCGCGTGGGAGGCAACACAAAAACAAAAACCGCCTCCTTAAATAACTTTTTTATTTTTTTAGCGCCGCGCGGTTCAACATCAAGCAGCAGATCTCTGCCTCGCTGCTGATATTTTTCCATGATCTTGCGCGATGTCCCATACAGGTGACCAAAATTTTCCACCCATTCGACAAATTCCCCACGCTTGACACGTGTACGGAAATTTTCGCGGGACACAAAGTGATAATCCCTGCCGTTTATTTCCCCTGGCCGCGGCAAGCGGGAAGTGTAAGAAACAGAAAAATCCAACTTCGGGCAAAGACGAAGCAATTTTTGACAAATGCTGCTCTTGCCGGCGCCGGACGGTGCCGAAACAACCAGAAATAATCCCTGTTTCATGAAATCACTCTATATTTTGCGCCTGTTCGCGCAGTTTGCTCATTTCGCTTTTCGCCTCAATCACCCGGCGGGCTATTTCCAGATCATTGCTTTTCGAACCGCTGGTGTTGATTTCTCTATTCATTTCCTGCAGTAGAAAATCTATCTTCTTTCCTTCTGCTTCGTCACTTTGCAAAAGATCTTCAAATTGTTTGATATGACTTTGTAGCCGCACGATTTCTTCAGTGATATCGGACCTCTCCGCCATAATTGCCACTTCTTGCGCTAGGCGACCCTCGTCCATCTGATATCCAGACGTCAGCTCTTTTATTCTTTCGGCCAGCCGTTTTTGGTATTCAAAAACCACCTGCGGCGCGCGCGCTTTAATTTCGTCGATAAGTCCCCTTATCGCGCCAAGCCTACCTTGCATATCCTCATACATGGCGATACCCTCTTCCCGCCTCATTTGTACCATCACGCTCAAGGCTTCCCTGAGGCTGTCATTGACCACATTGACAAGGTCGTCACTGAGCTGAACTTCGGACGTGGTGGTAAAAATATCCCGAAAAGAAGCTAACGTCCTGAGCGACACTTCATCGGATAATTTAAATTCTTCTTTTATTCTGGAAAGAATTTCAAAATAACCTCGGGCAGCCTCCAGATTCAGGTGTGCTTTAGCAGTACTGTTATTTTCCTCTTCCATCCTGATACTGACTTCAATACGTCCGCGCTTGCATTTCTCCGTTATTTTCTTTTTTAACTCCGCTTCCATTGGAAACAGCACAGTTGGTAAACGCAAAGAAATCTCCAGAAAGCGGTGATTTACCGATTTCATCTCCACGATAATTTTTTTCCCCTGCCAGGCGGCTTCGGATCTGCCATAACCGGTCATGCTTTTGATCATGCGTTGCCCTCTGTATTTATGATGAAGCTCTCTTTTGTTTTAATTGCAGCAAATATTTTTCTCTGATTACGCCAAACATCGTTTTGAGCTTTTCCTCGGCGTAGTCGGGATATGTCCAGGGCAGCGCACAATATTTTCCGTCCTGAAAGATCAGCGTCAGATCAGCATAAATGCCATCGCGCAAATAAGGCCGATGGGCGTAGCCCTTTCCTGTGGCCAGAATCAAATGCGCCGCGGCAAGATAGCCGGGATCAATATTCACCTGACGCTTATTACTGCTGCTGAATTTATCTTCAATTTTATTTGTCGCCAGCTTAATGTCCGGCAGTTTTTCCGCATCAATTAATCTTTCCATGGCCAGAAAACGCCGCAGAATGTTTTCCCCCATCTCTTGCTGATAATAGTCCGTATAATCAAAAGACGCAATGGAACTTACATAATCCGGAGGCCCGTATTTTTCCGTCAACACGGCAATAGTATCATTTAAAAGATTTATTTCCCCTGCCAGAATGCTGAATATTAACTTAACCGGCAGAGCCGGTGTTGGTTTGCTCATAACACTTTGATTAATTCTTCGCGCGAGACGGTGGATGTGCCGATTTTTCCCACCACGATGCCCGCCGCCAGGTTAGCCAGGCATGTCGCTTCTTTCAGGCCGGCTTGCGCGGCAAGGGAAAGCGCCAGCACCCCGATAACCGTATCGCCCGCGCCGGTTACATCATATACTTCTTTAGCTTGCGTCGGAAAATAAGTATGCACGATTTTACGGCCATTTTCAAAAAGGCTCATGCCTTCTTCACCCCTGGTAATCAGCATCGCCTGAAAGTCATGCATCTTTAGTATTTTTTCACTCAGACGTTCCAAGTCTTCGCCGTTTGTTATTTCCATTCCCGCGGCGCGCTGCGCTTCATGGTGATTCGGCGTGATTACATGCGCCCCCTCGTAAATGGAAAAATCATTATGCTTAGGATCAACGCAGATTACAACTCCAGAACTTCCGACAATTTCACTTATCCCGGATACGAGAGACCTCGAAACCACGCCCTTATTGTAATCGGAAATAACAACAGCCCCGATTTTTCTGCGCATCGCGTCGACGTATTGCAGTATCTTCCCCGTTTCCTTGGGAAGAATTGCCTTTTTGTTTTCCTTGTCAAAGCGCACCACCTGCTGTCCGTGCGCGACAATCCTTGTCTTAAGCGTGGTCGGCCTGTTTTTGTCCACGATGATGCCGTTTGTTTCTATTTTCTTCTGGCGCAGTTCCCTGAGAAGAATTTTCCCTATATCATCAGAACCAATAACGCCGGCAACATAAACTTTGCCACCCATGGCGTATATGCTGTTGAGCACGTTGGCGCAGCCGCCCAGCATGATGCTGTCCTTCTGGACGTCAACCACGGGAACAGGCGCCTCGGGAGAAATACGCGAAACTTTTCCCCAGATAAAATGGTCAACCATGACATCCCCGACCACCAACACGCCCGTCCGGGTAAAGCCGGCGATAATATCCAATGCTCTTTTTTTCGGCAAAATCTTATGCACGCTTTAAAATGCTCCCGCAACAATTACCCTTAAAATTAAAAAAGCGCCCGACGCGCCTCTGTCTTAAAAGCGGCGACATCCTATTACTAAGGCTTTAATTTGTCAAACAATTTTCCCATTAATTAAGGACTGTTTTTTATTGACAACATGCTCGTTTCTTTTTATTTTTATAGCTAAACAAACAATATATTGCAGCCAAAGCTGCGTAAAGCATCATTAAAAATTGTTTTTCCAAACGCTCTTTTTCACTTCTTGAGGCATAAAAAAATGGCCAAATTTAGATACGCCCAGAGCCAGAAAAGATTGCCAAGACCTTAAAAACATGGCCTTTAAAAATTCGTGCAAAATATTTAACAACTGAAATTTTACAGAAATAATGACAGATAAGGATTAATAATGCTCAATATCGAACAATTTCGCAGTGGCGACAATCTTGCTTATCTGATTTTTAAGGAAAAGGAAGCGATGGCGATCGACGGCGTCGCCTGGCAGGAAATTCTTTCTTTTTTAGAAAAAAATAACCTTTCACTTAAGCTGATTGCCAATACGCACCAGCACTATGATCATACCGGCGGCAACGCGCACCTAGCAAAAGCTAAATCGGCAAAGATTTTAACTTTTGGCGACTTAGGCGATAATAAAAAAATCGCTCTGGCAGGCAAGGCAATAACAGTTTACCGCACTCCGGGACATACGGATGATTCTGTCTGTTTTTACACAGGCCATGCGCTGGTCTCCGGCGACACATTATTCAACGGCACCATCGGCAACTGCTTTTCCGGTGATTTGAAAAGTTTTTATCATTCTATCAAACGCCTGATGCATTTACCGGATGAAACGATAATCTTTGCGGGTCACGATTACGTGCGGGATTCATTGGCTTTTGCCCGCCATCTGGATCCGGAAAATGCCGAAATCGGTAAATTCTGGGATTTATACAACCCCGATTGCGTATATTCAACTATCGCGGATGAAAAAAAAATAAATCCTTATTTTCGCTTTAATGAAAAGCCCATCATAGAACTTTTGCAAAAGATGAACTTGCCGCACGCCACCGAATGGGAACGCTGGCAGTCGCTCATGTCGATAGAATAAAATGCCGGATTTTCATCATTTTTCTCAACATTCAGCAAACCCTCGCAGTTTTTATACTCTTGACACGCTCAAGAAATCACCATTATACTAAATAAAATGAAAGCTAACGCGCTTTTAAAACCGCTCAAACTGGGGCGATACGAACTGCCTAACCGCACCTTCATGGCCCCGCTGACGCGTTGCCGCGCGGATAATCCGAAAAACGCGGCAAACAGTCTCATGGCCGAGTACTACGGCCAGCGCGCTTCCGCCGGCCTGATTATCTCGGAAGGATCGACTGTTTCCCCGCAGGCGGTGGGTACAACTAATATTCCGGGAATTTATACGCAGGCGCAAATCGACGGTTGGAAGCTGGTAACCGAAGCGGTGCATAAAAAAAACGGCCGTATTTTTTGCCAACTGTGGCATGTAGGCCGCATGTCGCACCCGGATTTTCAGGGCGGCAAACAACCGGTCGCTCCCTCGCCGATAAATCCGCATGATTTTGCCTTCACCGCGGATGGCTTCAAAGAAACAGTAACCCCGCGCGCCTTAAGCACTGCCGAAATCCATGACATTACGCTGGATTTTAGCAAAGCCGCGGAAAACGCCATCAGGGCGGGTTTTGACGGTGTCGAAATTCACGCCGCCAACGGCTATCTGTTTCACCAGTTTTTCTGTAACTGTTCCAATACTCGCACGGATGAATACGGCGGTTCTCATGAAAACAAGTCGCGTTTCCTCTTTGAAACGCTCGCCGCGATAGGTTCCACTATCGGTTTCGACCGTGTGGGCGTACGGCTCAATCCCTGCTTCCACAGTTTTTTCGGCATCACCATCGACAAGGACACCATTCCCACATTTGAATATATAGTTAAGCGCCTGAACGGCTATTCCAATCTGGCCTACCTGCATCTGACGGAACCTTATGTTCCTGTGGATAATATCCCTTACGCGGTTAAGGAAGTCGCCAAGCATTTCAGCGTGATATACAACGGAACATTAATAATCAATTCCGGATTCCGCAGCGAAACCGGCCACCGGGTAATAGTCGAAGGCTATGCGGATGCCGTGGCTTTCGGCAAACCATATATTTCCAATCCTGATCTGGTCGAGCGCATCGCCAAAAACGCCGAATGGCAGATGTGGGACGAAAGCACTTTCTACACAAGCGGCCCGCGCGGCTATACAGACTACGGCAGGATTGCTGATTAAAAAATAAGCATCAAAAATAAAAAAGGAGATTTTTTATGGCTAGAATAAGCGCGGGAGATAAATTTTCTGATTTTTCTTTGAAAAATCAGAAAGACATTGAAATCAATACCGTGAAATTTGCGGGCAAAAAACTACTGCTTTCTTTCCATCCTCTGGCCTGGACGGATATCTGTACGAAACAGATGCAATCGCTGGAGGTAAATTTCGAAACTTTTCAGAAGCTTAACACAGTGGCGCTGGGCGTCTCCGTGGATGCCGTGCCCTGTAAAAAAGCGTGGGCGGAAAGCATCGGCGTGGTCAAAACAGATTTGCTGGCGGATTTCTGGCCGCATGGAGAAATAGCCTCCCGTCTGGGTATCTTTATCGAACGGTTCGGCTTTTCTGAACGAGCCAATATTATCATCGATGAAAACAGAACCGCTGTCTTCGTCAAAATTTATCCGCTGAAAGAGCTGCCGGATATTAACGAGATTATTGATTTTCTAAAATAATAAAAAATGTTTGGCCTTTGCTTATTGCCGGTGCTTTTTGTGCCGGTGCGCGTCTCCGTTAATACCTGTCAGCAGATACAGTATTGACTTACAAGATATAATCAATTACATACTCAGCATTCAAAAAAGGAAGGTTTTTTTATGATTCGTTCTGCGCTGTTAGTCACGCTGGGGGTCGCCATTACGGCATTTATGTCTTTCTGGGCGGTAGTTTTTTCCATTTTTCCCAACACCGACAACAGAGTTCATAAAATAGCGCAGCTCTGGGCCAGGCTTCTGCTGCTGATCTGTGATACTAAAGTTGAAGTTATTGACAAAGAAAACTTCCCCCATAAGAAACCCCATGTTCTAATGGCCAATCATCAAAGCGACTTTGACATATTGATTGCTTTGGCTTACCTGCCCGGACAATTCCGCTGGCTGTCCAAGAAAGAACTTTTCAACATTCCCATTTTTGGTGCGGCAATGAAAAGCGCGGGCTACATTTCCATCGACCAACAAAATCGTGAAAATGCCATGCAAAGCCTGGACGAAGCGGTACTGCGCATCCGCAACGGCAAGTCGGTCATGACTTTTCCTGAAGGCACCAGAAGCCGCGACGGAGAAATCAAATCCTTCAAAAAGGGATCTTTTTACCTCGCCATCAAATCCGGCGCGCCGATTATTCCGATAACAATTATCGGCAGCGGCAAAATTATGCCTAAAAGGTCTCTACGCGTGCGCCCGGGAAAAATAAAAATGGTCATCGACAAACCTGTTGAAACAAAAGAGTACTCCCTTGAAAACAGGCAGGAACTCATCGAAAGAGTCAGAAATATTATTATCAAAAATTATGATGAGTGGCGCGAGCCCGGCACCGCCGGCATCAAAGATATTACAAAGGAATATTCTTGAACACTTCAACCGCCGCGCTGCTCGGTATTGTTCAGGGACTGACCGAACTATTTCCGGTAAGCAGCTCCGCACATCTTGTCATTCTGCAAACTTTTTTCCCCGATTTTCAGCAACCGGGCGTGGCTTTTGACGTGGTGGTGCACATGGGCACGCTCTTTGCCGTGGCAGTTTATTTCCGCCGGGAAATCTGGGATATCGCAAAATCAATCCTGCCGCAAAATATTAAAGATAACAATTTTTCCCTGCCCCGGAAGATTTTATTTCTGATTATCATCGGCACGATACCCGCGGCTTTTTTCGGGCTTCTTTTCCAGAAAAAAATCCACGCGACGTTTGAATCCGCCGTCGTCGCGGCGCTTTTTTTGATTGTCACGGGCTTTCTGCTTTTCTTTTCCGACAGAGTAAAAAACAGCGCGCGCGCGGAAAAAGACCTCAAAGTTACCGATGGCATTTTAATTGGTCTTGCCCAAAGCGTCGCCCTGCTGCCGGGCATCTCGCGCTCCGGCGCCACCATCTCGATGGGTATTTTCCGCGGCGTCAACAGAACGGCGGCGGCGCGCTTTTCCTTTCTGCTGTCTTTACCGGCAATATGCGGCGCGATTCTTCTGGAGTCGCCCTATATCATGCAAATCACTGCCACGGAAATATCGGCTTATCTTACCGGCTTTGTCTGCGCCGCACTGGCGGGCCTAGCTTCACTAAAACTTTTTTTTCTCATTATCCGCGAGGCGCGTCTGAAATATTTTGCCTATTACTGCTGGGCTTTTGCCCTGGTAACGCTACTTGTCAAATCTTCTTTTTTCTGAAATAATTACGGCCGCTGAAATTAATCTTGCCCGGCGCTGATAAAAAATGGCGGAAAAAACAAAAACCAATAAACGCAACCAGGAAATCAAAGGCCTCGTTCTTTTAGCGTTGGCCGCCATTTTTCTGCTTTGCCTTTTCTCCTATCACCCGCAGGATCCTTCTTTTACGCGTTTTGTTGCCGATGATACGCCGACGCAAAACTACATGGGTTATATCGGCTCCTATACCGCTGATTCCCTGATAAGACTGCTGGGCTTCAGCTCTTTTCTGCTACCGCTGGTTTTCTTTTTGTTTTCCTTGAAATATTTTTTAAGGCCCGAATTCGAGGTGAAAAAAGGGAAAGTGCTGGCTTTCGCCGTTTTCGTTCTGACGGTATCGGGACTTCTTTCGCTGATTTTCAACAGTGGCGTTACCATCCGCGGCGAGCAGTTGCAGGCGGGAGGTCTGGTCGGCTCGACCATAGTGAAAATTCTTCTTTATTTTTTCAACAAGGCCGGCTCTTACATAATTCTCTTCGTTTTATTCATTATTACACTTATTTCCATTGTGGAATTTTCTCTGGTTTCGCTGACCGAGCGTTTTTTCCAGTCATCCCTGAATATCTTCTCCCTGATTAAAGATAAGATTATGGATGCCTCCGGTTTTCTTCTGCGTAAATTCAGGAAAGATAAAATGGTAAAGACGGTTATGGAAGAAAAACCAGCGCCGGCGAAAAAAACCAAACCGAAAAAAATCGAACAGACGCATTTTGAATTCACCAGAACTCTGAGCGACAGCAAGTATGAACTGCCGCCCTTAACATTGCTAGAGGAATCGCCGCACAAGGATACGCGCGTGAAACGGGACAGTCTGATTACCAATTCGCGCATTCTGGAAAAAAAGCTTGCTGATTTCGGCGTGGCGGCGAAGGTCACCGAGGTTATCCCCGGCCCGGTCATCACCATGTATGAAGTCGAGCCTGCGCCGGGCGTCAAGATTAACCGCATTACCAATCTGGCCGATGACCTGGCGCTGGCACTGATGGCGCCTAGCATCCGCATTATCGCGCCCATTCCCGGGAAATCCGTCATTGGCATCGAGATCCCCAATCTCAAGCGCGAGCATGTCTATCTCAAAGAAGTGCTGGATAATGAAGACTTCCTCGATTCACCCTCGCGGCTTCCCATCGCCTTGGGCGTTAATTTTGTGGGAGCTCCGGTAATTGCCGATTTGACCAGAATGCCGCATCTTTTGATTGCCGGCACCACCGGCTCCGGTAAAAGCGTCGCGCTCAACGCGATGATCTGCAGCATTCTGTTTAAAGCCCGGCCGGACGACGTCAAATTCCTGATGATTGATCCCAAAAGGCTGGAACTTTCTTCATACGGCGGCATTCCGCATCTCATTCATCCTGTTGTTGTCGACCCGAAAAAGGCCTCGCAGGTGCTGCGCTGGACGGTGGAAGAAGTCGAAAGGCGCTACCGCGTGATCAGCGATGTGGGCGCAAAAAGCATCGATTTTTACAATGCCTTAATCGCCAAGGGACCGAAGAGCAAGGCTTTCCGCGAAGCCAAAGAAGAGGTTTCCGAATCGTGGCATCAGGCGGCAACCGCTGATGCTGTGGAAAACGAACAGCAGATTGAACATGTCAGGCTTCCTTATATCGTCGTCATTATCGATGAACTTGCCGATCTGATGATGGTCGCCCCGCGCGACGTGGAAGAATCTCTGACCAGGCTGGCGCAGATGGCGCGCGCGGCGGGCATTCATCTGATTATCGCCACGCAGCGCCCGTCGGTGGATGTCATCACCGGCCTGATTAAGGCGAACTTCCCCACGCGCATATCATTTCAGGTTTCCTCCAAGATAGATTCGCGCACGATCATCGACCAGCAGGGCGCGGAGCAGCTCCTCGGCGCGGGCGACATGCTTTTCATTCCGCCGGGCACTTCCAAACTTTCGCGTATTCATGGCGCCTATGTTTCGGACAAAGAAATCACGCGCATCGTTGATTTCATCAAACTGCAGGCGCAGCCGTCGTATGACGCTTCCATTGAAAAATTCCAGCTGGCCGCCGCGCAGTCTCAGCACGAAGAAGACGATGATGACGAAAAGTATGACGAAGCGGTGGCGCTGGTCAGTGAGTTGGGGCAAGCGTCTATTTCCCTGGTGCAGCGCTACATGAAAATCGGCTATAACCGCGCGGCGCGTATCATCGAGCAGATGGAGCGCGAAGGCATTGTCGGCCCCTCTGACGGCGCGAAGCCCCGCAAAGTCCTAGTCCGGAAGCTCCCCCGTTGAAAAAAGAAAAACCGCAAAAAGTTCATTTCATCAGCCTGGGTTGTCCGAAGAATCTTATCGATTCGGAGGTCATGGCTGGGCTGCTGAATAAATCCGGCCGGCGATTAACGCAAAGTGCCGATGACGCGGACATTGTCATTGTCAATACCTGCGGCTTTATTGACGCCGCCAAAGAAGAATCGCTGGAAGAAATACTGACACTAGCGCAAAAAAAGAAATCGAGCAGACAGGAATTGAAGATTGTTGTCGCAGGTTGTTTGGCACAGCGCTACGGCAAAGAACTTCTTGCCGAAATTGCTGAAGTCGACTTGTTCATCGGCACGGGAGAAGTTGGCAATATCGTACAGCACATCAAAAATCTGGATAATGCTGACTTTCGTCGCCAAGGCATCATCAGCAAACCGAAGTTTCTGATGAACTATCACCATCCGCGAATAATCCCGGCAAAAGCGGCCAGCGCTTATATTAAAATATCTGATGGCTGCTCCAACTGCTGCACCTACTGCGCGATACCTTCTATCCGCGGTAGGGCACGTAGCCGCATGCCGAAAGATATTCTGCGCGAAGCGGAGCTTCTGGCCGTAAGAGGCGTTAAGGAAATAATCATTATCGGGCAGGATACCACCGCTTACGGGAAAGACTTAAAAAGCCAACCGCGATTAGCGCAGCTTTTAAAAGAGATGGCGCGAATCAGAGGAATCAGATGGATTCGCCTGCTTTACGCTCATCCGGCGCATATCAGCAATGACTTGATGGAAGTAATCGCAGAGGAAAATAAAATCTGTTCCTATATAGACTTGCCGATTCAGCATATCGATGACCATATTCTCAAAACGATGAACCGCAGAGTAACCGCCGCGCAAATTAAAGCAGTAATTACTCAAGCGAGAAATATTATTCCTGAGCTTGCTCTTAGGACTTCTTTTATTGTCGGCTTCCCCGGAGAAACACAAAAGCGATTTGAAAAATTATTGAACTTTGTGCGCGAAACAAAATTCGACCATCTCGGCGTTTTTACCTACTCGCGCGAAGAAGGCACAACCGCAGCAAACATAAAGACGCAGATACCAAAAATAGAAAAAGACCGCCGCCATGATTTGATTATGACTGAACAGATTGCCATATCGCATTCTATCAACAACAGCCTTATCGGCACAATGCAGGAAGTAATTATTGAAGAAAAAAGCGATAGGCCTGATTTTGATTTAATTGGCCGAAGCCGCCGACAGGCGCCGGAAATTGACGGAATTACTTACCTTAAAGGCACAAACGCAAAAATTAGTTCTATTATAAAATGTAAAATCATCTCCGCCGATGATTATGATTTATTCGGAGAAATAATCTAGCCAAAAACAGGTTTGACAATTAAGCGCTTCTTGCAATATAGTTTTAAAAATTGTCTTGGCAAGAGAGCATAGCGACCAGTTTGCCCGGAGCAAGGACACAAGTGTCGTCGCAAGCGGCTTGTTGTTGCAATTGTCATCGCGAGGCGGTGCAAGCCGCCGTGGCGATCTGAAAGATTGCTTCATCACGCCACGGCGTGATTTTTACCCGGCGCATGCCGGGCGCAATGACAAAAAGGGCAATAGAACAAGAGACTAATCATGCTAATCCAGGAAGTATTTTCCGTCTATCAAAGAGATCTGCAAGAGGTAGAGAAATATCTCAACCGGTATATAACTTCCGATGTCAAGCTGATCCCCGAAATTTCACATCATCTTATTGACAGCGGCGGCAAAAGATTCCGGCCGCTGCTGCATTTAATCAGCGCCTCTCTTTGCGGCTATAATGGCGAAAACCGCTTTCCTATGGCCGCCGTGATGGAATTTATCCATACCGCCACGCTGCTGCATGATGACGTAATTGACCAGGCCATTATGCGCCGCGGCAAAACTTCCGCCAACAATATCTGGGGCAATGCCGCGAGCGTCCTGGTGGGGGATTTTCTCTATTCCAAATCTTTCACCCTGATGACCGAAATCGGGAATATGCAGATACTGAAAATGATGTCGGATGTGACCAACGTCATGTCGGAGGGCGAAGTTTTTCAACTGATGAAATGCGGCGATGTCAATCTTACCGAAGAAGAATACCTAACAATTATCGAAAAGAAAACAGCAATATTGATTTCCGCCGCTTGCTCCTCCGGCGCTATTCTGGCAGGCACATCCCAGAATAAAGTTAAAGCGCTGGCGCATTTTGGCCACAATATCGGCATGGCCTTTCAGATGACGGATGACACGCTGGATTACATGGCCAAAGAAAAAGACTTCGGCAAATCCATCGGCAAGGATCTGGAAGAAGGCAAGATGACGCTGCCGCTAATTTACGCGCTAAAAAAGGCAAAACCAGCAGAGAGAAAATTAATCAAAGAGAAAGTATCGCGCAAGAAACTATCGCAGAAATCACTGAAAGATATTCTGAGCTTTATCCAAGAACACGAAGGCATTGATTACGCCCTTAAATGCGCTCAAAAATACATCACCGACGCCAAAGCAATGCTCAGTATTTTCCCCGAATGCACAGAAAAAGATCAGCTTCAAGCAGTAGCAGATTATATTCTCTCCCGAAGTATATAACATCATTCCTCTTATAAATTAATATTTTAGAGATAGTAATTACAGACAAGATAACGAAAGGGATTGAACCATTATGCCGTTGACAACGTACCCCGTATGTGCTACAGTACCAATAATGGAGGAATAAAAACATGGCTAAAGCAAACACTAAAATAAAAAGCGCTATGGTTCGCGCCCGAATAGAACCGGTTTTAAAGACAAAGGCGGAAAAATATTTTGATATGTTAGGGCTATCAACAACTCAGGCAATTACCTTGTTTTTCAAACAGGTCGAGCTTCATCGCGGCTTGCCTTTTGAAGTAAATATTCCCAATGCCGAAACTGTAGCCGCGATGAAAGAAATAGAAAAGGGCGGCGGCAAGAAATTCAAAAATGCCGATGAGTTATTCGAGCACCTGGGCATTTGATGATGAAGAAAGTTCATAGCAGTACCGCCTTTGAAAAGGATGTTGAAAGGCTGATTAAAAGAAATAAAGATATGGAAAAGCTCAAATCCGTAATACGTTCTTTAGCGCGTGGAGAAAAGCTTGATCCAATATATCGAGACCATAAATTGACAGGGAACTATTATGGCTGCAGAGATTGTCATATAGAATCGGATTGGCTATTGATTTACAAATACGATGAAGAAACTTTATTTTTAATAAGAACCGGAACACATTCAGATTTATTTAAAAAGTAACGCGCAAGAAACTCTCGCAAAAATCACTGAAAGATATTCTGAACTTTATCTAAGAACACGAAGGCATTGACTACGCCCTAAAATGCGCGGAAAAATATATCACAGCTGCCAAAGAAATGCTGGAAATCTTTCCGGCAAGCAAAGAAAAAAGCCAACTCATTGCCGTTGCGGATTATATTCTTTCACGGGAAATATAGTTTATAAAAATATATTACTTTCACCTACAAAGAAATAAATATAATAAAAAACATTTTAATTGTTTGCGTTTGAAATATTTAACGTCGAAGCTCACCGGCGGCAATGGAGTGGAGCGGAATTGCCGTCCTTAAAAACGTGTTGTTAGGCTTCACTGGCCATAGTTCGAGGCATCCCCACTATCTCCCATCAAACAAGAGTCGCACTTCTTTATGGTTTTCAGAGATATATGTCAACAGCCCCCAGATGAAAACAATAATACCCCCCATCTCGAGACTTTCCTCAACGGTTGCAATCATGCTGTATATCAAGTTCTCCCTCCCATGTAATTCAGCGTAGTGGCCCCCGATAAGTTCGAACCCAATACAGCCTCCGATGTAGATTGTTGCAGCCACGAAGAAAGTGCGCCTCATTTTTCAGAAAGACGCAACTAGAATCTAAAGAATAAAAGCGCAATAATGAAAACAAGTGCGATGCCAGGGATGACCCAAGCAAAATAAAAGACGCCCAGATTGCCACCGTCCAACAGCTTGCTTATTAGATTTCCTATCCTCTCATGAATGGAGACGAATTCATCAACAGCCATAAAAAAGAATCCGAATGAAAGAATTGTCCAATATAAACCATTAGAAGATGACCGGTTTCTTTCCAGCAGAGTAATGAAAAAAAGAAGTAGTGCTGCAAAGAGCAGCGAGCTATAGTCAATAGTTGTGT
>DLNC01000026.1 GCA_002478265.1 Syntrophaceae bacterium UBA7520
GCCGGCAGATAGGTCTTTTTGATGTAACGATTGGCGTCTTCCATCGTGGTGATATTGTGCAAAGCAAGCTCCTTGACCAGCCGGTCCTGATGGGTACGGAACATCCTTTCGCTTCGTCCTCTGGCTTCCGGGGAATAGGCGGGAATCATCATAATCCCTAACTGCTGCATGGCCCGGCCAAACTGTGTCAACTGGGTCTTGCTCACCTTGCCCCCTTCTTTCGGGGTGTGCCAGTAATGACTTCCACGATCCGTATAGAGTGTGCTGAATAACCCTTTCCTGAGGATCACGTCCTGGACCCCTTGAAAACTGCTCGCCGTTCCTTCTTCCTGAACGAAAAAGACATTGTAATGCTCATTGGTTGCGTCATCCATGGTCACGATTAAATCCCACTGCTTGCCCGGAACCCATTCATGCCTGCTGCCGTCTTGATGAATCATCATGCCCGGTAACGGATTCCTTTCTCGTCTTCGACGATGCGCTCCTTTTTTCTTTTGCCGCTGAACGTCGCCCTGCTTCTGAAGGGTGTTCTTCACCCACGTATAACTCCGCCTGCCGCCGTCCCTTACATACCAGGAATAAAAATGCTTCACGTTCCAGCCCCGGTAGCGACTTCGATATTGCTGTGTCAGTTGCATCACTTCATCCACCGGCGCTCTCCGGTGCGATGCCTGTGTCAATCGCTTATCATTGAGCCCCTCGATTCCGCTTTCCTCATATCGGCATATCTGACGCCGAAACGTCCGGGGGCATACCCCCAATACCCGCGCCGCTTCTTCCTGACTGAATCTGCCTTTCTGCCAACCCAAATACATCTCTTCAAATCGCATCTTCCGGATCTCCTGTAGTAGCTCTGTCCGTCTCATCCGCCACCTCCATGAGGTAACTTACCAACCGGACAGTTTATGTGCTACAAAACCGGACAAATCATTTGCTGCTTACAAATGCCAATATATCATCTTGCTTTTTGGCCTTTTTGTAGTAAAATTAAGCATCATGACAACGCAAAAGAGTTAACCAAACAAAATCATATTTACCGAGCACCGCCATAATTAAAGCGGAAGTGAAGTACAATATGAAACAGAAAAAAGCAAAGCTCTTTGTTTCCATCTTGATTTTCATTTTCTTTGCGCTTTGCCTCGCCTTTTCTTTATCATCAGCAGACATCGAAACAGAAAATTCCAAAGACAATAAAGCTAAAACTAGCGATTCGCTTATAGTAGCTCAAGAGAAAAGACAGGAAGTGTTTCTTGTGAGAGTTTTGCAAAGCCCTATGAATCCAGCACCTTTGTCATACCGGCGTAGAGACTGTGTAGCAATGCTCATTTGTCATTACGAGACGCCTCTCGGGCGTCGTGGTAATCCGACGCAGTCGTTGCGAGGGCATAGCCCGTGGCAATCTCAAAAGTTCCCTCGCTTTGCTCGGGACAAGGTTTCGGTCGTTGTGCTCCCGCGCAAAGACATTATGACACAGTCTCGTAGGCCGGTATCCAGTGCTATCAAGTGCTTCCTGGATTCCGGCTTTCGCCGGAATGACGTAAAAAGAAGCGGCGCAAAGCTCTCCTTGTAAAACAGCTAAGGTGGGTAGCGATGCAAAAAAATTACTCTTTTCATAATCGCCGGCAAAAATTATCAGCAATATGCTTAATCGCCATTGCCCTCGTTATGGGTGTTTTGCACGTTGCCGTAAGCAAGACCTTTGGCTTGACGAAATCCACGATCATTGTCGGCAGAGAAATAGATTATCCGCCTTATAGTTTTCTCGATGAGAATGGCAAGCCAACGGGTTTTCAGGTGGAACTGACTCAGGCCATTGCCAGGACCATGGGCATGAATGTGGAAATCAGGCTCATGCCCTGGCGGGAGGCGCGTAAAGCGCTGGAAGATGGTAAAATTGATGCTATCCATGGAATGTTTTATTCAAAAGAGCGCGCCAAAATTTATGCTTTTTCCCCTCCTCATTCTATAGTAAGTGATGCCATTTTTGCCCGCGCGGATACACCGTCGGTCGAATCCCTGGAAGAGCTCCGCGATAAGGAAATCATCGTCATGCGCAGCGAGGTCATGCACGACTATGTCCTCGAGCGTCGCCTGACGGACAGGATATTGCTAACCGAAACACCTGGTGACGCAATGAGGCTGCTCGCATCGGGAAAAGGCGACTATGCGCTGGTTGCCCAGATGCCCGGATTATACTGGATCAAGAAACTCAAGCTTTCTAACATCAAAACTGTCGGTCCTTCCGTTGAGTCATTCAAAAACTGTTTTGCCGTGAGAAAAGATAATGCCCTTCTGCTGTCACGTTTCACCGAAGGTCTCAATATCATCAACGAAACCGGAGAATATAGTGAACTTTACGAAAAATGGCTGGGAGTTCTGGAGCCAACCAGAATTAGTTTAAGATCGGTAATCAAATATGCCGCCATTGTGCTTATCCCCCTGCTTTTTCTTCTTGCCGGTATCTTGCTGTGGTCGTGGATGTTACGCAGAAAAGTAAATCAAAAGACAAAAGAACTGTGGGAAAACCACCAACGTTTCCACGCCATAACTCTTAACATCCCTGACCACGTCCTTATACAGGACCGCGAATTGCGCTATGTTTTCGTGCTCAATCACCAGCTTGGGCTTACCGACGCGGACATGATTGGAAAGACCGACAGAGAACTTCCCGGTATTTCAGATGAGGACGCCGAGAAACTTACGGCCATTAAGATGAAGGTGCTAGAAACGGGCAAGCCGTTTCATCTGGAGATATCGCTCAGGAATTTAAAAGGTGAAACCGAGTATTTCGATGGCGTATATACCCCGAAGTTTGACACGGCCGGCAATGTTGATGGGCTCATCGGATACTTCCGCAACATCACCGAAAACAAGCGGGCGAAGGAAGAACTGGAAAAAGCAGATAGGCAGTGGCGAGCCACTTTTGACGCGACTAATGACGCCGTCTGGATTCTGGACGAAAACCAGCGGATAATGCGGGTTAATAAAACAGCGACGCGTATTTTCCAGCGTTCATATGGAGAGTTTATAGGAAAATACTGCTGGGAAATCGTGCACGGCACAAATCGGCCGCTTCCCGAATGCCCGCTATTGAGAGCGCGAAAAAGTAGAGCCCGCGAGAAAATGGATCTGCAGCTAAAAGATAAGTGGCTTGAAATATCGGTGGACCCCATTCTGGATGAAAAAGGCAAGCTTACGGGCTTTGTGCATATTGCAAACGACATCACCGAACGCAAGCGGTCGGAAGAAGAAATAAAAAAACTCAATGAAGAACTGGAACAGCGCGTTGCCCAACGCACCGCCGAGCTTGCGGCTAAAACAGCCGAGTTGGAGAGAATGAACAAAGTGTTTGTGGACAGGGAATGGAAAATGAAGGAATTGAAGGAAAAAATTAAGGAACTGGAAAAAAAGTGACTCGCATCTCGTGAAGCGGGACGCGCGAAGGGCAGGATGTGGAAGGCTAGGAGCGTCATACCGGCGGAGGAGATTTTGTTGTCATTATGAGAAAAAACTTCGAGGTCGTCATACCGGTCGTAGCTGACCTTTAGGTTACGAAAGCCGGTATCCAGAGATTTAAAAGATTTACAAAGACTGGATGCCGATTTCCATCGGCATGACGGACCTTTTACGAGGCCGTCTTTCGTGAAGAGCGCTTCGTAAAGCGCGTAAGCACGGCGCAGGAGACTGTCTTGTAATGTCATTGCGAACCCGCCATGCGGGTGAAGCAATCTCATATCTGTTCGATATTATAGGGATTGCCGCGCACCTGCGGGAGCTCGCAATGACAAATGATGCTTGCGACACAGTATCGCATGCCGGGCGAAGCGAAAAAAACGAAACACGCTTCACGAGATACTTTTCACGCGCGACGCATTATGAGATAAGAATGGTGAGATTTTTATGGCTTACATTGACCTGATAATGAATCTGGCGCTGCTTGTAGCTTTGAGCGTTTTATCGGGATTCGTCGACAGGCGCTGGCCGAAAGACACATTTGCGGGCGTTTTGCTGCAAGGATTCCTCTTTGGAGTGGTTGCCATTATCGGCATGCTGCGCCCGCTTGTGTTGGGACCGGGGCTCATTTTCGACGGCCGCTCGATTATTATCAGTTTGTGCGCGCTTTTCTTCGGTCATCCGGCCGTTTCTGTTACAGCGACGATGGCCGCCGCGTACCGCCTGGCGCTGGGCGGGCCGGGAATGATCATGGGTGTTTCGGCAATTACCGCTTCCGCGGTTATCGGTTTGCTTCTCCGGCATAAAATAAAGCCGGAAACCCACAATCTCTCCACAACGCAACTTTACTTTCTTGGTTTAGCCGTCCATGCCGTCATGGTGGCTTTGATGTTCACCCTTCCCGGCGAGCTGGCCATCGCAACTATCAAACGCCTGTGGTTGCCGGTTATCATCTTATATCCGCTGGCGACCGTTTTGGCCGGTAAAATCCTTTCCGATCAGTTTGCCGAACTAATTACCACAAAGAAACTGCATGAAAGCGAAACAAGCTACCGTTTGATGCTGGAGAGCGCTCCCTACGCTGTTTTCATTCAAACAGAAGAACGTTTCTCCTACATCAATCCGGCGGGGCTGCGTCTTTTCGGCGCATCCTCCCCCTCGGATATCATTGGTCGATCTGTTTATGAACGTTTTCATCCCGATTATATTGATATTGTGCGGGAAAGAATCAAACACTTAAACATAGAACACAAAAACGTGCCCGTGCTTGAACAAAAATACATCAAAATGGATGGTTCCGCAATCGACGTGGAGGTATCCGCCGTGCCTTTTGTTCATCAAGGTAAAAACGGCGCGCTTGTTTTTGTGAAAGACATTTCTGATCGTAAAAACACGGAAAACGCACTCAGAGAAAGCGAAAATTTATACAGAAAATTGTTTGAAAATCATGCGGCCGTAAAACTGTTGATCGACCCGGAAACTGCCGAGATTGTCGACGCCAACTTTGCCGCGGAAAAATTTTACGGCTGGCCCCGCGAAAAGCTCAAACAGATGAAAATTACCGAAATCAACACGCTTTCGCCCGCCGAAGTCAAGCAGGAAATGGAAAAAGCCCGCGCCGCGGAAAAAATATACTTTGAATTCCGTCATCGCCTGGCCGACGGCTCTACCAGAAATGTTGAGGTGTATAGCTCCAAAATCAACGTGAAAGGCAAAGACCTCCTTCACTCCATCATTCACGATATCACCGCGCGCAAACAGGCGGAGGAAAAAATCAAAAAAAACGAAAGCTTTCTGGAAGATGTTTTTGCCAGCATTCAGGATGGCATGAGTATACTTGAGCCAAGCTTGACCATTCGCCGCGTCAATAAAATCATGAATAAATGGTATTCCGAAACAGTACCACTAGAAGGAAAAAAATGTTACGAGGCTTATCATAAGAAAGATAAGCCATGTGCTCCCTGCCCCACGCTCCGCTGCCTGAAAACAGGGAAAACGGAAAGGGAAATTGTGACTGGCCCTCCTGCTTCGGATGTCAAATGGATTGAACTTTTCAGCTATCCCATGAAAGATCCTCAGACGCGTGAAATAACCGGCGTGGTCGAATTCGTCAGAAACATCACCGCGCGCAAACAAGCGGAAGAAGAAGCAGAGGCGCTCACCCGCGAGCTGGAAAGGCGCGTCGCCCAGCGCACGGAAGAGCTGCATAAAAGTCAGATGGCCTTGCTCAACGTGGTGGAGGACGTAAACGAAAACGCAAAAAAACTTACCGCCGCCAATGCGGCGCTGGAAGCCATCAACAAAGAATTGGAAGCATTCGCCTATTCCGTATCGCACGATTTGCGCGCGCCGCTGCGCAGCATTGACGGCTTCAGCGCCGCGCTTTTGGAAGACTACGGCGCCAAACTGGATAAAACGGGAAAAGATTATCTGGCAAGAGTGCGTCGCGCCGCGCAGCACATGGGAAAGCTTATCGATGATCTTCTGAAATTATCACGCGTCAGCAAAGCAGATTTTCGACCAGAACCTGTTAATATGAGCAGTTTGGCAAAAAAAATATTTGCTTTGCACAAAGAACAAACCGGCTCAAAAAATATCAACATTAAAATTCAAGATGATATAATCGTCTCGGCAGACGCCGCGCTGATGGAAGTTGCGCTGGCCAATCTGGTGGACAACGCCTTCAAGTTCACCGGCAAGCAGGAAAACCCGCTTATTGAATTCGGCGTTAAAAACGAAGCCGAGCAAAATGTGTTTTATCTCCGCGATAACGGCGCGGGGTTCGACATGAAGTATGCGGACAAATTATTCGGCCCCTTTCAACGGCTGCACGCTCTTGACGAATTTGAAGGAACAGGCATCGGTCTGGCTACCGTGCAGCGCATCATCCACCGGCACGGAGGAAAAGTCTGGGCACAAGGAGAAGTGGGAAAAGGAGCGACCTTCTTCTTCACAATCCCGGAAGGATGATTACGGAGATTAGGGGAAGGTTGCAACGAGCAGGAAAAAAGATTACGGTGATTTTAAAAGATGATTACAACGATAAAAAAAGCGATTACAGCGATATGAATGGTGAACGGGATCCTTTAACAGGCAAAATTATTGAAGCATGCTTTCATGTTCATACCACCTTAGGCCCTGGTTTCGTCGAGCGCATTTATTTGAATGCTTTAAAAATTGCATTAGAAAAACTATCTTTGCGGTTTGCCGCGGAAAAAGAGTTTGTCGTTACGTACGAGGAGCAACCGGCGGACAAATTCAGGGTTGATCTTTTGGTCGAAAATCAGGTGATTGTCGAATTAAAGGCAGTGGAAGGAAGAATACCCAAAATTTTTGAAAGCCAGGTCATTTCGTACTTAAAAGCATCCGGCATAAAAGTAGGATTGCTGGTTAATTTCGGCAACAGGAGCTGTGAAGTTAGAAGGTTAATGATATAAAAGACAAGATTACGGAGATATGAAATAACGATTACAGAGATGATAAAGAGAAGATTACAGAGATATCTTAATCGCCGTAATCATTTTCTAAAATCGCAGTAATCTTGTTTGCTAATCGCTGCAATCACACAATGAGAGGAGCGTTATGGAGAACAAAATCATTTTGCTGGTGGAAGACAACCCCGATGACGTGGCGTTGACGCTGCGGGCATTCAAGCAAAACAATATTTTCAATGAGGTAATTGTGACGCGCGACGGAGAGGAGGCGCTGGATTATCTTTTCGGCGCCGGAAAATACAAAGACCGCGACACAAAAAACTTGCCGGTAGTCATCCTTCTTGATTTAAAACTCCCCAAAAAAAACGGATTGGAAGTGCTCAAAGAAATCCGCGAAAATAAATTGAGCAGGTTAATTCCCGTGGTAGTCCTTACCTCCTCAAAAGAAGAATCCGACCTGATCCAGAGTTATCATCTGGGGGCTAACAGCTACGTGCGCAAGCCGGTTGATTTTAACGATTTTGTCGCCGCCGCGAAGGTGCTCGGCCTTTACTGGCTTTTATGGAACGAGCCGCCGCCACTGAAGACGTGAAGCGGCGCGCGTGAAGAGGAAATGGAAGAAAAGTGTACAATTATAATCATACCGTCGGAAGACGGTATTCAGTGCTTGATACGGAGGCATCAATATAACCAGTAATTACTGGATTCCGGCTTGCGCCGGAATGACGGGCGAGTGAAACATGAACACTAACTTAACAACTCATGGATTTGTAAAAAGACCCAAAATCGGCATACCGTCGAAAGACGGCATGACGACATCGTCCCGGCGAAGAGGCTATATCATAAGGGCTGTTTGTCATTGCGAATCACGCCTTGGCGTGATGAAGCAATCTCTCATCTGTTCGATATTATAGGGATTGCCGCGTCCCACTTTATCGGGACTCGCAATGACAAATGATGATTGCGGCACAGCTCTGCGCCGGAATGACGAATAAATGAAGCGCCAGATACGTTTCACCCGGCATGCCCGAGCATGCGCTGGGCGTGGCTGCCGGTGTTACGCGCTTCACTAGAAACGAAAGAACAAAGGAAAATTACCGGTAAAAATAATAACAATATGGAAACAAATAAACTAAAGCCCCTGCGCGTCCTGATTGTTGAAGACAACGAAAACGACGCCTTGCTGCTGATCAGAGAACTGAAAAAAAGCGGTTATGACCCGAAATATCAACGTGTGCAAACCGCTCGGGAAATGCAGGAGGCGCTTGATAAAAACACATGGGACATCATTTTATGCGATTACAAACTGCCGAATTTCAGCGCTCCAAAAGCGATTGAATTATTGAAAGAGACAAAAAAGGACATCCCCCTTATCGTAATATCCGGCACAATCGGCGAAGATACAGCGGTGGAATGCATGAGGGCAGGCGCGCATGACTACTTGATGAAAGGCAAATTATCGCGCTTAGCCCCGGCGATCGAAAGAGAAATGAGAGACGCGGAAATAAGGAGAATGCATAAACAGGCGCACGATGCGCTTCTGGCGAGCGAGGAAAAATATCGTCTGGTCGTGGAAAACGCGCAGGAGGCCATTATTATCACGCAGGATTTAAAGATTGCCTTTGCCAATCGCGCCGCTATCAACCAAATTGAATACCCCGAAGAGATGCTTTTATCCCGACCTTTCACAAACTTCATCCACCCTGATGACCAAAACATCATTGTCGACAATCATCTCAGAAGACTAAGGGGCAAAGAAATATCCCCCGTACCGCCTTTTCGGATTATCACGAAAGGCGGGGACACAAAATGGGTTAATCTCAGCGCTGCCGCAATATCGTGGGAAGGCAAACCGGCTGTCTTGAATTTTTTAAATGACATTACCGAGCAAAAAAAAGCGGAGGAATCTTTAAGACAAAGCGAAGAGAGGTACCGCTTAATCTTCGAAAATTCCCCGCTCGGTCTTTTATATTTTGATAAAAACGGAACAATTGTTCATTGCAATGATAACTTTGTGAAAATTATCGGCTCCTCGCGGGAAGCGCTCATCGGACTTAACGTGATCAATCTCCCCGATCAGAAAGTTGTCTCTGCCGTTCAACAGGCGCTCCACGGTAAAACCGGATACTACGAGGACGATTATCATTCCGTTACGGCGGCAAAAATAACGCCTTTGAGAGCGCTTTTTGCACCGATGACTTTGGAAGGAAGTTTCGTCCAGGGGGGCGTAGGAATAATCGAGGATGTTACCGACCGAAAAAAAATTGAAAAGGAACGCAAAAAAAACTTTGAAAAAGTGAGAAAAGCGCTGGATGCTACGGTGCGCGCCATGGCCACCATCGTGGAAACGCGCGATCCTTACACCGCAGGTCATCAGCAGAGAGTGGCGCAGCTGGCACAGGCCATCGCCACGGAAATGAACCTTGATAACGAGCAAATTGAAGGTGTCCGCATCGCCGGATTAATTCATGATATCGGAAAAATCGCCGTTCCCGCGGAAATTCTCACCAAACCGGGAAAGCTGACACCTCTCGAATACAGCCTGGTTAAAGTCCATCCGCAATCCGGATACGATATATTAAAAGATATTGAATTCCCCTGGCCGATTGCCGATACAGTTTTGCAACACCATGAACGCCTGAATGGTTCGGGCTATCCCCGGGGCTTAAAAGATAATGATATCATTCTGCAGGCGCGGATTCTGGCCGTGGCCGATGTTGTGGAAGCAATTGCCTCGCACCGTCCCTACCGCGCGGCGCGGGGCATGGATGCGGCTTTAGAAGAAATTTACAAAGAGCAAGCTATCCTTTATGATAAAGACGTTGTTGAGGCGTGTATCAAGCTGTTTCGCGAGAAGGGATACGAGCTGAGCTAAAAACGTGAAGCGTGAAATATACTTTATCATACCGTCGAAAGACGGTATGCCGACAGCGTCCCGGCGAAGAGGCTATATCATAAGGGCTGTTTGTCATTGCGAATCACGCCTTGGCGTGATGAAGCAATCTCTCATCTGTTCGATATTATAGGGATTGCCGCACGGCATGCCCGAGCATGCGCTGGGCGTAGCTGCCGGGCTTACGCGCTTCACGAGATATAAAACATGAGGTTTGAATGAAAAAAACCGTTTCCACAAAAGAAAAAAAACGCAAATCCCTGCCGATTGAGCAAAAAGCCCTGCGCGTTTTACTGATTGAAGATTCAGAAGACGACGCTTTGCTTATTGTTCGCGAACTCAAAAAAGGCGGCTATAATCCCGAATACAGGCGGGTCGAAACCGCCGCGGCCATGAAAAAAGCCATAAAAGATGATCAATGGGATATTATTCTTTGTGATTATTCCCTGCCTAAATTCAACGCGCCTCAAGCCATCCGCCTCCTGCGGGAACTAAATACAGACATTCCTGTGATCATCGTTTCCGGCGCGATCGGCGAGGAGACTGCCGCTGATTGCATGATCCTGGGCGCGCGTGATTTCATCAGGAAAAGCAACTTGTCGCGCCTGTGCCCCGCCGTAGCACGGGAACTGCAGGAAGCCAAAACAAGGTGCACGCAAAAATTCGCGCAAAAAGCTCTGCGTGAAAGCGAAAACTTTCTGGCGAGCGTCTTTGAAAGCATTCAGGACGGCATCAGCATCCTGGACACAAAATTAAACATTATCGGCGTCAACGAAACTCATAAAAAATGGTACATGCACAAAGCGCCGCTCGTTGGCAGAAAATGCTATGATGCCTACCACAACCGCAGCGAGCCATGCACAATATGCCCCTCCCGCCAGGCGCTTAGAACCGGGCGTCCTTCTTCTTTAATTGTTCCTAAAGAGGATAACAACAAAGTCATGGGCTGGCTTGAAATTTACAGCTTCCCCCTCAAAGACGAGGCCACCGGCGAAATCAGGGGCGTCATTGAATATGTCCGCGACATTACCGAACGAAAATCAATAGAAGACGCGCTGGAAAAGCAAAAGAAGTTTACCCAGACCATTGTCGAAGAATCGCCCGCTTATTTTGTGGCTATCGGCGCGGACGGCAAAACAATAATGATGAACCAAGCGCTGCTGAAGGCGCTGGGCTATACAAAAAAAGAAGTGGCGGGAAAAAACTACCTGCAAACATTTGTCCCCAAAGCAGACCGGGAATCCCTCTCCAAAATATTTGAACAATTAATCAAACAGAAAAAATCAACACTTAACGAAAACCGCATCCTGACCAAAAACGGCAAGGAAATTATCGTGGAATGGCACGGGCGCCCTGTTTTCAAAGACAATGGCGAATTGGATTATTTTTTCGGCGTGGGCATAAATATCAACCAACGACATAAAGCGCAAGAAGAACTCAGGCAGAGCGAAGAAAAATACCGTTCGATCCTTTCCAGCATACAGGAAGGTTATTTCGAAGTGGATATCGGAGGCACTTATACATTTGTCAACGATGCCAACTGCCGCCTGCTCGGATATACCAAAGATGAATTGATCGGAATGAATTACCGGCAGCACATGGATAAGGAAACTGCGGAAAAATTACGCAAACCTTACACTGATCTCTACCGGACAGGCAAACCGATACAATCGCTGGAGGTCGAATCTTACAAGAAAGACGGAACAAAAGTAACTTACGAAACATCGGTTTCTCTTATAAAAGACGCGCAAGGAAAGCCTATCGGTTTCCGGGGTGTTTCCCGCGATATTACACAGCGCAAGCAGGCCGAAGAGGCGTTAAAGCACAGCGAGGAAAAATATCGCAGCATCCTGGAAGGTATCGAAGAGGGTTATTATGAAACAGATCTCCACGGGAACCTGACCTTTTTTAATGATGCAGCCTGCCGCATATCAGGCTATAGCCCGGAAGAATCCCTGGGCATGAACTTCCGTCAATACACGCCGGAAAGCGATGTGGATAAAATATATTCAATCTTTCATGAAGTGTACAAAACAGGGGTACCGGTCAAAGGGTTGAGCTATGAGCTAATCAGAAAGGATAAAACAAGCCGCTATGTGGAAACATCCATATCGCTGCGCAAAGATGCCACAGGCAAGACAATAGGATTCCAGGGCATAGTCCGTGACATCACCGAACGGAAACTCGCTGAGGAAAAATTGCGGGAAAGCGAGGAAAACTACCGCAACCTGTTTAACAATGCCAAGGAAGGAATACTGATAGCGCAGGATGACCGCATCAGCTTCGCCAATCCCGCGCTTGTTAAAATACTGGGATATCCGATAGATGTAATCAGGAGCAAGCCGTTCACATCGTTTATTCATCCCGAAGACAGCAAGAAAGTTCTTGAGCGTCACCAAAGGAGGCTGCGGGGTGAAGAGGTTGAAACGGACTATTCCTTCAGAATAATTTCCGGAGACGGCACAAAAAAATGGGTACAGATAAAATCGCAGATTATTTCTTGGTACGGCATTCCTTCTTCCTTGAGCTTCATTGAGGACATCACCGCACAAAAGAAAGCGCAGGAAGAACTGGCCGAAAGCGAAGAAAAATATCGCAGCATCCTGAAAAACATGCAGGAAGGCTACTATGAAGTTGATTTAGCCGGCAACACAATTTTTGTCAACGATGCCATGAGCCGCATACACGGCTTTTCCAGAGAAGAGATTATCGGCATGAACAACAGGCAATACACCGATCCGGAAACAGCAAAAAAAGTGTTTCAGGAATTTAATGAAGTTTACGTCACGGAGAAGCCGGGAAAAACATCCGAGCATGAAATCATCAGAAAAGACGGCTCCAGGATATGGATTGAGGCATCTATCGCGCTGCGCAAAGACGCCGCCGGGGAAAAAATCGGTTTTAAGGGGATTGTCCGCGACATAACTGAGCGCAGAAAAACCGAAGAAACTTTAAGAAAACGCGATATTCTTTTCCGCAAATTGTCATTTCACGTACCGGGCATGATATATCAATTTAAAAGAAACGCTGACGGAACCTATGGCCTGCCGTTCACCACGGACGCGATATACCATATTTTTGGCTGTTCACCACAGGATGTGCTAGACGATATTTCTCCCATAACCAAAGTGGTCCTGCCTGACGACCTTGGTCCATTTATGGATTCAATAGAAAAATCCGCTCAAAATATAACTACGTGGGAGCATGAATTCAGGGTGCAGATTCCCGGCCATCCGGTTAAATGGCTGCTAGGAAAATCGACGCCGGAAAAACTTACTGACGGCAGTATTATCTGGCATGGTTTTGTAACAGATGTTACCGAACGCAAAACAGCGGATGAAGAATTGCGCAGAAAACACGAAGAACTGGAAACAATGATTGAAGCATCGCCCATCATGATTTATTTCAAGGACACACAAAACAATTTTATCCGCGTCAACAAAGCGCTTTTGGAGGCAACGGGACTCGCCCGGGAAGAGATCGAAGGAAAAAGCAACGAGGAGGTCAATCCCAAACAGGCGGCTCATTATTTGCAGGAAGACAGAGAAATCATCGCAACCGGCAAGCCAAAAATAGGATCCTATGAAGAAATAAAAACGAGAAAAGGACGAAAAGTCCTCCTTACGGATAAAGTCCCCTATCGTGACAAAGAGGGAAATATTATCGGCGTCATCGGTTTTTCCGTGGATATCACCGAACAAAAAAAGGCACAGGACGCCCTGCGGGAAAGCGAAGAAAAATACCGCAAGCTGGTGGAAAACGCGCAGGAAGGAGTCTATCAATCCACTGCGGATGGCAAATATCTGACAATGAATCCCGCCTTCGCGCGCATCCTCGGTTATGACTCCGCCGAGGAACTAATGCAATCCGTTGAAGATATATCCCGGCAGCTTTATGTACAGCCGCAGGATCGCCAGAGATTGCTCAAGCTCGTCGAAAAATACGGCTCGGTCGCGGACTTTGAAACGGAATTCTACCGTAAAAATAAAACACGCGTGTGGCTTTCCGTGAGCATGCATGCTGTGCGCGACGCACGTGGCGAGATTCTTTATTATCAGGGCATGGCCCAGGATATCTCGGAAAAGAAAAAAATGGATGCAGAGCGAAAGGAAAATCTCCAAAAACTGCGCAAAGCTTTGGGCGCCACCATCAACGCCATGGCGGTAACCGTGGAGACGAGAGACCCTTACACCGCGGGCCATCAGCGGCGCGTGGCGGATCTGGCGCGGGCCATTGCCACGGAAATGAAATTATCCAGCGATAAGATTGATGCCGTGCGCATGGCCAGCGTTATCCACGATATCGGTAAAATTTCCATACCTTCGGAAATCCTGACCAAGCCGACACAATTGTCAGATCTGGAATATAACCTAATTAAAACCCATCCCTCTTCCGGTCACGCGATTCTCAAAGACATTGAATTTCCCTGGCCGATTGCCCGTATTGTGCTCGAACACCACGAACGTATCGACGGCTCCGGCTATCCCTGCGGCCTGAAGGGTGACGAGATACTGCTGGAATCCCGGATTGTGGCTGTGGCCGATGTGGTGGAAGCGATTTCCTCCCATCGACCATATCGCGCCGCGCAGGGCATTGAGGCGGGCCTGGAAGAAATAGAAAAAAATAAGGGAAGGCTATACGACGCGCAAGCCGTCGACGCCTGCCTGCGCCTATTCCGCGAAAAACACTATAAGATGGATATCTGAAACTGCTTATCCGCTAGAATACCTGTTGAAGAAAATTCAGAACCTCTTTTTTTACCTCTTCGGCCCCCTCGCCCCGCAGGATGCCGTGGTGCTTTGCCTTGATTCTGATAATTTTCTTCTTGCTCGCGCCGGTTTTTCTATAAATTTCCGGACCGCTTGATGGATTCACTACCGGGTCATCCGTGCCCTGGATAACCAGTACCGGGTCAATGATTTCTTTTAAGCGTTTTTCCACAATATCCATCAACTGCCCCAATTGATAGACTCCATAGACAGGGTTGCGCGTGTAATTAATATGCTTGTTTTCCGGATCATTTTCCACAAACTCCAGTTTGCCTCTTTGCACCCGGACGCTGGTCAAGAATTTGTTCCAGGCCACTATCGCCTGGGCAAACCTTGAAGAAATATTCTGCAGCTTGAGAGGCGCATTAATCGATATTATGGCTTTAAACCTGCCGGGCTTGTTAGCCGCCTGCAAAAGCGCAATGTCTCCGCCGGTGGAAAAACCGGCAATGGCGAATGATTTGAAATAATTTTTCATGATAATATAGGCGCGTCCCGCCGAGTCATACCACTTTTCCCAATTGCGCGACGCCAGATCCTCCGGCGCTGTGCCGTGCCCGCGCAGGCGCGCGCCGTAAACGCTGTAGCCGTTTTTATAAAGATGCTCGGCCAAAGGCTTTATTTCTTCGGGCGCAGCCATGTAACCGTGCACCAGAATTACCCCTTTTTTGCTAAACAGGCGCTTCCAAAAAAAAGGCGCGCCTATTTCCGGCGGTTTGCTCTCGCCTTTGATTGAATACTTCCGATAATCTTCTAAGAATAGCTTTTTATCCAAATCAATAAAATGCTTTCTGATTTTCTGCCGGATATAGGCGTCGGGCATAAGCATCAGGCGGCCGAGCGTTTTGGTCAGATCACTGAGCGGCTCTATTTCATTTTTAAGCACTTCGATGATATTGTCTTTTCTGATGGTATGGAATTCGTAGTTCTTGCTGAAACGGGCGCTATTTCTGATAAGGCTTCGTCCTTCGCGGCGGATTAGCCCCTCGGCGATTGACGACGCGATAAAACGCTCGTATTTTTCATGCGCGTCATCGGTCAGAAGATAAAACTGTTTTCTGTTGAGGGTGGTATGATAATTAGTCAATCCGCACCGGCGCAAATTATCGATAGCCAGAAAAACGCGGTTTTTAAAATCATCCTCGCCGATTCTGTTTCTGGTGTATTTCGCCAGAATGTAAGAAAAGATATGGTCATGGTTTACCGTCGTCATGGAATAAATGGCATCCATGTATTCATACATTATAGCAATGTAGAGTTTCTTGAACGGCGCGGCATATTTTAATTCACCGGGCTGCAGATAGAGTTTTTCGTCCGAAAGCATCTTGTGCAGCCCCGCGCTCGTCGCGATGTATTTTTTCATGGGTATGGCCGCGCCGAAATTAATGTCGATATCCACGCCGTGCGTCAGCATCGACCCCTCAACTTGCATCTCCTCTTCAAAACGTTCGGAAATATCTTTCACAAACCTGCCCACCACTTTGCTGATGACATTTTCCCGGGCTCTTACCGGATAATAGGTAATGTTCACCGGTACAATATAAGTTTCCTGTTTTAAAATTTTGTCAACATCCTTCGCGTCAAAACCAAAATGAGCGGCCAGTTGTTTGATTGAGCCCTTATCGCCTTTTTGACGAAATAGACGTAATTCTTCACGGAGAAATTGCGAACGCAAAGCGATGCGCGCCGCGCCCGTGTGTGGCGGCCTCCTGGCGCCCGTGTTGAAAACCATATATTTGCCTTTTTCGATAAGCTTTTTGTCCTTAATCATCTGGCCTTCAGGGAAAATTATTACCGGGTTATTGCCGGTAAGCAGCGCATTGATCAAAATCGTGTCGCGATTAGGATCAGCAGTGGAAATCGCGCCCAGTTTTTCCATAACTTCTCCCATCTTGCCGCCGAAAAAAGATTTGTCGGCCAAAGATATCGGAAATTTTTTAATTGTTTTCTTTATAATATACGGCATCAGCACAGTTTCCATCCGGGTGAAATGATTCACCACGTAAAGCACCGGCTGATCAGGAACATTTTCCTGGCCGTGCACGCGGATATCCATGCCCGCGGCCTGGATCAGCGCATCCAGCGTCGCGATTATCGTTTTAACCAACCTGTTTGATATCTCCATGAATCACCCCCTTGGTTTTCCTGTCTGTTTTGCCTTGCCGCGAAATTCATCCGCCACCTTCTTTAAAACATCGGGTTTATTGGTAAAAATTCCGTCAACTCCCGCCTCCAGAAGCTTTCGCATATCGCTTTTAAGATCTACGGTGTAAACATTTACAGAAATTCCGTGGGCTCGTAAATCAGCCTGCCTTTTTTTGCTCAGTTCTTTTTGTGCGCAGTTGAAAGCGTCCGCCTTCAGCAAACCTACAATTTCCGAAGGTAATTTATCGCGATATATTTTTTTATCATACAGCACGGCAACAGAAACACGCTGGTCTATCTCCTTGAGATGCGCCAGCGCGCGGGGGTCAAAACTGGAAAAAACAACATGGCGGCGCATACCGTGTTTTTCGACAAGAGCGAGGCATTTCTCCTCAATGCCGCCAGCAATTTCCTCAGTGACCGCTTCGGTTTTAATTTCGATATTTACGGCGATTTTGCCACAGCAAAGGTCCAACACTTCGTCGAGCGTGGGAATATTGGCGCCTTTAAATTTCGGGGAAAACCAACTGCCGGCGTCAAATTTTTTCAGTTCGGCAAGATCATAGGCGGCAAGTTTTCCTCTGCCGTTTGTGCAGCGGTTGATTTTCTCGTCGTGAAAAACAACAACTTTACCATCGCGGCTCAACTGAACATCCAATTCCACCATTTCCGCGCCCATTTTTATCGCGCCGGCGAAAGATTCTATGGTATTTTCCGGGTAATAGGCGGAAGCGCCCCTATGGGCAATAACAGTGAAACGATCGCTGCCGCTTATTTCATATTTAAAAAATGAATATGGCCGGCGCATTTTTTAATAAACCTGTAATATCAGCGTATAATCAATCCGCAAACTTTTCAGGCCACCACAAGCCCCTTCTCCCGCAGATAATTTTTTACCTCCTGAATGCTCAGCAGGCGGAAATGAAAAACCGAAGCGGCCAGCAAGATGCTCGCGCCTCCTTTGACCACCGCCTCATAAAAATCTTCCCGCTTCCCGGCGCCGCCGGAGGCTACCACCGGCGCTTTTACCCCGGAGGAAATGGCCCTGGTGAATTCAATGTCATACCCGGCCTTGGTGCCGTCTCCATCCATACTTGTGGGCAGGATCACCCCCGCTCCCCGCTGCTCGCACTCTTTGGCCCAGGCAATGGCGTCTTTACCCACGGGCTTTGTCCCGCCGGAAACAACCAACTCAAAACCGGAAGGCATCGCGGTGTTTCTTTTCGCGTCAACAGCTACAGTAATTTTATCAGGGCCGAATTTTTTCGCGGCTTCATTTATCAGCGCGGGATTTTTCACCGCCGCGCTGTTCATGGATACTTTGCTTGCCCCCGCGCCTAAAACCAATTCGATGTCTTCAAGCGTCGATATGCCGCCGCCTACCGTAAGCGGGATATTTATCACTGCCGCCACTTTTTCCACCCACGTCAGACGGGTTTTTCTGTTTTCCAACGTCGCCGCAATATCGAGCATTGCCAGTTCGTCCGCGCCCTCTTTCTGATAAAAGGCCGCGTTTTCCACAGGATCCCCCGCTTCCCGCAAATCCACAAAATGAACGCCCTTGACGACACGTCCGTCCTTCATATCCAGACACGGCATAATTTTAATCGGCTGCATATAAAAACTCCCCTTTAAAAAATTAATTCTACAGCATTTTTTTAAACTTATCCTGTGGAATTTACAACTTTAATTTTCGGAATTAATGATAAAAATTTCCGCGCTCAAAATTGCTTTATTGCTTGAAACAGACGCCGATTTGGTCTAAAGCACAGGGCATCACCGCAAAGGAGCACTCATCATGAAAATTAAGGAAATCAAAGCGAAAAACATGAACGTGAAGAAATTTATCGAGGAGAAAGTGCAGGAAATCAGGCAGATTGTCGGAGAAGGCACGGCCATAAACGCCCTTTCCGGAGGCGTTGATTCCTCGGTCGTTACAGCGCTGGGCCACAAAGCCCTGGGTAAAAAACTAAAGACTTATTTTATCGATAACGGCATCATGCGCGAAGGAGAGCCGCAAAAAGTCGTCACGGCTTTCAAAAAGCTGGGTATTGCCGTGGAAATCATTGACGCGGCGGGTGATTTTTTCAGCGCGCTGGAAGGCCTTGCCGATCCCGAAGAAAAAAGAGAGGCGATCACGCAGACTTTCTACAAAAAAATATTTGCCGATCTGGTCATCAAAAGCGGCGCGAAATATCTGCTGCAGGGCACCATTCTAACGGATGTGGATGAAACCGTCGCCGGCATCAAAAGACAACACAACGTCTTTGAACAGCTGGGCATTGATCCGCAACAGGCGTTCGGATATAAAATTATGGAACCATTGATTCAACTGCGCAAAGATGGCGTCCGCAAAGTGGGGCGTGGCCTGGGGCTGCCGGAAGCTTTGTTCAACAGAATTCCTTTCCCGGGACCGGCACTGGCCGCGCGCGTGCTCGGCGAAGTGACGCCGCAAAAAATCGCCATGGTCAGAAAAGCAACGGCAATCGTTGAGACGGAATTAAACGGCGTCAAGGCGTTTCAGTATTTGGCGATTCTGCATAACGACCGCGTAACCGGCATGCGCGACGGCAAGCGGGTGTTCGGCAATCAGGTTGAAATCCGCTGCTGGAATTCGCTGGACGCGCGCAAAGCAACGCCAACCAGATTATCTTTTAATGTTTTGGAAAAAATGGCCAAGAAGATCACGAAAACAATACCGGAAGTGGTGAGTGTCACCTACAACATCACGACCAAACCAACTTCCACGATAGAGGCGGTATAGAAATTTGTCATGCCGGCACACTATCGCATCCCGTTTCTTGATTCCGGCTTTTGAGACTGCGTCATAATGTCTTTGCGAGTAAGCGTCACGACCGAAGCCTTGTCCCGAGCAAAGCGAGGAAACTTTTGAGATTGCCACGGACTATGCCCTCACAACGACTGCGTCGGCTTGCCGCCCGGCATGCGCCGGGCAAGCTGCTCCCTGCGGGAGATCGCAATGATCAATGATGATAGCGCCATAGTCTCTTTGCCAGTTACCGGAATAACGACGATGTAGGCGTGGGGGTATTAAACCCAACAAAAAATAAAAGCGGCAATGCTACCAGCTGCCGGAGGCGCCGCCGCCGCCGGACGAGCCGCCCCCGCCGGAAAATCCACCGCCGGATGAACCGGAAGTCCATGAACCGCCGGAGCCGCCGGAAGTAAGGACAAATCCGCCGATATTCGCCTTCCCTTTGGTGCGCAAATCCTTCTGCGCTTTCTGATACCAGTCGGTATTTTTAAGAATTATTTTTGCCAGAGGGAACCCCACCAGATAAACCAGCAACAGGTAAAACGCGCCTTTCGTTCCCAAAACAATAATTGGGAACATCGCCCAGAAGGGAATAAGGAAAAAATAAAGAAACCATCCGAAGCCGGGCGTTAAAACGCCAATAACGGTAAAAAGGCCGATAATTCCGAAAATGAACGCGCCGAAAAGGATTCTTTCCATGATGGATAAATCCGGGCCTTCAATATTTAGCCCCGAAGAATATTTGTTTTCTTCCTGCGTTTCGGTTTGCGGCAGCGTGCCGCCTTCCAAAACGGCGATTACCGCTTTAACGCCTTCTTCAATACCCGTGCTATAATCTCCCTGCTTGAAACGCGGCGTCATGATATTGCGGATGATGCTTCCCGCTTTGCCGTCGGTCAGCGTTGCCTCCAGGCCGTAACCGACTTCGATGCGCATGCGCCGATCGTTGGGAACAACGACAATCAAAACACCGTTATCTTTTCCTTTTTGCCCCAATTTCCATTCATTAAAAACCGTCAGGGCGTATTCCTCAATCCCCTCACCGGCAAGCGTGGGAACGGTCAGCACCGCAACCTGGTTGCCGGTTTTGTCTTCATGCGCTTTGAGCATTTCCGTTATTGCCTGGCGTGTTTCCGCGGAAAGAATTTGCGCGTTATCCGTTACGCGTCCCGTTAAATACGGAACATCTATGGCAGAGGAAACTTGCGGCAAGAAAAACAGCGCAAAGACAAACGTCAGGGAAAATAGTTTCTTCACGCGCCCTTCTCCTCGATAATAATGTCGGAAAGTTCATTGCTGCGTGCTTTGCCTCGCTTTTTAAGGGCGAGAATTTCCACAATCTTAACAAGACCGATTTCCAGAGCGCGGGCAACCTGCCCCGAAGAAAGAACGGGTTTCATCTGTCCGATAATGTTTTGCATCGCTTTATGAGACAAGCGCCGCCTCAGCCCTTTGTCCGGCAGCAGGATAATCTGATGCTCAAAAAGACCAACCAGAAGCAAAACCCCTGTTCGGCGCCGCGTCGCGTATAATTCGCGGGAAAGAAAGAGAGATTCGGCATACTGGCGAACCTCCGTTTCGGCGCTATGCGCGGCGAGGAAAAGCCGCGCGAAACCGGGAATATACATGGACAAGAGTGCGGTAAAAATACCGGCGGCAAGGATGATAAAAACAGAGATCATTACCAGGACGGGCGAACACCACTGGGAATACAACAAATCAAAGATAAAAACCAGAAAACCGGCAATGGCCGCGCCCAGCGCGAAAGCCCTCCAGGGAATTTCCGCGTAGGAGTCGCACTTCTCAATCACGGCCAGCACAATCTGCGCCCCCGTGAGTTTTTCCGCCTGGGTTATGCTTCGCTCCAGCAAAGAACGTTCCTTTTTGCTCAGTACCCGTCTCATATATTGAGCTATACGCAGGGCAATATCTTATGTCAACACATTAAAACCGGAAAATTTTACTCTATTGCCCGTTCATTTTTGAAATAGTTTCTCTGGCCTCTTCTCTCAGGAAATTCCACAGGCCGATTTGCTTTAGGGTTTCTACTTTGGGAATACCGGCGGCGCTCCAGCCGCGCTCGGCATAATACACGCTAATCAGTTTTTTTAATTCCTGTTTTCTGTGCTTAATCAGGATTTCCCGCTTTTCGGAGGTTTGCATTTTTTGAATTTTCACCAGTGGTTTATTGAGAATAACACTTAGCTGTTGATCGTGATACTCTTTTTCGGCATCATAGAGACTATCTTCCGTGGGGCCGATGGCCCTATCGGGAATCCAGTCCTGCTCGCCCGTGTTCTTCCCGAAGGTCATTACATTCATCACCCGCTGTAAATTGATATCCCGGTCTGTCTGCGCGAAAATCTCTTCCCAGGTCATTTTTGTTCCCAGCATGCCGTTGTAAAAATCCGCGTAAATTTCCTGCGAGGCGGGATTGATGTAGATATCCGTATTCTGGCGCTTCTCGGATTCAGGATTAAAGACATCCACCCAGGGCAGTTTGCACAAGCCCAGATTGTCGTTACCCAAACGCACGCGTGGATAAGTAATCAGCGCTTTCGCCTTATCCTGAAAAGTCGGAAACGCGCCCAGCAGATCCGCTTTAATCAGCCAGGCCGCGGCGTGATGCGCCCCGATATCGCTTGCGGCGGCGTAAGATGCCTGCATGGATAAGGATCGGTGCGTGCGGTAAAGAGAAAAAGGCAGCCCTTTGGTCTGCATGGCAAAGCGCTCGAGTTCTTTTTTGGGATTGGGCTTACCGGTTCTTTTGGTATATTGAGAAGCAACCCAGGTGACCAGATCAAGCATGCCCGCGCCGGCAACTTTAGTTAAAACAGTTCCCTCACAGGCAAGTTGATGAATAAAGGTCAGCGCGGCCTGTTCATCGCCCCAGGTCAGTTCGAATCCATCTGTGTCTTCTTTGGTCAAAAAACCGCGCTGGTAGCATTCCATCAAAAAGGCCATGATGACGGCGGTGGTGATGGTATCGATCCCGTAATTATCGCAATGCCAGTTGGCTTCCATAATAAATTCCGGACGCCACATGCCCAGATTGGAGCCGAAGCCGGCGGCCGTTTCATACTCGGGGCCGTCCACCCAGACTTTGCGGCCTTTGTGTTCACCGGAGGTCAATGTTACCCAGCCGCCCTTGGTGCATCTTAAATTACAGCCGGGGAAGCATCCGTCCATGCCGCGATGATCAAAAAGATGCTCGGCGTAATATTTGCCGCAGATTTGCTCCGCTTGCGGGTCAGACCCAAGCTGATAATTTTTCACGGGCAGGGATTTATAGTCTTCCTTATTCATAAACGCGATCAAGCCGGCGGAGCCTTTGCGATACATCTTGAGCGACTGCGGATCGACCTCTTTGACGACATGGTGAAGTTTCGCGCCCGCCTTTTTCACCTTATCCCAATCGGAAGCGCCATAGGGATTTTCGCCGCGCGGATAATCGGCAAGAACAACCACGGCGCGAAGTTTTTTTTGAATCATTACCGATCCAAGACCGGTGCGCCCCGCCTGCTTGGCCCGGAAAAGACCTTTTGTTCCATCAACTGGTTTAGCCGCGTCATAGTAATGACTGTTGATGCAACCATAAGACGTATTGGCCGCACCGATGCCCGTGGTCAAAAAAACAATGTCCTTTTTTTCATGGCCGGCGGCGGTAAACCGCTCGACGATGACAGTTTCCAGATCGAAGACATGATCAATGACCGGCGCCTTCTCTACGGATATTTCGCCCTTGAAGCTGTCGATGACAATCATGCTATCGTCTTTCGCAATGCCGGTTATCTCCAACGCGTCGAAGCCCGCGTATTTCAGATACGCGCCGAAATGTCCGCCAAAGTTCGAAACGCCCGGAATATGCGTAAGGGGCGACAAAGAGACGACCATGCACTTGCTCGTGCCCGGAAATTGCGGAATGCCGCCCAGAGGCCCCGGCGAAAAGATCAACGGATTTTCCGGAGCAAACGCGTTTGTTTTCCCGTTTATTTTTTCGTGCAAAAGATAGAGCCCGAGCCCGCGGCCGCCGATGAAATAATCCCTGATCTGCGGCTTCAATGGATGGGCAACAATTTTACCCTCTTGTAAATCTATCGAAAGAATTTGATTGGCATATCCGTTTTGCAGCGCCGTTTTCGTGTATTTCATGTCGTATGTATCCTTGGCAAATAAGTAAGGCACACTAGTGCAAACATCTTAAAAAATCAATAATAAAAAGATGTTAAGGCGTTCCATGAATCACCAGCCGCTTTTGGTGTCGTTTTCTAAAACTGAATCCCCAAAATATGCAGGTGTTTCCAACAATCAATTCTTGCCGAAGTCCGTGTTTGACATAATCCGCAAGAAGATGTTAGTTTGACAGCCACAGTGGTAAAATTCTGAAACAGCCACAAAGGCTATTTTGATATAGCGCGTTCTTTAAAGAAAAATATTTGCCAACAAAGCACCCGATAAAAGAAAGAGGAATCCCATGAAAAAAATATTTTTTTTAAAAATAATTGCCGCCACGCTGTTATTAGTTTTTTTCCAGGCATGCTATGTGGCCGCGCCCGTATATGAAACTCCCGGCAGAGGCGGAACTTATGACCCACCGGATATAGTTTTCCGGGCGCCCCCTTATGTGATCGTTATACCTGATACAGACAACGTTTATGTTGTTCCCCATATAGATATAGACCTATTTTTCTGGAACGGCTGGTGGTGGCGCCCATGGCAGGGACGCTGGTACCGCTCACCTTATTACAACCGGGGCTGGGTTCTTTTTAACGCTGTTCCATTTTTTTATTATGATGTTGATCCAGGCTGGAGAAGATATTACAAAGATCGTAACTGGCGTGGCCACCGATGGGATTATGAACGTATTCCTCACGACCGGCTTAACCAAAACTGGCAGAACTGGAGAAACGACCGTTACTGGGAAAACAAAAGAACCTGGAACGTTCAGAACTATAAGCCTCGTCCGCAGGATCAGAAACAAAACCTCAGAAGACAGAGGCAAGACGAATATGAAAAAAGACCTGAAATCAGACAACCGCAGTGGCAACCTGATATAAAACAGCCACCGCAACAGCCCGATATTAAAAGGCGGCCGGAGTTGCAGCAGCCACCAAGGCAACCGCAGGTTGAGCAGCCACAGGTTGCGCCACCGCCGCAGCCCGATATCCAACAGCCTCGGCGTCAACCACGGGGACAAAAACCGCAAATCAAGCCGCAGGTTGAACAGCCACAGGCTACTCCGCCACAACAGCCTGATATCCAACAACCACGGCGAGGGCATTGGGATCAAAGAACACCAGGTCAACCTCAGGTTGAGCAACCACAGGTTGCACCACCGCAACGCACTGATATTAAAAGACGACCGGAGTTACAGCAACCACCAAGTCAACCGCAGGTTGAGCAGCCGCAGGTTGAGCAGCCGCAAGTTGCGCCGCCACAACAGCCTGAGATTCAAAAGCCACGGCGACAATCCGGTGATCAAAAGTCACAAAGAAGGCAGATTCTTAGACCGGAAAATCAGCCTGAAATTGAACAGCCGAATTGAAATTCTCAAGCGCAACAGCCGCAAAGATGATCTAAGCGGCAACAATTATGACAGCTGGGCCTTCCTCTCTTCATTGCGCGGCGGTTTTTGCCGCCGCGCAACAACAACTTTGAAAAAGTGATTCGAGCTTGGAAAAATACACCATTTTGCAAAATACACTTCTGGGACTTAGCCTGGCCGCGCCCATCGGGCCGGTCAATGTAGAGATTATCAGGCGGGGATTGAAATCAGGATTCCGCCAGGCGCTTCTTGCAGGCGCCGGCGCCATGAGCGCGGATGCCACCTACCTGACGCTGATTTTTTTCGGACTGATTTCCTTTTTAAATATTCACCTGATGAAGATAATTTTGGGAATTGGCGGAGGCATTATTTTGCTTTACCTGGGCGTGATGAGCGTAAAGGAATTTTTCCAGAAGCATTCCACCGCGGCAAACAAACCACGCCGCTTCTTCAAAAACTCCTACGTCGCGGGGTATACGCTGGCGTTTTTTTCACCGATGACAATTGTCTGGTGGATAGGCGTTTTCGGCGCGACGCTGGCGGCGCAAACCAATACCTTTCATAATGTTCATGCGTTTTTGTCCTGTCTTTCCATTTTACTGGGTTGTTTTCTTTGGGTTTTGTTTATCGCCACCGCGCTGCACTGGGGAAAAAAGATCATTAACGATAAATTCGTGAGACTTGTTTCGCTGATTGCCGGAGCTTTTCTTATCTTTTTTGGGATTTATTTTTTACAGCGGGCAGTGCGATTGTTGCTGACCTGAAACAGCAGGTACAGTTAATTTAAATTTCTATATTTCGCCGGCATGCGCCGGGCAAGCTGCTCATTGCACTTGCTCGCGAAGACATTACCGCACACTATCTGACACAAAAATCCATATTATCATCACCCTGGATTACCCTGTATCAACTGCGGGGCAGACTCTAATTCGCACTTCGTTCACTGATTCATGGCGACTAAAGCTTTTGCTACGGTGGGACAGCAGAGATAAATATTTATTTATAGGTGGCAAAATCGCGCAGCAATTCCTCCAGGTCGGCCAGAGAAAAAACCGGGCCGTCGGAACAAACGTATTTATAACCGACGTTGCAGCGGCCGCATTTGCCGATGCCGCATTTCATGCGCATTTCCAATGAAGTTAGAATATTTTCCTTGGAAAATCCGAGCTCAAAGAAAACTGGCAGCGTGAATCTAATCATCACCGGCGGACCACAAATCACGGTCACGGCATTTTGGGGAGACGGAGCTATTTCCTTGCACACGGCGGGCACAAAACCTTCGCGTCCCTGCCATGATTCATCGCCTTTATCAACCGTTATAATTGTTTTTATATCACTTCTTTTTTGCCAGGCGGCAAGTTCATTTTTATATAAAAGCAAGCCCGGATTTCTGGCGCCGTAAATGACAGTGATTTCGCCGAAGCGCTTGCGGTTGTCCTCATGCAGTATGTAGTTGACAAGCGATCGAAGCGTCGTAAAGGCGAACCCACCTCCTACCACCACGACATTTTTTTTCTCCAGAAATTCTATCGGCCAGGAATTGCCCAAAGGCCCGCGGATGCCTATCTGTGCTCCTTCATCCAAATCATGCAACGCGGACGTGACCGTTCCGGGAACGACGGTGCCCATACGCATTACCGTGAACTCGATGTACCCCTTTTCGGTGGGAGAAGAAGCAATGCCTATCGGAGATTCCCCTTTGCCGTAAATGGAAAGCTCCGCGAATTGTCCGGGAAGATATTTGAAGCTTGCTTCGTCTTCCTTATTTAAAAAAGAAAGCCGGAACGTTTTGATGTCGCGCGTATCCACTTCATCAATGATTTTAATCACTTTCATCGGAATAGGAATGTAGGGATTTTTGTTAATCATTTATCTTTGGCCCTTTTAAAAATCACGCCTTCATCGCGTCTTGTATTATGGAATAAATATCAATGTTCACCGGACAATACCTGGTGCAACGGCCGCAGCCCACGCAGGAAATCACGCCATACTTGCGCACATGAAACGAATATTTATGGCAGACTTTCTGTCGCAGGCGCTGATAAACATGCGTGCGCGGATTATGCCCGCTGGCTTCCAGCGTGAAATCCGTGAACATGCAGGCATCCCAAACGCGGCGGCGCACGCCCCGGCTGAAAAGAGTATCATCACAAATATCAAAACAATAACAGGTCGGACAGACGAAAGTGCAGATGCCGCAACTGAGGCAGGCGGCAGACTGTGCCTGCCAAAACTCGCCTGAATGAAAAATATCCTCCAGCTTTTTGGCGATCACCTGCGGATCCAGGCACATATTGCGCGTCTGATGCTGGCTTCCTTTTTTAATATATTCTTCAAAATATTTTTTATCCGCCGGTTTGCCCTCGCCGAGCATTGCAAGCCGCGCCAGTATTTCTTCTCCTTGCGGCGTAATAGCTTTCATGAGCAAATCTTCGCCTTTTTTCACCATAAATACGTCGCTGCCTTCAGGATCGGCGGCGCCGATACCCAGCGTCTGATAAAAATCGGCGTCCTGCGCGGGAATATCCAGATCGAAGGCGGAGCCGAATATTACCGTTGCATCTCTTCTTTGCTGCCAGTAGGGATCGATGATTCCGGAGGCGTGAAAATGAATATCCATGATTTGAAAGCTCTTTGCGTCGCAGGGACGAACACCGAACAAAAATGTTGCCTTAATATTTAAGGCAACCGGCTGCGCCTCGGCAACGGGCTTCGCTGTTTCATATCTGACAAAATCTTCTTTCTGAGGAAGAAAAACGGTTTTCGGGCTGACAATCGTGTTGTAATAATCCAAATCAAGCTGCTGCGGGTCTTTGATCTCGGCAAAATTGTGGCCCGCCGCCTCCTTGACCGGCGCGAGCAGCGTTCCTTTTTCCATCAGAGCCGCGGCCAAATCATTTATCTTCTTAATGGATATTTTTTTTAGCAAAAAACTTACCTCACTTAAGAATTTGATCGGAATCTTCCACCCGGAAATCAACCAGCACCGGTTTATCTTCCAGCTTCATCCCCGCGGCCTGACCGAACATTTCCTCGCATTCCTTGGCCACTTTTTTGTGAAAAAGATACAGAGGAATGCCCACCGGACAGGCGCGTGAACATTCGCCGCAATCAATGCAACGGCCAGCCAGATGATGAAATCTCGTCAGGTGATACATCATATTACCGGGTGACTGTGGAGCTTTGTCCGCCCAGCGGGGTTTGTTCTGATCGATAAAACACGGATCGCAATAGCACATCGGACAGGCCTTGCGACAGGCGTAACAGCGGATGCACTTATCCAGCTGACCCTTCCAAAACGCCCAGCGCGCCTCTTTGTCCATTGCTTCATAATCGGCGAGCACTGCGTAGGGCGAAACAGTCTTCTGACCGCGGATTTCTTCCCCCAGCAAAATATCATATTCTACGGGATTATAAAGACCGCCCGTTGTTCTGCTGTCTATTAACTGATCTGTTTTGGGATCTTTCATGCCGGAGGCCGGAATGCCCAGGATAACCAAATCCTCGCGACGAACTTTTTCCTCCTGAATAAGCACGACAAGCGCGCGGCTGTCCGCCGCTTTGGCCGCGATGGCAATTTTAGCAGCGTCAGGAAAGCGCATGATGTACCTGGCCATGTTGAAATTACAGTATTCGTTAAAGACAATTTTTTCCACATCGGCAACAGATTTAGCAGCAAAAGGCATGGGGTGTTTTTCATCATAGCCGCGGGTGTAGGCCAAAACCACGGGCACTTCGGCCGATTCAAGCAATTTTTTTGCTTCCTTTTTCAGATTGTTTTCGATCTGCTTGAAATCGGTCATATCTTCTCCAGAAGCTCGTCTATTTTCAGCTTTTGCTGCGGACCAAGCTCTTTTATCTGTGCGGTGAATTCGGTAACCACTTGTGCGAACTTATTGCCTTCCGAGGCGGAAATCCACTCCACGCGGAAGCGCTCCGGTTCCAGGCCGGCAAACTCCAGTATTTTTTTTGTTACGGCCAATCTTCTTCTGGCGTAAAGATTTCCCGTGTTGTAGTGACAGTCGCCTGGATGACACCCGCCGACCAACACACCGTCCGCCCCCAGCTGGAAAGCGCGGAAAATAAATGAAGGATTGATACGGCTGGAACACATTACGCGAACCACCCGGAGGTTCTGCGGGTAATGCAGCCGGGTTGTCCCGGCCAGGTCAGCGCCGGTGTATGTGCACCAGTTACAGGCGATGCCCAGTATTTTCGGCTCAAACGACATGAAAACCCTTTCTTCCGAAATCCTTATTTCAAACTTAAATTGTCATTGCCAGCGCGAAGCAATCCAAATCCTTAAGAGATCGCCACGTCGCTATGCCTCGCGATGATAAGAACATAATTTTAAAACTCCATTAACCCTTCCATTTCCGCCAAAACCTGTTCATTGGTAAAGTGGCGGGCGATAATCGCCGATGACGGACAGACGGACGCGCAAAGACCGCAGCCCTTGCATAGGGCCTCGTTGATTTCGGAAACTCCTTTTTGCTCATTAAAGAACGGCGCGCCGTAAGGACATACGCGCACGCAATTCTGACAACCGCAGCAAGAAGCCGGATTGACCATGGCAGTTGTCGCCTCCAGTTCCATCTTCTGCCGGGAAACAATTGTGAGCGCTTCCGCCGCCGCGCCGTTGGCCTGTGCCACCGTGTCCGGAATATCCTTGGGACTCTGGCAAACGCCCGCGATGAAAATTCCCTCAGACATGGTGGCTAAAGGCGCGAGCTTCGGATGCCGCTCCATGAAAAAACCGTTTTTGTCAGTGCTCAGGTTAAAAAGCCGCGCGATTTCCTTATAATCACTTCTGGGAACCATGGCCGGGGAAAGCACCACCATATCCACCGGCAAACGGACAAATTTTCCGGTTATGGTATCTTCCGCCTCGACAATAAGTCGCTGCGGCTCATCCGCGCTCGGCGCCACGCGCGTGCCCTTACCGCGGATAAATTTGACGTCTTCCTCGATAATCCGGTTATAAAATTCCTCATATCCCTTTCCCGCCGCCCGGATATCGATATAGAGCTGATAAACATCGGCGGATGTTTTTTCGCGGAACAGGTGAGCGAATTTCAGCGAATACATGCAACACACGCGGCTGCAATGTTCGTAATTATTTTTATCGCGGCTGCCGACGCAATGCAATATGGCAATGGCCTGCGGCTCCTTCCCGTCGCGCATGGTCACTTTACCACTGGTAGGTCCGGCGGAATTGAACAATCTTTCCACTTCCAGCGCGTGATAAACTCCTGGATATTTTCCGTAACCATACTGAATCAGTGGCCTGGTATCCATCAGATCATACCCGGTCGCCACGATAACCGCGCCGACTTTGAAATTAAGAAAACTGTCATGTTGTTCGAAATCAATCGCCTTCTGCTCGCAGACTTTTTCGCACAGACGGCACTTCCCTTTCAGAAAATACGTGCAGGAATCACGGTCGATGACGGGTCTTTGCGGCACGGCCTGGGGAAAAGGAATATGAATCGCTTTGCGCTTAATCAGGCCTTCATCCCACCCGGAAATTCCCTTGCCGGGGCATTTTTCCGTGCAGGCGAGGCAGGCATTGCATTTGTCGTGATTTACATACCGCGCCTTCTGACGCACCGTAATATCAAAATTACCGACATATCCCTTAACTTCGCTCACCTCGCAATAAGTCAAAAGAGTTATGTTGGGGTGCTGCAAAACCGCGTCCATCTTCGGCGTCAAAATACAGGCGGAACAATCCAGCGTGGGGAAGGTCTTGTCAAACTGCGCCATATGGCCGCCAATCGTCGAATTTTTTTCCACCAGATAAACTTTTTTACCGGTGTTGGCCAACTCCAGCGCGGCCTGGATGCCGGCAATGCCGCCGCCGACAACCATCACATCGGAATTGACATCAATGACACGCGAAGAAAGCGGCGCCAGAAGCCGCGCGCGATAAACAGCGCCGTTGAGCAGCGCTTTTGCCTTGGCGGTGCCCTCTTCTATATCATCGGTGACCCAGGAAACCTGCTCGCGGATATTGACAATGGTCAGCAGATACTGGTTCAGGCCGGCTTTCTCGATAACCTTACGGAAAGTATGTTCATGCATCAGCGGCGAGCAGGCGGTGACAATCACGCGATCGAGACGATGTTCCCTGATATCGTTGGCAATCATGTCCTGTCCGGGCGTGGAACACATGAAGCGGTAATCTTTCGCCACAACCACGTCCGGCAAACCGGCGGCAAAGTGCGCCAGTTCGCTGACGCGCACAGTTTGGGAAATATTATGTCCGCAATGGCAGACAAAAACCCCTATTCTGCTCACCGCATTTCTCCGCTATTTAAAAATAAATGGCACATAGAAATATCTTTAATCAGTCGCACAGACATCTCCCACAGATTCATCGATATTAATTTCCATGCTCTCCAGCAGCAATTCCGTGACGTCTCTGACGGTGATTTTATCATCCACATTGAGCGTACGGACGCTGTCTTCGAACATCGTGATGCAATAGGGACAGGCGGTCGCCAAAACCGTCGCGCCGGTGGCCAGCGCTTCTTCAATGCGCAAATCGCTCAGCCGCTCGCCCTTTAACTTTTCCATCCACAGTCCGCCGCCGCCGCCGCCGCAGCACATGCTCTGCTCGCGGCTGCGCTCCATCTCCATCAATTTCAGACCGGGAATAGCTTTGAGTACATTGCGTGGCGCATCATAAACACCGCTGTGACGACCCAGATAGCAGGGATCGTGGTAGGTTACCACAATGCCGCCGAAATCCTTTTTCGGTTTTATTTTTCCTTCTTTTATTTTTTTATCAAGTAATTGCGTGAAATGCACGACTGAATAATCTTCACCGTACTCTTTATTAAATGTGGCCAGGCAATGTGGAGATACTGTAATCATTTTAGCCACATTCCGCGATTGAAAATAATCCAGGTTCTTTTGTTTGAGGCGCGCAAATAAATCAAGGTCGCCGACTTTTCTGACGCTTTCCCCGCAGCAGTTTACCTCCGCAGCGGGAAGCCCCCAACTGATGCCGGTTTCATTCAATAAAGCGGCTGTCGTTTTCGCGATGCGGACATTACGCGGATCATAGCAAACGGTGCAGCATGTCCAAAAAAGATATTCCATCTCCGGAGCATAGAGAGGATATTTCTGTCCGGCCCAGTCGTTTCTTTTTGCCTGGTCGCCCGACCAAGGATTGCCGCGCGCCGCCAGAGATCCGACAAAAGCGCGCAAACTCTGCGGCAGCATGCCGCCGCCGCTGTAGACATTGCGAATGGCTGTCACGATATCGATAATTTCCACGCCGCGGGGACAGCGATCCACACAGAATTTACACGTGGAACAACCCCACATAAACTCCTCAATGCCGTCAAAGCCCAGCTGACCGTAACGCACCAGCTTGCGGATATTAAAGTGCGTTATCGGCGTCCACGGGCAGGTGCCGGAACAGGTGCCGCACTGATAGCATTTCTTCAGCGCCTCGCCGCCTGCCTCCATAATCGCCTGCGACATTTCCAGGTATGGCGTTATTGCCTGTGACATCAAACATCTCCTCGAATAGTGAACGGATTCACGCTCTTGCTACCACATAAAAAATCAAACCGCAAATTCAAACTTGACAAAAAGCCGGCGGCGGATACTTTTCTCCGCCCGAAAACACGATCCCGGAAAATTTATCAATATTTGAGAATGTGAGGAAACTAGTATTCGGGTGTCAGCTTGTCGAGCTCCGCCAGGGAAAATACCGGCCCGTCTTTGCAGACGTATTTGCTGCCCACATTGCAGCGTCCGCATTTGCCGATGCCGCATTTCATGCGCATTTCCAGCGAGGTAATAATATTTTCCTTGGAAAAACCCAATTCAAAAAATACCGGCAAAGTGAAGCGGATCATCACGGGGGGCCCGCAGATAACTGCCACCGCGTTTTCCTTGCTGGGAGCGACTTCCTTGCAGACGGCGGGCACAAACCCTTCTCTGCCCTTCCAGCTGGCATCACCTTTGTCCACCGTCACGTTAAGGTTCAAATCAGTCCGTTTTCCCCATTCGGCCAGCTCGTCTTTGTAAAGTAAAAGCCCCGGAGTTCTGGCGCCGTAGATTACAGTAATATTTCCGAAACGCTTCCGGTTGTCTTCATGCAGCATGTAATTTATCAGCGAGCGCAGGGTGGTGAAGGCAAAACCGCCGCCGACCACGACAATGTTTTTCCCCGCAAGATAATCCAGCGGCCAGGAATTCCCTAATGGGCCGCGAATGCCCATGAGCGTTCCTTCTTCCATTTCATGCAGCGCCGTGGTTACCACTCCTGCTTTCTGCACGGTGAATTCCACATAACCTTTTTGCGTGGGTGATGAAGCAATGCCGATCGGGCACTCACCCTTCCCGAAAATGGAAAGCTCTCCGAATTGACCTGGAATGTAAGCGTATTTCTGTTCATCTTCCGGATTAACAAATTTCAAGCGGAAAGTTTTGATGTCCTTGGTATCGACTTCGGTAATAATTTTATCCACGACAACAGGATAAGGAATATACGGGTTTTGCATTACTTACTCCCTGATTATAATTTAGAAATATCTTGAACAATTTTTCTGATATCAATATTCACCGGACAGTACATCACACAGCGGCCGCAGCCCACGCAGGAAATCGCGTTGAACATATCCACATAATATTTGAATTTGTGCATGGTGCGCTGGCGCCATCTTTCTTTTTGTGAAGGCCGCGGATTGTGCCCGGATGTCTCTTTGGTAAACAGAGGAAACATGCACGAATCCCAGGACCGGATGCGCACGCCGTCCGAACCTTTAACCTCGTCGCTGATGTCAAAACAATGGCAGGTCGGGCACAAATAGGTGCAGGTGCCACAGGCCAGGCATTTGCCATGAATCGTGTTCCAGAAAGGATTGTCGAAATTTACATCCAGAATCGGTTTAACTTCATGCGCGGGTATTTTTGATTTAACTGCCTCTTTCGCTTTGGCGGCAATTTCCGCTTTCTTGGATTCCGCCTGCGCGTCGGCCTTTGTTTCACCGAAATATTTTGCCAGCGCCTCGCCCTTCGGGGTAACAAATTCCACCAGATAATCACCGCCGATGTCGGTAAGCAGAATGTCCGCTCCGTCGGAGGAAACCGGCTCACCGTCCACCGATGTGCAAAAACAGCTCGTGTACGGCGGTGTCGCGCAAGCAAGCGAAATAACCGTTGTGTTTTTTCTTTTCGCTATATAGTAGCCGTCTTTGTATTTTTCCTGATCAAAAAGCTTGTCCAGAAGTACAAAGCTGTGCGCGTCGCAGGGGCGCACGCCAAACAAAACAGACTGCTCGGCTTTATTTACTTCCGCAGAAAAGGTCATGCCTTTTTCCGTGCGGGTATACTTCATCATGGTTTCCGTATGGGGAAAGAAAACATTTTTCGGCGCGTTTTTGGAGTTCAGATAAGAAAAAAACGGCTCATCGTTCCTGCCGAGCGGCGCAAAGAGAACATTATCTTCCTTCTTAACCGGCGCCCAAACCAGAAAATCATCCGCCATTTTTTTGGCTATCCCGGCCAAGGCATCTTTTTTGATCAAACGTTTTTCCATAATCTTTCCTAATTTATTATTTTCTGCACCTTGCGAAATCAAAATACTTTTATTTTTTTCAAATCAGCCTCAACTGCTTTAAAAGCGGCTGCGGGTCGAAAATATGCGATTTAAAAGTATCCTTTGCTTCCGGCAAATCCATCGCCAGCGAAATCAGTTCGGTAAAATAGAATACCGGCAATCTCAGCTTCCGGCTGGGACGCATATCCAGATTAGCCATGCACAGCGGGCAGGCGGTTACCACGCAGTTGGCACCCGCTTCCCGCGCCGCGCTCATCAACTTATCACACATGTCGACGACAATTTTCGTTTTGCTGATCGCGAGCGATCCGCCGCAGCAGTCGGTTTTATACGACCAGTTTTTCACGTCCGCGCCGATGGCCGTTAATATTTTGTCCATCATATAAGGATTTTCATAGTCGTCGAACTCACAGACCTCCGGGGGGCGCAGCAAAAGACATCCGTAATAAGATACCGGTTTTAGGCCACCCAAGTCTTTTTTGGTTTTTCCCTTAAGCGCTTCTATGCCGATATCGTTATAGATAATATCAACGGGATTGCGGATCGCAAAGTTTGGCTGGTATTTGCCGCCGATAACATCTTCTATCTTTGTCTTCAGTTTATCATCCGCCTTTAAATGATGCTCGGCCATTTTAAACCTGTTGAAACAGGCCGCGCAGGGAACCATGACATCCAGCGCGTCTTTCTGGGCGGCGATCAAGTTGCGCGCCGGCAGCGCGATCGATAAATCAAAATTGGTGCTGTGCGCGGAAGAAGCCCCGCAGCAGGACCAGTCGTCAACTTCTTTTATTTCTATGCCCAAAGCGCGGCTGACCGCCTTCATCGACTGATCATATTCTTTTCCCGTCGCGTGCAGCGAACATCCGGGGTAGTATGAAACTTTCAACTCCTGCCTCCTTAGCCTTCTTTACGATGACTTTGTTTTTTCAAAAATATCCTGGACGGACTTCAAATCCTTCGTGCGCGGCGAAACAAGCGCGAGTTTTCCTTTTAGGAACATGCCCGGAGCCAGGGTGATATCCGAAAACAAATCTCCCGATTTTAACTTATACTGCACCATCATCATCGGCTCGTTGATACGGCCGCCCATTTTAATGCCGGACAAAAACGCTTCGTGGAACTTCAGCACATTTCTCTCGCGCGCGCCGATGCCGGATTCGATAGCCATCTGCCTGAGCACATCCATCATGCGGGCGATATCCACTTCGTTCGGACAGCGCGTGATGCATGTTTCACACGACAGGCAAAGCCAAATGGTGGAACTCCTGAGCACTTTATCGCGCTCGCCGTTCTGGATCATTTTAACCACCCTGTTGGGGTTAAATTCCATATACGACGCCGTGGGACACCCCGCCGTGCACTTGCGGCAATGATAGCAGCGTTGAATGGGCACTCCGTTTATTCTCTCGTTTACTTCTTCCAGAAAAGTTTGCATGTGAACTCCGCTTTTTAAATCCTCGTCAGGGATTGTAAATAAAATCTTCTTTGTCGTTTTCACTGAATTTGCCCAAAGGCGGCATGTCTTCCATGGAAGATCCGGCACGGTTGCCGAACATCTCCCAGCAGTCCTTGTCTATTTTTTTGAGGAAATTGCGCAAATCAACGCCCATCGGGCAGACGGCCACACAGGAGCCGCAATCCACGCAACGCCCCACCATGTGATAGAGGCGCATGAACTGGAATACCTGCGTGTCAGTCGCGTCTTCGCCGATACCAACCCACTGCGGCATGCTTTGCTCGGCAAAACAGGTCGGGCAATAACAGGACGGACAAGCCTGGCGACAGGCATTGCAGCGAATACACTTGGCCATTTCCTTTGTGAAGTACGCCCAACGCTCTTCAATGGACTTGGCTTCAAATTCCTTAACCTGGTCATACTCGGCTTCGGGATTCATGGCTGGCGCAGGCGAACCGACCATAACGTCGGAAATAATGGGATTATTATACCGGCAAGTGCGGCAGCTGTCTGAAAGGACTTCTTTCAGCGCGACGGTCTTTTCACCTTCCGCCGTTTTCACCTTAATCTGGCCGCCTTCCATATCGCCTTCAATGATATCCGCGCCGCCTGCGGCGGTTCTTAATTTTTTACTCTCCACATAGCCGTCGCAGGGAACGCCGATAATGTAAACTTCGCCGCGGTCATATTGCCTTTCCTGCAAATGGATAATAATGGAACGCGTGGTGCAGCCGCGGGCGACCACCCCGATCACTTTTTTCTTCCTGTCTTCCGGCTTAACGCGCTTTTGCGAATTTTTATGCGCGGTAATCAAGTCATGCACGAACTTGGCCAAGTTTTGCGTGCAGAGATTGTTCCAGATTAGTTTTTCCGCCTCTTCCGGCCTAGTGATAAAGCAAGGCGTTGCCGTCAAAGGAAGCGTGCCTTTTTCATAGCCAATGATCACGTCAGCTTTCTTTTCCAAAAGCAGCCTTTGAGCTTCTTCCCGCAATTTAGTTTCAATGTTTTCCACAGTGATAATTTCCTTGTTAGTTTTTATACTCTTCTTATAAATTAACCTATGCCACTGTCTTAACCATTTTACTGGCCGGTCCCAATGCCTTTATTTTTTCCGTCGCTCCTTTGATGACCTGCGCCCATCTATCTCCTTCGGACGCGGAAACCCAGGTGAATATGGTACGGTCCCCTTCCACACCGATGTAATTCAGGAAACTTTTTAACGTCGCAAACTTGCGCCGCGCCACCATATTTCCCGAAATATAGTGGCATTCACCGGGGTGTCACCCCGAAACAAGAACGCCGTCGGCTCCGGACTGCAGGGCTTTCACTATATAAAAAGGATTTATTCTGCCGGTGCAGGGAACACGGATGATTCTCACGTTGGTCGGATATTGAATCCTGCTGATACCGGCCAGATCGGCGCCCGCGTAGGTACACCAGTTGCAGACGATGGCAACGAATTTCGGTTCCCATTCCTTATTTGCTAAGTTTTCAGCCATATCTTCTCCTTAATATTTTCCTTCCCGCGGCAAGGCGGCTTTATCAGCCGGTCACCTCAGTTTAAATTATATATCTGTGCCACAACCTCTTCGTTATTGAAACCGTTGAGATCAACCGCGTTCATGCGGCAGGAGGCGGTGCAAACGCCGCACCCCTTACACAAAACAGTGTTAACAACCGCGCATCCCTCATTAACGTCCACGGCAATAGCGCTGTAGGGACAATTGATCTCGCAAAGGCCACAGGCCGAACATCTTTCTTTGTTGACATAGGCGGTCTTGCCTTCCGCTTCGATGTAGTCCAGCGTGAGTATCGTGCAGGCGCGGGACACGGCCGCGTTGGCCTGGGTGACCGTCTCATCGCTGAATTTCGGCGAATGCGACATGCCGCACATAAACACGCCGTCCGTGGCAAAATCCACCGGCCGCAATTTGACGTGCGCCTCCAGGAAAAAGCCGTCCTGGTTGGTGGGAACTTTCAACATCTGACCGATGGCCGCGTTTTCCGGATTCGGGACAACGCCCACACTGAGCGCTACGATATCCGCGGGCAGAGTTACCTGCTCATTAAGAATCGGGTCAAAAACTTTTACTTCCAGCTTATCGCCCGCGGCGACAACCTGCGGCTTTCTTTCTTCTTCATAAACGATGAATTTGATATTCGCTTCCCGCGCCTTCTTGTAATAATCTTCCTTGAAGGAGAAAGTGCGGATATCGCGGTAAATTATGGTGATATCGCGTGAGGGATCCGCGGCTTTTAACTCCAGCGCGTTTTTAATGGCCTCCGAGCAGCAGTAACGGCTGCAGTAAGGCCTTTCCTTCTCGCGGCTGCCCACGCACTGAATCATCACCACATTTTTCACCGCTGCCAGTTGCGGATCTTTTTCGTAAAGCAGCTTTTCCAGTTCCCGCTGTGTTTTTACTTTGTCGTTCTGGCCATAGAGATATTCCTTCGGCCTGTTTTCGTAAGCTCCCGTGGCCACCAGCACCACGCCATGCTCAAAAACTTTTTCTCCGTCCTTGGCTATGACGGTCGTTTTGTAATTGCCGATGAATCCTTCAATCTTTTTGATCTGAGCCGACGTGACAACGGTAATCAAGGGATTATTGTAAACTTTTTCCAGAAGTCCCTTGAGGTGGGCTTTTGTATCCAGTCCTTCCAGCGTTTTATATAAATGATTGTAGTTGCCGCCGAGGCGCTCCTCTTTCTCTATAATGAAGGAGGCAAATCCCTGATCGGCCAAGGAAAGCGCCACGGTAATGCCCGCCAAACCGCCACCGATAACCAGCGCCTGATGGTTAACGGCCAGCTGACCGGGCTTCAAAGGTTTTAGATACTGGGCCTTGGCCACCGCCATGCGCAACAAATCTTTGGCTTTTGCCGTTGCCTTTTCCGGTTCGTGCATATGCACCCACGAATCCTGGTCGCGGATATTGGCCATTTCAAACAGATACCTGTTGAGACCGGCTTTCTCGCAGTTTTCCTGGAACAGCCCTTCATGTGTGCGCGGCGAGCACGAAGCAACTACTACGCGCGTCAAATTTTCTTCTTTGATCACTTCCGCCATTTTTACCGCGGTGTCCTGCGAACAGGTAAACAAATTGTCGGCCGCGTAAACAACGGTGGGAAGCGTTTTAGCGTAATCGCGCACGGCGGGCACATCAACCACTCCTCCGATGTTGATGCCGCAGTGACAGACGAACACGCCGGTGCGCACCGGCTGGCCGCGCAGATCTTTTTCTTCCGGGTTTTCGACCGGCGTAATCATCGTGCCGCGCCGTGAGGCAAGCAGGCCTTCCGCGCAGGCGGCGGCGGCGGAAGCTTCCATAACCGTTTCCGGAATATCTTTAGGTCCTCCGAATGCGCCACAAACAAACACGCCGGGGCGTGATGTCTGCACGGGATTTTCCAGAGACGTTTTGCAGAAACCATGTTCTTCCAGTTCAATGCCTAAGCTGGCGGCCAGCTTTTTCGCCTCTTTCGGCGGCATCAGACCGACAGAAAGAACGACCATATCGAATTCCTCTTCGGTAAACGTGCCGTCCTGATTCACGTATTTGATCAGTAGATTGTTCGTCTGCTGCAATTCCTTAATCGTCGAAGGCATGGAACGGATATAACGGATACCGTATTCTTCCTTGGCGCGATTGACAAAACGGTCAAAGTCCTTGCCGTGGGCGCGGATATCCATGTAGAAGATGGTCGGCTCCAGCCCTTTGGCGTGCTCCTTGCCGATAATCGCCTCTTTCGTGGCATACATACAGCAAACAGACGAACACCAGCTGTTGTCGCAGGAAACATCGCGCGAGCCGACGCACTGAATGAAAGCGATTTTTTTCGGCTCCTTGCCATCCGAAATTCTCTGCACGTGGCCGAAATAAGGACCGGACGCGGAAAGAATCCTTTCGAACTGAATAGCTGAAATGACATTCTTGTAAATGCCGTAACCGTATTCACCGCGCAGGCGCGCGTCGAAAATTTCAAAGCCGGGTGACGCGATCACCGCGCCTACTTCTATTGTTTCTTCCTGAACCGTCATGTCGTGATCAATGGCTTTAGCGATACACGCCTCCACGCACTGATAACATTCCGAACAAATGCCGCAATTAAGACAGCGCAGCGCCTCGGCAATCGCCTGCGCTTCGTCAAAACCGACGCCTACTTCGCGGAAATTGGTTACGCGGTCTTGCGGCTTCAGATGCGGATATTTCACGCGCGGGCTTTTCGGCACGTTCGACACATCGGCTTTATCCGCCAGATCTTTCGTCCAGTCTTTTTCCCTACCGGCCTTGATATCCATACCCTGCAGATAAAGATCGATGGATTTGGCTGCTTCCTTGCCTGAATAAACTGCTTTGACCACCGTCTGCGGGCCGGTGACCACGTCGCCGCCGGCGAAAATGCCGGGAACGTTAGTGGCAAAGGTCACCGGGTCGTAATTGATATTGCTCCATTCGCTGACAGAAACGCCACTTTCTTTGGGCAGGAAGGATAAGTCCGCCTCCTGACCGATGGCGGGAATAATGGAGTCGCACTCAATGATGAATTCCGAGCCCTTGATTTCGACGGGACGGCGGCGGCCGCTTTTATCGGGCTCGCCCAATTCCATGCGCACGCATTCCAGGGCCGCCGCCTTGCCATCCTTGCCGATGACCCTTTTAGGCGCGACCAGAAATTCCATTTTGATTCCTTCTTCCAGCGCTTCTTCTATTTCTTCATTCGCGGCGGGCATTTCCGCGCGGGTGCGTCGATAAAGAATAAAGACGTCTTTGGAACCGGTGCGGACCGCGGTGCGGACAGCGTCCATCGCCACGTTACCGCCGCCGATCACCGCCACTTTATCTCCGAGCGGGACTTGCTTGCCGAGATTGATTTGCGTGAGATAATCAACGCCCTGAATAACGCCGCGCATATCCTGCCCGGGAATATTCATACGGCTGCTTTTCATCGTGCCGCAGCCGATAAAAATCGCATCGTAATCTTTTTTCAGTTTTTCGAAGGGAATATCCTTGCCGATGCGGGTATTAAGATGAATCTTTACACCCAAATCTTCGATTACCTTTATTTCCGCCCGCAGGACATCTTTGGGCAAACGATATTCCGGAATGCCGACGGCCATCCAGCCGCCCGCCATGGGCAGGGCTTCAAACACTTCCACATCATAGCCTTCAATAGCCAGGTAATAAGCGCAGGTCAACCCGGAAGGACCGGAGCCGATTATCGCCACCTTCTTGCCCTTGTTCTCTTTCTTTTCCGGCAGGTAACGCGTGTCGCTGTTTAAATCCAGATCCGCCACAAAGCGTTTCAGGTGCATGATATCAATGGGTTCATCCACCTTGCCGCGCATACAGGCGGTTTCACACGGATGGTTACAAACGCGCCCGCAGACAATGGGGAACGGGTTATCCTTTTTGATAAGTTTGAGAGCTTCCTTGAATTTTCCCTGACCGATCAGCGCCACATAGCCCTGCACGCTGATGTGCGTGGGACAATTTGCCTTGCACGGCGACGTGCCGAGTTTATCAATGGCAAAGCCGCTGGGAATCGCCTGTGGAAAATGACGGTAGATGGCCTGTCTTTCACTGAGGTTGCCGTTAAATTCGGCTTTAACGTTAACGGGGCAAACTTTGGCACAATCACCGCAGCCCGTGCACTTGTCCAGATTCACGTAGCGGGGAGCGCTAGTCAGTTTAATCTTGAATTTACCCGGTTCGCCTTCCACCGCCTCAACGGTGCGCCGCGTCATGATTGTCACGTTGGGATGGCGCCCTACCTCCACGAGCTTCGGCGACAAAATGCACGCGGAGCAGTCATTGGTGGGAAATGTCTTATCCAGCTGAGCCATTACCCCGCCGATACTAATACCGTTTTCGACGAGATATACTTTCATTCCTGAGTTGGCTAAATCGAGCGACGCCTGAATGCCGGCTATACCCGAACCAACGACCATTACTGCGCCAACTTTCTCATCATTTTTCAGCACTTGTTACTCCTTAAAATACTGTCTGTGGAATAATATTTTTGATTTTTTTGAATCGAGGGAAAAAAGAAAAATAGTGCGGCGAACATAACTAAATTAACCTGTAATAAAACCAACATTATCATAATCATCATAAGCCTCATCCGTATAGGAAATTTTTGACTAATGGTCAAGAAAATTTTTTCTGACTGATGATATCGCGAAGAAAAGTACCCGCAAAAAAGAATAACTACCACAAAATCAAGAGGATACAACATCACCCGACGGGCAAAGCATATTTTTCAGAACACGCCATAATTGTTCTTTACCCGTTGCGGTTTTGGCGGAAAAAACAACCATTTTGTCTTCTTCGGAAACGCGCAATTTTTTTTCAATTAACTTTCTTTGCCGGAAAATTTCGTTGTTCGAAAGTTTGTCGCTCTTAGTCAGCACATATAGGCAAGGTATGCGGTAGTGCTCCAGCCAGTCGCAGAGGGACAAGTCATCATCATTTGGTACACGCCTTATATCAAGAATGAGAATAACCAACGCCAGATTCTGCCTTCCACGCAGATAAGACTCAATCATTTCTCCCCAGTTTTTTCTCACCGCGCGCGATACTTTGGCAAATCCATAACCGGGCAAATCCACAAAAAATATTTTATCGTTGACGGAAAAAAAATTAATTAGTTGCGTGCGTCCCGGCGTGTTGCTGGTTTTGGCCAGATTTTTCCTGCCGACGAGCGCGTTGATCAGGGAAGATTTTCCCACGTTGGAACGCCCGACAAAAGCAACTTCCGGCAAATCCGGCGGCGGATAGTGAGATGGCTGCGTCGCGCTTTTGATGAATTCGGCTTTGGTAATCTTCATGACGTGAAATAATTTTTCAGGTAAGCAGTATCGCCTATTCACGTTCAAAGACGATGCCGTATTTTTCCAGTTTTCGTTCCAATGTCGGGCGAGAAACGCCCAATATCTCGCAGATTTCGCCTTTGTTCTTTTTGTCGTTTTCTTTGAGGATTTTTCTGATGTAGCGCTCTTCGACTTCGTCGAGCGTCAGCAGCTTGCCCGATGCCGCCGGCGTGAATACCTCCGCCAGATCGTCTTTGCGTTCCCTGCCCGGTTCTTCCTTGCCCAGTTCGGGGAAATCATTTTTTCCCAAAACCTGGCCCTGCGCGACCACACAGGCGCGCACAAGCAGATTTTCCAGCTCGCGGATATTGCCCGGCCAGTGGTACTGCATAAACATCTCCATAACCTCATCGGAAACACCGATAATCTTTTTATGCAGATCCAGATTTATCTTGGCCAGAAGATAATCAATCAGTGGAGCGATATCCTGACGCCGCTCTCTGAGGGGTGGAATGGTGATGGACACAATGTTCAACCGGTAATAAAGATCGTCGCGGAACTTTCCTTCCTTGACCAGCGCCTTAAGATCTTTGTTGGTCGCGGCCATAATGCGGGCGTTGACTTTAACCTTGTCCTTGCCGCCCACCCTGTCGAATTCCATTTCCTGCAGAACGCGCAGCAGTTTCGCCTGCAGATTAACCGACATCTCGCTTATTTCGTCCAGAAAAACTGAGCCGTAGCGCGCCAGTTCAAACTTGCCCAGTTTTCTTGTCACGGCGCCGGTAAAAGAGCCTTTTTCGTGGCCGAACAATTCAGACTCCAGAAGCGTTTCCACAATCGCCGAACAATTGACGGCGATAAAAGGTTCATCCGGCGAAGTGTTGTTGTGAATGACTTTGGCAATTAATTCTTTTCCCGTGCCGCTCTCACCCTGAATCAAAACTGTCGTGCGGCTTTGCGAAACAATGCCGACCGTCTTGAAAATTTCACGCATTTGATTGCCGGTGCCGATAATGTCGCCCACCCGAAAATTGCGCGACGGCTCCATTAAAAGACCGTCAATCTTCTTTTCCATCTCCACCGATTTCAGGGCTTTTTTTATGGCGATATCCAGTTCGTCCACATTCACCGGCTTGTGAATGTAATCAAAGGCGCCGCCTTTCATGGCGTTGATGGTTGTTTCCATGTCGTGAAAGGCAGTAATCATGATGACTTTGACGTTTTCGTTTTCTTCCTTGAGGTCCTCCAGCACGGAAAACCCGTCAACATCCGGCAGTCTGATATCCAGAATAACGACATCAGCGGGGTTTTTGACATATTTGTTGAGGCCATCCGTGCCTGTTTCCGCTGTCTCGACTTTATAGCCTTCTTCCGTCAGGTACAGATCCAGCGTTTCGCGAATCGAAGCGTCATCATCGATAACCAGAATTTTGGACATGTCCTCCACCCTACGCTCTAATTTCCTCGACCGGTCTGCCGCTGTCGCTTTTCACCGGTAGAATAACCCGCACCGTGGTTCCTTCATCTTTTTTGCTGATGATATCAATCGTGCCCTGATGCAGATCAATAATTTTTTTCACCTGTGAAAGCCCCAGACCTGTACCATATTTTTTCATCGTAAAGAAAGGGTTAAATAAATGCGGCATGTCCGCCTTATCGATGCCGCAGCCGTTATCTCTGACTTCCACCACAACCGCCTGCCTGTTGTTTTCTTGCATACGCAGCGAAATATAGATATGCCCATCCTGCTCGATTGCCTCGGCGGCGTTGCGGATGATATTTAAAAAGGCGTCGCCCAGCATAGCGGCGTCAACTTCTATCGGGGCAACATCGCCGAAATCCGTGTGGACCTGGATTTGCTTATCCGTAATTTCCTTTTCAGCCAAAGCAATGGCCTGATCAAGAACTTTGGCCACGTCTGCGGGAGTTTTCTGCGGTTCCATCGGTTTGGCGAAAATGAGAATGTTATTAACCAGTGTTTCCAGATGTTCCACTTCTTTTTCCGCTATTTTAAATCTCTTCAGGTCATTGCCGGCTGGATTTATCCGCTTTTGCAGAATCTGCAGGCTCATTTTAATCGAGGAAAGCGGGTTGCGCACCTCATGCGCGATGCCCGCGGATAGCTGACCCAACGCCGCCAACTTTTCGCTTTCAAAGAGCTTTTTCTCCAGATTTTTGAATTCCGTAATGTCGCGCTGCACCACCAAATAACGGTTGGTGCCGATTACCGGAGAAGTGGTCATCAGCAGATTTACTTTACGGCCGTCTTTTCTCACCGCTTCTATTTCGTAAGGCCTGTAAATGCCCTTTTTTGCCAGCTCCCACATCGACAGGACAAAATCTCTGTTGTTCGGGGCAACAAATTCCAAAAAATGAACGCCTTGAAATTCCCGGGAATAAGATTTGCCGCCCCTCATTCTGCCGCGACTCACGTAATTAATGATGCCGTTTTCATCCATCTCATAAATCTTATCGGGCAGACTTTTAATGATGGACTGCAAATAATTATAAAGCTCTTCAACTTCTCTTCTCAGTTCGATGTTTTCCGTCAATTCGTTTTGCAGTGTTTCCGCGTATTCGCGCAGGCTTCTGCTGAGCTCCTCGTCACGGGAAACATCCTGCAGGGTTTCGACCGCCGCGATAATCTGGCCTTTTTCATCATAGACCGGAGCAGCCAGAAAATAGAGATAGCGACTGCGTCCACCGAGATTTTCGAAAAAGTCATTCGCCTCATAAGCGCCGACAACCTTGTCGGATTTTCTGACTTTCTTCGTGTCATAATACTGGCTTAATTTATCCACCGCGTTGTCAATAATCAAATCCGCGATAACTGGTCTTTTCACGGAATAAAAAGGCATGTAATGTTTGTCGGTGTCTACCATTTCCCGGGCGGAAAAGCCGGTCAATTCCTCGCAGGCGCGGTTCCATAGAATGACTTTATGTTCTTTGTTGATAACAAATGTTGGAATGGGTGATCCTTCAATAATGCCCTCAATGGTTTTTTTCTCGCGCAGCAGTTTTTCCTCCCAATCTTTGCTTTCGGCCGCTCTTCTTTCTTCTTCCTTTACGCGCACTCTTTTACCTTCCCAGAAAGCAAAGGAAATACTGGCGATAACCACAACCAAAATCACCATGATGACGCTGAAAAGCGTATAGGCAAAAGTTTTGCGCAGCGGCAAAACAACGTTACTGTAAGGCGAAACGATCAAGACCACCCACCTTTTCCCGCCAAACTGCAGCGGAAAGTACGCAATGATGCTTCTTTGCTCTTTATGATTACTTAACAGAACCAACGCGTCCAGGTAATTACCGTGCGTAAAAGAAAGATCAATTTCTGTTTTATTAAAATTTCGCACCAAATAATTGATACCCTTTCCAATAAACGCATTGTCGGGATGAATTACAATTTCTCCTTTTTCGTCTACCAGCCAAAGGGCTCCCATGTTGTTGTCTTGGATCTGTTTTTCGTAGTCTTCAATCATCGCCGCCAAGGACAGGGAAACCACCCATGCCCCGGAAAAAACATCATTCTTCCGCCAGAGCGGATAACCAAAAACGTAATGCCAGTCTGTTTTTTCCTTTCTGCCGGTCAGGACTGCTTTTTCGTTCAAGGCCAGGTTTATATAACTGCTTTTATTGTTCTTGATGTCTTTTAAATGATAGGCGATATCCACGGCCACCGATGCGCCGGCGGGAAAAACCTGCTTTATCCTGCCGTTTCTATCAACAAGAAATGTCGCGTCAATTATTCTTTCCCATCCGGAAAAAACATATTTATAGTCATCGGCAAATCTGGGGGCAACATTACCCTCCGGTGACTGGAGGCGGGAAAGCACTCTCACATTTTTTTCCAGCCGGGTCAGCAAATCAACCATCCTGGCGGCCGTGCTTTGCGCGTAGGCAAGCTGCTGGCGGCTGAAAATTTCCACCATATCCTTTTCGCGGGCATGATTCACCGTCAGAGCGAGCAAGATAATCAGAATAATTACCGTGGAGGTGGCAAACCAGATACGCATTTATAATGTCCTGAATGAAAACATCATTATATAGCCGCGATAATTTATGGCCGTTGGGATAATATTTCTTACAGATATGCGGTAAGCTGCCGAGGGAATATTAATCTTAACCATCTTCTTCGTTTTTTTTGCCTGTTTTTTCTGCCTGAAGCATTCCAATTAACACGTAAACCAAGATGGCCGCAGTAAGAGAAATGAGAAGCTTGGCCAAGCCGCTTTCTATTTTCAAAAGATAGGAGCAAATCAACCAGACGACCGGGTAGGTGACCGCCGTCAAAATTTCCTGCATAAAAAATCCCCTAAGAGAAGGTCGGCATGTAATATCAGCAGTTCTGAATGATTATATTAGCGGTCTGACTGCAAAATTTCAATATAAATATAATCCCGCTGTTCAACACTTAAGAATTGTTTTCAGGCTGGGGAAATGCGCGCGAAATACCGCGCGCGCCTTAAATACCCGCTTGTATGTTTCATGCGAAATTATTTAACAAAACATTAAACAAAGAACAATAATTGCTTCTTTTTTATTCGCGCGCAGAAAAATTATACCCATATTGTTTACCGCGCGCTTTTCGCTCAGACCAAGCGGATAAATAAAACAATCTCAAGTAATTAGCGGGGCGGCGCACCTTTTCCGTCAATCCTAATTATTTGTACTGCCGGTCATTATCTGCGCTCTTTTTTCAATAATGGCATATATAATGCAGTAACTTAGCGCTGATTGGAACAAAATGATTTCCGCTTTTCAGGAAATCCAATTTGTGTTAGTTATCCAACGAATTCATGAACATTAATCGGAAAGGAGAAAAATAATGTTACACAAATTAAGCACAAAATTTCTAACCGCACTTACCACGATAATCATTTTGCTGGTGTCGAGTTCTTTTGTTTTTGCCGCAGAACAGGTTATCCCCGCTGCTGATTCTTACGCCAAGGCAATTTTTGCCGTTGGAGCGATGATTGCGGCAGGCTTAGCTATTGGCATCGGCGCAGTCGGAGCGGGTATGGGCATCGGAACAGCCGCCAACGGCGCGTGTTCCGCTGTGGGAAGAAATCCCGGCGTGCAGGCAAAAATCATGATGACCATGCTGGTCGGCATGGCCATGGCTGAATCAATCGCCATTTACGCCCTGGTCGTTTCTCTCGTGCTTCTCTTTGCTAACCCTTACATGCGTTATTTTTTGGGTTAACAAGCTGATAATGTTAACTGAAAATTTAACAAAGGTTAGGGGGAATTATAATGTCAAACAATAAAAAAGGTAAGCAGTTCTTCAGCATTGGAAGCGTGTTCTTCCTGCTTATCGTAATCCCCTTATCACTGATGGCGTTTTTAATTGCCAACGGCATTTTTAAGCTGGGGGTTACCATACAAGAGAGAACAGCCGTTGTTCTTGACCAGAAAGCTCAGGAAGATATAAAAGCACGGGCCATAAATACCGCGAATGAGGTTGCCGGTTTCCTGACGGAAAGCAAGAAAGACTTGCTTATTGCAACAATTATCCCGCCTACAGAAACAGCATTCAGACAGTTTGTTCTGGAAAATAGAAAGCCCATCTGGACCCGAGACGGAAAGAGGGTCCAGCAGGTTTTAGTCCCCCTCTACAAAGAGATGTCTCTTATAGACAGGAAAGGCAAAGAACTAATTAAGGTTGTCGACGGTAAGGTTATGCCGGAAAGTCAATTGAAAAATGTCAGTATCCCGGCAAATACAACCTACAAAAACGAAACCTACTTTGCCCAGGCACAGCTTCTGAACAAAGGCGAGGTATATGTTTCTCCGGTAACCGGTTTATATGTAACCAAGGACGCTTTTAACAAAGGCGCCAGATTCAACGGTATCATCCGGCTGGCCACGCCGCTCTTTGACAAAGATGGATTTGCCGGCGTAATCGCGCTTGCCCTAGATTACCGCCATCTGGCCACATTTACCAATCACATCATTCCCACACAGATGGAAAAGGTGTATGAAGTTGACGCAACCGCGGGCAACTATGCCTACATCATTGATCACCGCGGCTATGTAATTGTTCACCCAAGCTCCTACCATATAGTGGGACTAAACGCGCAGGGAGTTCAGGTCCCCACGCTTAATGAGCGAAACGCGAATGATTTGATGAAAAAAGGCATAGAAGCGTTAAACCTTCATCAATTGGGTTTCATGGATCCCAATTTGCCGGTCATCGCGAAAGAAGCGGCGGCGGGAAAATCCGGCGTGCTCAGTTATAAATTCGGCGGGCACGCCAAGTTTGTCGCCTATGCCCCGATTAAGTTTTACACAAAGAATCTTCCGGCGCCTGCCGGTTTCGGCTGGGTCGGCATGGGAATTGATGTCGATAAATATAAAGAAGCAGCGCTGAAAGTGGCGCAAAATATAGACAAGGAAGCCAAGGCCTGGACGGCGACAATCATCTTTATTCTTGTCGCTTCGATGATTATCCTGTTTTTGATCATGTGGCTTCTGATGCGCGGCATCAATCGTTCCATCGCCGCGGAAGTTCCGGAAGGATCTGAACAGCCGCTCGATTTTGACGATGACGATGATTAAACCAGATAAAAAGGCCGAATGAAAATTCGGCCTTTTTTCTTAACGCTGATTTTTCACGCTTGAATTTTTATCTGCCGTATCACCTTTTTATTATATCAGGGAAAAACTTTCCTTTGCGGCGAAAATAGATTATAAGTGCTTGCATGAAAGCCTCGCTTTTGGACAGGAGCCTTTATTTCAAAGGACTGCTTATTCTCATTCGCCAGGATCGCGCCATCCGGGAACCGGAAAAAAAGCTGATGCTGCGTATCGGCGCTAGCATGGGTTTTGAAAAAAAATTCTGCAGAAACAACATTAACGAAATAATGAACAATAAAAATATCGATGATTCCGCCCCTGTTTTTACCCGGCCTGAAATCGCCCGTTTTTTCATCCATGATGGATTAATAATCTCCGCCGTGGACAAAGATATCCATGAAAATGAGCTAGTCTGGCTGAAAAAAGTCGCCGCGGCAAACGGAATCGAGCAGTCATATGTGGATGATTATCTGAAAAAATGCGCGAAGCAAACCGCGGATGACCTGGAAAAAAATCTGAAGGTCAAGGAAATCGCCTGGGCGTAATCCGGCGTATATCTCCGTTATTCCCAGTCCACCAGCATGAATCCCGCGCTTATGCGGTTAACACTGGCATTGTAGTCGATCAGGCTTTCCCCGTAACCGTTAAAATACTGAAAATAGATACTGAATATATCCAGCTTATCCCAAAACAGGGAAAGCGGAATGCTCCAGTCAAGCTGCACGGCGCCCTTATTTTCACTGCGCAGGTTGTTGCGCAGCATGGCGGAAATTCGGTTCTTCTTCCAGTAGTAAGTAAGCCATAGTTCCCCGTATCCCATGTATTTGGTTATGCCGGGATTGTCGTTTTTGCTCTCTCCGTCCGGTATCCGATACCATGTCTTGAGAAAAATATTGAAATTTCCTTTTTCGAATCCCGCGTTGGCGACAACACGATTCCAGCTGCGTGAAAGCGGCGAGGAACGGCCATTGGATTGATGATTCAATCCGATCGTCACAAAACGCAGTTTTAGGTCATCAATGCCGGGAATGTTTACATCGGTGCGGAAATTAACCAGCGCCTCCGGTTCGTAGTTTGTATCACGAAACGGAGAGGAAAACGTGGCATTGTAAAGCTGCCAGTAGGAAAGCTGCGTGTAGGCAATCCACAAATCAACGCCCTTTAAAAAATCCCATCCGTCAATATCCATGCACCACGGCTTTACCTTGAAGCTCAACTGGAACTTCGCTTCGCTGCGCTGCGCCTTGGCGTCAGGATCAAAATCCAGGGCATTGTTATCATTGGGCGTGGAGTTATAAGCGATGGGCAAGAAATAATTCGGGCGGTAGGGAGTGAGCATGAAAAAGGCATGCTTGGATTTTTCCCCGTCCAGTTCCCAGTGCCGGGAAAATACAGACGCCTCCTTTTTTTCCTGCGGAGGCTTTTCTTTCGCCGGAACATTGCTGTCCGTAATTACGTTCTTTTCCGTCTCAGTCTTCTGCCGCGCCAAATTATCATAACACTTCAACCTCTCGACATTGTCTTTAATTACGGCGCAGTCGGCAAAATTATTATTGCCCGCCGCTATTGTAGGCAATGGGCAGAAGATAGTCACCAAGAAAAAAAGCCCGAACAGGTGATATCTGAAATTCATAATCCTAACCAGAAAGATTGACCGGTTGCCGTAGTCTACGCTTAGCCCGCTTCAATAATCCGGCGCACTTTTGCTAATTCCAGCTCGTTATCCACTTCCACGGAATCATAGGAAGTTACAACAACTTTTATCCTGTAGCCATGCTCCAAAGCCCGCAATTGTTCCAGCGCCTCGAGCCTTTCCAGTTTTCCTTCGGGTAAAGCGGTAAAGACATCCAGAAAATCCCGGCGATAAGCGTAAATACCGTGATGTTTGTAATAATCGGCGCTGAGCTTTTTATCGCGCACATAGGGAATAGTCGCACGGGAAAAATAAAGAGCAAAATTATCTTTATCAAAGGCGACTTTCACCGCGTGCGGGTGGGTTATTTCCTCATCCTTAATGATCTTATAAATCAATGTGGACATGAGAATTTTATCATCAGCAACGAGCGGCGCGATGACTTCGTCCACCTGCGCCGGTTCAAAAACCGGCTGATCGCCCTGAATGTTCACCACGATGGCGTTATTGGCAAGATTCAGTGATTTCACCGCTTCGGCAATCCTGTCCGTGCCGGAACGATGCGCCGCGGAGGTCATGATGGCGTTGCCGCCGAATTTTTTCACAGCCTGAAAAATTCTTTCATCATCCGTGGCTACTGCCACGTAGGGAAGCGCCTTGGCGCGCGAGGCGCGCTCGTAAACATGCTGAATCATCGGCTTGCCGCACAAATCGGCCAGAGGCTTGCCCGGGAAACGGCTCGATTCAAAACGCGCGGGAATGACACAGACGATATCTCTTTTCACTTTTATCTTCCTAAATATGGATCCGGATTCTGCAGGTAATTCACCACGTAATCGCGCACGGTTTCTTCCAGCGGAGCGAAATTAACCGCGTAACCGGCGGTTTTGAGTTTGTTCATTTGCGCTTCGGTAAAATACTGATACTGTTTGCGGATTGCCTCCGGCATTTCCACAAATTGAATATTTGTTTTTCTTTCCATGGCGGCAAATACGGCTTTGATCAGATCCTTCCAAGTGCGGGCTTTGCCGGTTCCCAGGTTATAGATACCGTTAGCGTCGGGATTGTTCAAAAACCACCACATTACATCCACGCAGTCTTTAATGTAAACGAAATCACGCAACTGGCCGCCGTGGGGATATTCTTTTTTATACGATTTAAAAAGGCGGGCTTTACCAGTTTCTCTGATTTGGTTAAACGCTTTATAAATAACGCTTGTCATGTCGCCCTTGTGGTATTCGTTGGGACCAAAAACATTGAAAAACTTGATACCTGTCATTTTGTTTTCCAGTTTGTTTTTTAACACCCACAAATCAAATACATGCTTGGAATATCCGTACATGTTAATCGGCTTGAGCGAACCGATCTTTTCATGGTCATCCGAAAATCCCAAGGTGCCGTCACCATAGGTCGCGGCGGAACTGGCGTAAATAAAGCGGATATTATGGCGCAAAGACCATTCCGCAACTCTGCGGCTGTACAGGTAATTATTTTCCCACAAATAATCGGCGTCACGTTCCGTGGTGGAGGAACACGCCCCCATGTGGATAACAGCCCTGACTTTCCACGGCCCTTTATCCTCCTGTACAATTTTAATGAAGTCATCTTTATGCAGACAATCGGTGAAGCGGCGATTGACCAGGTTCTTCCATTTATCGTCGCTGCCCAGCTGATCCACAATGATGATGTCATCAACGCCCTGCTGGTTGAGCTTCCAGACAAAAGCACTGCCGATAAATCCCGCGCCGCCGGTAACAATAATCATTAAATTGCCCTCAGATATTAATTTTATGCGGGATTAGTAATACTGAAAGGCACTGATGTCAATAAAGATTATTTATTCTTTGAATAAAAAAACCCCTCAGGGCGCAGGCCCTGAGGGGAATGTTGCACAGATCATGACGACTTTGGCAAAAGGCGATCAGGTTACGATCGTTTTCACCAGTTCGATGACCGGGTTAGTGAAGAGAGCCATGAGCGCCGTGTAGAGAGCGAAAGCGCCGACAGCTTCAGTTGTGTACATTTTATGGTATTTTCTTTTCATTTGAACCAGCAGAAGGCCGCCGACAATCAGCATGCCCAGCTGAAAATAGGGGAAATTAGCCGCGCCCCCGACCGCGTATTCGGCGAAAGCGAATGTTGCCGTTAAGAGAACCGCGACCACCGCTACTGTGATTGTTCCTATTGTCTTTTTCATGATCTGTTACCTCCTTTTGTTTTGTTTGACTTTATTTAATGAAAAATGCGTGCCAAAAAATAAAAAAATTTCAAAAAACATCGTAACATGCTGATAATAAAAGATTATATTGCTGACTGCTGGTCAAGTTAGCGGCTGATAAATTCCTTTTGCGGAGGAAAATCTGAATGAAACGTTTAAATAAATTGCACGAAATATAAAAGGCCGCAGAGTAAGGAGGTCTCTTGGGGTTTAATTTTTGAGTATTATCCGGGCATCGGCAATGACGCATGACTTTGCACCGCACATGACCGGATTCAGATCAATTGACTCAACAAAATCACGCATTTCCATGACCAAGCGGGAAAAGCCGAGAATGGTTTTTTTCAGCGCCGAAATGCTGACCGCTTCCTCGCCCCGGTATCCGGCAAGAAGCTTGCGGGCAGCAAGTTCATTTAGCATATTATCAACATCGCGATTTTTCAGCGGCGCCATTCTCAGAGAAATATCTTTATAAATTTCCACGCCGACACCGCCCATGCCCACCATAATCATCGGGCCGAACTGAACATCGTTTTTAGCGCCGATAATCAGCTCCAATCCTTTTACCATCTCCGCGATCAGCATGCCGGCAAAGGCTTCCATTTTTTGAAACCGCGCGAGCGTGGCCAATAAAGTTTTTTCGTCCTTGATGCCAACGACCACGCCTTTCACATCCGACTTATGCACAATGGCGGGCGAAACGATTTTCGCCACTACAGGGTAACCGATTTTGCGGACAACAGATAAAGCATCAGTGCTGTTTTTCGCCACAGAGTATTTCGGCGTGTCAAAACCGTAAAGGGAAAATATTTTCTGCGCGTCAGGCTCAAGCACCCAGCCCCACTGTTTTGATTTGCGCAAAATCTGCTTTATTTCTTTTTTCAGCATGGTTTTTTCCTCGCCAGGGCTTTGGCCATCTGCACCGCTCCCTCGATGGAGGGAGACACTGGTGTGCCGTTTAACTCGAACCCGTCAATCATCATGTTATATTTTTCGACGTGCGGGATATACGCGATAATCGGTTTTCTGAACTGTTTTTGCACCTGACTCAGCCGCACACCGATATCCAGCGTAACCCCCGGCAGATATGGCAGAAGCAATACCATAATACAGTCGACTTCACGCGTCGCGGAAAGAGTTTTGGCGCAGGTGACAAAATCTTCGTCCACCGCGCTGCCGGTCAAATCAATCGGGTTGCTCAACGACGCGATAGAACGAATATTGCCGGTCAGTTTCTTTCTTAAATCAGCCTGCATCATTTGCGAAAGCTGCGGCACGGTTAGCTTTGCCCCCGCGCAGGAATCAACCGCCATCGCGCCGTGACCGCCGCTGCCGGTAATAATGCCGATTTTCCCGTCGATGGGCTGCGTGTAGGAACTTAATACCTCACAAAAAGAAACAAGTTCCTGTTCGTTGGCCGCCTCAACTATGTTGTGCTGGGCCACAGCCGCGGCGAAGCTGGCATAATCACCCGCGAGCGATGCCGTGTGGCTGGAAACGGCGCGGTGCCCCTCCTCGCTTTTTCCCGCCTTCATGATGATAACAGGTTTGGGAGAACAGTCCGCCGCCAGCACAAATTCGCGCCCTTCGCCTTCGTTGAATCCCTCCACGTAAAAAGCGATAACTTTCGTCGCCGGGTCGGCTAGTAGGTATTTGAGCAAATCAATTTCCCTGATCAAAGCCTTGTTGCCGATGCTGACGGCTTTGGACATGCCCACACCCTGCTGCGTGAACTTGATCATCTGATCCACCAGAATACCGCCGCTCTGGCTGACAAAAGCGACATTGCCGGGGCTGGGCTTGATCATTCGTTCGATGGGCAGGAAAAACGTATCCACGCGAAACGGCACATACAGGCCCAGGCAGTTCGGCCCGAGAAAAGGAAATTTTGCTTCCTGGGCGATGGCCACAACGCGTTCCTGCAGATCGGAGCGCCCGCCTTCGGTAAACCCGCCCGAAATTACCGCCGCAGCTTTCACTCCTGCCCTGATGCAGTCGGTTATGATCGCGGGCACAAACTCCGCCCGCGCCGCGATAATCGCCAAGTCGATTTTTTTGGGAATATCCGCGACACGCGGATACAGAGTTTCTCCGTGCAGTGTGCCGCCTTTGGGATTAACGCCAAAAACCTCGACAGGATAACGGTGATTGTTTTTTTCAAAAATCACGTTTGCCGGATGGCGTTGGTTGGTTGCCGAAACGCCGAATACCGCCAGCGTCCGGGGCTCAAATAACGGCTTTAGATTCATGAATGCTCCTTTTTAAAAAAACCGCGTTCATCAATGCCTGCTGATTGGTCCGTCTTCCGTCATCACCTGGTAAGAATCATCTCGTTTGATAATGAGAAAATTAATCTGCCGGCCGGTTATTCCGCCGGAGCCGCGGTGCGAAAAAAACCTGTCCTGATTACAAACGGTGCAAAGGTCTGATACATCGATATTTGCTTCACCAATCCCGCTTTCCACAAGCTGTCGGCGATTGGCCTCGGCCAGATTCAGCGTCCACTTGCCCGCTTTTTTGCCAGTAGACAAAAAAAGCTCGTGGTTATGAAGATTCAGAAATTCATCCGCGACTACCTTATCTACCTGGTAGCAGCACGGGCCGATAGAGGGGCCGATTGCCGCCAACATGTCCTGCGGTGAAGAACCGTAATTAGCCCGCAGCAAGCGCACGGCTTTAGCGCTGATGCCCAATGCGCTACCGCGCCAGCCGGCATGAACCGCCGCAATCACTTTTTTTGCCCGATCAACGATAAATACCGGCACACAATCCGCCGTTTTAACGCAAATTGCCAGATCGGCGCGGTTGGTTATGATGGCGTCATAATCCAGTTCCGCACGCGAGGAAAAATATCCGCCGTAAGGTTTGACAATAAATATATCGTCCTTATGCACCTGATTGACGACTAAAAACTGCTCCAGAGAAATGTCAAAAGCCGCGGCCAGCCGCCCCCAATTCTGCAAAACGTGATTGTCTTCGTCTCCTTCCTTAAAGCTCATGTTGAGGCTTTTATAATCACCCTGCGAAACGCCGCCGCGTCTGGTGCAAAAGGCGTGCGTCAAAAAAGCGCAGCGAGCCAACAGTGATGATTGCAGACATTCTATTTGTCCCGCTTTAAAAAAGGAAAACATCAAAGCTCCTTTAAGGAGTCTTTCCAGCTTTTGTTAATACCTTCTGACGGATTAACACCGGCAAATTTGCGCAGCGCCTGACAAAGCTCTTGCAAATCATCCGGCATATCAGCGGCAAAAATTACTCTCTGGCCGGTAAGCGGGTGCAGAAAGGAAATTTTTGCGGCATGCAGCGCCTGCCGGTTTAATTTTTTCAATGCGTTTTTCACTTCGGAATTTTTAATATCTCGCATTTTCCCCGATCCGCCGTAAACACTGTCGCCAATCACTCCGTAACCGCGAGATGATAGGTGCACGCGGATTTGGTGTGTCCGACCCGTCTTTATTTCTACATCAAGTAACGTGGCAATACCATATCTTTCGCGTGCCTTCCAAAATGTCAGTGCGTCTTTCCCGCGCTTGCTCTTTGTGGACATTTTTTTACGATCGGTTGCATGGCGGCCCACCGGCAGAAATATTTCTCCGGTATTGCCTTTGACATCGCCCCAGACCAGCACCTGGTAAGTTTTGTGCACCTCGTGCTTTTCAAACTGCGCGGAAAGGCTGCGATGCGCCGCATCCGTTTTTGCCGCAACAATTAATCCTGATGTTCCTTTATCGAGACGATGCACGATTCCGGGGCGGATAACCCCGCCGATGCCGGAAAGATTCTTACAATGAAAAAGGAGCGCGTTGACCAGCGTTTGATCGGGATTGCCTGCGGCCGGATGCACCACCATGCCCGCCGGTTTGTTAACGATAATAATCGCCTCGTCTTCATAAATAATATCCAGCGGGATGTCCTGCGCCACGGCAATGGCTTCCTTGACCGGCTTCAGCGTTAGTTCAACAATATCTCCTTCTTTTAATTTTTGGCTGACTTTGGGCGCGAGGCCATTGACCAGAACATCGCCTTCTTCCACAACATGCTTTATCTGTGACCGCGACAGACCTGTTTCTTTTTGCACCAAAAACACATCGAGGCGCTGGCCGCTGTCTGTGCTGTCAATCGTAAAACGAATTATTTTCACTGCAGCTATTACCTGAAAATTAACCGGAAACAATATTTTTGAGACCCTCGGCAATAAAAACAAATTCATCTTCAGAGACGGTGCGCGGGTCAAGCAGGACTTCGTCTTTATCCACGCGCACGATTACCGGCATCTCAAGCGCGCGCAGTTTTTCTTCGATGCGCCCGGCGGACATCTTTTTGCTTTTGATGCCGATTAAAACCGTGGGAATTTTCTGCGTGGGGAGCGAGCCGCCGCCGGCGGTGGAAAAGCCATCGCGCAGGCTCAATTCCAGCCCAGCATAATTTTCTTTCTGTAATTTGTTAAACAGTTTGCGCGCGCGTATTTTGACATCGGCAACAGGTTCGGTCAAGGCTTTCAGCGGGCGCAGTTTTTTGACCGCCTGCGCGGCATCAAGATAATGCATCAGCGTCGCCTCCAGCGCGGCCAGCGTGAATTTATCTATCCTTAACGCGCGATTGAGAGGATTCTTTTTGATTTTGGCGAGTATTTTTTTCCCGCCGACGATGATGCCCGCCTGCGGCCCGCCCAGAAGCTTATCGCCGCTGAAGGTCACCACGTCAACACCGGCTTTCAAGACTTCCCGTACTGTGGGTTCGTGCTCCAATCCATAATTTTCTAGATTGATCAGACAGCCGCTGCCCAGATCGTTCATCACCGGTATGCGCTTCTTTTTGCCTAACGTCACCAGTTCTTCAATTTCCGCCTCTTCAGTAAAACCGATAATGCGGTAATTGCTGGTATGCACCTTCATAATCAGGCCGGTTTCTTTGTTTATCGCTTTTTCATAATCTTTCAGGCGCGTGCGGTTGGTTGTGCCCACTTCCCGCAGGCGCGTGGCGCTTTTGCTCATCACTTCCGGTATGCGAAATTCGCCGCCGATTTCAATAAGCTCGCCGCGCGAAACGATCGCTTCTTTGCCTTCCGCCAAAGTGTTGATGACCAAAAGCACCGCTGCGGCGTTGTTATTGACAATCAACGCGTCTTCCGCGCCGGTTAAGGCACAAAGTAGGCGGCTGGCATGGTCATAACGCTGTCCGCGCTCGCCCCTTGTTAAATCAAATTCCAGATTGGAATAACCACGTCCCACTTCATTAATTCTTTGCAGCGCCTCCGGGCACAAAGGCGCGCGTCCTAAATTAGTGTGCAGAATAACGCCTGTTGCATTGACCACCCGGCGCAGGTTATATGTGTGCAAATTTTTTATGTTTTGGTAAATTTTCCCGGCGACATCTTTGGCTTCCAGCACTATTGCATCACGTGCGTCTTTTCTGCCGCCGGTGATTTTCTCCCGCAAGGCCTGCACGGTTTTGCGGCAGATTTCTTTGACCAGCGCGCGCGGCGCCAGCGCGTAAACATCCTGCTTTTCCAGGAGAAGCAGCAATTCGTCGATTTTCGGCAGCTCTTTCAAAAGTCTCTTTGTTTTTTTATCCATACAAGACCTCTTTTTTATACGATGCCCGCTTCTTTGCGGCAATAATCGCGGAAATTATTGACGGCGATAAAGAACTCTCTCATCATAATCACCCACAGATAGCGACCCCAAGGAGTTAAGGATAAATAGGGCGAAAAATAACGGAAAGCCCGAACTGTTTGAAAAGCGCCTATTTCCTTCCAGAGCGTCTGCGCAAACTTACCTTGATACTTTTCCTCCAGCCGCGCGATGTCGAGTTTCGTGCTGAACAATTTCATCATGAAATCATAACGCATCCGGTCAGGCAAATCAAAGCTACGCGCGGCCATCAAAGGCAGCTCTTCCTCATCCAGCAGCTTAATATATTTTTCGATATCAAAGGTGTTGGCATAACAAACGCCGTTCATGTAGCCAATGGCGCCGCTGCCCAGCCCCGCGTATTCATCATACTCAACGACGTATTCATCGATCGGCGCTTCCTTGCGCGAAAAACACCAGGCGGAAGAATATTTATATTCTTTTTCCAGGCGGCGCGCGATTAATTTATAGAGATTATATTCTTTTTTAAAATCAACTTCACCCATCGTTTTCGCCATAAGCTCCCTTGTAATCTGCGATACCATCAGCGGGTAAAAAGTAACCTGATCAACTTTTAAATCAAGCAAGACATCCAGATCGGCATTGAGTTCCTGCGGCGTCTGCGCGGGAAGATTAAAAATCATATCAGCGTTTAGTGTGGCAAACGCGCCCTGCGTTTCTTTCAGCTTTTGGACAATTTCTTCGCCAGAGCCGTATTTATCCCGACGCCCCATTTTTTCAAGCAGTTCGTCATTAAATGTCTGTACGCCAACGGATAGCCGATTTACTTTGCACCTTTGCAATATTTTGATGTTTCTTGCGGTTAAATGATCCGGGTTTGTTTCCACGGATATTTCTCTTACATCAAAAATATCCCGCGCCAGCTGAAGAGTCTGGGCCAATTCATCAATCAGCACTGTCGGCGTGCCGCCACCTACATAAATACCGCTGAATTTATACCCTTTGCCGTGGTAAAGAGTGATTTCGCGGCGCAGGGCTGAAAAATATTTTTTGGCGCGTGGGGCGGAGAAAAGAACGCGGTGAAAGGAACAATAGGGACAAAGTTCCTCGCAAAAAGGTATGTGCAGATACAGCAGGCGGGCTTTATTATCTTCGCAGGGAAGAAGGTCAGGCGGCGCGCCCTCTTCAAAGCGCAGCGCGCGGGAAAATTCCTCTTTAGCTTTCTTGGTGACGATGCGGCTGATGATGGTTTTTATCAAGGTTCTTATGCTCTTTCTTTTTTCTCTCTTTTTAACAGCAAATGCCGCCCTTTGGCAAGCTGTGATTGCTTGAAATAACCGCTTATCGATGCTATATCCGAAACATAAATTAATGCGGTGAAAAACATATGGCAGAAAAAAGGGTTTTAACTCTCTGGAATAACGAGGGAGTAAACGAAAATGACGCCACCCTGCTGCGGAAAAAATCGAAAGAATTAAACGTGCCGCTGGACAAAGAAGCGCGCGCCGAAATACAGGTCCTGATTGATTCATTCAAAGACCGCGACGATGCCGTCGGATTGGCCGCGCCGCAGATCGGCATCAATAAAAGAATCATCATCTTCCGCAACAAAGGTAACGAAGAAGGCGGCAAAAAAAGCGCCGGCGACTTCGAAGTGCTCATCAATCCGCGTATCACACAGGCGCGCGGGGAGAAGGTTACAATGGCCGAGGGCTGCCTGTCCTGCCCGGAAATACAGGTTGAAGTAAGCAGATTCCCGGAGATCAAGGTGCGCGCGTTCAACGCCCAGGGAGAAAAAGTATCCAAACGTTATCTGGATTTTGTCGCCCGCGTGGTGCAGCATGAAATCGACCACCTCGACGGCAAGCTGATTGTCGATTACGAGGGAAACCTCTACTATCCCGCGGAAAAACAAGGTTTCTTCGCGAAAATATTCCAGACCGGTTAAGCGGTGGAATTTTTTATTTTATAAATCTTGAAATCTCCCCGCTTCTGTTGTAGTAGTCCTCAAGCACCAACAACAAATAGCATTTATATTTCAGCGTCTTTCCGCATGGAGAAAATATTCTATGTTTAAAATTCACTGCCCGGAATGCAAAAAATCTTTTTTGTGGACGGATGAAATGCCCCTGCAGGGCAAATGCCCCAATCCGGATTGCCGCTGGCAATATAATGTTCACGCCGAACTCAGGAAAAACGTGAATCCGACCGAGGAAGAGCAAAAAACAAAACCTCTGCTGTGCCCCTTCTGCCAGTCGCAAATCACTTCAAGAATTACCATTTGCCCTAATTGCGGACATATCGTGACGGGCAAAAGGTATTTTAAAAAAAGCTGGGCATTTCTATACCTTTGCGTGCTGCTGATTATTTTATCTCTTATTCTGAAATATTCTAATTAAAAATGGATTTAAAAAAGACGCCGCTTTACGAAAAACACGTTTTGCTAAATGCCAAAATAATCGATTTCGGCGGCTGGGCGATGCCCGTTCAATACAGCAATGTAATTGAAGAGCATCATACAACCCGCACTGCCGCGGCCATTTTTGACATCTGCCACATGGGGGAACTAGAAGTAAAAGGCCCGCGGGCGTTTGATCTGTTGCAGCTTGCCCTCACCAGGGATCTTGCCGACCAGAGGTTGGGACAGGTCAAGTTAAGCGCCCTCCTTAATGAAAAGGGCGGCATAATCGACGACCTTACCGTGTATAAAAAAAGCGATGACTCTTTTATGCTGGTAACTAATGCCACAACTAAGGAGGCGGATTTTTCACAAATTTCGGGCATTCTCAGACAAAAAAGATACGATTGCGTTCTCGAAGACATCAGCGACAAAACAGGAAAGCTCGATATCCAGGGGCCGCTTTCACAGGAAATTCTGCGGCAATCAATCACTGCAGATTTACAAAATCTTCCTTATTACCATTTTATAGAAGCAAACGTCATGGATATACCCGCGATCATTTCGCGCAGCGGCTACACCGGCGAAGACGGCTTTGAAATCTATGCGCCAGCCAAGCAGATCGGCGATATCTGGGAGCGGCTCATGGAAACAGGCAAGGCCTTCGGATTGAAACCCGCGGGACTGGGCGCGCGCGACACGCTGCGGCTGGAAGCGGGCATGATGCTCAACGGGCAGGATATGACCCGGGAAACAACTCCTCTGGAAGTTCCCTACGGCTGGCTGATTGACTGGAAAAAGGATTTCATCGGCAAATCCGCCCTGGAGGAATTGAAAAAGACCGGGCCGGCGAAAAAATTGGTCGGCTTTGAAATGATTGGCCGCGGCATCGCCCGGCACGGCTATAAGGTATTTAGCGGCAAAAAGGAAATCGGCGTGGTAACTTCCGGCACTTTTTCCCCGACGCTGAACAAAGCCATCGGCCTGGCTTTTCTGGATGTTGATTTCAGCGCGCCGGAAACTTTCATTGATATCGCCATCCGCGAAACCAAGGCACAGGCAAAGATTGTAAAATTACCTTTCTACAAGAGAAAAAAATAATATATTATTAAGGAGAAGGATCATGTCTAAACCTAATCCCGCCGACAGGCTCTATTCCAAAGATCATGAATGGCTCAAAGAGCATGGCGACGGCACGGCGACCATCGGCATCACCGACTACGCCCAGGAAATGCTCACCGATATCGTTTTTGTCGAACTGCCCAAAATCGGGAAAAAAGTTAAACAGGGCGAGGCAATGGCGGTGGTGGAATCGGTCAAATCCGTCTCGGAAGTCTACGCGCCGGCCAGCGGTGAAATTACAAAAACCAATACAGCATTGGAAGAAACACCAGAACTTATCAATAAAGACGCGTTCGGCGAAGGATGGATTGCCGAAATCAAGCTGGCGGACGTATCAGAAATAAAAACACTGCTTGACGCCGCCGCTTACGAAAAACTAATTCAAGAGGAAAAGCGCTGAGCATGGATTATTGCCCGCACACCAAAGAAGATATCGCGCGGATGCAGAAAGCCATCGGCGTCAAGGACATCGAAGAGCTTTTTGCCGATATTCCCAAAAAATTCCGGCTGAAAAAAATTCCCGATCTGCCCGGGGCCCTCTCGGAGACGGAAACGATCGCGCTGATGAAAAACATCGCTGCCAGAAACTTTATGCCGCGCCTGACGCTCACCGGCGCGGGCGCGTACGCGCACCATATTCCTGCCGTGGTCAGCCATCTGGTGGGGCGAACGGAATTCTACAGCGCCTACACCCCTTATCAGGCGGAAATCAGCCAGGGTCTTCTGCAGGCAATTTATGAATATCAGACCATGGTCGCGAACCTCACCGGCACGGATATCGCAAACGCCTCCATGTATGACGGCGCCTCCGCCATGGCCGAAGCGGCGGTATTGTGCGGCAAAATGTCGGGGCGCGGCAAAATTCTGATCGCGCGCTCTGTTCATCCCGAATACCGAAAAGTCGCGCAAGCCTACGCCTGGGCCAACAGTTACGTTGTCTTGGAAATACCTTACGCGGCAGACGGACAGGTGGATACAAAAACTTTACGCAAAGAAATTGATGATAATACTGCCGCCGTTTTGATACAAAGCCCGAATTTCTTCGGTTGTATAGAAGATGTCGCAGCAGTGTCTGAGGCTGCTCACGCGCGTGGCGCGCTGGTCATTTCCGGATTCACCGACGGCACTTCTCTGGGCCTTTTAAAACCCGCCGGTTGTGCCGGCGCCGACTTTGTCGTCGGCGAAGGGCAAAGCTTCGGCAACCCGCTCAACTACGGCGGCCCTTATCTGGGTATTTTCGCGGCCAAGGAAAAATACCTGCGGCGCATTCCCGGCAGGCTGGCGGGCGCTACGGTCGATAAAAACGGAAAACGCGGTTTTGTGCTCACGCTCCAGACCCGCGAGCAGCATATCCGCCGGGAAAAAGCCACATCCAATATCTGCTCCAACGAAGCGCTGTGCGCGTTGGCGGCGGGTATTTATCTGGCGGCGCTTGGAAAAAACCTGCGCAAACTGGCCTTGTTGAACGTTCAAAAAACACAATATTTCAAGGAAAAGGTTTCCTCCCTGCCGGGATGGAGAACAATCTTTGCCGCGCCGGTTTACAATGAATTTGTCGTTACCTGCCCCGACGCCCGCCAGGCAAATGACAAATTGCGCCGCGAAGGCATCATCGGCGGCTATGAACTGCAAAATGATTATCCGGAGCTGGAGAATTCGCTTCTTTTCTGCGTGACGGAACTCATTTCCAAAGAAGACATGGACCGCGTTGTCGGAATTCTGAAATAGCAGAGGTGTTTCCATGGAACTAATTTTTGAAATAAGCAAACCCGGACGCGCGACGACGGACATACCGCAAAGCGATGTTCCCGAAAAAGATATTTCGGCAATAATAGATGCCCGCTACCTGCGCGATGAGCTGGACCTGCCGGAAGTTGCCGAGATCGACCTTGTGCGGCACTATACCAATTTATCCAGAAGGAACTTCGGCGTGGATCTGGGATTTTACCCGCTGGGTTCCTGCACCATGAAATACAATCCCAAAATCAACGAAACTGTCGCGGCTTTTCCGGAGTTCACATGCCTTCACCCTTACGCCCCGGCCGATTTTGCCCAGGGCAATTTACAGCTCATGTTTTCCCTGCAGCAGCTGCTCAAAAATATTTTCGGCATGGCTGAATTCACGCTGCAGCCGGCGGCGGGCGCGCACGGCGAACTCACCGGCGTCATGGTGATTAAAAAGTATTACGAGCGCCGCGGCGAAAAACGAGGCATCGTGCTGATTCCGGACACGGCGCACGGCACCAATCCGGCCTCCGGCGCGCTGTGCGGATTCGAAACCGTAACGCTGCGCTCCAACGCTGATGGCGGCGTCGACATTGAGCATCTGAAATCGCTGATGGATGAAACTGTCGCGGCGCTGATGCTGACCAATCCCAACACGCTGGGCCTCTTCGAGCGCAATATTGAACAAGTAGCGCAGCTTGTGCACGACAGGGGCGGCCTGCTCTATGGCGACGGGGCCAACGCCAACGCTTTTCTAGGCAAGACGCGCCCCGGCGATTTGGGCTTTGACGTCATTCAGCTCAACCTGCATAAAACATTTTCCACGCCGCACGGCGGCGGCGGCCCCGGCAGCGGCCCGGTGGGCGTCGGATCAAAGCTGGTGGATTTCCTGCCGGTTCCCCGCATTGTCAAGGATGCCGATAAATACAAGCTTTCGGAAAACTTCCCCCACAGCATCGGGCGCGTGCGCGCTTTTTACGGCAACTTCAACGTGATCGTCAAAGCTTATACTTACATACGGTCGCTCGGCGCGGAAGGGTTGACCCGCGCCGCGGAAATGGCGGTACTCAACGCGAATTATATCAAGGAAAAACTAAAACCCTATTATGATTTGCCCTACGACCGAGTCTGCATGCATGAATGCGTCTTTTCCGGAAAGAAGCAAGTCGCTGAAAGCGGCGTTCATACCACCGACATCGCCAAGCGGTTGATCGACTTCGGTTATCATCCGCCGACGATTTATTTTCCACTGATTGTGCCGGAGGCGATAATGATCGAACCGACGGAAACAGAAAGCGTCGAAACGCTTGATCAATTCTGCGATGCCATGATCGCCATCGCGCGCGAAACCAAAGAAAACCCGCAGCGCCTTAAAGACGCGCCGTTTTCCACGCCGGTGCGCCGTCTCGATGAAGTCCTGGCGGCGCGCAAACCTGATGTCGCCTGGAAAAAACCCTGAAATGAAAACACCGTCAGGCCAGCCATATCTGCGCAAACCACCCTGGCTCAAAGTGCCTCCACCCTACGCGCGGCACAGCCATCACATACGCGCAACGCTGGCCGGGCTTAATCTGCATACCGTTTGTCAGGAAGCACACTGCCCCAACATCGCCGAGTGTTTTGCTGACGGCACGGCAACTTTTCTGATCATGGGCAATACCTGCACACGCAATTGTCTGTATTGCCATGTCATGCACGGCAAGCCACAACCACTTGACCGACAGGAATGCGAGCGCCTGGCAAAAGCCGTGCGGGACATGAACCTAAATTACGTGGTTATCACATCTGTCACGCGCGATGACCTGCCGGACGGCGGAGCGTACTTTTTTGCCGAATGCATCGACCGACTGCGCCGGGAAAATCCGGAAATTAAAACAGAAGTATTAATTCCCGATTTCCGGGGAAATCAAGCGGCGCTCGATAAAACAATCAAAGCTGCGCCTGACGTGATTAATCACAACATAGAAGTGGTCAGATCCCTGTTCGGGCGTCTCCGGCCTCAGGGAAATTACACGTTGTCGCTGAACATTTTACGCCATGTATCCCGGAGAGCTGTCATTGCCAAAAGCGGCTTCATGGTGGGCTTCGGCGAGACTAATGATGATATTCTAAGTCTCATGGATGATCTGGCTTCCACGGGCTGCGCGCGCCTGACCATCGGGCAGTATCAGCAACCGACACTCAAGCACTGGCCGGTGGCCAAATACTATCACCCGGAAGAATTTGCGAAACTAAAAGAAATCGCTTATCAAAAAGGATTCCAACATGTAGAATCAGGGCCGTTGGTGCGCAGCTCCTATCACGCGGCCCGTGAGGTGTAAGCATGCCCGAAGAATACGATTTGATTGTTATCGGCGGAGGCCCCGGCGGCGTGGCCGCGGCGCGAAAAGCGGCGGCGCATGGCAAACGCGCGCTGGTTATCGAAAACGCGGGCTGGGGAGGCACGTGCGCCAATCACGGCTGCATCCCGACCAAGGCGCTTCTGACATGCAGCAAACATTTTGCCGACCTGAAAAAACTCAAACGCCTGGGCATCAATGTCGCCGATCCGGCGGTTGACTTTTCCGCGATAAAAAAGCACCAGCAGCAGGCCGTAAAAATAGCGGCGCTGGGCGCCCACAAAACACTTGCCGATGGGCAGGTGGAAACAAAATTCGGCACCGGAGAAATCGCCTCGCCGCGCGAAGTACAATACAAAGACGCGGAAGGAAACATAAAAAAATTCTCCGCGGCAAACATCATTATCGCCTGGGGAGCAAAGCCGCAGTTATTGCCCCAGATACGGCCATCAGAAAGAATTCTGACATCGGATGATCTGCTTAAGCTGGAAAAGCTGCCCGAAAGCATCGTTATCATCGGGGCAAGCGTGATCGGCGTGGAGTTCGCGACATGCTACGCCGAATTGGGCGTAAAAGTAACCCTCGTCGAACTACTGGATAGAATTTTGCCCTACGAAGATCAGGATGCGGCGGGGCTGCTCAGGCAGGAGTTGACGCGCCTGGGCGTCAGTATTCATACTGCGGCAAAACTCGAAAACATCACCGACACCGGAGATAGTGTGGTTGCCAGGGTGCAGGCGGGCAGCGAGCAACTCGAGAAAATCGCTAATTACGCGCTTCTTTGCACCGGCAGAAAGCCTCTGCTTCATGAAGAAGAATTGGATAAACTGAAAATCGAATACACCAAAGCGGGAATAAAAGTTGACAAAAATATGATGACAAATGTGGCGGGCGTTTACGCCGTGGGAGACGTTACCGGAGGGCTGATGCTGGCGCACCGCGCGGCGCTTATGGGCGAAATTGCCGCGGGGCATATCAGCGGCGACGACACAATCAGCTACAATGAAAATTTTATCCCGGCCGTTGTTTACAGCCACCCGCAAATCGCCCGTGTCGGCGATATCCGGGAAAGCGCGGAAGTCCAGGTGCGCAAATCCGAATACTCCGCCAATATCATTGCCCGCATGGAGCTCGTGACCAACGGATTTGTCAAAGCGTTTTTCCGGGAGGGCAAAATAATCGGCGCGACGATTGTCGGCGAAGAAGCCGCCGAACTAATCGCGCCGCTGACGTTGGCCGTCTGCGAGGAAATGTCCGAAAAACAACTGCGCGCATGGATTATCGCGCACCCGACGTTAAGCGAAATATTTACCGGGTTGTTCAGCGGCTGATTTTATCGCGTTTTTTATCGACCAAAGCAAGTTCTTTGATCAGCTGCCTGGTGCGCCAGAGCCTTTCCTTTTCGGAAATATTTTCGTCTTCCATCTCTGCGCATTTTCTGCTTGCCTCGGCGCATTTTTCTATCCATTCCTGCGAATGCAGATCCAGCTTGCGCCTCTCGCGCGCTTTAGTACTTTCCAAAACAGGATCCGCATCCGGTTTTTGCGGGCGCGGTTTTTTGCGCCTTTCGGGACGCGTCATTTCCGCAAGTAATTGCTTTATCCGCCACCACTTTTCCGCCGCGGGTATATCGTTGTCATCAATCTCGGAAACTTTGCGCAAAGCGTCTCGGCATTTATCTTCCCATTGTCGGGAAAAAAAATCTATCAAATCGCTTTTTTGCGGCATGGCAATCCCCCTGCAGGACTTTTATATAATGCCTATATGCGCGACATGTTCTTTTAAATAATTATAAAATGGACTAAATTATGACGCAACTATTATATTGCGGCGTGCGCGGAAATAATTTTTGCCAATTCGCTGCCGTAAGATTGCTTCTTTTCCGGCGGCAGAATCTCGTTCAGGCTGTTGATGCCCCGCGCCAGTTCCAGCAGCACATTGTCCGGCAAAAACATGAAGATGGCGCGGTTTTCTTCTTTGGCCCGCCGCCAACGCCAGGCGTAAAGTTTTTTCAGCAGCGCTTTTTGCTGCGCATTCAAATCCCGGTAACCTTTTATTTTTGTGTGCCCCAGGCGATCCATGCTTTTTTCCTGCCAGTCGGCAGCGGCAATTCTGGCAAATGCCATCGCGGCTGCTTCTTCCAAATTCTTTTCTTTTAGCTGCGCGAGCTGTCGCTCATACAATCCGGCAAGATAAGCCACATCCTGCGCGGCATACGAAAGCTGGTCTTCCAAAAGCGGACGGTTATCCCAGCGTGAGCGTTGCATTTTTTTGTTCTTTGCCAGATTAACGCCCACAAACTCGGCAATCATCTTCTCCAGCGAAAGCTGTTTGAAGCCCAGCATCAGCGCCGCCCGGTGCGTGTCAAAAATATTCTCAAAATCAAAGGAGTAATCACGCCTGAGCAGGCGGATGTCATTATCCGCGGCGTGCAAAACTTTGATCTTCTGTCGCTGGCGGAAAACCTCGCCCAGAAAAGACAAATCAAAATCCGCCAATGGATCAAAAATATAAGTGGTGTCACCGGCGTGAATCTGAATCAGGCAAAGCTTTTCGCGGAAATAACGGAAGGAGTCATATTCCGTGTCAATCCCCAATACCAGGCTTTTTCTGATATCTTCGGCGGCACGCTTAAGTCTTGACGGACTGTCAACCAATATCCATTTTGCTTTCATGGTTTATTATTTATCTTAAATAATAATTTAATGCCATGAAAATAAGAAGCATAACAGCAAAGACAAAAGCGGTCCGGTAATCGGCCGGTTTCATTTTCAACACGACAAACGATGAGCGTTCGCCACGCGCGTAATTTCTTGCTTCCATCGCCAGCGCCAGCTCATCGGCGCGCCGGAAAAGCCCCAGCAAAAGAGCAATTATTAAAGATAAAAATGCCCCCACTCGCCTTTTTAGAGATGACCGGCGCCAGTCATAAGCGCGCGCTAACTGCGCTTTTTCAATTTTATCCTTCTGCCAAAGCAAAAAAGGCATCATCCGCAGCGCGAGCATGATCATTACCACGATATCATCGACGGGAACGCGCAGATGTTTAAGCGGTCGCAGAAAATACTTAAGCGCCGCGATTATTTGTGCCGGCATGGTGGTCATGGTCAGTAAAAGCGCCGCCGTAATAAGGAGCAAAAATCGCCACGTCACGACAAATCCTTCCCGCATGCCCGATGCCGAAATCCCCGGAAATGAACCATCATTCCGGCTGAATAATGCATGCGCCAGAAAGATCAAAACAATAAAAAATAAAAGTGGCTTTATCGCCTGACCCAGCGTGCGCAGTGTTATTTTTGCAGACAAAACGGCGCAGAATAAACATCCGCCCATAAATAATATCGTGAGAGGTTTGGCCCAGATAATAAAAACACTCAAAGAAACAACGGCAGCAAGCTTTAAGCGGGCATCGAGCCTGTGAACAAATGACTCCCCGGATATGAATGTTCCCGCACGATACATAAAGGCTCACTTTTTTTTGATTAATTGCCCGATGTAATCCGCTGCTTCGTCAGGATCAAAAATGTCCGTGCGCACCGGCAAACCGGATTTTTTCAGCTTGAGCAACATTTGTGTAATCTGCGGCAGGCGCAGGTTTATCTGCTGCAACAGTTTTGTCTCGGCGAATACCTTGGCTGCTGTCGCGTCAAGATAAACTGCTCCTTTATTGAGTACCACAACTCTTTCGGCCAGCGCCGCCTGCTCCATTTTGTGCGTAACATGTATTATTCCCACACCGGCGCGATGCAGGTTATCCATAGTTTCCAAAACACGCGCGGCCGCCGCCGGATCAAGAAACGCGGTCGGCTCATCCAGCGCGATATAGCGAGGATTCATCGCCAGCACTCCGGCAATGGCTACCAGCCTCTTTTCTCCTCCGGAAAGATTTTCGATGTTGCGCGTAGCCAAATCATTGATTCCCGCTCTCTGCAAAGACTCGGCCACCCTTTTTTTAATTTTCGCCGCCGGTAGACGCAGATTTTCCGGCCCAAAGGCGACGTCTTCCTCCACTGTCATGCCGATAATCTGATTATCGGGATTCTGGAAAACCATGCCCACGCACGACCTGATTTCCGTATGATGCTTTGCTATTTTTGTATCCAGCCCGTTTATTTCAACCGAGCCTTTATCGGGCAACAATAAGGCGTTCAAATGTCTGATCAGCGTTGTTTTGCCGCAGCCGTTGGGGCCAATCAGCGCGACGTATTCACCGTCTTTTATTTCCAGAGAAACACCGCGCAGCGCGGCAATTCCTTCCGGCTCATAACGGTAATGAACATTGTTTAAACTGATCAAAGATATATCCTAAATTATTATCCGTTTTTTTAATTGGCAACTTACCCAGGCGGCAAGCGCAATTTTCACCATGTCGCCGGGCAGGAACGGTAAAATACCGACACTCGCCGCTTTAATCAAATCCAGCCTGGCCACAAAAGAAAGCTGAAGCACGCCCAATAAATAGATGATCACCATGCCGGCCAGCATGGAAAAACCATACCACCAAATTCCCGCTTCCTTTTTTTGGCTCGCCAAAAAGCCAATAACAAAAGCGCCCAATATAAAGCCGATTAAATAACCGCCGGTAGGGCCAAAAAGAACACCCAATCCCGATTTCCCCCCGGCGAAAACCGGCATGCCTAATACCCCCAGCATTATGTAGATAAACTGGCTAGCCGCACCCAGCGGCCCCCCTAAAACGGCTGCGGCAACATTGAGAAAAAAAGTCTGCGCCGTAATGGGCACCGGCGGTAGAGGAATGATGATGTAGGCGCCTACGGCCGTTAACGCGCCGAAAAGCGAGGCATAAATAATACCCCGAATGGGTTTTTTCTCCTGTAACATAAAATTCTCCCTCTGCCTTAATCATAAAAAGTGATGGACAAGCCGCCTTTGAAAATCAATCCATCCGCCGGATAATAGAGATTATCGCTCCATCCCGCCATATCGATGCCGTAAACCGCATATTTTTCGTTAGTTATATTTTCCAGACCGGCAAAAAAGAAAGCCCGCTTGCCTTTGATTTCCGGCCGCCAATAAAGATAAAAGTCCGCTCGCGCGTAACCTTTCAGCCGCTCAGCGCTGTTGTCATAGTCATTGGCCAAATACGCTTTATCCACATAACGCAGGCGCGGATTAAGAGAAATATTATAAGGAAGAAATATTTCTAAATTAGCGTTAGCCATCCAGCAGGGGACCATCGGCACGTCATTGCCGTCGTTTACGCCGCCGGTAAACACGGCTTTTTTATAAGTAAGATTTCCGCTGAAAGTAAAATATTTTTTATAACTGTAGGCAATGCCCAGCTCCGAGCCGATGTGCGTTGTCTTATCCAGATTGACCAGTTGCCAGGTTACAGGATCAGCCGAAATCTCGTCTTCCATATCGATCCGGTAAAGAGCGAATTGGATCTTTAAATTATTAAACGGATAATAGGTCGCGCCCAGTTCATAACTATTCCCTTTTTCTTTTTCAATGTCCAAATTGAAAGTATTGAAAAACCCGTAATAAGAAGCCTGCTCATCCAGAAACGGATAGCGATAGACGCCGGCATATTTTGCGTAAATTTTCGCTTGCCTTCCGAAAAGATAGGTCAGACTTGCCTCCCAGGCCTGAGCGTGATGTTTTTTCGCGGCATCAAAATCGACAGAAAAAGGGCTAAGCGTGGTGTGCTTCCCTTTATATTCGGCGCTTTCCGTTCGATAGCCACCTGCCAGAATCAGGTTCGGCAGAATATTGAGTTCGTTACGGATATAAAACCCTAAGGTATCTTTGGTAAAATCAACATAGTGTGTCTTTGTTGTTCGTTTTCTGTCCGCGTATTTGTTTAGTTTCATCGTTTCATGGTAGCAGTCCACGCCGGCGATCAGCTTATTGCTGAAAACGGCAAAGGATGATTCCCAGACATATTTCGGCGTTAATCCAAAAGTTTTAATATCATACTTGTTAAATTGATTGGGCGGCCAATAGGAAACAAAATTGCTCTCCATCAGCTTGCCGCCGTAATACAAATCTCCTTCCAGACGGCCAAATTTGCCCAGCAGAAGATTAATTTTTCCGTGCAGATTCCGATAAAGCTCTTCCGCGTCGTCGTTTTCATGTCCGGGTTGAACCTGCCGGGGATCAGCCTTCATCTGATTTTTAGTAAGGCCGCCGGGCATATCAAACGCTGTTTTGCTGATGGAGCCGTCCAGAGACAACATCAGAAAGGAATTAACATCATAGGCAAGGTTGGCACCAATTCCTAAAAAAGAAAATTTCGCGTGGTCACGATACCCTTGCGTAAACTGATTCTGCCCGTTTAATGAATAAGAAAAATTCCCCGCCGAGCCGCTTATGCCGGCTTTTTCATCATGAAAACCGTAACTCCCCGCCGAGAAAGCGGCATCAACGCGGGTGCCTGCCGCACCCCGTTTGGTAATAATGTTTATGACGCCGCCGATTGCCGCGTCTCCATACAAAACCGAACTAGCGCCGCGGATAATTTCAACTTTTTCGATATTGTTGAGCGGAATCTGCATCAGGTTTGCAGGCGACATATCCGGCCGATTGAGCTTTCGGCCGTCGAGTAAAATCAGCGTCTTGCCGAAAGGATTATCCCCGCCAAAACCGCGCAGATCAATCATGGTTTGCGCCGGATTGCCGCTGTAACTTCTTATCTGAATGCCTTCAGCAAATTCCATCAGTTGCACCACATTTGTCGCGCCGGATTTTTCAATTTCTTTGGCGGTAATGACCGTGACATTGGCCGGCGCTTTGAGCGCTTCCTGCGCGTCACGTGTGGCGGTAACAACAATTTCGTTGAGCTTTACAGTAGGCTCTTCGTCTTTTTTATTTTCGGCTAATGACGGAGCAGCAAAGACAAGCGAACAAAACAGAATAGAAACAAAAATTTTTTTCATGATCCTTCTCCTTTCCCCCTCGGGATTAAAGTAAGTGAGAGCGCCCGTAAAGTCTCCTGGCTTGCGGCTTCCTAATTTCCACTCCTTCCCAACGCCGAAGCATCAGTGGATAACTGTGGATTTCGTTCCGCTTACAGTTGCGGGGCAGCGCCGGAATTTAACCGGCTTCCTTGTCTGGACACCCTAATTCAGGTTAGCAATGTGATTCTGGGCGATCTATTTTGCAAACCTACATCGACCAGAACATCGACCTCGTAAACCTCCTTCATATTTCGCGCGGAAATAACTTCCGCGGGATTTCCTATAGCATAAATTTTTCCGCTGTAAAGTAAAATTATTTTGTCGGCGTGCTGCGCGGCCAGATTGATATCGTGCGTTACAAAAACAATTGTCAGCTGCTTTTCCGCTTTCAGCTTTTTGAGCAGTCTTAAAAAACGAAGCTGATGCTTCAGATCCAAGAAGGCGGTGCTTTCATCCAAAAGAAGCACTTCCGGCTCCTGCGCCAGGGCCCGGGCAATCAGGACGCGTTGGCGCTCTCCCGCGGAAAGCTCATTGAAACGTCGGCGGGCAAAAGAAAGCGTGTCTGTTCTTTCCATCGCCTCATGAACAATGCTGTAATCATTTTTATTTTCAAAACGATAATTTCCCAGATGAGGAAATCTGCCCATCAGCACTATTTCTTCCGCATAATAGGGAAAGATTAGAGATGTTTCCTGCGGGACGATGGAGACTTTTTTGGCAATTTCTCTGCGTGTGTATCGGGCGGTATTTTTCCCCGCGACGCCCACCTCCCCCTTTTCCGGTAGTAGTGTGCCGTTGATCAATTTCAGAAGCGTTGTTTTCCCTGAACCGTTTGGGCCGATAATCGCCGTGATCTCTGATCTGCCCACGGAAAAAGAAACACCTCTTATCACGGTGTTTTCACCATAACTGAAATTTACATCCTGCGCGCTGACGATCTGCATTTCTTACAAAGACTTTCTTTTTAAAAGAAAAATAAAGTACGGCGCGCCGCACAGAGCCGTAATCACGCCCACCGGCAATTCCGAAGGCATCATCAATACCCTGGATAAAGTGTCGGCAATCACCAGAAAAGAAGCGCCAAAAAGCGCCGCCACGGGCATGAGCATACGATGGTCGGAGCCAAACAAAAGGCGCATCATATGCGGCACCATAATACCCACAAACCCGATCAGGCCGGCCAGCGCCACTGTCACGGAAACCATCAGCGAAGTAACAACCAGCAACCACGGTTTGGTCCTTTCTACATTCACGCCCAAATGCCGCGCCGTCTCTTCACCCTGCACCATCAAATTAAGTTTGCCCGCCTGCCCGTAGAGAAGAAAAAATCCCGCAAACAGACACAAGGCGGTCACGCCGATCTCGCTCCACGCGGCGCGCGACAAATCACCCATCAGCCAGAAGGTGATGGAGTGCAATTCCAGGCTGCCGACTAGGGAAAGAAAAAAAAGGATAGCCGCGGCAAAAAAAGCATTGATGACCACGCCGGTAAGCAAGAGTGAATTGTCCATTAACGCGCCTCTTGCCCCACCGGCGACAATAAACAATAAAAAAACCGTAATCAACGCGCCGCAAAAGGCCAGAAGAGGAACCCCCAGATAAAATGAGCCGGCGCCGATAACAATGCCGATAATCGCGCCTACCGCCGCTCCGCCGGAAATACCCAATATATAAGGATCTGCCAGCGGATTGCGCAAGAGCGCCTGAAAAATAACCCCGCCCAGGGATAAAACAGCTCCGACGACGCCCGCGAACAAAACCCGCGGCAGGCGCACGGAAAAGACAATTAATTCTTCCTGAGAATCAATGGAAAAATTGCCGGCAAGAGCCTTGCCCAGGAAGCGCAGAAGAACGCTCCATTCGACATGGACACTGCCCACGGCAAGCGAAACAAGGCAAAGCATGATAAAAACGAAAAGCATCAGGGAGCTGACTTTCAGCACCCGTGATGCGGTCACCCGCTGATAAATAGTTTTCATCCTCCTACTTTGTTTTTACTTTGCGCGGCTTCTTGCTTTTTTTTCTTAATGCTTTTCTTTTCGTGCTTACGGCGGATTTTTTTCTTTCTGAAATCTTTACTCCTTCGAGATCAGCAAGCCATAAAGGATGCCGATGGCGGGCGTAATCGAGCCGCACGCGGCCAGAAAAAATACCACGCACCAGAGGCCAATTGGGCTTAAGCGCGATCGCCGCCATGTGCGCCAGAAAAGCCAGAAAAAATAAAATAAAAAAAATGTTGTGAATCCAGGTCGCCCATAAAACAACTGTGCGCGATATATCCGGCGCGTAAATATTTTTATATGTTTTTATCAGCCCCGAAACAATCAGCATCAGGATGATAAAGGCCATGCCCGCGTAAGCCAGGCGCTGCTCGGGCAGATATTTATGCATGGGCGGTTCTTTTCCGAAACCGAACATGCTTTTTATGACGGCAACCGAAGCGGAAAAATCACCCTTTCTGGGCAGCAGGCCAAATTCCCCACGTGCGCCATGATAAACCACATGGAAAATAGCCGCCGCAATAAAAACCAGCGCCGCGCCGTAGTGCAGATATAAAGAAGTAATGAAATCGGCGCTCCATCCCAGGCCAGGGATTGTTATAATGTAGTAGCGTTTAGCCACCGGCAATTCGAATATTCCCGTCATCAGTAAAATCAGTCCGGAGACGGCGATGGCCCAGTGTTCGATCAGTTCCACCATGCTGTGACGAACAACGAGATTTTTTTGCGCCAGTATTTTTTCAGCCATTTTTCCCCTCCTTCTTTTTCAATTGACCCTTGCGGCGCGAAAACCAGTTCCACGCGCCTGCCGCGCCCGCCGCGGCCAGCCCCAAAAACGGCGCGGCCAAAACCATCTTTCCCAACGGGTCCGTGCCGGCCATGCGGCGCGGAATTTCCATTTTCATATCCGGTTGGCCAGGCTTTCTGATCATGGTTTTATTGATTTCTTCAAACGGAACGGGAGAAATATATAATGTAGCTGTGCCACCATTTTGCACGTCGCCGTAAATCCAGCCGTTTATGCGACGGGCGCGCTCAACCGCCACTTGCTTGATTGCTTTTTCCGATCCGATCAGCAATGCTTCCCGCGGACATGCCTCCACGCAGCCGGGCAGTTTTCCTTCTTTGAGTCTATCAAAACATAAATCACATTTGTACATCACGCCATTGCCCATAAGGCCGGGCAGAACATGCAGATAAATTCCGACGCCGGATTGCCGTTGCGGAATTTCCCAGGGGCAGACATCCCGGCATTTCGCGCCGCCGAAGCACTGATTCTGGTTAATCACCACAGCGCCGTTTTTGAATTTGTGATTAGCGGAAAAGGGACAAATCGTCGCGCAAGCCGGATTATCGCAGTGCATGCAGCGACGCGGCACATAAATGGTCCTTTTTCTTCCTGCAAAATCAATCTCCGCTTTATGCACATAAATAAAATTATAAGGAGTTAAACGGTCAAACACCTCTTTCTTTTTCGACCAGTCTTCGATAGTTTTCCGCGGCCAGGGTTCCGGAATCGGATCAATCGGAGGAGGAATTTTATTTTTGTTTATCTCTTTGCAGATAGCCACGCAAGCGGGAATCTCCCGGTCCGCACAACCGTCACACAGGTTCAAATCAATGATGGTCGATAATTTTTCGCCTGCCTCCGCCGACGCGTTTTTGGTTATACCAAAACCGGAAACAAGAGACGCGCCTGCCGTGAGCTGCAAAAAAGTCCGGCGGCTTAATCCTGAATTATTTTTTTTACTCATTTTTAACACCTCGATAAGAGCTTTGTTCTGGTTTAATTTTTTCTCTGCTCCACGCATACTGAATAGGGAACCTCCACCGTATAGTACCGATACATAAGGCAACGGTTATAAGGCGTGCGCTCCCATGACGTGCATTCTTTTTTGCTTTCTGTTCGATAGCGTGTTTCCCAACGCACACAATTGGCGGCGGCACAGCCATTTATTACCATGACACTAAGCACAATAATCAACACCAGATTACTTCTAAAAATATTTTTCATTACTTGCTCCCACAATTTTTGTCCAACAAAATACCTGCCGACAATGAAAACCAGATTTTTTATTTCCTGCTGACACGGATTTTATACGCGTCGCCTGTTTTTTCCAAAAGTTTTATTTCGACGCCCCTCTCTTTATCGATAAATACCGCTTGATCCGGCAGGTCATACGCGGCGCCTTGCAGATAAGAAACAGATGGATTTGCGTCCATCAACTTTACCGGCGCGCGGCCGTGCCGGCATTCAGCCACCGTATCATCCGCGTACATAATTAATATCCCTTTTCCGGGCAGATGAGCATCGAAATCACCCAGCGGTTGACGGTTTTCGATTAAATAAAACGTTGTCTTAGTCAGTGGAATTTTTATTACCAGCGTGTCCGACGCGCCGTCTTCCAACGGACCCAAGACAAGTTCCGCCGTCTGTTTCGGCTCCACAATTTTTATTTTTTCCGGCGCGATCCAGCCTAGTCTCAGTTTCGTCCAGGAAGATATCCCCGGCGGCGGAAGATGCCGCTGATAAAGATGACAGGACATCGGATCCCAGTAACCCATATTAATTAGCGCTTTGGCCCAGCCGGAAAATAACGTGGGGTGTTGCGCCTGGATATCATGATCATAAAGGCAGGGCACAACTCTTTTGCCGTCGCGCACGCCACCCCAGACATGCGCTACATCATGAAAAAGCGTCCCGAGATGCGCCTGAAAAGTAAAAATGGCCACGCCGCCCGGCACCACCTGCCCCTTCTTTTTTGTTTTGAACACGATATCCTGCGACCACCCCAGCATCCCCGGGTAACCACAGAGCCCGATCATGCCGTATTCTTCAAATTTCGCGCTGAGAAACAAAACAATAAAAGAATAACGCGAAAAATCATTTTCTTCATCCGCCGCGTCAATGGAATCCTGTATCAGCTTAACAATGCGGGATTTATCCACCTGAAGGTTGGCATCCGATATTGAATATTGCTTAATCGAGTCCGGAAGCTTGTGCCAGCCGGTAAAATCAAACTCGGCGCATACTTTGCCATAGGACATCTCCCGCACATAATTATTCAGCTGTTTGAAGCGGTCACGGACAAAATAATCATCAACTTTAGGGATAACGTAGGGAAACTCGACAAGAATGACCAGCCCTTTCTTCTTTTCGCATTCGTCTTCCTTTGCCGTGTCTGCCGCCGCCGCCGATGCCTTAAGCAAGAAAAGAAGGCTGATCAAGACCAACGCCATACTGTAGACACGCTTTTTAAACATGCCGGGCCTCCATGAATATTTTTGTAAAAAGTAGCACATCCACTTAATTTGTAAAGAGGATAAGTGAGAAAGAAAATAAAGATTTATTCTCTTGAAATTATACAGATTATTCAATACTTACCGACAGCGGCCAGATAGATGGTGAATTCTTCCTCGCCGTCCACGCCGAGAAGTTCATCGCAGGCATTTTGATTATAGGCAGCCACGGCGCAGCAACCCGCGTCGATACTCTGGCAGGCCAGATACAGATTCTGGCCGACGTGACCCGCGTCGATCGCAATCACCTTGTGCGCGGCCAGATCGTAGCGCCATTCCATTCGGGAGGGAATCGCCGTCCAGAAAAATGTTACGGCTGATGTGGCAATAAAATTCTGACCAAAGCAGGCGGCCGCCGCTTTGCGCCCGATTTGTTCATCCAGCTTTAATTGCGCCAGCCTTTCTTCGAAAGGCAGATAACGGTAAAGCCCGGCGGGCAAGTCCTGAACACAGTTTATAATTAGGTAAGTCTCAAACGAGTGGCGCGCGCCGGCGGAAGGAACAGAACGCAAAGCGGTTTCGGGGCTGATGACACAGCGCACCCCTTGCGTCGCCCAGAGCAGCGCGGCAAGCTCTTCCAGCGTCAGTGGATCTTTTTTATAATCGCGCACGCTTTCCCGAAAAGCAATCGCTTCACCTACAGGGATCTTTCCCAATCTGATGAGCGCATTTTTCCCCACAGGCAAATCAATTTTCGGCACGCCGGCAGGACAGGGCTTTTGCGGCGGCGGCGCGGGACGCCCCTGGCTTTGATCTGTCTGTGAAAAATTAATCTGCTGACGGATGATATCTTTTAGAAAAAATCTGTTGGCTTCGAAACGTTTTTTTGGCATTTGCTTAATAGTTTAATTTATAATTTTATCCCAACAAATGCCCACCTACCGGACAATCTATCCGTCCTTCAGTTTATCACAATCAGCAATGTCTTGGGGTCTGCCGCTGGCGCGCTTGTTGGTTAAAAGATCATCTTTTGATATGAAATTTGCCGTAAAATCGACGAAGTCAGCGATAACACGATTCTGAAAACATTCTTTAAATTGGACGCCATCAATTGATGTTAGTATCTCTAACCGCATAGGAGGAACACCCATGCGAATAACCTGTTTTTCTTTCAGAAAAATTTCTTTATTCACATCAGGAAAGTCAAAACCGAATTGCCGTAAAGCTTCGGCCATTTTCAAGGCGTTTTTTTCATTTACCGGAACCCAAATATCCAAGTCGCCTGTTGCCCGGGGATATCCGTAAAAGCCAACCGCATAGCCACCGATAATCAGGTATTCAATTTGTTTTGAGTTCAGTAATTTCAAGAACTCTTTGAAGTCGCGCGGAAACTCGATCATGCCCGAACATCACCTTTCTCATAAACTCGATTGCTTCTATTCTTTCAGTGGTACTGCGTTTGAGCCAGTAAGCTGTATCATCGGCTTCATGCAAATCAACCACTTCGATAATGTTTTTTTTAATTTTTTCTTCAAACATTTATTTTTTTATATCTGGCTTTCAATAACCTTTTGGAAAATAATCGATTAATTGCCTGAAATCATAACACATTACCACCTTTTATAAAAGCGCAAAAAGGCTCAACGAATAGAATAAATCCTGCAATTATCTGTTTTTATCTGCTTTGGACAAAATCCGTTATTTCTTTGAACAAAGACGCGTCTGCGTAAAACGGCCAGTCGTTGTGTCCCGCGCCTTTGATAACCCACATCTTTTTTCTGCCCTCCGGCAGATTTTCATATAAAGCATAGGCGTGTCTGATGGGCAGGATTTCGTCGCGCTCGGCCGCGACGACGGATATTTTTCTTGGGTAATTTTTCAGGTTTTCGATGCTGTCGTATTTATCGGTCAAAACCAGTTTCACCGGCAAAAAAGGAAACAGTGATTTGGCTACAGACGCGAGCGAATCCCAAGGTGTTATCAAAATTATTCCGGCAATGGGAACTTCTGTTTGTTTGGCGATCGCCGCGGCCACGCCACAGCCCAATGATTCTCCCAAAAGATAAAGCGGCTCTCCGTATTGCTTATAAGCTATACTTACCGTTTCCAATCCATCGCTAACAAATGGCTTTTCCCCCACTTTGCCCGGCCGCCCTCCGTATTTCGGATATTCAGCCAGAATTACCCGAAAGCCCAGTTTCATCAGCGGCTCCAGATAAAATTCCCGGTCAAACGCTGTGCCGCCGTTGCCGTGAAACAAAACAATAGTGCCATTGGGCGCGGGCGTATTCCGCGCAGAGATAAGCCCCCGGTAATCTTTTTCAGATTTCTCCCAGAAGTTCAGATTAACTGATGCCAGCATCCTCTCCGAAGGAACTTCCGAGCTGGGAAAATAAAGAAATTTGTTTTGCATATTACAGCCTCTAAAAAATATTAAAAAAATAAATAAAAGTAGAATTATTCTTAATATCGACTTCAAGAATTGAATAATATTTTGTCCTTTCCTACTTTTATGTTTTTCATTCTTTCCGCTTTTAATACTTATTTGGAAAAGAGTAACATATCGTATTCTTTTGTAAAAGCATAAAAATGAAAAGGCATTACATTTTAACACTTCTCATAAGGTTGTAACTTACCAGAGAAACGGCATGAACCTATTTTAGCTCCATGCAGAACTTATCAATCTTTTCTGGCGGGACTATGGGGTAAATGCCGGTATAGCAGGCCAGGCAGAAATTATTCCGGCCCAGGCCGGTGGCGCGGACCATGCCGTCGAGCGTGAGATAATGAAGGGAATCCAGGCCGATGAATTCGGCAATGGCTTTTTCGTTTTCCTTGACGGCGGCAATGAGCTCTCCTTTGGAGGAAAAATCAATGCCGTAGGGGCACGGATAAATAGTGGGGGGGCAACTTACCGCCATATGAATTTCTTTGATGCCGGTTTTGCGCAGGCTCTGCACGCGGTTGCGGCTGGTCGTGCCGCGGATAATTGAATCTTCCACAATCAGAACTTTTTTATTTTCCAGGAGGGGCTTTACGGGATTGAGTTTCACGCGCACACCGAAATCGCGCATCGGCTGGGTTGGCTGAATAAAAGTGCGACCCACGTAGTGGTTGCGGATCATGCCCATCTCAAAGGTGATGCCGCTTTCTTCGGCGTAACCGAGCGCGGCGTAATTGCCCGAATCGGGAAACGGCATGACAATTTCCACGTCTGGCCGGTATTCGCGCGCCAGTTCATGGCCCAGGCGCTTGCGGCACAGATACACGTTCTGACCGAAAATCTGGCTGTCCGGGCGGGCAAAATAAATGAGTTCAAAGATACAGTGGCACGTTTTAACTTTGGGGAAAGGTCTCAGGCTTTTCAAACCTTTTGCGTCAATGATGATGATTTCTCCCGGCTCGACATCACGGATATAATCGGCGCCGATCAGATCAAAAGCGCAGGTCTCCGAGGCAATCACCCAGGAGCCGTTTAGTTTACCAAGCGCCAGCGGCCGAAAACCGCGCGGGTCGCGCGCGGCGATTATTTTGTCGCGCGTAATCATCACCAGGCAGTAAGCGCCTTCCACGCGCGCCAGCGAAGCGGTGAGCGATTCTTCCAGCCCTTTTTTCAGATGATGCGCCATGAGATGAATGATGACTTCGCTATCCATCGTGGATTGAAAAATCGAGCCGCTGTCTTCGAGCTCCTCGCGCAGTTTCTGCGCGTTGAGAATGTTGCCGTTGTGCGCCAGCGCGTAATATTCCTCGCCGAAATGCACCAGAAATGGCTGGGCGTTGGAAATGTTGGAAGAGCCGGTGGTGGAATAGCGCACATGCCCGATCGCGAGCGACCCGGCCAGTTTTTGCAGATTAGGTTCACGGAATACTTCCGAGGCTAGCCCCATGCCCTTGTGCTCGTAAACTTGACAGCCGTCGGAGCTGACGATGCCTGCCGATTCCTGCCCGCGGTGCTGCAGCGCAAAAAGGCCGAAGAAGGTCACGCGCGAGGCGTCTTCATGTCCGTAGATGGCGAACACGCCGCACTCCTCGCGGGGGTAAGCGGATGTCTCTAATTTTTCTTCGAATAACGATTCCATAAAAAATACTTTCCCCTTATTAACATCAGTTCAACCCTGTCATTGCGGTGAGCCGAAGCCCTGAGCAAAGCGAATGGGTTGCGAGGCAATCTCATGCTTTAGATCGCCACGGCGCTGCGCACCTCGCGATGACAAACTATTTTTTATAATACTCCTGCAGGGGGCAAACCTGCCAATCTTCTTTTTTCAGTTCCGCCACCGCCGCGCACAGGGCGCGCGCGCCGGCGATGGTGGTGGTGTATAAAATGTTATAAGTCAAGGCGCCGTGGCGGATGTGATAGGCGTCGCGCGATGATTTGCGCCCTATGCTGGTATTGACTACCATCTGAACTTCGCCGTTTTTGATATAATCCACGATATGCGGCCTGCCTTCACTGACCTTACAAACCATTTCCGTTTTTATATCATGATCATTCAAGTATTTAGCCGTGCCTTTAGTGGCGAGAATTTTAAAACCCATTTTCTGAAAAGACCGGGCAACATCTGCAATTTTATCTTTATGATAATCATGCACGCTGATAAACACAGAACCGGACGTGGGCACTTTGAATCCTGCGGCCATCTGCGATTTGGCAAAAGCCAAACCAAACGAATGATCAATGCCCATCACCTCGCCGGTGGATTTCATCTCCGGCCCTAAAAGAATATCGACTTCGGGAAAACGGTTGAAGGGAAAAACAGCTTCCTTGACGGAGATGTGTTTAGGGGCAATTCGTTTGGTAAAGTTAAGTTGCGCCAGGGTTTTTCCCAGCATGACTTTGGTGGCCAGTTTCGCCAGCGGCACGCCGATGGCTTTGCTGACAAACGGCACGGTACGCGAGGCGCGCGGGTTCACTTCCAGCACATAGAGCTTGCCGCCTTTAATCGCGTATTGAATATTCATGAGGCCGATGACGCCCAGCTCGGCAGCCAGCATTTTGGTCTGCTCCTCAATAAGCGCGATGATATTCTGCGGAATTGTCACCGGCGGCAGAATACAGGCGGAGTCGCCCGAATGAATGCCCGCCTCTTCGATATGTTCCATGATGCCGGCCACAACTGTTGTTGTCCCGTCGGAAAGAGCGTCCACATCCACTTCGATGGCGTCTTCCAGAAATTTATCGATAAGAACCGGATGCCCCGGCGAAACTTCCAGCGCCTTGTCCATAAAGCTGCGCAGCGTAGTCGCGTCATAAACAATTTCCATCGAGCGGCCGCCCAGCACATAAGAGGGGCGCACTAAAACCGGGTAGCCGATCCTTGCCGCCGCCGCGAGCGCCTTTTCCACGTCCATGGCCGTGTCGTTGTCCGGCTGGTTAAGTTTAAGTTTGCGGACGATTTCCTGAAACCTGTCGCGGTTTTCTGCGCGGTCGATGGCATCAGGGGATGTGCCGATAATCGGTACGTCCGCCGCTTCCAGGCCGCGGGCGAGGTTAAGCGGCGTCTGGCCGCCGAACTGGACGATAACGCCGTCGGGTTTTTCCGTATGGATGATATGCAAAACATCTTCAAGCGTCACCGGCTCAAAGAACAATTTGTCCGATGTATCGTAGTCGGTGCTGACCGTTTCCGGGTTGGAATTAATCATGATGCTTTCTACGCCTTCTTCACGCAGGGCAAAAGAGGCGTGCACGCAGCAGTAATCAAATTCGATGCCCTGGCCGATACGGTTGGGGCCGCCGCCGATTATCGCCACTTTTTTCTTTTTTGATGGGCTGGTTTCGTTTTCCTGCTCGTAGGTGGAATAGTAATATGGGGTATAGGCCTCAAATTCCGCCGCGCAGGTATCGACCAGTTTGTAAACCGGGAAAATCTTTTCTTGCCTGCGCCAGTCCCGAATCTCTGTTTCGCTTTTATTCCAGAGAGCGCCCAGAGTATGATCGGAAAAACCCATCTGTTTGGCGGCGCGCAAAAGCCCAGTGTCAGGCGCGGATTTTTTAATTTCTTCTTCGGCGGCAAGAATATCGGAAATCTGATGCAGAAACCACGGGTCTATTTTCGTCATTTCATAAACATCATCCACGGAAAAACCTTCGCGCAACGCTTCCGCCGTGTAAAAAAGCCGCAGGGAGTTAGGCCGGATGAGCTTTGCCTTGATGAGCGCCCGGCGCTGCATGGCGTCTTGCGGCAGTTTCTGGCCAAAACCAAACCGGCCAATCTCGAGCGACCGGATGGCTTTTTGCAGGGCTTCCTTGAAAGTGCGGCCGATGGACATTGTCTCGCCCACCGATTTCATGGAAGTGGTCAGAAAATCCTCCGTTTCCGGAAATTTTTCAAACGTCCAGCGCGGGATTTTCACCACGCAGTAATCGATGGTCGGCTCGAAGGAAGCCATTGTTTCGCGCGTGATGTCGTTGGGAATTTCATCGAGCGTGTAGCCGCAGGCGAGTTTGGCCGCGATTTTGGCGATGGGGAAACCCGTGGCTTTGGAAGCCAGCGCCGACGAACGCGACACGCGTGGATTCATCTCCACCACGATCATCTCGCCGGTCTGCGGATGAACGGCAAACTGCACATTGGAGCCGCCTGTTTCCACGCCGATTTCGCGCATGATGGCGATGGCCGCGTCGCGCATTACCTGATATTCACGATCCGTAAGCGTCTGCGCCGGAGCGACGGTAATCGATTCCCCCGTGTGCACGCCCATGGCGTCAATATTTTCTATCGAACAGATAATGACGACATTGTCCGCGCGGTCTCGCATCACTTCCAGTTCATATTCTTTCCAGCCCAGCACCGATTCCTCCAGCATGACTTCGGTAATCATACTGGCCTCGAGTCCCGCTTTGGCAATCTGCATTAGCTCTTCACGGTTGTAAGCCACACCGCTGCCGGTGCCGCCGAGCGTGAAGGATGGCCGCACGATAATGGGAAATCCGATTTCTGAGGCAATATCCAGAACTTCATCAAGGCTGCGCGCGAAACCGCTTTTGGGAACGCGCAGGCCGATTTTTTCCATGGCCGCGCGGAATTTCTCGCGATCCTCGGCCTTGTGAATTACATCGAGTGACGCGCCGATCATCTCCACATTATATTTTTTCAACACTCCGCTCTCCGCCACAGCCACCGCCGTGTTAAGCCCCGTTTGACCGCCGAGCGTGGGCAAAAGCGCCTCCGGGCGCTCTTTGGCGATGATTTTTTCCACCGCCTCGGGCGTGATCGGTTCCACATAGGTGCAATCGGCCATTTCCGGGTCGGTCATAATGGTCGCGGGGTTGGAATTAATCAGCACAACCTCATAGCCTTCTTCACGCAACGCTTTGCAGGCCTGCGTGCCGGAATAATCAAACTCGCAAGCCTGGCTGATAATAATCGGCCCGGAGCCGATAAGCATGATTTTTTTTATATCTGTTCGCTTCGGCAATTTCTATTCCCACTCGATTGTGCTGGGCGGTTTGGAGCTGATATCATAAACCACGCGGTTGATGCCGCGCACTTCATTGATAATCCGGTTGGACACGCGCGCCAGAAGCTCATGCGGCAGCCTGGCCCAGTCGGCAGTCATCGCGTCATCGCTGGTCACGGCGCGAATCGCCACAATATTTTCATACGTGCGCTGATCGCCCATGATACCGACGCTTTTGAGCGGCAGTAAAATAGTGAAAGACTGCCACAGTCCGTAATAGAGATTGGCCGCGCGTATTTCTTCCCAGAGAATTGTGTCGGCTTTACGCAGGACATTGAGGCGCTGGGTGTTGACCTCGCCGATAATGCGAATGGCCAGACCCGGCCCCGGAAAAGGCTGCCGCCAGATTACATCATCAGGGAGCCCCAGTTCTTTCCCCAGAAGCCGCACTTCATCTTTAAACAAATGCTTGAGCGGCTCGATGAGTTTGAGCTTCATTGTTTTGGGCAACCCCCCGACATTGTGATGCGATTTGATCACCGCGGAAGGGCCGCCGAAAGCGGAACGCGATTCGATCAGATCCGGGTAGAGCGTCCCCTGCGCCAGAAATTTTACCCCTTTGATTTTACGCGCTTCTTTGTCGAAGATATCGATAAACGTGCGGCCAATGATTTTGCGCTTTCTTTCCGGATCCGTTACGCCTTTGAGTTTTTGCAGAAAGGTTTTTCCGGCGCGCGCGAAACGCAGATTAATCTGCAGATGCTTTTTGAACATCTCGATGACACGCGCCGCTTCACCTGCCCGCAGGACGCCGTTATCCACAAAGACACAGGTAAGCTGCCGGCCGACGGCTTTATTTAAGAGCACCGCGGCGACAGATGAATCAACGCCGCCGGACAATCCCAAAATGACTTTTTCTTTTCCCACCTGGGCACGAATATCATCGAGGGAATATTCAATAAATGATTTCATCGACCATGATTTTTCGCAGCGGCAAATATCAAAAAGAAAGTTGGAAAGTATCTTTTTGCCTTCTTTGGTGTGCGCCACTTCCGGATGAAACTGCAGGCCGTAAAAACGCCGGGAGGCATCCTGGGCCGCCGCCACCGGTGTATTGTCCGTGAAAGCGGTAGTGACAAATCCTTCCGGCAGCGCGCCTACTGAATCACCATGGCTCATCCAGCAGGTGGTTGCTGTTCCCACACCCGCAAAAATTCCACTTTGTTCTTTTATGTTCAGTTCGGCAAAACCGTATTCGCGTTTTTTGGAGCCGATGACTTTGCCGCCCAGCGTTTCCATCATGTACTGCATGCCGTAGCAGATGCCCAGAATCGGGACGCCCAGACTGAAGATTTTACGATCCACGCGCGGCGCGCCTTTGGCGTAAATGCTTGCCGGACCGCCGGACAGAATAATCCCTTCCGGCGCCAGCTCTTTTATGGCGTCAATGCTGATGCCGGGCGGCTCGATTTCACAATACACCTCATGTTCGCGCACGCGTCTGGCGATAAGCTGATTGTACTGCGAACCGAAATCGATAATCAGAATCAAGGCGCTTCCCTCCTGTTTTTCCTGATCATGGAGACAAATTCTCCGAAGAGATACTCCGTATCCCTGGGCCCGGGCGCGGCCTCCGGATGATACTGCACGCTCATGGCCGCGGGAAGTTTTATACCTTCGGATGTGGCGTCATTGAGATTGGTAAAAGTTTTTTGGGCTTTTCCTTCCAGCGAATCCGGCACGACGACAAATCCGTGATTCTGGGAAGTGATTTCCACCCGGCCTGTTTCCAGATTCTTTACCGGCTGATTGATGCCATGGTGCCCAAACTTCAGTTTGGAGGTATAGCCGCCTACGGCCTGGCCGATGATCTGATGCCCCAGGCAGATGCCGAAAATGGGTTTTTTACCGAGCAGGGCGCGCGCGGTATCCACAATATAAGAAAGCGCCGCCGGATCGCCGGGGCCGTTGGACAGCAAAACGCCGTCCGGCTGATAAGAAAGCATGTCTTCGGCGCTTGTCGCCGCGGGCACGATAATTACTTCGCAGCCGTTTTTCTCCAAGAGCCTTAAAATGTTGTATTTCACGCCGCAGTCGAGCACGACCACGCGCGGTTTTGCCGCTGATTTTTTGGCGGGGATTTTATCCGGCCACGGCGCACCGCCCTCCCAAAGATAGGGCTTCGGGCAGGTAACTTCGCGCACCAGATCGCGTCCCACAAGACCAGGATAAACTTTAACCTTTTCCCAAAGCTCATCCACCGAGAAACTTACGGTGGAAATAATGCCTTTCATGGCGCCGGCCAGACGCAGGCGGCGCGTGAGCGCGCGCGTGTCGATGCCCTCCATGCCGATTTTTCCGCGTTCTTCAAGAAATGATTTGAGACTTTTGGTCATCCGCCAGTTGCTGGGACGCGGCTGATATTCCCGCACGATAAACCCTTCCAGGTGAATGCCGGCCGATTCCATATCCTCATTGTTGATGCCGTAATTGCCCACGAGCGGATAGGTCATCGCGACAATTTGTCCTTTATATGACGGATCGGTGATTACTTCCTGATAGCCGGTCATGCCGGTGTTAAAAACAACCTCGCCCATAGTTTCGCCCTCTCCCGCGAAAGCAAAACCATTAAAAACGCTTTTATCCTCCAGAACCAGAATTGCCCGGTGTTGCTTGTTTAAGAGGGGCATTAAAAAAATTATCTCCAACTGAAAAGAAAGTTTTTCATACCTGTCTTTACAGGCAGGCGCTTCTATCTTTTTTCCCGCGCAGAGTCAACATCTATGATGGAGGAGGCGATTATTTTACCTCCTCCATCAGGACAATTGATTAATTAATGAACAAAATCTCCCAGAATTTCGGCAGCGGCCATATTTCGTCATCCACCAGACCTTCCAGGGCGTCCACGTAATCGCGCATTTCATCCATTTTCGGTTTGACTTTGGAGCTTAGCATCTCGGCTTTCTTTTGCTCGTCATGAACGCCGCAGGCCGCCTCGACTCTCGCCTGTATCTCCTTATCCGTGGCATAAACATTATTGATCAGATCCATGACTTTTTTGAGCAGTTCCACCTGCGAAGAAACAACCGCCGCGCTGCCCAACGCTTCCTTGGTGGCGTTGATCGCTTCCGCCAGTCTTTTCTGATAATTTATCGCCGCCGGAATAATCTGATTCATGCAGATATTGTGGAGACATTTTATTTCAATCTCCATATCCTTTATGTAGCGTTCCAGATGTATCAGCTGGCGGGATTTAAGCTCCACCCGGGAAAGCACTTCGTATTTTTCAAAAAGACTCAGCGCTTTCTCCGTGACCAGCGCCTTGAGCGCGGAGGGTGTTGTTTTTTCATTGGGCAGGCCTCTTTTTGCCGCTTCTTCCTCCCATGCCTTGCTGTAATTATCGCCGTTGAAAAGAATCGGCTTTATTTCTTTGATTTCTTCCTTCAGGACTTCAAACACGGCCTTATTTATGTTATCGGCGCCTTTTGCTTTTATTTTTTTGGCCAGATCATCGATGCTTTCCGCGACAATGGTATTGAGCGCGATGATTTGCGTGGAGATAGACTGGGACGATCCCACCGCGCGGAATTCAAATTTGTTGCCCGTAAACGCGAAAGGCGAGGTGCGGTTGCGGTCGGTGTTGTCCTTGCTCACCTGATAAAGCGACGAAATTCCCAGATCGATAATCTCCGCGTTGGTTGCTTTTGTCACTGTTCCTTGCTCGATGCTCTCCAATATTTGTGTCAGCTGGTCTCCCAGAAAAACCGAAATAATGGCCGGCGGGGCTTCATTGGCGCCCAGGCGATGATCGTTGCCGTAAGAAGCGACGGAAGCGCGTAGAATATCGGCATGCCTGTAAACGGCGCGCACCGTCGCGATCAAAAATACCAGAAAATGAATGTTATCCTGCGGCGTGGAGCCGGGATTGAGCAGGTTGTTGCCGTTGTTGTCGGACATCGACCAGTTGACGTGTTTTCCGGAACCGTTGATTTTAGCAAACGGCTTTTCATGCAAAAGCGCCGCCAGATGGTGCTTTTTGGCGACGGAACGCAGTGTTTCCATCACCAGCTGGTTGTGATCAATAGCCAGATTCGCCTCTTCATAGACAGGCGCGATTTCATACTGGCTGGGCGCGACTTCATTATGTCGGGTTTTGGCGGGAATGCCGAGCTTGAAAAGCTCTTCTTCAACATCATGCATATAAGATGATATACGCTCTTTAATACTGCCGAAATACTGATCTTCCAGCTCCTGCCCTTTCGCCGGCGGCGCGCCGACCACGGTTCTCCCGCCCAGGACCAGATCCTGGCGTTTATAGTAATAATCCATATCTATCAGGAAATATTCCTGCTCCGGCCCCAGATTGGAATAAACTTTTTTCACGTCTTTCGCGCCGAGGAGTTTCAACATAGCCACGGCGCTTTTGCTTAAAGCGCGTATCGAGCGAAGCAGGGGTGTCTTTTTATCGAGGGCCTGTCCGGTATAGGAAATAAATGCGGTCGGAATGCAAAGCGTCGTGGAAATACCGTGCCGTTTTATGAAAGCGGGCGAAGACATATCCCAGGTGGTATAGCCGCGCGCTTCAAAAGTCGCGCGGATACCGCCGGACGGAAAGGATGACGCGTCCGGTTCGCCCTGTACCAGCTGCTTTCCCGAAAATCTCTCAATCACTTCTCCCGGCGCGACCGGATCAACAAAAGCGTCGTGCTTTTCCGCCGTGATGCCCGTCATCGGCTGAAACCAGTGCGCGAAATGAGTGGCGCCTTTTTCCAACGCCCATTCCTTCATCGCGTGCGCGACAACGTTGGCCGTTTCCGCGTCCAGCGGCGCGTCCTCATTTATCGCGGCAATAATTTTCTTGAAAACATCCTTGGGAAGCTTTTCTTTCATTACCTTATGGCTGAAAGTATCTTCCCCGAAATACTGCGAAACCGGGACAAATTTTTCTTTTTCGATTGTGTATTGTCTTTCTGCAGCAATTGTTACTTTCGTTTTTTTCATAATATTACCATCCTTATTTTATTTTTATTCCAAAGGTTTGTTTTCCACCATATACCAGACGCCGGTGGGGCAGGCCCCGGCGCAAAAACCGCAGCCGATACATGACTCATCGTCAACAACATATTCGTAGGCGTCATCGCCACGCGCTCTTCGCGAAATTGCCCCCTGCGGGCAGATTACTTCACACAAGCCGCAGTCACGGCAGGCGCCGCAGGAAGCGCACTGCGCGGCGCAGGACTTAACATCGGCGCTGCCGGTTTCGCGCGCATCGAAATACTGTGTTTTCACCCTCTGCACGTCTATCTGCGGAAGCTGGTCGTAAGTCTCCGTTATTCCTTTAAGTATACCGTCAATAGCGGCGGCGGCAACACGCCCCGCGCCGATTGCTTCAGTTAACAGCCCCGGGCGGACGGAATCGCCGATCGCGTAGACCTGTTCGTCGCTGGTACGGAAATTTTCGTCCGCCACAATATATCCGTCTTTTGTAGCGATGTTTTCCGGCAAAAACATCAGATCAGGCGAATCGCCGACAGCGATAATAACTGTATCTGCGGGTAAAAATTCGCCATCCGCAAGCTCCACGCCGGTTTTCTTGATGGCTTTGGTAAAGCGCGGCCAGATAAATTTCGCCCCGGCTGCCTCGGCGCTGCGCCTTTCCGGACCGAAAGAAGCGGGCTTCTGAACATCAACCAGCGTAATTTTTTTGGCGCCCAAGCGCGCGGCTTCCGCCGCGGCGTCACAGCCAACATTTCCCGCGCCGATAATCACCACCTTTTCACCCACCTTAGCGATGTCGAGCTTGCTTTGCCGCAGAAAATCCAATGCGGTCACTGCCCTTTCTATTCCTTCCACAGGAATTTTGCGTGGTTTAGTGGCACCTGTGGCAATAACAATGAAATCAAAATCGTTTTTCAGTTTTTTGAATTTATCCCTGGTCAGAGCCGCATCCAAATGAATATGTGGAATATTATTAGCGAGCCTTGCTATTTCCTGCGCAAAAACGTCATCAGGAATTCTGCTTTTAGGAATAGTTTCGGCAATCTTGCCGCCCAGCTGTTTTTTGCTCTCATAAATCACCGGCTCGTGACCGGCCAGCCACAGTTGCCAAGCTACGGAAAGCCCCGCCGGGCCGCCGCCGATAATGGCCACTTTTCTGCCGGTCGTCGCCGCGCGCTGCGGAATACCGGCCTCAAGCGAGGCCTTGCCCAAAACCCGAATGTCCACCGCGGGCAAATTGACGATTTGCCGCGAACAGTGTTGCATGCACAGATTGGGACACAGATAACCGCAAACGGTAGCTGCAAAAGGAGTATAGTTGAGCGCCAGATCAACGGCTTCCTCGATCTTACCTTTGCGAATAAGCGCCCAGCGCTTTTGCACGGGAATTCCCGTTGGACAGTGTGCCTGACAGGGAGGTAGATATTTTTCATTTTCCCATACCGGCACGTAACGGCGCAGTTCACCGGTAGTGATGACGCCGATGGGCGAGCGGTCTTCACTGGTTAAATCACCAATCAACCCGCCGGGGCCCAGCTCTTTCTCCCATGCCTCCAGCTTGAAGGCGGACATGGGGCGAAGCTGCTTGCCCTTTTTCTCATAGGGCTTGAGGGCAATCAGCATGCGCCAGTCGGAACGTTTGGCGGAAAGCTCGCCATACAGATATTGCTTGCCTATGGCCTCCAAAAATATTTTCAAATTGCTTTTAAGCCATTTCCATTCCTCATCCGGCAAATCGGCAATCAGGCGGGCGTCAGCCTGGCTGTAGGAACTTTGTTTGCCGCGGAAAAATATTTTCCCGCCGACCATGCCCACGCAGGGGCGGTAGCCCAAAACATTATTTTCCTTTTCCGCGCCGACACCGCAGACTACGGCAGTGCCGCCGGCCATAAATTCCGCAAAAGAATCCCCGGTTTTCCCAAAAACCCAAAGCTCCGGGGGCTCAAAACGCGGGTTGTGCTTGGTCATCGTCATGCCGCGCGCGCCGATATCGCCTTCGACATAAATTTTCCCCTGCGCCATGGCGTTGCCGGCGCCGTTGGTCGCGTCGCCGCGCACGATAATTTCCGCGCCGGCGTTAAGCCAGCCGATATCGTCCGAGGCCGGACCAAAAACCTCAATAAACGTTCCGGCAAACCCCATGGAACCAACCCTTTGTCCGGACGTTCCCAAAATATTCACCTTTATCCGGCCACCGCCGCTGCGCCAAAGACGCCCGCCGATGCCATGTTGGCCATAGGCGGTAACTTCGATCTGGCTGTAGCCCTCCGCCACGGCGCGCTGGATACGCTCTTCCAGAATCCGCGATTCAACACGCGCGTCATTTTCCCGGCCGGCGATTTTAATGGTTTCTTTTTTCATCAATTTTGCTCAAACCTTTTTTATAAAACATACTTTATGCTCAGCCTTTGGGCCGCACTGGCATCATTGATGCCCAGCGCATCAGACATACCGATAGGCAAAGATGTGGAGCGTCCCAGCGGCGCGACAATCTTTTTTAGTTCCGCATCAAAACTTAAAAAAACGTCAACAACGCGCTGCGCCACTTTTTCCGGATCAAGGCGGCGATCCAGCCGGGCATCCTGTGAAGTAATACCCTTGGGGCAAAGACCGATATTGCAGATGTTGCAGCGGTCGGACTCTGAGCCAAGGCAGCCGGCGGCGGCTTGCATGACATATTTGCCGATCTGCACCCCGCTGGCGCCCAGCATAATCAGCGCCGCGGCATTGGCGGCCAGATTGCCGTTTTTGCCAATACCCCCTCCGGCAAAAAGCGGAATTTCATTTTGCTTGCCCAGCTTAACCAGATTCAGATAGGCGTCGCGCAGGTTGCTGGCAATAGGATGCCCCATATGATCCATGGAAACATTGTAAGCGGCGCCGGTGCCGCCATCTTCGCCGTCGATGGCGAGCCCCGCGGCGTAGGGGTTACGTGTCAGGTTATTTAAAACCGCCAGCGCGGTGCTGGTGCCGGAAATTTTCGGATACACGGGCACGCGGAATCCCCAGGCCATCGACATGGACTGAATCATCTTGGCCACCGCTTCTTCAATCGAATATTTGGTCTGATGCGTGGGCGGACTGGGCAGACTCACCCCCTGCGGCACACCGCGGATGGCCGCGATTAGTTTATTGACTTTGTACCACATCAAAAGACCCCCGTCGCCGGGCTTGGCACCCTGGCCATACTTGATTTCCACCGCGCAGGGGTCTTCCTTCATCTGCGGCAAGCTATGAATGATTTCGTCCCAGCCGAAATAACCACTCGCTATCTGCAGAATAACATATTTCAAAAATCTGGACTTGAGCAGCCGGGGCGGGCAGCCGCCTTCACCCGTGCAGATGCGCACCGGCATTCCTATTTCTTCATTGAGATACGCGACGCCCATCTGCAGCCCTTCCCACATGTTGGGAGACAAGGCGCCAAAAGACATGCTGCCGATAATCAGGGGATAAATTTCCCGCACCGGAGGCATCCAGCCGTTGTCGCTGCTTGCCTTGAGCATTTCTTCCGGCGGCAATATTCTGCCCAAAAGCGTCCGCAGTTCAAATTCATGGCGACCCGCGTCGAGGGCCGGGTCGGTCAGCATGGAGATGCGCACAAACTTGATTTTATCCAGCACGCTTTCCGGAGCATTGCGCCGGCCGCCGCGCCGGCGCGGCTCGCCTCCCTGATTGACATGAAAACGTAGCTTGTCGCTTTCATCCGCGCGCAGCGGTATAATCGCGCTGTTGGGACACACCAGCGCGCACATGCCGCAACCCACGCAGGCATGCGCGGCATCCGTGCGCTGATCGATGCCGTGATAAACGGAAAACAAATTAGTCGCTTTTTGTTCCAAACCGATGGGCACCTGCAACGCGCGCTTGCGGTGCACGCCCAGTTCAATGGCCCGCACCGGGCAGACACTGGTACAGTTGCCGCACAGCGTGCATTTCTCTTTGTTCCAGAGAATTTGCCAGGGCAAATCCTTGACACTTAACGTAGATGGGGCAATGTTTCCCATTGATTCCATTTTTCTATCTCCTGCCGCTCGCGGCGAATAAGCAAAGTTTCATATTTCATCGGCTGATCATCGAGGTTAATATCGCGTTCGGGAATGGCCGCGTCCAACCCGCACATCTCCGAGGAAAAGGCGAAAATTCCCGGGCGTCCTCCGACCACACCCGGCCTTAATTTTTTGGAATCCTGCACCATGAACAGAGACTTATCCGGCAGGCAACCGATAACGCAATTAGGACCGTCAATAATCAGCGGCCGGCAGACTTGCTTGAGTTTTCTAAGCCATGAACCGTTAGGGTGCTTATCCAGTTCCTCATCTTTGAGCGGCGTGATAATGTGCTTGTACATTTCGATGCCCAAACCCAACTGCTTTTGCATGTAGTGCATAATGTGCGTAAAAACTTCGGAATCGGACTGATAACCGGTATAGCCGGGGAATTGGCGCGACATCAGAAATTCCCTAATCGGCACGAATGCCGTGTTTTCGCCGTTCGTCATCGTGGAAAAACCTTGAATGAAGAAAGGATGGCAGGCATAAATATTGATTGCGTAATTCGTGTTTTGCCTTCCCTGGCTCATGATTACACGCGCGGCAAGTTCGCGCCGGTCGAGCCCCAGGTACTGGGCAATCGCCAGCGGATCGCCCACTTCCTTGATCATGATGACATCCGGCCAGAAACTGAAAACCAGCATCGATTCATCCTTTTCGCCCATTTGCCGCAGTTGTAGCTGCACCATCATCAGACGGAACTGAATTTCTTCCTTGCTTAAACCTTCCCATTCCGCCGGATACTCATAAACGCGAATAACATAATTATCTCTTTTGGGCGTGCCCTCCGGAGGATTTTTACCCGGCCGGATGGAAAGTTTATACTTCACCATAAAATCCTGATCGATCATGAAACGGTCGAGAGCCTTGATTCCTTCGTTGGAAAATATTCCGGAAAGAATCGGCTCGTTTTTAAACTTTTCGAATTCACCGCCCAGATCGGTAAGAAAAAGGCCGACGCCTGAACCATCATGCCCCTCTTTCATGACATCAATGGCGCGAATCGCCGCCATCGGAGAAAGAGGCTCATTAGAAGTTATGGCAAACAATCGACACATAAATTTTTCTCCCTTTTTAAATCCACTCTCCAAAGCACAAAAAATAACTGCTAAAGCCGTGCCAGATTTTTTATTTTAATACAATTTTGTTTCTATTTGGTTTTTAAGTCTTTATACTCTTAATGGTCTTTTACAACTTTTAAAAAAAGAACAATTTTGTATTTATCAGTTTTTTATCAACATTTTTGAGCTGTTTATTAGCGCCTTTTTCATTGAAGAACAGTTTTGAGCATCCTATTACTTTTTTTTACGAAACAATTTCGCGTTAATCCCCATTTTGGATATCTTATACTGAATAATTCTTTTGGTTGTACCGAGCATCTTAGCCGCTTTGGTCTGATTTCCGCCTGTTTCTTCCAAGGCCTCGATAATTAAAGCTCTCTCCTGTGCTTCAACGACCGATGAGAGCTTACTGCGCTCCTTTTTGCCGAAGTCCGATTCCCTGATTTGTAAAGAAGGCGGCAAATGAACGCAGTCAATGGTATCTGTTTTTGTCAGCAATACGGCGCGCTCGACGCAATTTTCCAGTTCACGAACGTTGCCCGGCCATTTATAGGAAAGAAACGACTCAATCGCCGCGGTGGAAATTCGTTTGACATTTTTACTCATTTCCTTGCTGTATTTGAGGACAAAATGGTCAGCCAGGAGAATAACATCGCTTCCCCGGTCGCGCAAAGGCGGCAAATAAATCGGAAAGACATTCAGACGGTAAAAAAGATCTGCTCGAAAACGATCGGCCAAAATATCCTGTTCCAGGTTACGGTTGGTTGCCGCGATAATCCGCACATTTACATTAATCACACGCGAAGAGCCCAGGGGTTGAAACTTTTTTTCCTGCAAAACGCGCAAAAGCTTAACCTGCGCGGCGGCGGAGAGTTCTCCCACCTCATCGAGAAAAATAGTGCCGCCATTCGCCTCCTCAAACCGCCCGCGTCGTGTGTGCAAAGCGCCGGTAAACGCGCCTTTTTCATGGCCAAAAAGCTCGCTTTCAATGAGCGTGTCGGGGATCGCTGCGCAGTTAACCTGCACTAAAGGCCCGCCATTGCGGGGCGAGTTTTTATGAATGGCGCGGGCAATCAGCTCTTTGCCTGTGCCGGTTTCACCCGTAATTAGAACAGTTGTATTGGAATCAGCCACTTGCGCCACAAGACCAAACACTTCCTGCATAGCTTTGGAATGACCGATAACTTCCATTGACGGCGTGCGGTTTTGCCCGACGATTTTTTTGAGCCTTCTGTTTTCCTCCTCCAGCGCCCGCATATGCACTGATTTAGCCATCAATTCGGCTACAGAAGAAAGCATTGCCAGTTCTTTATCCAAATTTTCGACTTCCAAAGCCACCTTGTCCGCCGATAAAACTCCAACAACTTGTTCATCATAAATGATTGGCACGCATAAGAAAGCCAATTCCGAGCGGTTCAGGTGTTTTCGCGCCCCGGTGCGGTCAAGAAAGTGAGTGGCATTGCCCAGGTTTGCCACTGCCATGGGCCGACCAGTCTGCGCAACCTCGCCGGTAATTCCTTCACCGATTTTGTAAGTGACATCAAGACCTTCAATATTAACGTCATGCGCCACATCCAGCCATGCTTCCTTTTTTTCTCTATCCAGAAGCGAAATCATGCCTCTTTGCATGCCCAGGCGCGAACTCATTTCCTGTAACACCTTTTCCAACTGATCGCGCAGTTCCCCCGGCAAAGCCAAAATTCGAGAAATTGCATGCAGGGCGGCAAGCTCCTCGTAACTATGAATGCTCAATTTATTTCCCTTCTCCGGTGAAAGTTTTTTTACAGTATTGACCATAATGTATCCTGAAAGGACGTTTGTATTTTGTTACAAAATTGTTCTAATATCAATCATTTTTTATTGCTTTTCACATTAATTTGCAAATACTGAACCAATTATGAACTTTTTGCGGCCAAATCTCGTTAAAATTGCTTTTTTGTAAATACCCCCAAGCTCCTAAATAACTAGATTGATTATTAAATCCTGAAAAAATTGCCATTATTTCTCCACGTTTAGAAAACAACAATTTTGATCTTGAGACTGACAAAAAAATCACGCCACCATATATATTTTCTTGACATGATTTTTTTCTTCCGATAAGCAACTTCATCCACTGTTCAGGCAATCCGGGGCGAGCTGTTTTTTTAAGCAAATTAGTTTATAATTAGCCAATTTATTGCGCTTTTTTAGGCAAAATAAATACTTTTTTATTTGTAAAAAAATTGCGGAAGTTGGCTTATGCCGAAAACACGAACCGGTAAAAAACCCTCACAGCAGATCGATTTATTCGCGCTGGCGGAGAACATTACGTCCAATATCGGCGTGGGTGTTTACATCGTCCAGCACGGTAAATTCGTCTATATCAGCCACCTATACAAAAAAATTACCGGCTACACTGGCCGTGATCTGCTCGGCAAAAACTCTCTCGCTCATGTCCATCCGGACGACAGAGAAAAAGTCAGGCAAGAGGCCATAAAATGCCTGAAGGGGAAAAAATCCGAAGGCTATGAATACCGCTATATCAGAAAAAACGGCGAGGTGATGTGGATTCTGGAGCTGATCACTTCGATTGCCTATAACGGTCAACGCGCGGCGCTCGGCAGCTTCATGGATATTACGGCGCGAAAAAAAATGGAGGAAGACTTAAGACGCTCTGAAGAAAGATACCGCACCGTCATCGAGGAAATCGAAGAAGGATATTATGAGGTTGATCTCAGAGGTAATTTCACATTTGCCAGTGATGCGATCTGCGCGACTCTGGGATATACCAGAGAAGAACTGATGGGCATGAGCTATAAAGACTACATCCCCCCGGAGCAACATGACTATGTTTTCAGGGTGTTCATGGAAATTTATAAAACGGGAAAGCCCGTAAAATCATATTCCCTCATCAACATCAGGAAAGACGGCACCAGGCTTTCTGTCGAGGATTCGGTGGCGCCACTGCGCGACAGAGATGGAAAGATTATCGGTTTTAAGGGAATAACACGCGATGTCACGGAGCGCAAGGTGATGGAAGAAGCCCTGCGGCTTTCCGAAGAAAGATACCGTACCATTTTGGAGGACATGAACGAAGGTTACTTCGAGCTTGATCTGGACGGCACCGTTACCTTCGTCAATGACGCGGAATGCAGACACATCGGCTATGCCAGAGAGCAATTGATCGGTATGAATCACCGACAATTTCAGGATGAGGAAACCGTAAAAATAATCAGGCCTTTATTCATAGAGCTCTATCGCACCGGCAAGCCCATCCGCAATTTACAGGTCAAAATAATCAGGGCCAATGGCACGAAAGGATTCAATGAAACTTCCGTTTCTCTCCTCAGCGACAAACAGGGAAAGCCGGTGGGGTTTCGCGGTATCAGCTGGGACATCACCGCGCAACAGCAATTAAAAGAAACCATCCGTCAGGTGGAAGAAAAACAGCGCAATATTCTGGAAAACATGCAGGAAAGCTACTTCGAAGTGGATCTCGCCGGCAACCTGACCTATGTCAACACGGCAATGTACACGGGACTGGGCTTTACCAGGGAAGAATTAATCGGACAGCATTATCGGATATTTACGGACGAAGAAAACGTCAAAAAACTATATAAAATATACAACCAAATTTACAAAACGGGCGCGCCGGTGCGCACAGCGGATTTTGAATTTATTAAAAAAGACGGAACGAAAATATTCGCTGAGACTTCCGCGTCGCTGATCAGAGACGCACAAGGAAAACCAATCGGCTTCCGCGGCGTTTCGCGCGATGTTACCGAACGCCGGAAAATGGAAGAAACGATACGCCAATCGGAAGAAAAATACAGAACAATCATCAATGAAGTGGATGAGTGGTATTTTGAAATTGACCTAGCGGGAAACATCGTTTTCATCAATGACGCCGTGGTACGCAGTGTCGGCTATCCGCGGGAGAGACTGCTCGGCCTAAATTATAAGTCGTATCTCAGCAAAGAGCAATCCGGCTCAATATTTAAAGTATTTCGTCAGGTCTATGACACGGGCACGCCGATAAAAAATTATCCTTACGAATTTACCCGGCCGAACGGTAAAGTAATGTTCTTTCAATTATCCATCTTTCCCAAATTCGACGAAACAGGAAAAATTGTCGGTTTCCGCGGCGTGGGACACGATGTAACAGAACAAAAGAGAACGGAAGAGCAGTTAAACTATCTGGCCACGCATGATCTGCTCACTGGCCTGCCCAACAGAATGCTCTTAATGGACCGACTAAAAATGGCCACGGCACAGGCCAAAAGAAACGAACACAAACTGGCCTTGATGATGCTGGATCTGGACAATTTCAAAAGCGTGAATGACTCACTGGGACACATGATCGGCGATGAATTGCTCAAGGAAATTGCCAAACGCCTGACCGGCCGCCTGCGTCAAAACGACACTCTTTGCCGTCTGGGAGGAGACGAGTTCATTCTTTTGCTGCCCGCAATCGAACGAACCGAAGACGCGCTGGAAGTGGCAAAGATCGTTATGGAATCTTTTGAAAACCCTTTCATTTGCGGCGGGTGTTCTATTGTCTCAACGGTCAGTATCGGCATTGCCATATATCCGGATGACGCGCAGGATGTCGACATTCTAATGAGAAATGCCGACGTGGCAATGTATTACGTAAAGGCGCACGGCCGCAACGGTTATCATTTTTATACTGCGTCAATTAACGGCAATTACGCCGGGCAAAGCGTGCAATAGCAAATCATCCCAAAACAATCAGGGCGTCAACCACCACCGGTTTATCCGCAGCAATAATCACCGGGTTCAGGTCAATTTCTTTCACTTCCCGGAAATCCAGCCCGATGCGTCCCAGGCTAATCAGCATTTGCGCCAGCGTTTTGGCATCGGCCGCCGGCATACCGCGGAAAGCGTCGATAATTTTATTGCCCCGGATTTCGCGCATCATTTCCCGCGCGTCCAATTCGCTCAAAGGCGCCTTGCGAAAAGAAACATCACGAAGAATCTCGGTAAAAATCCCCCCCAGCCCGAACATGACGCAAGGGCCGAATTGCTCATCGCGCGTCATGCCCATGACCAGCTCGCGGCTGCCCCGAACCATTTCCTGCACCAGGACCGCGCCATGACCTTCCGCCAATTTCTTTCTAATTTCCTCAAACGCGACCAGGGCTTCACCTTCACTTTGAATGCCCAAGTGAATCAAGCCTTGCTCTGTTTTATGGGCAATTTCAGAAGAGCATCCTTTCAACGCCAAAGGATATCCTATTTGCCGCGCCGCTGCTTTAAGCTCATCCGCATTATTAACGAGAACTTCCCTGGTCACCGGCAATCCGTAAAAAGCAAGCAGTAGTTTTGCCTCGTATTCAGAAAGACAACTTCGTTTTTCACCCAAGGCTGATTTAATTATGTTTGCTGCGCTGTTATGATTCATTTTTTATCCTTTTTTCATAATAAGTGTTTACATGGCCGATGGCTCTGATGGCTTCATGCAGATCATCAAAAACGGGCAGGCCATTTTTAATAAATTCCGCTCTTGCCAGGGCAAGCATCTCTACGATATCCAGGTCATCCACTCCCCGTTTGGGATTAGCCAGAACCGCTACTATGGGCTTACCGGTTTCTCTAACGACACCGCCCAGCAATTCCGCGAGCTCTCGGTAAGGCGCTACCTGCGCAATCGGTTTACCCAGCATGCGTGCCATGGTTTTATAATGATAAAGAAGCGATACTATTATTTGCAGCTCTACCCGCTCATCCTGCGCTGCCGCGTGCAGCACTTTTTGTAAAATTTTCGGTTCCACAAAAGGATTGGCCACATCTATGGGATTGGCGCCGCTGGAACCGGGTTTGGGCAAAAGCTCTTCCACGTTTTTTCTGACAACAGGCTCAAGAGCGGGAATTTCCATGCCAAACTTTTCCGCGGCATCGCAGGCCGTAACTCCCAGCGCGCCGCCGCCGCCAATAACGGAAAGGCGCCGGAATACTTTGGGCGGCAGGAAACAAAAAGCCAGGCAGGCTTCGGCCAGCTCCTGCAGATTCTGCACCTGTATTGCATTAACCTGCCTTAATACCGACTCCCAGATAACGCGGCTGCCTCCCATGGAGGCCGTGTGGCTTACTACCATGCGCTGCCCGGCTGCGGAAAGCCCCCCCTTGCAGACAACAACTGGTTTTTTTTTCGTCGCTTTTTTAATCGCGTTAAAAAAGGCCTCGCCGTCTTTGATGCCTTCCATGTACATGCCGATAACACCCGTTTCATCATCCTCAGTAAGATAATCCAGTAGCTGCACTTCCCGCAGGTCGGCGCCGTTGCCGAAACTGACTACTTTGCTGAAGTTAAGCCCCATCCATTTGCCTTTATGCGCCAAATCGATGGCCATACCACCGCTTTGCGACAGGAATGCCACCGGCCCGCTGATCCGTGAAAGATCGGGACCGGGTAAAAGCGTCAGGCCGCTGCCCGGGCAATAAATGCCGAAACAATTCGGTCCGACCACACGGATGCCCCGGTCGGCGATTTCGCTGATCTTGTGTTCCAGTTCCCTGCCTTCTTTCGTGGCCAGTTCGCTGAAACCGGCGGATAAAATTTCCGCTCCGGCGGCTCCCTTTTTCCGGCAGGCCTCGAGCGCTTCCGGCACATCTTTGGCGGCCACGGCAATAATGGCAAAATCAATTTGCCCGGGAATATCTTCAACTTTCTTGTAAAAATTCAGGCCGGCGTAACTGCCGCCTTTGGGATTAACGGGGAAGACCTCGCCCTCAAATCCCATCGCCTGAAGACCAACGAGCATCCCGATACCGAAGCCGCGTGCCCCGCCATCCGTGGAAACGCCAACAATGGCGAGCCGTCGGGGATGAAATATTCTTTCCATGTCTTCTTTTTTTGCTTTTAGATTCATTTTTCTCACTATCATAATATTCCGCAGCGCCAACTTTCAGTTGGCGGCGTTAATAACATTTACGGCGGGATTTTACCGGCGGTTAGCTAGTTGTTTTTCCCTGGGCATACCTAAGCGCTGCTTCAATAAATTTTCTGAAAAGCGGGTGCGGCTTCGTCGGGCGCGACTTAAATTCCGGATGAAACTGGCAGCCCAAAAACCATGGATGGTCTTTTATTTCCACGATTTCCGCCAAACGTCCATCCGGCGACGCGCCCGTTATGCGCAAACCTTTGTCCGTCAGTTTCTTTTTATAACTGTTATTAAATTCATAGCGATGCCGGTGACGCTCGGAAATTTCTTTCTGCCCGTAGGCATCGTAGGCAAAAGATTTATTTTCGACCGTGCAAGGCCAGGCACCCAAACGCATGGACGCGCCTTTATCTTTTACCTGGCGCTGTTCAGGCAGCAAATCAATCACGGGATGGGGCGTGGCGCTGTCAAATTCCGAACTGTTGGCTTTATTCAGCTTGCACACATTTCTGGCAAATTCGACTACGGCCATTTGCATGCCCAGACAAATGCCGAAATAAGGGATTTTGTTTTCGCGCGCGTATTGCACCGCGCTGATCATCCCTTCGATACCGCGGCTGCCAAATCCTCCCGGCACCAGCACCGCGTCCACCGCGGAAAGATATTTTTCCGGCCCTTCCTGTTCGACTTTCTCCGCATCGACAAATTGCAGACGCACCCGGCAGTCATTGGCGATGCCGCCGTGCACCAGCGCCTCGTTCAGGCTTTTATATGAATCGGTAAGATTCACATATTTCCCCACAATCGCCACGCAAACCTCCCGCGCCGGTTGCTGAAACTTCCTGACCACTTCTTCCCACGCTTCCAGATGCGGCTGCCCAGTCCAGATATTAAGCAAATCGACAATTTTATCATCCAAGCCCTCACGATGAAAAATCAGCGGCACTTCATAAATACAACTCACATCTTTTGCCGTGAAAACCGAAGAAACCTCGACATTGCAGAAAAGCGCAATTTTCGCCTTGATGTCTTCAGAGAGAAAATCCTCCGTGCGGCACAGAAGAATGTCCGGCTGAATGCCGATTTCCCTGAGCGCTTTTACGCTGTGCTGGGTGGGCTTGGTTTTGACCTCGCCGGCGGTTTTAATAAAAGGAACCCAGGTGAGATGAATGAAAATGGCGTTTTGTTTGCCTGCCTCATTGCGGAACTGGCGTATGGCCTCCAAAAAAGGCAGGCTTTCAATATCCCCCACCGTGCCGCCAATTTCCACGATGGATACATCAAACCCCTGCGCCGTCGCGGCGATAAATTCTTTAATTTCGTTGGTGATATGAGGAATAACCTGCACGGTTTTACCCAGATAATCGCCGCGCCTTTCTTTATTGATCACGGAATAATAGACCTGTCCGGTGGTAAGATTGTTGCATTTGCCCATGCTGGTGGAGGTGAATCTTTCGTAGTGTCCCAGATCAAGATCCGTTTCCGCGCCGTCATCGGTCACAAACACCTCTCCATGCTGGAAGGGATTCATTGTTCCAGGATCCACATTGATGTAAGGGTCAAGCTTCTGGTTGGTGACTTTCAAACCACGGCATTCCAAAAGCGCCGAAATGGATGCGGCCGCCAGGCCTTTGCCCAGAGAAGAAAGAACTCCGCCCGTTACAAAAATAAATTTCGTTTTCATATTTTTCCCTCAATCACTCGGCCATCTCCGAAATATTCACAGGCGCAATATCCTCACGCGCGCTCTCTTTGCAGATTCTGCACGATGCGCCCGGCCAGATTTTCGATTGTTTCCCCGAACAGGTCCGCCAGAGGTATTTTTTCCAGATATTCATCACGCCAGGCGATGTTATATTCACTGACCATGTTGCGTATGTCATTATAGCGGTAGCCAAGCGCCTCCGCTTTCTCCGCAAGCGGCAACAAATCGTTGTACTCAATATGCAGCAAAAGCAGTTTTTCGGCAAATCCTTTCTCCCCCAAAAGCGGCAAAATCAAGACGGACGCGCCATCGAGCTTGCCGCGGCCCACATAAACATTGGCGGTGCTGACGATGGTTCTTTTCGTCCCCATAAGCTCACTTGATTTCTCCGCCCGTGATTTCATCTGCCTGGCAATTCCACCTTTTTCCAAAATCACAATAGTCGAATCATCTTTGGGATTCCCCACCTCATCGAGGTTACTCACGCCATAAAGCGTGTGGCCTTTCACGGCAGAAATCGCCGGCTGCATTCTGCCGATGGAAATAATATTTTTATAAGTCAGATTCTTCACGGATATTTTAAGCTTCTCCAGAGTGGCAAAAATTATCCCCGTCAGCGCTTTTTCCTTGCGGCTTGTGCCTACCGTCACCGTCTTGGCCTGATGGCGAATGGCGTCAATCGGCCGCGTCAGCTCGTCTATCGCCTTTCCCAGCGTGACATCGAGCAAGTCCAGCGGCGAAGCAAACCCCTCTTCGTGTTTAAACTCCTGCTGAAAATCATCCAGCGGTAATTTGCCGGCGGCATATTTCATGAGAAGCGCCAGATCGGAAATAGTTTTTACGCCCAGAAGATTGAACGCCCCGTTATTACGGTGCTGGTTGAACGTATGATAAAAATTATTTACCAACCCGCGCATACGCACATCGCTTATTTTTTCGTATAGCGAATATCCGGCTTTTGTCTGCGCGGCAAGCACCCCGTTGAGCTGATTGCGGAATTCCCTGAATATTTGCGCCTCCGCATCAATGGCGCACGCGGCATAATATCCCCAGAGATGGCCCGCCAACGCATTAAGAATCACCGACAGCGTGCCGGAAGAGTCGGGTATCTCCACCACCGCGTCAGCGCTTCCCTCAAAACGTCTGTCTCCCTCCGGAGCGAAAACAACTACCGCCGCCTTATGAGCCTTAAAAATCGCCACGTCTTTGACAATATCCTCCAAAACCGGCTGGGGGCTCCCGGCGGCGCAAACCAATATCAGGGGCTCAGCGGACAAATCAATATGCTTTTTATTTTCCACAATGTCGGCGGAAATCGTTTTATAGCAAAGCTCGCTGAGCTTGATTCTAATTTCATCAGCGGCGGCTTTATTGGGCCCGCTGCCCACCACGGCCCAGAATTTTTTGGAAATTGTTTTACGAACTGTCGCGGCGATCTCATCCCGTTTTTCAAAGACACGATTCATCAGCCGCGGCGCGCTCTCCAGTTTACGCAGTTCACCGACGATAAAATCATCGCTTCTCGTTTTCATCAACTGCGCAAAAAACAGCGCCAGAATCTGTCCGGCGACAATCTGAGAATAAAAAGCCTTAGTGGAAGCCACGGACATTTCAATATCGCGTCCGTCGCTTGTATACAGCACCCCGTGCGATTTGCCGGTGATATCGGATTGGCGTCTGTTGACAATTGAAATGATGCACGCGCCTCTTTCGCGGGCCATGGCCACGGCGCGGTTTGTGTCGGTCGTTGTCCCTGACTGCGTAATCGGAATCACCAGCGTGTCGGACAGGTCGTCTCTGAGCAAAAATCCGCTCATTTCCGAGGCCACCTTGGCGCTGACGTTGATGCCGCAATCGCGCAAATAAACTCCCATAATATCCGCCACGGCGCTGCCGGCGACGGCCGCCGTCCCGTGTCCGATAATGATGATATTTTTTATTCGGCCTTTTTGCAGGCCTAGGCGCGCATTATCCGGAACAACATCCGCGCCCAAATTAAAATTGACCTGCGGCATGGATTTATCGGCAGGGGAAATCAGATACTTGCCGCGCAGCGTTCGTTTTACGGAATCGGAGGATTGGGATATTTCCTTGAGGAAAAAATGCGGATAATCGCCGCGGTCAATGTCACGCGTGGTAATCTGCGCTTTTTTTATGTCGCTTTCTCTTAATTCAATGACCGTGCCGTCATAACCGCAAGCCTTTATACCGATTAAAGAACCGCCGGCATTTTGATCAATTACAAAAATCTGTCCCGCTTTTTTGCCTTTGCCGCCGGCGATTTCTTCTCCGTTCATCTGCACAAATTGCGGCGTCACTTCCACCAGGCCGTAGAGCTCCGAAGAAAACATATACTGGTCGGCGCTGATACCTACGTAAATCGCCTGCCCGCTTCCCTTGAGCGCCAGATAAACGCGCCCCGGCTCCAGATCGCTGGTTAAGGCGATCGCGTGCGATCCCTCAAAATCATTCACAGCCAGGCGAAAAGCCTCCGCCAGATCGAAACCGGATAAAAGATATTTTTCCACCTGCAAAGGGATAATTTTTGTATCCGTGGTAACTTCCGGCAAAATAACTTCGGCGTCTTTTTCCAAAGCGCCGCGCAATGACGCGTAATTATCGATATCGCCATTTAAGACCACGTTGATTTCGGCATCTGCTCTTTTATAAAAAGGATATTTTCCCCCTGCGCCGCCTATTTTATAATTATTGACCGGATGACAATTTTCCTGAGTGATCGAACCGACGGATGCCCAGCGCGTGTGCGTGAGCGCTGTTTCCAGCAACGCCTCGGCGCCGGCAAACTCACGCAATATAAGGTCATCTTGAATGGCTTTCCTTAGATCACGAACATTTCTGCCCAACTCACCGACAACGGAAAAAGTTTTGTAAGTGAAAGTCGCCTGGCATGCCTTCCGGCCTTCGTGTGCAATCCCCCGCGTGACACAGACAGATCCGTGAAGCAGCTCGCCTTCGCCCGCTCGTCGCAGATAATCATCATGCAGGTTATTTCTCTTCAAAGCGGCAAGAATTTTATCCAGATTGTTCTCGGTAAATAAAAAAGAAATTTGCAAACCAGCCGAATCCCTCCCGCGCACTTCCAGACGGTCGAGCGCGTTGAGCAAGAGATTTATTTTACGATATTTGGTAAACGCGGCCGGACTTAGATTGCTTTCACCGGCGCCGGCCAAAGACGCAATTTTTTCAAAATTATCAATAATGTCTTTTTCCAAAGACCACTGGATATCTTTCAAGGCGACCAGTCGGCCGTTGATTGCCTCCAAATCCGCGGACACAAATTGCGCGGCTTGCGTCTCCAATAATTTTTCTTCCTGCGCCAAAAACGACTTCATGCCGGCGGCAATTCCGGTGAGGCGCTTTCTTCTGTCGGCGTCAAAAAAAATAATCTGCTGCGCTTTTTCTTCTTTGAGCGCCGCTACTGCCTTTTCCAGAAATTCCATGACCCGTGCGCTGCCGAGGTACTTTTCCGCCGCGTTTTTTTTGTTCAAAACTTCACGCAAGGCATTGGCTTCGACTTCTTTTGCGTACCTTTCCAACTCCGCGTCCGCGGTTAATTCACCGGCGTTATTCCCCCTGCTGACTATAGTCATAAGACCGGCAAAGCCGCAATTAATCTGACCCGGGTAAAAAGGAAATAAAATAATCGCCGGACCATGCGCCCGCCGCGGTGACACACCGATATATATCTTAACCTTACCGAGGAATGCGGCTATTTGTTTTATTATTTTCAAAGGATCCTCGAGAATTTTTGTCTGTTACTTTGCGCGCCGATAAAAACCAAGGCATACAGAAACGGCCTCCTCAACGATATCATTGAGCCAGGCGCTGCCCTTCTGCGCCTGCAGCGGCGTAAGCAGCCTGATCACATCCAGGTAAGAGGCGTCCCCACCGGATTGCTTCTGTATGATTTTAAGAAACGATTCCTTTTTTCTTGCAGAAGTTTTTTGTTCATAACCGCCGGAAAGATATTCTTCCATCGCCGGCCAGCTTTTCAAAAATCTTACCTGCGAGCGCCATGCCTCAACGGAAAACTTGTTTTTTATTTCTCTTTCTTTAACTGCCGATTTTTCGACATTCTGCGCGAATATTTTCATCTGCCTGATTCTTTCCTTTACTGCTTCATTCAAAACTTTTTGCGCTCCCGCATACAGGCATTCTTCATATTTATCGCGCGCGAAAAATTCCCGGCGCACGTCGCGATACCATTGCCGCAGCGCAAGCAAATTACCGATATACGCGATATTAGCGGCAACTTTGCGGCTGATATCGGAATAAATTTCCGGATAAAATTTCCGTGTGGCAGCGCGGCGGGGAGAGGCAGAAACCAGCTTTCCCTCTGTCGGACAATCCTTACGGCAGATTACCCCGGCGGAAATAACCGTGCCATAGGCGATTTGCACCGGCCCAACAAGGGCGCCCTGTCCGCCTAAAAAAATCGGCGACTCGCGCAACATTACGCCGCGCGGCACATCCCCAATCAGAGACGGCGTGGCCTTGTCCTGCTGTGGCGTGTAGTTAAAATGAATATATGAACTGCCGACCTCGCTGTGATTCTTGCGACTTGTGCCGCCGGACATGAAACAATCGCAAAAATTAATCAGGCTGCCCAGCGTGACGTAGGGAAAAAGAATGGTCTGTTTCATACCGACCGCATGATTGGCGCTGGACTGTTCTTCCAGAAGACAACCGGGACGCACCTGCGCGCCGCTCCCTATCATCACCTGATTAAGAAAAACAGATTCCGCAAAATATCCGCCTTTCAGCTCAACCCCGCTGCCCAGCTGACAATTAATCAAGGCAACCGGCGCTTCTAGCCCCAGTTTCACCCCGGGAGATATCAGCGTGTTTTCCCCTCTAATTCTTGCCGCGCCGTAAACAACCAAAGAGGCGTCAATTTTTTCCAGATTGACTTCTTCGCCGATTTCCACAGAAAAAGGGGCCGTCATCCGCACCCCTTTTTTCAAGAGCATATCAACCCTGACGGGTAATGTATCTTTTCTTTCCAGTATTTCAGCCATTTATTTTATCAACGATGTTCTTTTTTCTTTTCACAATTCATTCCCAGCTTGGCCATCTTATCGGTAAAGGTGTTGCGGTTCATGCCCAGAAAAACGGCGGCTGAACTTTTAACATAATCTGAACGGCGCAGCGCGATTTTAAACAAGCCCTTTTCCACAATGGACATTACCTCTTCATATATCTTGCTTTTACGGCCGCCGGACGCGGATAATATTGTCGCGATGTCTTCCAGCTTTTTCTCCATAATTTCTTCCACCGCCGTGTAGGGCGTTTCCTTCACCTTGAGAATTACTTTCGCCTTCTTTTGCTTTTTTTGCCGCGTTTGCATGAAGATTCCCCTTATAAAAAAATAAATCAGATAAATTAAAGCGCTCCCGCGCAGAATATTTTTTCCGCCGATTTATCCCGGCGTTAACTTCAAAATAATAATGGCGACAATAATCAGCGCCGCAACATAGCTCATGACAATTACCGACAATCTTTCCACCGGCCGCTTAAGATAATCGCGCACTTCCTGCTCCACTCTTTCCTCGTCGATTTTCTGTGTCAGCAGTGAAACCAGCGCGGCATGATCCTGTATCATGTTGGAGAAAAAATGAAACCCCCTAGAGGGGGAGAGCAAAAAATAAACTTTCTTGCCCAGCTCCACCACGCCCAGATGATTTATCTGCGCCCAGCTGAATTCCTTGGTCCGGAAAAATTTCTTCAGGGAGAGCTTTTCTTCACTGACGGTTATTTTTCTGCTGGCGGCTTCTATGCCGATCAAAAGCAAAATAACAAAGATGGCGCCGGCGCCGAACATCTCCCATCTTTGAGCCTTGAAGATCGTCAGGATGAACAGCGCAAAAAGAAGAATAATGACTATCCACAAAGGAATTAAAAACGCCCGGCGGATTTTGAATGTTTCATTTTGCATTTTTCTTTCCAGATTGTTCTTGAAAAAAGATTTATTGTTTCCTGATGAATGTTCCGCTCTTGCCGCCGGTTTTTTCCAGCAGCATTATGTCTCCAATTACCATTTTTTTATCCACCGCCTTGCACATATCATAAACAGTCAGCGCGGCGACGCTCACGGCCATCAACGCTTCCATTTCCACGCCGGTCCTGCCGATTGTCTTTACTTCCGCTACAATATTAACGCGCGATTTTTTACGGTCAATCGCCAGATTCACCTCTATATCCGTAAGCTCCAGCGGATGGCAAAGAGGAATCATTTCTCCCGTTTTTTTCGCCGCCATGATTCCCGCAATCCTTGCCGTGCCTAAAACATTGCCCTTGGTCATTTTTTCTTTCTCGACCAGGGCCAGCGTTTTTTTATCCATCGTTACACAGCCGCAGGCTTTTGCCCGGCGTAGCGTCGCCGTCTTTGCGGTCACATCGACCATCTGTGCCTGGCTTTTATTATCGATATGGGAAAGCTTGCGCATTGCAGTCACTAAAGCGGATTTTATTTATCGAATCAAGACATTTTTTATTTCGGCGGACTGTAGCATAGGGCTTATCTTGAGTCAAGAATGTCTAATTTTCGTCTGATGGAAAAAATCTTGATATAAATGGACTTATTGGCTAGTATTTTTTCACACACATACATTGGAGTCGGCGCGTGTTTGTCAAGATATCCAGCATGAGCATTATCGGCATGGAAGCATATCCAGTTTTAGTCGAAGTGGATATATCGCAGGGCCTACCGCAATTTGCCACCGTCGGCCTGCCGGACGCTTCCGTCAAGGAAAGCCGCGACAGAATTAAAGCGGCGATTAAAAATTCCGGCTACCGCTTTCCGCGCGCTCATGTCACCGTTAATCTTGCGCCCGCCGACGTGAAAAAAGAAGGCACCGCGTTCGACCTGCCCATTGCCGTGGGAATTCTAGCCGCGGAGGAGCTAATCAAGGAATCGGCCACGCAAAATTGTTTTTTTATGGGAGAATTATCCTTGGACGGCAGCGTGAAAAAAATCAGCGGCGTGCTGAGCGCCACTTTTAAAGCCAAGGAAAGTGGCTTTGCGGCGGCTTTTGTACCGCAGGAAAATGCTGCTGAGGCGGCAATGGTGGAAGGAATCAACGTGTATCCCGTAAGCAACCTGCCCGAAGTCGTGGAATTTCTAAACGGGAGAATAAATATACTGCCGCTTTCCCTTAGCGCCAGCGGTGTGTTCCGGCAATCACGCCATTATGATATCGACTTTAGCGAAATAAAAGGACAAAAGCAGGCGCTGCGCGCGCTGGAGATCGCGGCGGCCGGCGGACACAATGTGCTGATGATTGGCCCGCCCGGCTCCGGAAAAAGCATGCTGGCCAAAAGACTGCCGACCATTCTTCCCGATCTTTCCTTTGAAGAAGCGATTGAGGTAACGAAGGTTTTCTCGGTGGCCGGATCGCTGACCAAAGAAGAAATGATGGTCGCCACCCGGCCTTTCCGCTCTCCGCATCACACAATATCGGACGCGGGTCTGGTGGGCGGCGGTCAAACGCCGCGCCCCGGCGAAATCAGCCTCGCTCATCTCGGCGTTCTCTTTCTGGATGAATTGCCAGAATTCAAAAGAAACGCGCTCGAAGCTTTGCGTCAGCCGCTGGAAGAAGGAGAGATAACCATTACCCGCTCTTCGGTCACGGCATCATTTCCCGCCCGCTTTATGCTGGTGGCGGCGATGAACCCCTGCCCCTGCGGTTATTTCGGCGACAGAGTGCGCGCCTGCCGCTGCAGCCCGCAGCAAATCCGCCAATATCAGGGAAAAATTTCCGGGCCCTTGATGGACCGCATTGATTTACACATTGAGGTTCCTTCCGTAAAATATCGGGCTCTAGCCAGCAAAGAAAGCGGCGAATCTTCCGGGACGATTAAAAACAGGGTGATCGCCGCGCGCGAAATACAGAAGAAACGTTTTCATCAGGATGGCCTAGCCGGCAACGCGCGCATGACGGAAAAACAAATCAAGGAGTTTTGCGCCATCGATGACGAATCGCACAGCCTCATTGAAATGGCCATCGAAAAACTGGGGCTGAGCGCGCGGGCGATAAACCGTATCTTGAAAATATCGCGCACTATTGCCGATCTGGATAATAAAGAAAAAATCGCGGCCCCTCACGTAGCCGAGGCGATTCAATATCGAAGCCTTGATCGCAGTTTAATTTAGTGCTATAAAAACGTAATAGCCTGATCATTCAGGCGTTTTTATTATTTACAGAGGCATATTATGGAAATAAAAATTATTAAGACGGCGCCGGAAAAAATGAAGCCCAAACCCAAAGATGAATCAAAGCTGGGCTTTGGAAAAATTTTCACCGATCACATTTTCACCATGAAATACAAAGAAGGCAAAGGCTGGCATGACGCCATGATCGAACCTTACCGTCCGCTGCAGTTGGATCCCACGGCAATGTGTCTGCATTACGCGCAGGAAATCTTCGAGGGATTGAAAGCCTACCGCGGCAGCAACGGGCAGATTTTCCTTTTCCGCCCGACGGAAAACATTAAAAGGATGAATGTCTCCGCGGAAAGAATGTGCATGCCCGCGGTGGATGAAAATTTATTTCTGGACGCCCTGAAAAAACTGGTGCTGCTGGAAAAAGACTGGATTCCCCACGGTGAAGGGACTTCCCTTTACATTCGCCCCACCATGATCGCGACGGAACCAGCGCTGGGCGTGCATCCGGCTGATGAATACCTGTTCTTTATCGTGGTCGGCCCCGTGGGCGCTTATTATCCGCAGGGATTTTCTCCGACTAAAATTTATGTTTCCGAGGAATACGTGCGCGCGGCACCGGGCGGAACCGGCTACACCAAAGCCGGAGGAAATTACGCGGCCAGCCTTTATGCCAGCAAAATCGCCACGAATATGGGCTACACCCAGGTTTTATGGCTGGACGCGCGGGAAAAAAAATATGTCGAAGAAGTCGGCACAAGCAATATTTTCTTTTTCATCAATGATGAATTGATTACACCCGCTCTCACCGGCACGATTTTGCCGGGAATCACGCGTAAATCCGTCATTCAGCTGGCCAAACATTTCGGCATGAAGGTCGCGGAAAGGCAAATTTCCATTGATGAAGTCACCGAGAGCCTGCAAAAAGGCGCGCTCAAAGAGGTTTTCGCCTCCGGAACAGCGGCAATTATCTCTCCGGTTGGTCAGATTTATTACCGGGGCAAAGAATACCTGATAAATCAGGGGAAAACAGGTCCGGTGGCGGAAAAATTATACACGGAAATTCTGCAAATTCAATACGGCTTGAAACAAGATGAGTTCAATTGGCGGATTAAAATTGACGGATAAACGTTGAGGAAAAAAATTACCAAATCAAAATTCCTCTTGTATACAAACACTTGCAAATGCATTCCACAAACTTGTGGAAAAATATGTTGATAACTTTGTTGACAACCTCAGCGAATGCCCGTTTGACGTAGTTTTGTACCAAATTGCCCAATCTTTGGGCAAGACAAGAATCAAGTATTATCAATAACTTATAAATATAGCCTGTTATTGCTAATAGTTATGTGCTTACATGTTATTGAGATATAAACTGCACATAAAAAGTGTGCCAAAATATTTCAAATTTAATGTGGCAAAACTGAAAAAAATTATGTTGCAAAAGGCTTCCAAAAATAAGCGCTTTCACGCCTCTGCTGTTCTCATGTGGCTTACACTGGTTTCATTTTTTGTCTTTTCGGCACATTTCTTTTGCTTTGCCCAGAATGCTTTGCCGCCACTGGAGGAAAGCGTGAGCAAAATGCAGCAGGTATACGAAGAAACGACTGATTTCCGGGCTGATTTCGTTCAGGAAACCTTCAATAAATCACTGAAAAAGACGCTGGCCGAGGAAGGAATAGTTTATTTCAAAAAACCACGCAATATGCGCTGGGACTATACCCTGCCGGAAGTCAAAAAAATGATTATCAATCCCCAGAAAGCGTGGCTTTATGTGCCGCGGGAAAAAGCGGCATACGTGAAAAAGGCGGCTGACATTTTCGCCTCCGGCACAATCATGCGCTTTTTGTCCGGTATAGGGAAACTCCAGGACGATTTTCAAATAGCTTATGCCGAACCGGAGGCCACGGATAGAAACGGCAATTACCTTTTAAGGCTCACACCGCGGGAAAAAAGTTATTCCCTGCATGCAATGAATGTTACTGTAGACAAAAACACCTATTTCATCATGCAGGTGAGCTTTGAAGACTTCATGGGCAATACGACAACGCTTAAATTTTCCAACCTGACCAGAAATACCGGCCTGCCCGACAAACTTTTTAAATTCCAGCCGCCCGCGGGAACAAACATTTTCGACATGCCGTAAAATAAAACTCCCCGCCGCAAGCAGCGGGGTATCCTTTTGTCATGCCAGCGTACGCTGGCACCCAGTTTCTGGATTCCGGCTTTCGCCGGAATGACGACGCAAGCGTCGGGGTATTAAACCCAACAGGGAATAAACAGCAAATGTATTTTTTATTTATCTGACGATACAGAGATTTCCAATATCCGATCCACGTTAAAGCGGCGATTTTCCTTGCGTGTCAGGCAATAGGCATCCATGCCGACAAAAGGATGTCCGCTGTATTCCATTTCTCCGACAAACAGCGGGCGGATTGTGCGGCGCGATTTTTCATCCTTTGCTTTTAAATAGAGAATATCCAGATTTTTCTTTTCTTTAATCGCGGCATGAATTATCCGCAATTTATCTTCGTGCGAGCATTTTTGTTGCGCTTTATCGTATTGCGTGCGTGTAAGAAATTTTACAATATGCCAATCCATCAAAATGTGGCTTTTCTTCAGCGGCTGCTTCAGGACTATTCCGGCAAGCGAGGTGCAGCGGGAAAGCGCCACATACATCTGCCCGTGGGCGAAAGTGCCGCGTCCCACATCAATGATAACATTTTCGAAGGTTTTGCCCTGGCTTTTGTGAATCGTTACCGCAAAAGCCAGGCGCACCGGATATTGGGTAAACGATCCGACGTCTTCGGAACGAAGCTCATCATCTTTTAAATAGAAACGGTATATTTTCCAGGTATAGGGACTGATTTCCACCGATTCTCCATTATCCAGTTTGGCGGCAATTATTTCCTCGCCTTCGTCATCTTTTTTAAATCCCGTTATTTTGCCGATCGTGCCGTTAATCCATCGCCCGTAGACATCATTATTCAAAAGCATTATCTGCGCGCCTTTTTTAAGATTTAATTCCACCGCTGTCGGCAAATACTCATTGCCGAATTCACCCTCAATGACACCTTGCGCTTTCCATATTTTGCCGGGAAGTTTAGCCAGTTGTTTCTCGTTAATTTGATCGGCCAGGTCATTGGTGCTGGTCAAAGACAGATAAAAAGCGCCTTCAGGGGCGGCAAACTGAGAATCATGGCGCTTGTTTAACAACGCCAAATCACCATCTGTCACAGAGCGGTTGCGGATAGCGTTGAGCAGGCGGATAAATTCGTCATCCTTCTGACGATAAACTTTTTCCAGTTCGACAAATTCCATATCCAGCTGTTCCATGACTTTGGCGCTGAAAAAATAAGGGCTGGTATAATGCGACCGGAATATTTCGCGCTCCTTGCTCGTGACCACAGGCGGCAGTTGATATAAATCGCCGATGAAAATCATTTGCACGCCGCCGAAAGGTCGTTTGGAATTGGGGCCGTTGAGGCGCAGAAATTTATCCACACAATCCAGCAGATCAGCCCGCGCCATGGAAACTTCATCAATGACAATCGTGGTAAGCTTTTTGTAGATGGTCGGTTTTTCTTTCTGGGCCTCCTTTTTCTTTTTAATCGAAGCGGGAGTCACATTCGGCTTGAAATGAAAAAAGGAATGAATCGTCTGCCCGCCGATATTCACGGCGGCCACGCCCGTCGGCGCCAGAATAACGGCGTTTTTTTTCGTGTTATTATGAAAATAATTAAGCAGCGTTGATTTGCCGGTGCCCGCCCGACCGGTGATGAAGATATTTTTATCTGTTTCTTCCATTAACGAAAGCGCGCGTTTGAATTCGGGATTAAAGTCAATCTGAACCGGTTTTGCCGTTTTATTCATATTTTTCTCTATTCCGTGTTGGATGAAATTGCTTTGCCGCTGTTGAGCAGTGTATCCAGTGGGCTTTGCAGGCTACGGATATCGCGAGCCATGACGTGGGTGTAAATCTCCGTGGTCTTGACATCCGCGTGGCCGAGCAATTCCTGAAGGACGCGGATATTCACTCCGTTTTCCAGCATGTGCGTGGCAAAGCTATGGCGCAGCGTGTGGCAACCTACTTTTTTATCGATTCCGGCTTTCTCGGCGGCGCGCTTCACCGCTTTTTGCAGGACGGATTCGAGCACATGGTGGCGCATTTCCTTACCGGAGCGCGGATCACGTGAACGCAACTTGGCGGGAAATACCCACTGCCATCCGGTCGCCTTTGCGGCTTTTGGATATTTCCTGGCCAGAGCTTCCGGGATATAAACATCTCCAAACCCTTCCTCAAGATCTTTGTGGTGGAGGGACTTCACGGCGGCAATTTGTTTGAGCATCTCATTACGCAGATTCTGGGGCAGAATGGTTGTCCGATCTTTTCCGCCCTTGCCGCCCCTGACAAAAATCAGGTTCTGCCCAAAGTCAACGTCCTGAACGCGCAGACGAATACATTCCATCAGCCTCATCCCGCTTCCGTATATCAGTTTTGCCATGAGCGCGGGCTTTCCTTCCATGACAGAAAGAATTCGCTGAACCTCCGCTTGAGTCATCACGGTGGGGGGACTTGCCGCGCGTCTGCCGCGTGCCGGGGTGATCTTATCCTGCAGGTCAATATCCAGAACCTGCTTGTAGAGGAAAATTATCGCGTTTAGCGCCTGTCTTTGCGTTGAGGCGGTCACCTTGCCCTCGTTGGCCAGATGGGAAAGAAACTCCTCAATATTTTTTGCCCCGAGAAGCTTGGGATGGGTTTTCCCTCCAAAGTAGCGGATATAACGAAGTATCCATTGACAATAAGTCTGCTCTGTGCGATACGCGTAATGGTAATAACGAAGGACCTCTCGAACCTGATCCATCAATTTGAGATTTTGATTGGGACGGAACTTCGGTTTATTATCCATGTTTTCCATTTTAGAGGCTAATTATCGCAATAAGTGGAATTTGGCAAGCGATTTGGTAATAAGTGGAAAATAATCTAGCCATTATTCCATGTTTAGTAGTTTAATATCATAATAAGTGGAAAATATATCCGCCTATATGGGTTGTTATGGTGGAATCTTTTCCGTCTATTACACTGTTAGGTGGTTAAAGCCTTGTGGCATTTTGCACACACGGTTTTATTATTTTCAGCTATGCGGTCGCATAAATCGCACAACTGAATATTATTATCGCTTGCTCTTTTAAATCGGCGGGCGGCGGAAAAGAGGCTTTTAGCTGTGATTACTCCAAAAGGATAAGGTGTCCGCGCCCATAAAATGAAAGAACAAATTTCATCATTCGCATTAGGAAAAGCTGCTTTTATTATGTCATGTGTCGTCATTTACTTAACTCCTCCACCTAACCAGGCCAATAAAGCGGACTGCGCTTCGCTGGCCGCTTATCCGCACGTTAAATGAATAAAAACTCCGTTCGCCCGTCGTAGCCCCGCTGCATAAACAAAATGCAGCACTGAACCCTTGCACCTCGAAAAGCTCGGCGTGGTAAATGCGTCACGCTTCTTAATCCCCACTCTTTAATATCTTTTGTGCGCCGTTCTGAATTTATCAGCGTCAGCCAAGGCATCAGCGCAATAATAGTGTCCGTCATGCCCATACAGCGGTATAAAATTTGATACCCAACAGCCATTGGGGTAAAGGGCGGGTTCATTACCACGGCGTCATATCTTCCAGTAACCGCAAAAAAATCCTCCGGTGCTGTCACGGCGAACCCTTTTAGGGCGCTCACAAGTCTTCCCGCTCCAGGCGTAGGCTCTAGTATTGTCTTTGTGTTGTGTGGTATTAGGCCAACCATCTCTTTACATACCCATTCAGGGGTCTGAAAATTTATAAAATCCATTTAACAAATCCTTCCAGCCGATCGCTGCGCTCCGGCTGATTTTTTCGTTATGACAATATGCAAAGGAAGAATTCAACCATGAAATCACGAGCGAGAGAAATTCTTGATAACATCCTAGACAAGGGCGAACCCGCAATCAACGCTTTTATATCAGACCGCGAATCCGAAAGTCTCTTTCTAGATTTCAAGCGGTCAGCTGACAATGGCAGTGGTAAAAAATTACATATGAATGATAGAGCAAATTTAGCAAGGGCGATTTCGGGTTTTGGCAATTCTGAGGGGGGAGTCGTCGTATGGGGCGTTGATTGTAGAGAAGGGGAAGACTATGCCGATGTTGCCTGCGCAAAATTTCCGTTGTCGGACGCAAGGAAGTTCTTGAGTTGGTTAGAGGGAGCTGTCTCTTCAGCTACAATTCCTCAGCACTCCGGTGTTGAAAACTTTGCCGTTCTTTCCAGTGATGGTAAAGAAGGATTTGTAATTACATATATTCCCTCAAGCAACTATGCGCCACATCAAGTCATTGCGTCCGGTAAAGGGCAATACCAGTATTATATAAGGTCTGGCTCGGATTTTATGCCGACACCACATGCCGTGTTATCTGGCATGTTCGGACGTCGACCTCAACCAAGAATATTTCAAATGTTTGTAGCGGCCCCCCCTAAGATCAAGGAATCGGACATCTCACAGATCGAAACCACTTTGGGCGTTCTGATTGCTAACGGAGGGTTAGGAATCGCCAGTGACCTATTCATGTCACTTAAATTCTTATCAGTGCCTGGCAAGAATTGTCGCCTGGCTATCCAACCGCCTGACATGAATAATTGGACAATATGGTCTTTTCTGGAAGTTCACTTCACTGCTCTAAGTAAAGACAACATAAAGCTTCCCCCTGATGTTTCATTGCAGCCTTTTACAATAACCCTATCGATGAAACCACCTTTCGACAAAGATCTTAGAATTGAAGGTCTGTGTGGTTGTGGGCAATCTCCGTCGTTCAACTTTACTATTGAAAACTCACCCAAGGTGATTGGAGAGTTATATAACGAATTTATTCTGAAACACACCCAACAGAAACTCCCTGATTGGTCGGCAGTTCATGAAGAATTCGATTTTTGGAATATTGGTGAGAAATCAAAACTAGCAAAAGAAGCTTATACATGAACTATTTTTAGGCCATTAAATTGTTCGTGAGATTAAGTCATAACCAGCAAATACAGCCGATCGCTACGCTCCGGCTGATTCGCACGTTAGCCCGCTTATCGAAATGAAACGGGTACGCGATGAAAGATAGTAGTGACACGCCCTTGGACGATATACTATGGGACAAGATAGTATGAGCTATAGTCAATAGTTGT
>DLNC01000008.1:0-925 GCA_002478265.1 Syntrophaceae bacterium UBA7520
GGCGCCTCGGTGCAGGGCAAGGATCTGTCCGCCCGCGTGGCCGCCAAACTGGCCGCGGGACTGGCCACGGACTGCACGGACGTGAAAATCGACGGCGGCAAACTGGTGTGCACGCGCCCGATGTACGCGGGCAAATGCTTCGGCGAAGTAGTCTTCAACGTAAGCCCCGCTATGGCCTCGCTGCGCCCCAATGTTTTCCCGGCGGCGGAAAACGCCAAAGCAGGCGCGGTAACTAAAGTGGACGTCGCCGTGGAAGCGCAAAAGAGCAAGGTGCTGGAAGTGCAGAAAGACACCAGCGGCAAAGTTGATTTGACCGAAGCCAACGTGATTGTTTCCGGCGGACGCGGCATGAAAGGCCCGGAAGGATTCGCGATTCTGGAAGAGCTGGCCGCGGTGCTCAAAGGCACGGTCGGCGCGTCCCGCGCGGCGGTGGACGCCGGCTGGCGCGAGCAAAAAGACCAGGTCGGGCAGACGGGAAAGGTTGTCTCTCCGAATCTTTACATCGCCTGCGGCATTTCCGGCGCGATTCAGCATCTGGCGGGCATGAGCTCATCCAAGTGCATCGTCGCCATCAACAAAGACGCGGAAGCCCCGATTTTTACCAAAGCGGATTACGGCGTGGTGGACGATCTTTTCAAGGTCGTGCCGGCGCTGACCGCCGAGTGTAAAAAACTGGTGGGATAATAAGTAAAGGCTGAAGGTTGAAGGCCAAAGACCATAGGCCGGGGGGAATAAATCAATTCCTTCCGGCCCTACCCCCTCCCCACCTGTCATTGCGAGCATAGCGAAGCAATCTCAGATGTCCCTTCAGTCTTCAGCCTAAACACCTGTTAATTGGAGGATCAATGGAACACACAGAATTTGCAATAGGAAACGAAGGCCGTCAGATTTTCTGGAACGTGCAGGCGTTTGAATACTGGCTTTA
>DLNC01000008.1:1049-11891 GCA_002478265.1 Syntrophaceae bacterium UBA7520
AAAGATGAAATCCGCTGGGATCAACTGCCGCAGAGAATTAAATCTCTTTTCGTCAACGGCTTTTTACAGCTCAAAACCTGGAAAGACGCCTACCCGGGCATCATGCACGGTTTCATCTTCTTCGGTTTCTTTATTTTGTTTTTTGGCGCGTTTTTTGACGCGACCGAACACCATATCACCGACCGGTTTTTTGACTGGGTATTTCTGCGGGGTAATTTTTACCTGACCCTTTCCTTTTTATATGACCTGTTCGGTCTGCTGGTGTTCATCGGCGTGCTGATGGCGCTCTTTAGGCGTTACATCTGGAAGCCGGAAAGACTCGGTTATAAAGGCAAACCGGACAACACCGCCGACGACGCTGTGGTGCTCATTCTGATTGCCGTGGTCATCCTGACCGGATTCATTGTTGAGTCACTGCGTATTTACGTCACCAATCCCTCCTGGGAAGTATGGTCATTTGTCGGCTGGAGCATGGCGCATCTTTACGCGGGCATGGATTTTGAGACGGCGAAAACCCTGCACAAGGCGAACTGGCTATTCCACGCGCTGGTGTCCATGGCGTTCATCGCCTACATCCCTTATTCGCGGATGCTGCACATGATTACCACCCCCGCCAATCATTTCTTCAAGTCCCTGAAACCGACGGGGTATATGGAGCCGATCCGCGATTTTGAAAACGCGGAATCGTTCGGCGTGGGCAAGCTGGAAGAATTCACCTGGAAACAGATTTTTGACTCCGACGCCTGCACGCGCTGCGGACGCTGCCAGGACGGCTGCCCCGCGTATCTGTCCGGCAAGCCGCTGTCACCCAAAAAGCTGGTGCAGGATATAAAAACTTACTGGCTGGAAAAAGCCCCCGCGGCGCTGAAAGCCAAAATCGCCGCCGCAGAACAGGCCGCCGAGGCCGGTGACGCCGCCGCAGAAAAAACTCTGGTGGGCGAAATTATCGACCTGCATGAACTGTGGGCCTGCACCAACTGTATGTACTGTATGGAGCACTGCTCATCATCCATCGAGCATGTGCCCAAGATAATCGACATGCGCCGTTACAAGGTTCTGACCGAGGCGGATTTCTCGCCCGAACTGCAGCTTACCTACCGCAACATGGAGAACAACTCCAACCCGTGGGGCATCGGCGCGCACATGCGCGGCGACTGGGCCAAGGAACTGGGCGTCAAGACGATGGCCGAAAATCCGGAAGCGGAATATCTCTTCTACGTGGGCTGTTCCGGTTCCTTTGACGATCGCGGCAAGAAAGTAACGATTGCTTTCGCGAAAATCCTGCAGGCGGCGGGAGTGAACTTCGCCATCCTGGGCAACGAGGAAGGATGCTGCGGCGACTCGGCCATGCGCGGCGGCAACGAATACCTTTTCCAGGCGCAGGCGCAGGCCAATATCGAAGTGATGAACGGCTACGGCGTGAAAAAAGTCATCACGATCTGCCCGCACGGCTACAACGCCATCAAGAAGGATTACCCGAATTTCGGCGGGAATTACGAAGTGTATCATCACACGGAGATTATCGCCGATCTGCTGGCGAAGGGGAAAATAACCCTGAAACAGCCCGTGGAAGGCCTGTTCACTTACCATGATTCGTGCTTCCTGGGACGCTACAACGAAATCTACAAACAGCCCCGCCAGATTCTCAAATCCATCGGCGGCGTCAAACTGGTGGAGATGGAGCGCAACCGCAGCAAGAGCTTCTGTTGCGGCGCGGGTGGCGCGAGAATGTGGATGGAAGAGGAAGGCGAGCGCATCAACAACATGCGCACCGACCAGGCGGCGGCGACAAAAGCCTCCACGGTGGCGGTGGCTTGCCCCTTCTGCCTGACGATGTTCTCCGACGGCATCAAGGACAGACAGCTTTCCGAAAAGATGGCGGCTTTCGACATCGCGGAAATCGTGCTGAAGGCCATGGGCGGCGAAGAGTACAAAGCGCCCGCGGAAACTTGCAGAGAATAATATGATAGCCGTAAAATAATTTTTTAAAAAGCCCGCCGGAAATTCACAGGCGGGCTTTTTTTATGGCAAAATCTCTTAAAGTGGGGTAGCTAACCGAACAGATTGTTTCAGCAGGGCGCCTTCTTTAGATTGCCGTTTCCTCCGCTGGCGTAAGGAGGCCGAAGATGCGCCGGATCGCTTCGTCGCATTTCATGCTTCGCGATGACACTTTCTTGTCATTGCGAGTCCCGCGTTAGCGGGGCGAAGCAATCTCTTATTGGCGCATGAGATCGCTTCGTCGTTTTGCTCCTCGCGCTGACAGAGAAAGAAGCGTCGCCCTCGCGATGACACTTTTAATAATTATTTGCGGCAGTAAATGCCTTTTATTAAAACCTCTAACAGGAAAGGAAAAAAATATGGAATACAAAAACATTCTTTTGAACATCGAAGATCAGATCGCCACCATCACTTTCAACCGCCCGAAGGTTTTAAACGCGATGAACTATGAGGTGGTAACGGAAATTTACGACGCAGTTTCGGCCTGCGCCAATAACGACCAGGTGCGGGCGCTGATTTTCACCGGAGCCGGAGACAAGGCGTTTGTCGCGGGCGCGGATATTTCCCAGATGCAAAACGCCTCCCCGGTTGATATTCTGAAGATGATGGAAATGGGGCACAAAACCATGCGCCTCATCGAAACGCTGCCCAAACCGTGCATCGCCGCGGTCAACGGTTTCGCGCTCGGCGGCGGAACGGAGATAGCGCTCGCCTGCGATATACGTTTTGCCTCGGAAAAAGCCGTTTTCGGGCAGCCGGAAATTTTAATCGGCATTATCCCCGGCTGGGGCGGCACACAGCGCCTGCCCCGGCTCATCGGCATGGGCCTGGCCAAAGAAATTATTTTGACCGGCGCCCAGATAAGCGCTCAGCGCGCCTATGAAATCGGTTTAGTCAATAAGGTGTTCCCGACGGATAAGCTTATGGAAGAGGCAAAAAAGTTTGCCCAAAAATTCGCCACGCTGCCTGCTTTTGCCCTGAAGATGGCGAAAAACGCGATGAATTACGGCTTCGACATGTCGCTGGATAATGCCTCGGCGCTGGAAATCGGCGCGATCGCCCAGTGCTTCGCCACCGAAGACCAGAAAGAAGGCATGAGCGCCTTTCTGGAAAAAAGAAAGCCGAATTTTAAGGGAAGATAGAGATAAGGTTGAAGGTAAAAGGCTGAAGGTGGAGCGTGAAACGCGGAATCTGGCGTATGCCGGACTGAAGGTGAAACGCTGCGTATGCGGAGTGAAGCAGTCCGACGCAGTCGTTGCGAGGCGGCGTAAGCCGCCGGGGCAATCTTTTTTCAATTACGCCAGATCGCCACGGGCTTCGCCCTCGCGATGACACTTTGTTTTTTATCGGGAGAGCACTTTTGCGTTGTCATTGCGGTGAGCCGAAGCCCTGAGTAGAGCGAAGGGGCAGCGAAGCAATCTAAAGAAAAAAGCTCTAAAGACTTAAGGTTAATGGTTTAATATTAAGAGGTTTGAATGTCATTACATCTTGATCAGCTGAAAACTTTTCACGGCAGAAAGGGGCCGCTGCTTTTGATTATCATGGACGGCATCGGCATCGGCAAACCCGATGAGTCAAACGCCGTCTGGCTGGCTAAAACACCCGTTCTTGACCGCCTGTTTAAATCGGACCTTTACACGCAGCTCAAAGCCCACGGCACAGCGGTGGGGCTCCCCTCCGATGACGATATGGGCAACAGCGAAGTGGGGCACAACGCGATCGGCGCGGGGCGCATCTTTGACCAGGGCGCGCGGCTCGTCAACCGGGCGCTCAAAAGCGGCGAAATTTTCAAAACAAAAGCCTGGGAGGAAATCGCCCGGCGCGCGCAAACCGGCGGGACGGTTCACTTTATCGGGCTGCTCTCCGACGGCAACGTCCATTCGCATATCGAACAGCTCTATATTTTGATCGACAAGTGCGCGGAAATGAATTTTCCGAAAGTTAAACTGCACGCTCTCCTGGACGGGCGCGACGTGGGCGAAAAAACGGCTTTGAATTATATAATCCCCACGGAGGAAAAGTTAAAGAATATTTCCAAACAAAAAGGTTTTCAATACGCCATCGCCTCCGGCGGCGGCCGGATGAAAGTCACGATGGACCGCTACAATTCCGACTGGAATATCGTCAAACGCGGCTGGCAGGCGCATGTGCTGGGCGAAGGAAGAATGTTTCGCTCCGCATCGGAGGCCGTGAAAACTTTTTATCAGGAAGATGCGAAAGCCACGGATCAGTATTTGCCGGCGTTTGTGGTCATGGACAGCACCGGAAAGCCAAAAGGAAAAATACTCGACGGGGACGCCGTGGTTTTTTTCAACTTCCGGGGCGACCGCGCCATTGAGATATCGCGGGCGTTTACCGAAAAAGATTTCAGCGAATTTGACCGCGGGCCGCTGCCGGATATTTTTTATGCGGGCATGATGGAGTATGACGGCGACGCGCATATCCCGCCCAATTTTCTGGTGCAGCCGCCGGCCATTGACCGCGTGGTTACCGAGTATCTTTGCGCGGAGGGGGTAAAATCCTTTGCCGTTTCCGAAACGCAGAAATACGGCCATGTCACTTACTTCTGGAACGGTAACCGCTCCGGCTATATTGATGAGCGCCTGGAAAAATACGTGGAGATACCTTCGGATCGAATTGAATTTAATAAAGCGCCGCAGATGAAAGCCGCAGAAATTACGGATACAGCCGTTGATTTGCTAAAAAGCGGCGGCTACAAATTCGGCAGGCTCAATTTCCCCAACGGCGACATGGTCGGCCACACGGGCGCGGTGGAAGCGGCCATTACCGCGGTGGAGACGGTGGACGCGTGCGTCGGGAAACTGCTTGCTGTCATCGAAAAGCTGGAAGGAATAGCCGTCATTACCGCCGACCATGGCAACGCTGATGAAATGTTCACTCTGGACAAAAAAGGCAACAGGTCGGTGAAAACCGCGCATTCCCTTAATCCTGTTCCTTTTGTCATCCATGATCCGCAATACCGGGGCGAATACAAGATGGCCGAGCTCAAGCAAAAAGGTCTTTCCAATATCGCGGCGACACTTTTGAACCTGCTGGGCTACGAAAAGCCTCAAGATTACGATCCGTCGCTGATTGAGATAGTTTCCGGCAGTAAGAAGTAAAGAGCAAAGACTGAAGACTGAAGACTGAAGACTGAAGACTGAAGGTGAAACCATGCGTATGCAGGGTGAAGATCCGCGCAGGTGGTCATTGCGAGCGCAGCGAAGCAATCTCTTTTTGGTTCGGGAGATCGCCACGGCGGCATACGCCGCCTCGCGATGACATCAAAAGCGCAAGAAAGGCGCGTTTTAAAAACGCGCCTTTCTTTTTGTCACCTCTGTATATGTTTTCTACGGCCTTTCGATGACTATCGACATGCCCTGGCCGCCACCGATGCAAAGCGAGGCAAGTCCTCTTTTCAGATTTTTCTTTTTCATCTGCATGGCCAGCGTGTAGGTGATGCGCGCGCCTGAACAGCCGATGGGATGCCCCAAAGACACGCCGCCGCCGTGGAGATTGCATTTTTCCATGTCAATGCCCAGCTCTTTCACGCAGGCCAACGCCTGCGCGGCAAACGCTTCATTAAGCTCGACCAAATCGATATCTTTAATGGTCAAATTCAGCTTTTGGAACAGTTTGCGCGTGGCGGGTATCGGCCCCAGGCCCATGTAAGCCGGGTCCACACCGCCGCTGGCCCAGCCCTTTATTTTAGCCAACACTTCCAGATTCAATTCTTTAGCTTTATCCGCGCTCATCACTACCACCGCCGCCGCTCCGTCGTTGATGCCGGAGGCGTTGCCCGCGGTAATCGTGCCGTCTTTCTTAAAGACGGCCGCCAGCTTGGCCATTTTTTCCAGCGATGTGTCCATGGGACGCTCGTCAACCTTGAAAATTTTCGGCTCGCCTTTTTTCTGCGGCACGACCACATCAACTATTTCATCCGCCACCGCGCCCGAGGCAATCGCTGCGCGCGCGCGCTGGTGAGAGCGCAGCGAAAATTCATCCTGTTCCTGGCGGGATATTTTATAAAGCGCGGCGATATTTTCCGCGGTCATCCCCATGTGATAGCCATTAAAAATTTCATAAAGGCCGTCGTAAACCATCAAATCAGTTATCTGCGAATAAGGCATGCTCATACGATAGCCCCAGCGCGCTTCCGGCACGGCAAAAGGAGCGTTCGACATATTCTCCATGCCGCCGGCGACGATGATTTCCGCCTCGCCCGCCATAATCGCCTGCGCGGCCAGCGCGATGGCTTTAAGGCCCGAGGCGCAGACCTTATTCACCGTGTAGGCGTTGGTTTCTTCCGGGAGCCCCGCGTAAATACAGGATTGGCGCGCCACGTTCTGCCCCAGCCCCGCCTGCAGTACATTGCCCATGATTACTTCGTCAATATAAACAGGTTTAAGCGAGCCATCGTATTGATAATATTTCTTGTTAATCTCAGTCATCTCGAATTTGCCCAAGGCGTCGGGGCGAAAGCTTTTGATTAAATCATTTACCGCCGGGCGCAATCCCGCGCGCTTGAGCGCTTCTTTGATGACCAGCGCCCCCAGATCAGCGGTTTTCACGCCTTTGAGCGATCCACCGAATTCTCCCACGGCTGTTCTGGCGCCGCTGACAATTACTGCTTCTTTCATTTTTTGCTCCTTTGTTTTTCCTGATAAATTAAATTACTTTGACAAACTCCACTTCGCGCGGCACCTTGTATGAAGAAAGGTATGTGCGGCAGTATTTGAGAATTTCCTTATCGTCCGCGGCAGCGCCGTTTTTCAATACAATCCGCGCCAGCACGACTTCACCGCGCATCAGATCCTTTTTGCCGACTATCTCCACCTCGCGCACCGCCGGATGCATGCCCAGAACATCTTCGATTTCCTTGGGGTATACATTGAAGCCGCTGGTGATAATCATTCTTTTTTTCAGGCCGGTGAGAAAAATATATCCATCCTCATCCATCCTGCCCAAATCACCGGTATGGAGCCATCCTTCCCTGATAACAGAGTCGGTCGCTTTCTTGTCTTTGTAATAACCCTGCATCACGTTATCGCCTCTGACCAGCAGTTCGCCCACCTGGCCGCGGGGCAGTTCTTTGCCTTTTTCATCAGCAATAATAATTTCCGTTCCGGAAAGAGCCCGTCCGATGGAGCCTGGTTTCTGCGGCCGATCCAGCATATTAAACGAACAAGCGGGAGACGCTTCCGTCAGGCCATAGCCTTCGATGATTTTCGCGTGAAATTTTTCTTCAAAAGGCGCGATGAATTCCGGCGGCATGGCCGCGCCGCCGGTGACGCAAACTTCGAGTGAACTTATATCGAAATTCCCCGCTCCTTCGTGAAAAATCATCCCCAGATAAAGCCGGGGCACGGCGCAGATATACGTTATTTTTTCTTTCTGAATGGCGCCGAAAAGCCCGTCCATGGTGAATCTGTCCATCATCACCACGCTGCAGCCGGCGCGCACGACATTGATCATATTGACCGTAGCGCCGAAAGAATGAAAAAGAGGAATGAGACAAAGACCGACATCTCTATATGTTCTTTTAACATAAGTCTGCGTCAGGTGAGATTGAGAATACAAATTGCGGTGCGTGAGGACGGCGCCGAGAGCCTTGCCGGTAAGGCCGGAGGTGTAAATTATGGCGGCAGGGTCATCAGGGCTTATCTTTTCACTTATTTCAGGAACATCTCCGCTGGTTAGCGCTTTTTTAAAAAGCGCGACCTGCGCGGGCTCGTCAACAATTATGATATTTTTGCAGGTGGCCAGTTTATCCCGGATTTCTTCATAGCGCCTGCGGACGGGCTCCGTCGCCACCAGCACCTTTGCGTCGCTGTTATCCAGCAGATAATTCAATTCATACGGCGTGGAGGATGTATTGAGGGGTACAGCTACCGCGCCCAGTTTCGTCGCCGCGAAATAGAAATAAAAGAACGCGGGAATATTGGGCAGAACCAGCGCGACTTTGTCGCCTTTAACTATTCCTGCCCGCCTTAACTGATACGCCGCAACATTGACGGCGCTGCCCAGTTCACCGTAATTAATTCTTTGGTTTTCGAAAACAATGACCGGCCGGTCTTTGTACCTTTCGACTGAATCCTTGAGTAAATCCGATAAGTTAATACGCCGCTACCTCCGCAAAATATCGTCCTCTTTAGCAAAGATAAGTTTCTTTTTCAACAAGATAATTAACATCTGTGTCCATTTTTAATGAGAAATTAAAAAATATTATTACATCATATCTATTATGCATAAACATGTCATATTGATTTCTTATAAAATAAAGATAAATCATGATATTATTCATTTTAAAACTTTTGAATAAAATAAGTAAATTCTTAAGAAGTAACTCATTACTTTTGCTCTCAGCATATATTGAATATTTTCAGCAGTAGTCATTTTACTTTCTTTTATGGCTATCTTATCTTCATCATAACAGGTATATATGGTATTAAAAAAAATGTTCATGTGATAATCAATTTGCAAGCGTGGGTAATAGTCATAAAATAGCCAATGTGTAACCATTTGATCTCCGTTGATAATATTAAAATCAGGATTGTCACACTGGCTCTACCGTCAATAAGTTCGCCAAGAGAAGGCAAAGTTTTATAAGGCAAACCGCAGCTCGCGCACGCCTCGACAATCCGCCTGATTTGCTCGCCGCTGGCGGAAGGAATGGCAATAAGCATTTCTTCCACAGCCTTTTTTTTGCTATAGAAGGTATTTCGCTTACCGATCCTAAAACGCGCACATTATGAATCGATCTCCCCTTCTTTGCCGGATCATCGTCAATAAACCCTATAACGTCATAATACAATTTTTTGTTGCCCAGTATTTCCCTTAATATCTGCTCACCCGCATCACCTGCTCCGATAATCAGGCATTTCTTCTTTGTAACTATTCCTTTGCTTTCTGCAGCAAAGTCATAGCCGTGGTGAAAAGAAAAAGCCAAGCGTATCGCCAGACGTAACCCGCCTGCCAATAAAAGGGTTATAATGGCGTCGGCAACAAACACGGCGCGCGAATATCCTTCAAAGCGTTCGGCGTAAAGGATTATGGCCAAGATAAGCAAGCTTGATAACAAGCATGCCTTGGCCAGATTCCACAAATCCGTTAATCCGGTGTATCGCCACATGCCGACATACATCCCGGACATCGCGAATATTGATGTTTTAAGGGGGACTATCCACAAAAGAAGCGCTTTTACTTTATAAATGTTTTCCGTGTTGAGGTAAAATTCAAACCGCAGCAAATAGGCGAAAATAAGCGAGACAACAAAAATCAGCGCATCGCATATGACCATGAAATAAAAATGCGGATTCTTAAGTTGCGAAGGTAAGAGCATTTTATGGCGCCTTTTTTACTTTATAAATATTAAATATTTCATAATTGTATTTATCATACTTACTATAAGATATTATAGTTGTCATTAAAAATGATGGTCTCGATGATGTGTGGAAATCTATAGTTTGTTAAAAAGAATTCCTGATTTAACCAACTAATGCGCAGTGATTTTCCCTTATCTAACGGTAGCCGAATCGAAGATGCTTAATTATTCATAAACAATATGAATAACCAGAAAGTCTCCGGTGATCAGGACAGAATATTGTCCAAAATCTTTATTAATTTATAATGTGCTTTCGGCATTAAGCAATATTCAAAAATAGCTCTAACATTTTTTTAGCATCAACATCTACATTTGAAATTGTATTGCCATATTCAAAGGCCATTCTTGAAGCAGCATCATATTGTTCTTGGTTCATATCAACGTAAGACTGTAAAGCATTAATAAATTTTTCTTCTTGAGCCAGAGAAATATCATAACCCGCATTTAACTTATCCATTTTACGCCAGGGAGTCTGGTCGCTGATAACCACCGGACAGCCGCCGATCAGTGCCTCTTGTATCACATGGCCGTAATTTTCACCAAACCCGCCACCGGAAAGCGCTTTATTAAAGGCGCTTAAAAATCCCAAAAAATATATTTTTTTCGCGGTCATAATTAATGACTTGTTCAATAATATCATTATACCAATGACAATAACCAAGACAGCTATATATGTATTCAAAATTTTCGGCGATATGGAAACAGATATAAAGACTCCGACCAGGCAGGCAAACACGCCAAACCAGATAATTGTCGTGGAAATCTTAAAATCCGTTGTGCCGGATTGAAAATTAGCGTTTTGCAGCCTGTGATGGCGCCAGGAAGCGATGAAACCACCGATAGACTGCGAAATCAATATAGATGGCACAACCGTTTTTACATCATAACCCATCAAAATCAACAATGGTGAAAGAACAGTCCCATACATCATCCCCAGTGCGCTGTCGATAAATTCCATAATCATCGCAAAAATAAACAGATAAAAAGATTCCAACATAAAATTCTCTTAAAGTTATTTTAGTAAAATGCCCTTTTCATCAAATTTGGAACTAACGCATAAATCATCTTGTAAAAATTCAAATTTCCTGGGCGCGAAGCCAAAATCATTTTTCGCGTCCTGATGATCGAACACAAGATCCTGATTCATTCTTTCCGCCATCGCGGGCGACCAGTTACGAAAAGAGGGCAAAAAACTTAACAGTAACAACGCCACGCGAAAAATACCTACGGGCAATATCACGAATCGAGGTTTTTTTGCCAACTTTAAAAAAACGCGTTCCACCATCTCCCGATAGGTAAGAGTTTCTCCGCCGGAAATGTTATAAGCATTGTTGATTGTTTTTTCTGAATTTAGCGCTTCGATACAGGCAAAAGCGACGTCCTGCGCGTGTACCGGCTGACGCAACCCTTTGGCTTCACCCAGTAAAGGAAAAAAAGAAAACGGTAATGCACCCCCTTCA
>DLNC01000030.1 GCA_002478265.1 Syntrophaceae bacterium UBA7520
CTCTGTCCGTCTCATCCGCCACCTCCATGAGGTAACTTACCAACCGGACAGTTTATGTGCTACAAAACCGGACAAATCATTTGCTGCTTACAACCGCCTTCCTTTTCCTTGCAAAATTTTTTTAAATACATAAAATCAATAAAAATGTTATTTGCGCGCCATTAGCGGAAATGACTAAATTATGCTGTTTTTGAAATTATCAACAGATGGGATAAGAAAGTTTTGATCATGGCCAATGAAGCAGATGATGATATTTTAGAAGGTGAACTGGCGGATGACGCGCTGGAAAAAACAATGAAAAAGGCGGAAAGCGAAGCCTCGCGCGCCTTGCAGCTCTCCACGGAATTGCTCAAAAAATTCAGCAAGGAACCGCCAAAGGAAGAAACAACACCCCAAGATGCGGAAACAACGCAGGCAAGCGAAACGAAGCAAGATGAATAAAAGCGGCGATTTCTGTGTTTGCACGGGAAAGACATAAATGGCTCCCCGTCAAAGCGTCAAATGATGCATCCGGCATTTACCATATTTTCTGCACGCTCGTCATGGAAGCATAAGTGAAAATCACCGCCAATCCGTAAATATCCCCTAAAAAGCCGGCAATGAGACGGTTTTTATCCGCGGTTCAATAAACTCGCCGGATCCAAATTGTCACCGTCCATAATTAACCTTTCCTCATGCTTGCCTAGCTATTCTAAAGAATTTATTAGGTATTTTCCACCCGAGCAGCGGCTGATTATTTTTAGTCATCGCGCAAATCGCGCAGAAATAAAAAATTTATTTCCTGGAGTAAATATTGCATGAATTTTTATTGAAAATTATGGCTGCTGTCCACCGCGATAATGATTACACTCGCATCATGCTCAACCTGTTTATCTTTTTTCTCTTTTTTTGTGACGGTAGGATTCAGGGTTTATTGGCAAATACCTGTAGAACCAAGGAGTTAAAAAATTGAAAAAAATAATTTGCGGTTCTTTTCTGTTTTTCGCCCTAAATATCATTTTGGGGTGTGCCGCGCTGGTGCCGATCGTGCCGGTCGTAGGCACAATTTATGACGGTTACGTCGGCTGGAAGGAACATCAATCCGTCAAATACTACGCGGCAGACATCGTCACCATCCACCGCGCGGTGATGCTCTCTTCTCAGCAGTTGAATTTAAAGGTAATCCGTAAACAACCATCCGTCAAAAAAGGACACGCGCTGGAAGTAAAATGCAAAGAGCCTCTGCAGATTGAAATTTTGCCATTTGAAAGAAGGGTGACCAAAGTAGTCATCAAAATAAATCTGCTCGGCGATAAGCAATTTGCCCATTTCTTCTACCAGCGCATCGACGCCAATGTAGCCAAAATCCGGCGCGGCTAAGTTCCCAAAGCTGACCTGCACAAATATGCTCTTTGTCCTTAACCAGGCAAGGGGCATATTTGAATTTAGACATAAATAATCCGGCGCCTTTTGAAAAAACCTTCCCCGCTTACGGAAAATGTTCGTTGAATTTTGAACTGATTTCGTATTTAATTTTAAACCAATAAAAAGATTTTCCCTCTCCCGGAGTTTTTATGAAAACATTCAAGCGCAATATCATTTTGACGGCCATTACGCTGATTATCGTCTTTGCCAGTTATTTCCTGCTGCGCCTGTCCGGCGATACGGCGGCGCAGAATGACCTGCTTGATTATATCAACAACAAAATACCCAAAGCGCATAAGCTGGAGCGCCAGGCGCTGGATTATTATGAAAGTGTTACCGGTGTGAATCGCGTCAATGACGAAACTCTTCTGAGAAAACTTAACACCGACATTATCCCCACCTACCAGGAATTTATCAATGAGCTCGCGGCGATTAAGCCAAAAACAGACAAAGTGAAAAATATTAACAAACTTTATATCGATGCCGCCAACGCGCAATACGAAGCGTTTATGTCCATGCGCGACGCGCTCAAGACTAGGGATGCCCAAGGCCTGAAAGCGGCGCAGCACAAATTAATCGAAAGCCAACCGCTTTTTGAAAAGATGAGAACAAGACTGGCCGTGCTGGCGCAAAAAGAAAACGTGCGGATTAAAGAAGCCGATACGAAGGATTGATTTTTTTATATCTTTAACAATCAACAACTCCTTGCGGCACGAGCAAACCACAATGAAAAACGCCATTTACAAAGGAATATTAACCGCAGAGGGAACAAATGCTTACCTTCTGACACAGAACAGCGCGAAACTCCTCGAGGGAGAAAGAATCTGGAGCGGCTACTTGAAGCACTTCCGAGGACGCAAAGTTTGTGCCCGCCACCTGCCGCAGCGCGATTATGAAACAGGCCAGAATATTATCATCATGTGGCCGGATGAAGAAACGACGGAAGAACCGTTTGTGGAACTTTATTTCAACCAGCGGCTGGCCAAATACCGCACGTCTTTTCTGGGGCATCTGGCCATAAACGTTAACGGCGAAATCTTCAATTTTTCGCATCTGCTCAATGAAAACGAAATCATGAAACACGAGGATTATTTTTTTCGCCCGGCGCTGGGCGAATTCGCGCCGCATCCCGTTTCAGGCAGATACAACGTTGATAACCCGCAAAAGCCCTATTACGATAAATTTGGCCGGCTTTTCATGCGAACGATTCATGTTCTGAAAATCACCGGCCTGGACACGAAAATACTCGCGCGGATTTTTCACGGGCAGCTTGAAGCAATAAGAAACACGCCACCCGATCCGAAAGACCCGCAAAAATACAGAGACTTTAATATACTGACCAACAGCTGTTCCACCATCATCCGCAACGGTTTTAAAAAATACGGCTTTAAAAATATCACTGGCATGTTCCCGCGAGATATCTTTGTGAATGTTTGCTATTATTTTCTTGTTCAGGAAAAGGATAAACGGATAAAGGCGGCGCGGCGGACTTTGCCGCAGCTCATGGTAGATGAAGCGGCGCCGAGCGTGCTGCCGCCATTAATGAATCCGCAAAATCGCTGGAAAGAAAGACAATTAAGAAAGCTGGGAATTTAAAAAACAGGTTCTCCGGAATCCTGCGAAAAATAAAAGCATAAAAGATTGCCGCGCCAGGATAAATCGCGGTTTTACCCGGCGAATTCCGGGCGCGATGACGATAGAATATTCGTATGAATAAAGTATCATCAACGGAACCTACCACAACAAAAACCATAAAATCCGTAGCGCTGCGCTGGGGAATAAACCTGAAAAAAACGCGTGACGATATTGCCATTGCGGGAAGCCCGGAGCGCGCGCTTTTGCGCCTGGCGCTGGAAGACGATGAGGGCAAATTATTCGTGCTGGAACAAATCCCCGCCCAATCGCTGGAACGAAAGAAAAACATTGCCGCCACGCTTGATTGCTTATCCCGCAACGGGTTGCGCCGTATCCAGCCGTATCTAGCCGATGCAACCGGCGTTTTTGTTGTCGAGCACGAAAATTGCTTCTGGCAGATCACCCCTTTTGTGCCGGGCGTCGCGCTGGATCGAGGAAACTATATGTATGAAAAATGGCGCGGCCCGGCGCTCGCAAATTTTCTCATTGAAATGCGCGCCAAAGCGAAAAACCTGCACCACGGCGCCGCGGTCAATATTTTTTCGCTGAAAAACTACATCTATAAATTAATCCGCGAAATCAACCTTTACAATAAAGATATCCGCGCCGAAATCAACGGCATCGCCGGTTTCCTGGAAAAGGAATTTCTGCCCGCTTACGACAAACTGCCGGTGGCCTTTAGCCACGGCGATTATCATCCGCTCAACATCATCTGGTCGGTCGATGATATCACCTGCATAATCGACTGGGAATTCTGTGGTTACAAAAGCGAGCTATATGACGCGGCTCTTTTGATCGGCTGTGTCGGCGTGGAAGACCCGCGAGCCCTGACCGGCGAACTGGTGAAAAGTTTTATTTCCGCAATCAATGATGCGGGTATCATTACTAGGGAAAGCCAGCCGTATCTGACAGAATTTATTGCAGCACTGCGCTTCGCCTGGCTTGCCGAATGGCTGCGCCAAAAAGACGGGGAAATGATCCGGCTGGAACTCGACTACATGCGACTTTTAATAGAAAACAAATACGCATTGGAAAAAGCATGGCCGCGGTAGCTGTTGCTGCCCGTTGACACAAAGGGTGATTGGTGTAATAAAACACTGTAAATATTTTAATTTCTTATTTTCATACATAAAGGATTGATGCCATGAAACAGCTCGACATGACGCCATATCATCCCTACAAGGAAATGGGGAAATCTTGCCATTTAAGGGAAATCATGGATAAAAAAGTCGTCTGGCCCTGGATAGATTATATGGTGCCGGACAACTCTCACTTAAAACTCAGGGTAATTACCCGAAAAGACATAGACGCAGTTGCCGAACTGTGGCGATCTTCTTACCCTGAAGTTTACGGTTCCGTCCATGAATGGATCCTGCATCCGGAAGAATATGAAGGACGCGTCGCGTTCGGCGAGGACTGGGCACAGCATTCCGTCAGCAGGCTGCACGCCATCATGGTGGGAGAAGATCTGCAAACCGGGAAAATTGCTCTTTCCAGCATTTACACAAAATGGGACCAAAACCTGCAGATTGAAGCGAGTTTTTTCGCCATCCATCCGGATTACCGCAAGGGGAAAATATCTTCGCGCATCTGGTCGAGCCTGGCTTCAATATATCAGTGGTTTGAAGATTCCGGCGCCGAATATGTCACCGTCTTTTGTGAAACATGGCAAAACATCACGCAATATATCTGGTTTAAACGCTTTGGCTGGAAAATCGCCGGTATTTTCCCCGGCAGCTACACCAGATGGGCCAGAGATAAAAAAGAATATCGGGGCTGCACGGTGCATTTTTACCGGTTTTTGAACAATGGCGAGAAATATTCCACCGCGCCGGAAGAATGGGAACTACTGCCGGAAATCAGAGAGCTGTGGAATTTTCTGGAAAAAATTAACCAAAATTCTTCACAGCAGTAATTTAAAACTGAGCGCGAAGTACCGCGCGGCACTAAATTAATATTGATTATTGCCCGAATAACAGAGATGATTGTCGCCAGAGGTAATCCCGCTTAAAAAACTTGATTGCCGAAAAAGGGAATTAGAGGTCTATGTCCAAATATTATCACCCGGGCCGCACGAAAAATCTATACGATCCGCGTTCAGATAAGCCGTTTCGCCTGAGCCGGTCGAAGCTGGATTTATTCATTAACTGCCCGCGCTGTTTTTATCTGGACAGGCGCATGGGCATCGCCCAGCCGCCCGGTTATCCCTTTACGCTTAATTCCGCCGTGGATAACCTTTTGAAAAAGGAATTCGACGCCTACCGTAACCGGGGCGAGGCGCATCCGCTGATGAAAGAGCAGGGAATAGACGCGGTTCCGCTGGCGCACCCACAAATTGAGGAATGGCGCGACTCTATGCACAAGGGCATCACCTACCGGATTCCCGGGACCAATATAATCATCACCGGCGGCATCGATGACATCTGGGTGAATCCGGCGGGAGAATATATGATAGTGGATTATAAGGCTACCTCCAAGACCGAAGAGGTAAATCTGGATGCCGAATGGCAAATCGGCTACAAGCGCCAGATGGAAATTTATCAGTGGCTCTTCCGGAAAAACGGATTTGCTGTATCTCCGGTAGGTTATTTTGTCTATTGCAACGCCGATACCAGTAAAATGATGTTCGGCGGTGTGTTGGAATTTGCGATCAAAATCATTTCCTACACAGGCGATGATTCGTGGGTGGAAAAAACCATCTGGCAAGCCATTAATTGCCTGCAAGCAGAAAAACTGCCCGCCTCCGGCCCTGACTGCGATTATTGCAAATACACCAGCGCGCTGCTCAGCCTGCAAGCGCCTGAATAACTTGAGCTTTCCCGTTAGAGAATTCCACAATTAAGCATCTTGACTTTTTCTTATTATTTGCTAATGTTCTGCGAAAGCGGTCAGTTACTCAGGTTACTTGCTCCGCTATATAAATGTGCTAAAGGCCGGAGTGAAATGAAAAATGAGCCCGTTGCCTCACTGGCGCGGGCTTTTTGTTTTAAGCCGGATTAATAATCTCACGAATGTGAACAAGGAAGGGAAAATATATGAGCAAATTAGCATCACGACACATTTACACTTCAGAATCGGTTTCCGAAGGTCATCCCGATAAAGTCTGTGACCAGATTTCCGACGCTATTCTAGACGCCTGTCTGGCGCAGGATCCGAAAGCGCACGTGGGTTGCGAAACCGCCGTGGGACCTAATCTTGTCGTCAACCTGGGCGAAATAACATGTCGAAATTGGTCTAAAATAAACACGCAGGAAATCGCGCGTCAGGTGGTTAAAGACATTGGCTATGATGACCCCACGGAAGGTTTCAGCTACGACACCTTCAATTATCTGAGCTCCCTGCACGGCCAGTCGCCGGACATCGCCATGGGCGTGGACCGCGGGCGTCCGGAAAACCAGGGGGCGGGCGATCAGGGCATGATGTTCGGATACGCCTCCAACGCCACGCCGCAGCTGATGCCGGCGCCGGTTATCTTCGCACACAGCTTGCTGGAAGAATTGACGCGCCTGCGCAAAACAAAAACGATCGAATATCTGCGCCCCGATTCCAAAGCGCAGGTAAGCGTGCTCCATGAAGACGGCAAAGCCGTAAAAATCACCACCGTTGTTATTTCCCATCAGACCCGCGACATTCCGCTGAAAAAAATCCGCAAGGATCTGATTGAAGTCGCGCGTCAGGTACTGGGCAAAACAGGAATGCTATCCAATCAAACCGAATTTTTCATCAATCCCACCGGTAAGTTCGTCATCGGCGGACCGTGCGGCGATTCCGGTGTCACCGGCCGCAAAATTATCGTGGATTCCTACGGCGGCGTCGGTTCACACGGTGGTGGCGCTTTTTCCGGCAAGGACCCTTCCAAGGTAGACCGCTCCGCCGCGTATTATTTGCGCTACGCCGCCAAGAATATCGTTGCCGCTAAACTTGCCGAAAAATGCGAAATTCAAATCGCCTACGCCATCGGCGTGGCCAAGCCGCTAAGCATCAACGTAAGCACATTCGGCACCGGAAAAATCAGCGAAGATAAAATCGCCCGTATTCTTACCGACGCGAAAATTTTCGATTTCAGGCCCGCAATGATGATTAAAGACCTGGGGCTAACCACGCCCAAAGGATGGAGTTACCGCCAGAGCTGCAATTATGGACATTTCGGACGTCGGGGTTTCCCCTGGGAAAAGACCGACCGCGTTGACGCGCTGCGCCAGGCGGCAAAATTGAAATAGCAAGCAAAAAGGCGGCCGGGGGCCGCCTTTTTTTCCGCCACTTCCCTTCGCAAAACTATATCCTGTTAGTAGCAAATAGAAAA
>DLNC01000006.1:0-29744 GCA_002478265.1 Syntrophaceae bacterium UBA7520
AATATTTTTTCATAGATGACATATTGAAGAAAAACATGATATCTTATTTTTATATCTGGTAAGTTTATTTCTTTAAGCTCTTTTTAACGCCCAAGGCGATTTCGCGAACTTTTTGCATCACTTCACTTTCGTCAATCGTCAGAAGCTGGCGGTTTTCCATGACGATTTTACCATTAATGATAACCGTATCGACATCCGCGCCGCTGGCCGCATAGACAAGATGCGAATATTCATTATATAAGGGCGTCAGGTGGGGCTTGTTCAGTCCGATGATAATAATATCCGCTTTTTTACCGACTTCCAAAGAGCCGGTAATTTTTTCCATGCCCAGTACTTTTGCTCCTTCGATTGTCGCCATACGGACAACGGTTTGCGCGTCCATTACCGTGGGGTCCAGACGCGCGACCTTGTGAAGCTTTGCGGCAAGAGACATGTCCTTAATCATGTCGAGATTGTTATTGCTAGCGCAGCCGTCCGTGCCTAGGCCTACGGTGACCCCGCCTTTGATCATATCCGGCACGGGAGCGATGCCGCTGGCGAGCTTCATGTTGCTGGCCGGATTGTGTACAACCTTGCAATGATTAGCGGCAAACAAATTGATATCTTCTTCTGATAAGCAGACACAGTGGAAGGCGATAAATCTTTCATCAAGAAAACCGATTTCTTTCAAAAAGAGAACAGCACCCTTGTCGAATTTATCCTGAAGCTGAGCGCGTTCCGCTTTGTTTTCCAGAAGGTGAATTCCCAAGGGCGCGTTAAATTCATCAGCGAGCTTTTTTGCTTCAGTCAGGAGGGGAGGCGAGCAGGTATAAAGGGCGTGCGGCTCGACAATTATGCTTACCAGAGGGTCGTCCATCCATTTTTCCAGGAGCATGCGCGTGTAGGCCAGTCCTTCCGCGGGAGTTTTTACGTTGGGAGAGGGGAAATCAAATAGCACTTCGCCCACGAGACAGCGCATGCCCGCATCTTTTGCGGCGCGCGCCGTTTCGTCTTCAAAAATGTACATATCTTTGAAGGTGGTGGTTCCAGATTTAATCATTTCGGCGCAGGCGAGCAGCGTGCCCCAGTAGGCGAGATTTTTATTTACGTTTTTTGCTTCCGCGGGAAAAATATAATTGTTCAGCCAATCCATTAGCTCCAAATCATCAGCAATGCCTCGAAAACAGGTCATCGCCGCATGCGTGTGGCAATTGACAAATCCGGGCATGATTAACGAATTCGAGGCATCAATAATTTTCTTGGCCAGATATTTTTCAAGAAGATCGTTTTTGCGACCGATGGCGATAATGTTGCTTTTGTCAATGGCGATAGCCGAATCATCAAGATGTGTGTTTTGCTCATCCAGCAAAAGGGCTTTTCCGCCCGCAATCAGTAAATCAATATCCTGCATGAATAATTCCTCTCACGTTAAAATGATTAGCATATCTTTTTTTATTTGTCACTTTGCGCTTGAACTAAATTATTAGTTAAATAAGGGCAATATCTAACCTTGACAGTGCAAATCAAAAATAATATAAGCCGCTGAGTTTCAAAAAGTTTTTTCATCACATGCCTGGGTGGCGGAATTGGTAGACGCAAGGGACTTAAAATCCCTCGGTCCTTGAGGCTGTGCGGGTTCAATTCCCGCCCCAGGCACCAACTGAAAATCCAGCACAATTCTAAGAATGCGCATGTAGATTATTCTGTATAAAGGCTTAAAATCCGAAAAAAATATTTAAAGCTGCGGACCCACCATAAACAGCTTGGACATTTTTATCTCGCTTTGGACTGTTTTTTTACCCAGCCCTTCACCTCGGAAAGCAGGTTTTGCCGAATTGTTTTTGGTTCCAGAACCGTGATGTGCGGAATCCATGATTTCAACATGTTTTTTATGGCTTCATAATGCCCCACCGAAAAAGTCACGATCAGCGAGCCGTCCGGTCTTTCCGCCGTGATTTCCTGTGAGGGGTACATTTTCCTGCGCTTGAAATAATGGCTAACCTCGGCGTTAATCAGAACGGTTACTTTGATATTTGTTTTATCCGCAAACCAGATATTCGCGCTTTTTTGTAAAACGTCATCCAGCTCATTGGGTATTGATTTAAAACCTTCTTTGGACAGCCGGAAATCTTTCATCTTGTCTAAGGCATAACGCTTGAGAATGCCGGTGGATGGTTCATTTCCGATCAGATACCAGAAGCCCTCAAAATATACGACACGATATGGCTCCAGTTCGACAGGATGCGCTGACCTGAGGCCGGAATAATGGAAAGTTACCCGCCTTTTTTCACGAATTGCCTTGACCATGCGATTTAAAAAAGCGCCGTCAAGCGGGATGGCCTCATCAATTTTGACAAAAACGGGCATGGAGGTTACACATTCGTAGAGACGTTCCAGCACTCCATCTGCGGCTCTCTGGAAAGGCTGTCCTAGCTGGCTGACGACATTCCTCAGGGCAACCACAAGCGCCAGTTCCGTGTCATCAAAAATCTCCAGATTTTTCACTAGGTCCTTGGATAATTGGTAACTGCCCTTTTGAATCTCGTGCAGGGGAAATCCGGCTTCTTTCAAAAGAGCCAAATCCCTCTGAATTGTTCTTGGGGTAGTGCGGAATTCCTTGGCAAGCCAGCTGGAAGCTATTTTTTCTTTTTCCATGAATAGCCTGAGAATCTGGGCTAAGCGGATCAGCTTTGTCTGAGCATTTTTCTCGCGGGCCATACTGTACACTCCATAAAGGTCAGTAATAATAAATAATTAATGACACGGCAGCGCGGCCAACAAATTATGCGACACATCTTTGTCGTTTTGCCATTGGATTATCAGAACTTTGTGATTAAGGTCAACACATTAAAACGGCCCTAGGAGAAGAAAAAAATGGCAAAGATTGACGCTTTTTTCCATCTTATGAATGAACAGGGCGCATCCGATTTGCACCTTGTGTCAGGCCGCCAGCCCACCATAAGAATACGCGGCGACATAGAAAGAATCAAGCATGAAGTTCTCACGAACGAAACCTTAAAAGTGCTTCTCTATGAGATCACGCCGGAACATAAAATCAAGCAGTTTGAAGAAACAGGTGACATTGATTTCGCCTATGAGGTAGTAAACCTCGCCCGCTACAGGGCAAATTACTATCAGCAAAAAAACGGTATCGGCGCCGTATTCCGCGAAATACCAAACAAGATACAGACATGTCATGAACTCGGCCTGCCTGCTGTAGTGGCAAGGTTAGCCATGCTACCTCGCGGACTTGTTTTGGTCACCGGTCCGACGGGTTGTGGTAAATCCACCACCTTGGCGGCAATTATTGACGAGGCGAACCGCCTGCGCAAAGATCACATTATTACGATAGAAGACCCGATCGAGTTTGTTCATCAAAGCGAAGGCTGCATCATTGACCAGCGTGAAGTCGGTGTGCACACAAAAAGTTTTGCCGCTGCCCTGCGCGGGGCGCTGAGAGAAGACCCCGATATCATTTTAGTTGGTGAAATGCGCGATCTCGAAACAATAGCCCTCGCCTTGGAGGCAGCCAACACGGGTCATTTGGTGCTCGCTACGGTTCATACCAGTAGTGCCGCAAAGACGATTGACAGGGTCATTGAGGTGTTTCCAGCCTCCGAACAATCACAAATCCGCTCTACGCTGGCCGACGGCTTGCGGGCGGTTGTTTCCCAGCTTTTGTTCAAAAGAATTGACAAGAAAGCGCGCTGTGTCGCCCTGGAGATTTTAATCGCTAATCCGGCAGTAAGGAATCTGATCCGGGAAGGAAAAACCAATCTCATCGCCACGCCCATCCAGACAGGAAAGAAGCAGGGAATGCAGCTTATGGATGACAGTATAATGGAGTTGTACGACCGTGGCTGGATAAGCGCGGAAGATGCCTATCTCAAAGCATACGAAAAAGCCCGCTTCAGCAAACTTTTAAAATATCAGCCGGTGGATTTTACAGAAAACTAAATTATTAAGGCAGTAGCACGCGCAAAAGACCGTAAATGGCCGAAATGATGTTTATGAAAAAGGACAAAGCAAAATTTAAGCTGCAAAGCCCCTTTAGGAATATTGACCGGGCCGACATCGCTCATTTTCTCACTGCGTTTTTATACTCTTTTTCCGCTTTTGGGGTCATCCTTTTAATTATGCAAGGGCTGTTTGGCTTGTTAATTGCCCTGATTGTCAGCATACCTTTATCACTTTTAGTATGCTCCGTTGCTGGTCTTGCCGGTGCGTCTATGGCAAAGTTTTTCTATGTAGGCAGAAAACCAAACTGGAACCGACAGGAGAAGTTCCAGGGCGATTTAGACCAGGTAATGTTTTTTAAACGTCAGGGGCAATATCTGAAGGCGATGCAGAAAGTGAATCAGATGCTTGAACAGGAGCCTGGTTTTGCGGAAGCCCTTTTTCTCAAAGCGCAGATTTTGTGGGAAGGTTACGCCTCGGTCAACGGGGCCAACAGATACCTGAAGATGGCAGAAAAATGCGCGTCAAAGGATGCAACTCTGCGTCGCTGGATTGTTGGTTATCACAAGAGCATCAACGATAGATTAAAAAATCAGAATTATTCAGACGTGGTAAGTGGCCGAGATTGAAGAAATCAGCTAACTTCGCTGCGTTAAATAATACGACACACTGTTGTCGCCGCGGCATTGAGCCGGCGGAGAAAACAATTTACGCTGAATACCTTAAAAAGGGGAGGAAAAATGGAAGCAATTATCAGAGAAAAACTCCAGGGAATAAAGTTTGGAGATGTTCAGGTCTATAACCATGTTGCGGTAATACCAATAGTCGGCGCCAATGGTTCCGGTCCAAAATATCTTACGCTGAAAGAGGCTTTGGCGAATAACCTGCTGATAATTACCGAAATCGATGAAGGCGGCCATGTCCCGGAATTAAAGGTAAATAACAAAGCGGCCATGCCGGTTTTTCTTTTGGACGGTGAAGAGCTTGCCGGGGCCAAGCAAAACCGCGTGCTCAATACCACGATCCTGCTTAAGGAAAAAGCAGAGACGATCATTCCGGTAAGTTGCACAGAGCAGGGCCGCTGGTCTTACAGTTCCGCGCGTTTTTCAGACTCAGGCCATGTCATGTCAGCCAGGCTCAGGTCCGTAAAAAACGCTTCCGTTCATGAGAGCCTCAAGTCCAATCGCGCGTATCGTTCCAACCAGGGGGCTGTGTGGGATGGAATCGTCTGCATGGCGCGCCTGCATGATGTCAACACTGAAACAGGCGCGATGAAAGACGTTCTGGATGCCCGGCAAAAAGATTTGGATCAATATCTGGAAAACCTGCCGCGGGTTCCCAACCAGACTGGTTTTGTTGTCCTGGTAAACGGGCAAATCGCGGGGATGGATATAATTTCCAGTCCGGAGGCTTTTGCACAGCTTCATCCCAAGCTGATCAGAAGCTATGTCATGGATGCCCTGACAGAAAAACCGGTCAAGGGTGAACATGACTACCGGCAAGTGGCAGATGCATTTTTAGCCAGGATCTTGGAGTGCGAGGAACAGCAATTTGCTTCTGTGGGCTATGGCAATGATTACCGCTACGAGGGAAAGAAGATTGTCGGCTCCGCGTTGGTTCATGAAAACGCGGTCATCCATATGGCGTTTTTCCAGGTCACAGAAGCAGAAAAGGCCGGAAACATGTCATCAGCTTCCCGGAGGAGGGCATATCGGACAAGACAGTAATGGTGGGGCTGGAAGAGACAGGGATATATAAGGCAAAAAAACTTTTTGGTAACTGTTAATAGGTAACAGGTGTTTTTCTTTCAAAAGAAAGGGGCTTTATCTATGACGGAAACAACATATACGGTATTGCTTGTTGATGATGAAGAGCCTTTTTTGGATTCGCTTGCTGACGGCTTGAGTGTTTATCGCAAATACTTCCAAATCCGTACCGCCCTCAATGGAGCAGAAGCCGTCAAGGTCTTAAAACTGCATCCCATTCACCTGGTTATTACCGGCTTGAGCATGCCTGTAATGGATGGATTTGAACTCCTTGCATACATGAACAGGAACTATCCCAAGATACCTGTTGTCTTAATGACAGCTTACGGTACGCCTAAAATCAGAGAGATCGTAATGAACATGGGTGTGTTCCGCTACATGGAAAAGCCGCTCGATATTAATGAGGTGGCAGGAGTTATCCTAGACGCCTTGGGAATATCTATTTCTCAACAAAAATTTCCCGAAAGTATTTTTGATATATCCCCTGCCAGAAAAAAACAACTTCTGCAATATGCCGAGCGTGCTAATGACCTGATGGAAGGTTTTTATGACCCGTCTGTCGCTTATACGAAAGAGGGGCGTTACGGCGAAGCTCTTTTCTGCTTGAAAGAATTACTGGAGCGTACTCCTTATGTGCAGGACAAAGTTTGGGCTCTTTATGCCCTGGGGCAGATGATGGAGCAACTGAGCAAGTTTGACCTGGCCCTGACTTATTATCAGGAAGCGGCAAAGTTTTGCCATCGGACCTATCAGCTATTCTACTGGATTAACAACAATACGGGATACAGCTTGTGCATGCTGGGGCGTTATCAGGAGGCGGAGAGATACTGCCGGATAGCGTTGGATACAGATAAGAGCAGGGCGAACGCTTATAAAAATCTAGGTCTGGCGCTGGAGGGGCAAGGCCGCCTGCGCGAGGCAATTGATTTCTACATAACGGCCACAAGAATAAATGCGCAGGATGTTCGTGCGTCAAAGCATTTGGAAACTCTCCTAAAAAAACATCCAGAGCTCAACGAAGAATACAATGAATCGTTAGACGAATGCAGGGCAATGGTCGAGTGCGCAAGGCAATATCAGGAGGAGCAAAAAAAATTGCATTAATGAAATTTAAAAGGAGTTTCTCGGAAGTTCATTAATTCTGATGAGAAACATCATCGCAGGGAGTGAAGAAATAACGTAACCATAAAATGATAAAGATCGAAGCGTCAAATTAATATGTTGTGGGAGGTGACACAATGAAATCTGCGGCAAACTCGCATGTCGACACTCTTAGGCATTCAGCAGAGAAAGGAGATGCGAAGGCGCAATATAAACTTGGCATGATGTATTTTACAGGTAATGGAGTGGATAGAGATTTATGTGAAGCGGCCAGATGGGTTAGGATGTCCGCAGAAAAAGGATATGCTGACGCAGAGTATATCCTAGGTAACATGTATTTGGGAGGTTACGGGATCGATAAAGATGATGATGAGGCGCTAAAGTGGATGAGAAAGGCCGCCGATCAAGGTAATCGTGATGCCCAATACATGATTGGGTTGATGTATCTAAACGGTGAAGTATTAGCCCAAAATTATGGCGAAGCGCTAAACTGGCTGAAAAAGGCTGCCGGGCAGGGTGATGAGTACGCTCAATATTCTGTAGGAAGGATTTATGAATATGGCAATGGGGTTGAGCAGAATTATTACGAGGCTATGAGCTGGTATGAAAAAGCCGCGGCGCAGAATCACACGGGCGCGCAGAATAATATCGGTATGATGTATTTTTATGGGCATGGAGTAGAACAGAATTATGCCGAAGCGATAAAATGGTTGATGAAGGCAGCTAAGCAAGGAGATGACGTTGCCCAGCATAATCTAGCCATAATGTACTGCAACGGTTACGGGGTTGAGAAGGATTATAAGGAAGCAATGAAGTGGTTTATAAAAGCCGCTGAACAGGGAAACGCAAGTTCGCAATATGAACTTGGGGCTTTTTATCAAGATGGTGATAGGGCAGTTGGCCAGGATTACAGCGAGGCGATGAAGTGGTTCAAGAAGGCCGCCGAGCAGGGGCATAGCGGCGCACAGGTTAAAATCGGCCTGATGTATTGTTACGGTCATGGAGTGGAACAAGATTATGGCAAGGCAATGCACTGGTTTAAAATGGGAGAAAAGCAGGGGAATACAGATGCGCAATATAATATCGGAGTTATTCATTTTATAAAGGGAAACTATAGAGAGGCGATGAGCTATTTTAAGCAAGCTGCCGAGAAAGGTAATCCTGAAGCACAATTCTATCTGGGCAGTGCTTATCATGAAGGTATTATTATCGCCCATGATTATTGTGAAGCGGTAAAGTGGTTAGAAAAAGCCGCAGAGCAGGGACATGATGGCGCTAAGAAAACTATGATAAATCTTAAGCAGTAATATTCAGCAGGTAAGGAGGTAGAAGTCGTGACCACAGTGTTTCAAGAAAGGTCAAGTTGCGCCATATGTGGAAATGAAAAAGAATTTGTGAAGATTTACAGCACAAACTCGTTTGGTTCACCGGACCTTGATACGCGCCCGCCGGAGATGATGAGATCCACCATGCATGCCTGGGTTCAGCAATGCCCGGAATGTGGCTACTGCGCTTCCGATGTCGTCAAAGCACCGCCGGAGGCTAAAAAAATAATCGAAGACGAAAAATATAAAAGCCAGCTAAAAGATGAAAAATACCCGAAATTGGCAAGCTTATTTATATGCATGTCTATTATTGAAGAGCAGGCGGGCAATTACGTGAACGCGATGTGGGCCTTAATACACGCGGCATGGGTTTGCGATGACAGTGAACATCCGAATGAAGCGAAGACCTGCCGGAACCGGGCGGTAGAAATGCTGCTTACTGCCGAAAGATACGGCAAGAAATTGACAAAACAAAAAGGCAGCATCACCGCGATTCTCGTTGACCTGCTGAGAAGATCCGGCCGCCTGGAAGATGCAAGAGAAGCGATTGCACAGCGCCGCGCGGAAATATCCGAAAAAACAATAATTACCATCCTTGATTTTCAATCAGCCCTTATCAAAAAGGGTGATGTATCTTGCTACACTGTTTCTCAAGCTATGAAAAATAAAAGTGAGAAAAAATAGTTTGTTGAGTAGGAAAGGAGATTGAAAATAGCATTTACCGGATAAAATAACTATGGAGGCGCCAGGATGGGGTCCGTAATTAACATGGATTATTATAGATTAAAAAAATTTGCCAAGCAGGGTGATGCACAGTCACAATATTATCTGGGTAAAATGTATCTGGAAGGCAAAGAGGTTGATCAGGACTATACCGCGGCAATGAAGTGGCTTTCCATAGCCGCCGCACAGGGAAACGCCCAAGCCAAAGAAGTATTGAAGCTGCTCAAAGAATGATGCCCAATTAATTCAATTACATAGCAAAAAGGCTAAGTCCCTGCGAATATGCGACATATCCTTGTCGCTGTAGTGTTGAGCTGTTCTGTAAAACCGTTAAACTCGATACCTCAAAGGAGATTATCATGAAGGCATTGCGCCTGATTATCTGGTCGCAGATGACCTGACTAATCCCCTAGGCAGCACCGAAGAAGGCCTGACAAGGGCGGCGCTCGAATACATAAGCCGGGGAATTGTTTCCGCGGCAAGACAAAATATAGAGGTAAAGTATGAATGATCTGAGTATCTTTATTTCGGGTATTGATACCCCGAGGCGCAATCTTTCAGTGAACGCCTATGGAATTGATTTAGGCACAACTAATTCCTGCGTTGCCCGGGCAAGCTGGAAACCCGGTGAAAAGCCCATCTGCGATGTTATAAATATCAATCAGCCCCTTTGGCCTGAAGGCAATGTGGAAAGCCCCCTGGTGCCATCGGTTATTGCTCTGGCCGGAACAGAAGACAAAATCGTCGGCGCGGGAGCAAAAAAACTGCGGGCAAGGCCGCAGGATGCTAACCTCATGCCGGAGCGGGATCTTTTTTATGAAACAAAAAACGATATCGGTTTGCGCAAGACCTATCACCGCGCTGATGAAGCTTATGGCAGCGCCGCGAAAATAGCCGGGCATTTGCTGCGCTACCTGAAGGATTCGGCGATTAATGGCCAGGGCAAAAACGCTTCCATCAACGTAACCGTTCCCGCTTCTTTTCAGATTAACCAGCGTCGGGACACGCTCTTGGCCTGCCAGTTTGCCGGTCTTAAATTGCGCGATGATGATTTGCTGGATGAACCCACGGCGGCGCTGATTGATTACATCATGAGCGGAAAGGCCCAGCATTCATTTGAGCCGGGCAAAACAACGCAATGCGTGGTCTTTGATTTCGGCGGCGGCACCTGTGACGTGGCGGTTATGGAGATTATTGTTGATAAAAGAACAAAGCAGGTGCTGATGAGCCAGATTGCCGTTTCCCGTTACCACCGCTTGGGCGGCGGGGATTTGGATACGGCGATTGTCCACGAAGCGCTTATTCCCCGTCTGCTCAAAGAAAACGGTTTGGCGCCGCTTGACCTTACCTGGGCGGAAAAGAAACGCGGGCTGGAACCACAGCTTCTGGGCACCGCGGAAAAGCTCAAAGAGTCTCTTTGCCGCGGCATAAATCACCTGCGTAGACTGCGCAAATATGACAAGGTGGACAAGGAAAAAGTCAAGGCGCGCTGCTCCAGCGTGGATATCTATTTGGGAAAACGCTCATTTTATCTATCTGATCCGACGCTCAGCGCTGCCGAATGGGAAAAAATCCTCGAGCCGTTTCTGGATAGGGATCTTCTTTTTGCCAGGCAGACGGATTATCGCCTGACGCAGTCTATCTTCGCGCCACTGCAGGACGCGCTCGATCGGGCGGGACGCAACCCGGAGGACATTGATTTTTGCCTGATGGTTGGAGGCAGTTCGCTCATTCCCCAGGTGAGAGACGCGGTGGAAGAATATTTTCAAAAAAGCGCCGTCGGTTATTTTGATGATCCAATGGATATCCAGCTATCTGTCGCCCGCGGCGCGGCCTGGAACGCCTTATATAAAAAACTGACGAACAGAAACCTTATCCGCGCGGTTGTCCAGGAAGACCTGGCGCTCATGACGAGAGGCCAGGCGCTGTATCCGCTTATTCCCGCGCGCGCGGTTTTGCCTTATCCCGCGGAAAATGACTGGGCGCGTGTGGAGCTGGAGATTCCCCCGCAGGCGGATTTATTCACCGATAAACTTCTTTTTAAGATTGTGGGCGCTACCGAAAGACAGATAATACTGCATGAAATTTGGGATATCCCGGAATATGTCGAGGCGGGAACGGAAATCATCATGGAATATAATATGACGGCGGGCAAGCAGTTCCATTGCCGCGCATTCTTAAAGGATAACCCGGAAGTCGCTTTTGAGCATTCTGTGGAAAACCCGCTGGTGAATATTGTGAACCCCGGCTCTACGCGCCTTTTTATTGAAGAAAAGGAAGAGGAACTGAGAAAAAAGGGAGGAGGCTCGGCGGATGATGTGGATGATTTTGTGAAGATTGCCACCTCTTACGCGGAATTGAATCAGAAAGAGAGGGCCATTAACTGGCTCAGGTCTGCCCTGAATAAACTCGGGCGCGCGGACTCTTCTATTCTTAGTCTTCAGGCAAGCTATTATGACGAACTGGGTGACCACGCAAGAGCGGAAAAACTTTACCGCGAGGCAGATCGGGCGACAACCTCCTGGGGCGGGCCGCTGTTTAACCTTGCCTTGAGTTATTATCACCGAGCCCACTACCAGAAGGCGATTGAATTGGTTGATCAGGCGGGGAAAAAAGGCGGAGCAAAGGGCCATCATCTTACGCTGAAGGCAATGTGCCTGGACAAAAGCGAACCTAACAAAGATCACAAGTTTATCTATCAACAGGCAATTAAAGCTTTCGGCGCTGTGGCGCTGCTTTCGGAATGGGAACTGGGCTGGTATTTAACCGCCGTGCAGGCCGTGGGAGACACGAAAGCAATCAAGGATGCGGAAGAAGAAAGAAAAAAAAGAAATAAAAAAGGAATGCCGGAAGTGGATGAAGACGCGTTATTGCCGTCAGTCAAGGGCGGACTGGCGCAAAGAAAAAAGACGATGTTTGATTTTTAGCTTTTGTCTTGCGTCATTGCGAGGAACGTAAGTGACGAAGCAATCTTTATTTCATTGTCATTGCGTATCGCGCGTTAGCGGGGTGAAGCAATCCGACTGCTTGCCCGGCAGGGAACCACAGCGCATGCAGGGTATGCTCGGGCAGTCGTTGCGAGGCGGCGCAAGCTGCCGTGGCAATTTCTATTTCTGTGGTCATTGCGAACGCAGTGAAGCAATCTATTTTCTTCCTTCATTGCGATCTTTTTTAAGGTAAACAATTTATAGATGAATAAATATTTGTTTACATTGGCTTGATATTTTATTAAATTTACAATTAGTGTATCGAAACTGCATCAGTTATCAATTGCCAGTTGATTTGGATTTTAAGGATTAAATGAAACATCGGCAATAAATATATAATAGTTCAATAAATAAACGCGTGTTGAAGCTGTGTAAAGTATGTGCATGGTAAATAGAATACACTTTGTTGGATAGTAGTTGCCATGAAATATGGTAGATACACGTTTACTTGTCTTGTAAAAGATGAAGCCATACTGCCCCCTTACAAGGGTTCCACGCTCCGGGGTATTTTTGGGCATGCATTAAAGAAAGTGGTTTGCGCCCTGAAAAAGCTAAACTGCGCCGACTGCCTGCTTGCCGACCGCTGCATTTACCCCACTGTTTTTGAAATACCCGCAAAACGGGAAGAAACAACTGGACGAAGGCGCATCGCGCATCCACCACATCCTTATGTCATCGAACCGCCACCCGACAACAAAACCAGCTATCTAGAGGGTGACAAGCTGGATTTTTCTCTCATCCTGTTCGGTGCTGCCTGCGATAACCTGGCGTATTTCATCTATGCATTTGAACAGATCGGCTCAAATGGCATCGGCAAACGCATTGACGGAAAAGGCGGAACCTTTTCACTTCAGGAAGTCTGTTCGCAAGGCGATGTTGTTTACGGCAGATCTGATCGTAAAATCTGCAAGCCATCCAAAACGCCGGAAATAACCGGAGCAATGTTTTCTGAAGAAACGGGTGCAGGACCTTTCAGCATCGAAGTGGAGCTGGTCACGCCGCTTCGCCTAAAATATCAAAACGGACTGAAAGCCGATCTGCCGTTTGACGTCCTGACACGGGCCATGCTTCGGCGGATCTCATCGCTTTTTGAATACCACGGCGAATGCGAACCAGCTTTGGACTATCGCGGGTTGGTTGCGCGAGCAAAAAACGTTGCTGTCAAAGAATCACATATCGGCTGGTACGACTGGCGGCGCTATTCCAATCGTCAGGAACAAGCCATGATGATGGGCGGTATGGTCGGCAAAATTATTTATGAAAACGTGCCGGGAGAATATCTGCCACTTTTGCGTTTTTGCGAACTGGCACATCTGGGAAAGCAAACGACGTTTGGGTTGGGAAGAATCCAGGTTCAGACCAGCAACACGTAGGGCGCGGTCTGCCGAACGCGCCGCGAGACAATTGTTGTTTCGTAAAGGAGAGATTCATGTCCAACATCCTTCTGGCCATTGCGGGCCTGAGCCCGCAGGTGATCACCGAAACACTCTACGCCCTTCATCAAGACGGTGCCTGTGTAAACGAAATTCACGTCCTCACCACAAGCACGGGACGCGACCGAATTCTTTCGGGACTCCTTGCCCCGCACGATGGCCACTTTCACCGGTATTTAAAAGACTATGGTATCGATCCACGGTCGATCCGCTTTGAAATGGAATGCGTTCACGTCCTGCGCGATAAAACCGGCCGTCCTTTAGACGACATCGCTGGTGCGAAGGATAATGAAATTTTGCTCAACGCCTGCCTTACTTTGACGCACCGCGTCACCGAGCGTTCTGATGACACAGTTTTCTTTTCCATCGCCGGAGGGAGGAAAACCATGAGTGCTTGCCTGATGACCGCGGCGCAGTTCTATGGCCGTTCTCATGATCGCATTTATCATGTACTCATTTCTCCCGAATTTGAAAACCATCCGGACTTCTATTATCCCCCCAGGAAACCTGTCATGCTGGAGATGACAGACGGTCGTGGCGGCAAGATTTGGAGAGACACATCATCCGCGGCCATCACCCTTGTGCCCATTCCCTTTATTTCTTTAAGAGACGCCATCCGCGATCCAACAACCGGCCGGGTTCAGACGCCCGCGAAACTTTTGCGTCACCTGATTCGCGAACGCGAAGAACCACTGATTGTCGATCTCGCGCAGGGTAAAATCATCTACAAAAGGAAGGAACTGGCGATGATGCCATCGCGACTCGCGCTTTACGCCTTTCTGGCAGACCGGAAACTTGACTGCCGTCTGGTACGCGCCGGATGTGGCGGCTGCACGGATTGCTACCTCGACTATGAACAAATCAGCAATGCGCAGGCCGTCATTACAGACATTTACAGGAAGATAGGCGGAACGACGGAAGGCAAAGGCATCTGCGCTCTGGAGAAGGACGAGCTGCGATCCTATGTCAGCAAAATCCGGCAGGATATCGGGCGGGCCTTTGGCGCGACTGCGGCACAGCAACTAGCCGTAACATCCGCAGGTAGAAAACCCGGCACGCGCTACGGCATTGGAATGGATCGGGAAAAGATAAGACTGGTTCAATGATAGAAACAATGAATTTTAATATATATATGCAATGACCAGAAAGTCCGCAGTAAAAAGCGAAAAAAAGCCGGGTTGTGCCCGCGTACAAATACCTGCTGGAAGAATAACCGCGGCAACGTTGCCGCGCTGGATAAAATAAAAAGGAATTTGTTAACATGCACACGAACCAAAAAAGCGGGGGAGGTTTTTTATGGATGACACTGTATTGAAAGTGGCGCTGGCCGGACTGCTGCACGACATCGGGAAATTTGCGCAGGAAGGCATGTTTGCCAATCCGGAGTTTATCAACAACAACCGCCAGCTCTATCAGCCGTTTTACAATGATCGCTTCACGCATGAGCATGCGGTCTATACCGCGGCTTTTATTGATCACATCGAAAAGTTATTGCCCAGGGAATTAAACAAAGCAAACTGGGGGCTGGATGATCCCTTCATCAATCTGGCTGCGGGGCATCACAAACCCGCGACCCCTTTGCAATGGATCATTGCGACAGCGGATCGCTTAAGCAGCGGCTGGGATCGTGGAAATTTTGAGGTTTACAATCGGGCCATCTCGCCTCAAAATTATCGTCAAACAAGGCTTCAACCACTGTTTGAAGCTCTGCTAGCTGGTGATCAAAAGGAGGCGAGATGGTTCTATCCATTAAAAGAATTGAGCCCGCTGAATATTTTTCCGCTTCGGAAAACGAAAGAAGCAATCACGGAGGGACAGGCTAAATCTGAATATAAAAGCCTCTTCGACGAGTTTATCTATGCGCTGGAAAAACTTCTGCACAAGGATCTCAGCCTTTCCTTGTGGATGGATCATTTAGACAGCCTTCTTTTGATTTATACATCCATGATTCCAGCGGCACGGGCAGGTAAAGTTGTGCCCGATGTTTCCCTGTATGACCATGCGCGGGCTGTATCCGCGCTTTCGGCGGCGATTTATCTGTATCACAGAACAACCGGCACGCTGAATGTTGAGTCCGTTTGCGATTCTACCACTGAAAAATTTTTAATTGTTGGAGGGGATTTTTACGGAATTCAAGATTTCATCTTTAGCGAAGGAGGCGAAACAGCCAAGAATCGCACAAAATTATTGCGCGGGCGGTCGTTTGCTGTTTCCTTATATTGCGAGTTGGCTGCTGATTTAATTTGCCGAAAGATTGAATTGCCGTCAACATCCGTTCTTCTCAATGCTGCTGGAAAATTCACGCTTATCGCACCCAATACGTCCGAGGCGCGCAAAGCCATCGTTGAAGCAGAGCGACAGATCAATGATTGGCTGATTGCCAAGACCTTCGGCCAGAGCGCCATTGGTATATCCATGGTAACCGCAACACCAGATGATTTTGTTGAGGGAAAGTTTCCTCTGCTGTGGGACAAACTCGGCAAGGCAATGGCAAAACAAAAATTTCAGAAAGTGCCTTCTGAAAAATTAGGCGTTGTAAAAGATTATCTCGACTCGTTCGACAATACGCTGAATCCGCCGCTTTGCTCCTGCTGTGGAAAGCGCCCGGCTGATAGAATGGCATCTAAAAAAAGTAATGCAGAACGGGCGATATGCCAGGGCTGCCGTGATCAAGTCTTCCTAGGGGCTGAACTGGTCAGGAACCCCAGTATTGCCATAGCGTCAAAAGACGCGGAAATTTTCGGCGAAGCAAAGTTAATGGAGCCGATTTTCGGCGAATACCAAGTCGCTTTCATTGGCGGCAAGTTGAAAGATATGGCCCGCTCGGGTCAGCTCTACAAGTATTGGGATATTTCCATCGATCCATCTGGAAAGCTCAATAAGGAAGTAAGTGTGCGGTTTATTGGCGGTTATGTGCCCGTATATCGGGATGACGACATGGACGACACGCGTATTATTGAGAGTAAAAAGAGCGAGCGCACAAGAGAAGAACTCATCAATCAAATTGAAAAGGGCGACATAAAGACTTTTTCTCACATTGCCGCAAAAGCAATGAATATTAAGCGAACGGAAAAAAACGAGGTGAAGTACTTTGGTATTCAGGCTCTGGGCGTTCTCAAGGCCGATGTCGATCAATTAGGACTTTTGATGGCGTGCGGTTTAAAGGAGAAGGATTTGACCTTGAGTAGAATTGCCACGCTAAGCCGACAGTTGCATTTCTTTTTTTCCGTTTATCTCCCGTATTTACTTGTCAGCGATGAACGCTTTCGGGATGTTTACACCGTGTTTGCCGGCGGTGACGACTTGTTTCTAATCGGCCCATGGAATACCATGTTGAATCTGGCCGAAGTATTGCGTGAACAGTTTGTTTATTACACCTGTGAAAATCCTGAAGTGCATTTTTCCGCCGGTTTTTCGCTGAACAAGCCCAATGTTCCCCTGGCTAAATTTGCCCAAAGCGCTGAAGCGGCGTTGGAAGCGGCAAAGAAGACTGATGAGGCAAGCAGGAAAAGAGGTGAAAAAATCACTGCCTTCGGCGAAACCGTCACTTGGTCAGACTTTGTAAAGCTGCGGAGGGTACGTGATCGTCTCGCTAAATGGCGCGATTCAGGGATTATAAACAGCGCGACCATTTATCGATTGAACGATTTTATCAAGATGGCCGAGATGGAAAAGAGTATTCTTCAAAAACAAGTCGTGCGGTTGGAGGATATGGATTACTTAAAATGGCCTGCGTACTTCAGTTATCAAATATCCAGAAATATCGGGAAAACGATAGATAATGCGGAAGAGCGCCGCAAAGTGCAGGAGGAATTTGGCCAAGCGGCGAAATGGCTTAAAGACTATGGAGGACGACTGCGAATCGCCCTCTGGGATGTTATTTACAATAATCGTTAAGGAGGTGTGAGTAATGGTGAAAATTGATTTTTACAAAGATGGATCAAAAAAAGCGATTAGCCCTGTTTTGTTTTCGGATTTTGCGCAAAAAGCCGCAGAGGAGGTGGCCAAAGCGGGTCAATTCACTACAAGGGACGGCATGGTGAAACTCGAAAAAAACAAGCGTACGCAAATCAGAAAATTCTATGACGAGGTGGTGCGTCTGAACGGTGATGTAAAAAACAAAGCTAATGATTGGGATACCGTTCTTCCATTCGTAAATATGCTGATTGCAAAAACAACTTATGCTTACGGAAGAAAACTAGTGACGAAAGAATTTCTGGATTTAATGAATGTCTGTGTTGCGCAGATTGAAAAACCGGAAGATTTGGATGTTTTCTGTAACTTCTTCGAAGCCTTCATGGGCTTCTACAAACAATATGAATAGGAGAGGGGCTTATGCAATTGATAAAAATTGAAAAAATCAAAGGACAGATTGTTTTGAAAAGCGGTATGCATATTGGTGCTGGCGATACGGAAATGCACATTGGTGGAACGGATAGCCCTGTTGTTCGCCATCCTCACACGCAGGACCCATATATTCCCGGCTCGTCTCTGAAGGGAAAGGTCAGAAGCTTACTGGAATTAAAAAGCGGTGTTGTGGGATTTACTGGTGGCGCGCCATTGGCGGCGAGCCATTTTGAGAAAGTGTCGGACGATAAAAAAGAAGAGGCAAAAAAAATTCTGAAGATATTTGGAACAGGCGGAGGGGATGCGGAAGTCGCGGCAAAATTAGGCATTGGACCCACACGAGTAGCCTTTGCGGATTGCCCATTGAATTCCGATTGGAAAAACGAAGTCATCAAAAATCGGTGGAGCCTTTTTGATGTGAAATCTGAAAATGCTATTGATCGAATCAAGGGTACGGCAAAAGACCCTCGCTTTATCGAAAGGGTTGTGGCTGGGGCAAAATTCGATTTTACCGTTACGCTTAAAATTCTCGGCAAAGAAGAAGAGGCTTTAGTGGATTATCTGTTGCTGGGGTTGAAATTGCTGCAAATGGATGCCATCGGTGGAAGCGGCAGCCGCGGCTACGGAAGAATTGAATTTCAGTTTGAAGACAAGACGATTCAGGCAAAGTTTGACGAACTCAAAGCAACGGATTGAAAAAGGGGGGTGCGCCTTGAAACTTTACGAATATATTTTAAAACCTCTTTCCCCGTTTGGCACGCCGCTTAAAGGAGATACGCTTTTCGGCCATTTCTGCTGGCAATGCCAATACGACGGAACGCTTCTAGAAGGCGGGTTTGAACACTGGATCAAGCTATATCCGCGAAAGCCTTTTGCAATTTTTTCATCCGCATGTTTCAGGATGGAAAAAGGAGAAAAGCGTTATGCGGTCAAAAGACCGGATGTGCCGTTGGAATGGCTTTTTTCAAGTGCGGGAAAAAGCAAACGGGAGATATTTGAAGAGCGAAAAAAGAATGCTGCCAGGCGCTGGCTGCTTCTTGGAGAAAGTCTTACCATGAATCTCGATGAACGGAATCTGGTTAACAACGGTGATCTTTTCAGGCTTCTGTTTCCTGAGTTGGAAACATCCGATGAATTGCCTTTGTCAATGAAAAAAGAAATCGAGGCGGAATATTTGCAATCTCATAACACTATCAACCGGGAAACCATGACGACCGGAGAAGGAATGTTTGCGCCATATAACGTTTCCGCGTCTTGGTTTTTTCCGGAAACGCGGCTTGCCGTTTTCGTACTTGTCGAGAAAGAGGCAACCGACAAAGACCGTGTCAGGAAAGCGTTGGAAAGAATTGGCGTATCAGGCTATGGGCGCGACAGCTCGACAGGGTATGGACGCTTTGTCGTGGAAGAATGTTTTGAGAAACCACTTCCGAAATGTGACGATGCCACTGCATGCTATACGCTTGCGCCAAGCGTGCCAGTGGCGGAACAGTACAAGGATGTCTTTTTCACGCCTTTTACGCGTTTTGGAAAACACGGTGATACCATGGCGACAAGTGATAACCCTTTCAAGAATCCTGTCATCATGGCGGACGAAGGCGCGATATTGTTTCCGGTTTCCAACGAGCATTTCCAAAAGCCTTATCTGGGGAAAGCCTTGCAGGACCTTTCTAAAAGCGAGCCGAACACGGTTGCGCAAGGATATGCTTTTTACTTACCATTGAAATGGGAGAAAGACCTATGATTGAAAGCCATCAGTTTTTTATAAAAACACAAACACCTTTGCATATCGGGTGTGATGAAGTTTACGAGCCTATGTCTTTTGTCATTGATGAGAACAACAAGGTTCTGATTTCATTCGATCCCCTGGATTTTTTCTCGCGCTTGTCTAAAGAGGATAAGGAGAAATTTTCAAATATTTGCCGGGAAGGTACCATCCACTCTATTCAAAAATTGTATCAATTCATGCGAGGCAAAGAAACGGAAGGTCATCCTGTAGCCCTTTGCAGCGGCTTTATTGAACACTATAGAGAAAACCTTGCGATGAAGGGCAGTGATAAAAAATTAAAAGACGAAATTAATCAATTTAAAATTATGCGAACAGCGTTTTTGGAAAACACAAATGAACCTTACATTCCTGGCAGTGCCATCAAAGGGGCATTGAGAACCGCCTGCCTCAATGCATTGGCAAAAACCGCTGGGCATGTCGATTACAATCCAAAAGATAAAGGTGCTGCAGCTCATTTGGAGAAAAAACTTCTCAAATTTAGCGATCCGGGTAACGATCCCTTCCGCATGATCAAAGTTTCCGATTTTCTGCCGGTTTTTTTCAACAAACGAATTGTCTATGCCGTCAATGAAAAGAAAAAAGAGTCAAAATTCGCCGCTCGAGAGCTTTATCAAATTTTGGAAATTATCGAACCGGGTGCTGTGTTTGTCGGGACGTTGAAAGTTGAACAACCGCCGTCCAAAGAGACAGGTATCCAAATGCCTTTGTCGCTTCCGGCTGTCTTGAAAAGTGCGTCCTTTTTTTATTCGAAAGAAAAACAACGCGAAGAAAAAGAGCTTTCTCAAGCCGCTTTGCCGGAAGCGAAGTTTAAAGAAGGTGATGCACTTTATCCCCTGAGAATCGGTCGCCACAGCGGAGCTGAATCCGTGACTATTGAAGGATATAGAGGAGACATCAAAATCATGGGTGGTCAAGGCCGCACGACCTTTTCTAATAAAGGTGCGGGCACGTTCTGGCTGGCGGCTGAACGGAAAAAAGACTGGAATAAAAAGCAGCTTCAACCCTTCGGATGGGTTTGTTTGGGAAAGGTGGATGAAAAACTAGCCGCCGAATTTGATCAATTGAGAGAAAAACAAAAAGAGAAGGCAGATACTGTTCGAAGCAATCCTTTGACAAAGGGCGAGCCATCAGGATCTTTAGAATCAGTCTCTTTCATCCCGCCCCCTCCCGTTGAAGATGTCTGGGAAAACGCTCAAGTGTTTTACGACGCCGGAGGCGCGGGGAAAATATCGGCGCAGATGCAAGGAAAGTCGGGTGCTTCGCTTGTGGGAAAGGGCAACAGAGACAACCTGAAAGCTGCGGTGTCTGAAGTTTTGCACAAGAATCTCTTTGAAAAGAAAAAACCGATTAACGCCCGCGTCACCGTTCGCAAAGTCGGCAACGCCTGGGAGATTGTAAGAGTTGACCCGCAAGCCTGACCGGAAAGAAATATCCCCGTGGAAAACCTTACAAAGCCGATATAATTAACATAAATGATAATAATGTATGCTTAGTAAAAACTTAAAAAGAATGGCAGGAGATGAACCGGAAAATTTTCTTCACAATGGAAGATGTGGCGCAGACGTTTGCAATTCAGCTGGCCTCCGCCCACGTCCTGAAGGATTTGGCTCGGCAACAAATCAAATGAGGTGAATGATTAGTATTTGTTTACAATAAAATACAAATGTGTATTATAACGTAACCAATTATGAAGAGGTATCAGGAAACTTATATCCGCCACGCGGAAATTGCCCAGCTCATCTTGCTGCATCAGCTCTATGCGCAAAAAGAGAGCCGCCATCTGATTTTTCAGGGCGGCACGGCCATTCGCTGGTGCTACGGGGGAAGCCGTTTTTCCGAGGACCTCGATTTTGTAACGACGCTGGCTCCCGAAGCCATTGAACCTCTCGCACAGGCAACTGTTCGCGGCGCGGAAAAACTCATGGTTCCGCACTTCGGCGCTGGCGCCGTCTCGCTCATTGCCAAAAAATCGCGAAGTGACGCCTTCAAATGCTTTGTCGATTTTCAGCCGCAAACCCGTCGGGGAAAAATCTCCATCAAATTGGAATTCGAGGGTCTCAAGCCTGGAATGCTCCCAGATACGCAAAACCATGTCATGGCGACGCTTGGCTCCGTCGCATATCTGATTGCCGCAGGCGAGTTCCGCGTTCCCAGACCCAACGCGGTATTGGTCGCACAAACACCGCAGGAAATTCTCTCCGATAAAATCCGCGCGCTTCTGGAACGCCCCTATCTAAAAGGCAGAGATTTTTACGATTTGTGGCACCTTCGGGATGTCTTGAAAACAGCCCTTGATATCAACATTGTGCAGCGCAAGTTTACCCTTTACCGGGCAGCCTTTACCGCGACACGGCCCGCCGCTTTCTTTACGAAGCCGACAAAGCAAAATGAAAAACAGATGCGCGAAGCCATCGAACAGGATCTTTCGCGGTTTTTGCCGTCCGACGTTCTGGAGGTTCACCGCGTGGAGAAATTCGCATCCTTTCTGACCGCGACCTGTTCGGTTTTTGCCGAACTTGAATCCAAAGGAGTGCGCCTGCCATGACTGCCATTGAGGTGTTAATGCAACTGCCCAACCTGTTTCGCCACGCCGATGCCGCGAAATTCACGAGCAACGCCAACGTCTTTCTTACGCGGGCACAGTCCAGAGGCTTGGTCGAACGGGTGGCGAGCGGTGTTTATCTCAACCGCCTGCGGGAACCAACTCCAGCCATCGAAGAAGTTGCCTGTTTTTTGCGAACTCCTTCTTACATTTCTTGTGAGTGGGCGCTCAACCGACATGGCGTGCTGCTTCAGTCGCCGACCGTTTGCACAGTGTTGACGCTCACGCCCTCCGTCGGCAAGTCGCGCAATGTCCGCTTTGGCGGCGTGACGATTGAATTTTCAAAGATCGCCCCTCGGCTGTTCAATGGTTTTGAAACAAAAGACGGCTTCAACCTTGCGAGTCCCGAAAAGGCGCTTCTCGACACGATTCACCTTCGAAGGCGTGTTGTGTTTCCCGACGAGCTGGAACTGGACCGCTTGAATTTGGAAAAATTGCAAGCGCTGGCCGAAGAATTTCCAAAGGTGGTGCAAAAGCGGTTAAAGGACATGATTCAACAAAATGAATAACAGAAGTATTGCAATGTCATTGAAATTACAAAATAGATACATTGGAATGCTTGTTAAATGACTAAGTCAAGGATGGTTATGAAAAAAGCAATGATAATGTCGCTGGGAGGTTCGCCGGAACCTTTGAGAAAAAGCCTTGCCGAACACCAGCCGGATATTTTGATTTTCTTTGCATCGCACGAATCCGTCCTGAAAGCAGGCGATGTTCTTCAGGATGCCGGAATTAAGCCTAAAACAGAAACTGAAATCACGGAAGATCCGAATTCCCTTTATCAATGTTACAAAGCCGCCAAACGATGTGTTGATAGAGTGGCCAGGCATGAACTGGCGAAACAGAACATCATCGTCGATTATACGGGCGGGACGAAAGTCATGTCGGCGGCCCTTTTGCTTGCAACAGTGGGACACGCCTTCGTTTTTAACTATGTCGGCGGTGATGCACGATCGAAAGACGGTTTGGGCGTAGTGCAAGACGGCCATGAAAAAATGTATGAGGACATGAGTCCCTGGTCAGCGTTTGCTGAAGAGGAAAGACGTCAGATTGTCACGCTCTTCAATGCACGGCGCTACGGTGCTGTCATTCAAATTATGGAAAATTTCAATCGTGGATTGCCGTCGCAGATTGAATCATACTTTAAGTTTGTCCGTCAGTTGTCCAAAGGATTTCTTTTTTGGGATCAATTTCAGCACAAAAAAGCGTTGGACTGTCTGCAAAAGGGCGTTGCCGCGCTTGATCAGCACCTGAAATATTATCCTGACGACCAGTACGATCAGCTTAAAAATGAATTGTTGCAGCATATCGAATACCTTACGAATCTGTTGGAAAAAACAAACCAGATGCAGAATTTTGATGCCGTACTCGTCAAAGAGTTAATCAACAACGCCCGTCGTCGTATTCAAGACAAGAGCTTTGATGATGCTGCCGCCCGTATCTATCGGGCATTGGAGCTGTATGGGCAGATTTGCTTTCAAAAAGCCAAGGGCTGCTCCAACGACAAGGTGAAACCGGAAAAAATTCCACAGGACTTACGTGATGAATTCATCCGTAAATACCGCGATCCGCATTCGGGGATGATGAAATTGCCTCTCCAGGCCACCTTTATTGTTTTGAAAGCTACCGGCCATGAAGTGGGTGAACGCTTCTTCACGTATGAAGAAAAAATAAAGAATATACAAAGCGCACGCAACAAATCCATTCTGGCGCACGGCATTCAACCGGTCAGTGAACATGCTGCGCAGAGTATAATGGATACCGTTACCGATTTTGTTCAAGTGAAAGATTATTTTGATTTTCCTAAATTGCAGGAATGAAAGTATCGTTCTTTGACAACTAAATATCGTAACCCCAAAAGCATCTTCCCTTCAGGCCAAAGACGGCAACGTTGCCGCTTTTGACTTGAGAATCGGGTCTGACATATTCTTCTTTCCGCGGGGCTGTTTAAAAACCCTGCGGAAAGGAGGAAAACATCATGGTCGTTTACATCAACACCCAGGGAGCAAGACTGATTAAGGAAGGTCGTCATTTGCTGGTCAAAAAAGGCGGGGACACCCATCACACTCTGTTTACCTATAAATTAGATCAGATAGTGATCTTTGGAAATGTGGAGATTTCTCACCGTGCGCTCGCGCAGATTTTACGGCACGAAATAGACACAGTTTTTCTCACGCAGAGCGGGCGATATCTTGGCCGTCTGGCCGCGCCCGAATCGCGCAACGTTTTCTTGCATAAAAAGCAGTATGCGCTGCTCGACGATGAGGCGTTCACCATGAAAATGGCCAAAAGTATTGTCGAAGGTAAAATGTCCAATATGGCCACCCTGCTGCTGCGCATCAAGCGCAGCCGCAATGCGGGAATCGCCGGGCAAAAGGCGCGGGAGATTCAGGAACTGATACCGCTTTTGGAAAAGGCAACCACCATTGATTCCATCCGCGGCTACGAAGGCCGGGCCAGCGCTTTGTATTTTGAGGCGTTCGGGTTGGGCTTCATCGAAAAGCAGAGCTTTGCGCGTCGCGTGAGGCGCCCACCGACGGATCCGGTTAATTCCATTTTATCGCTGCTTTATACATTCTTGATGAATCGGGTTTACGCGGCAGTACGTGTGGCGGCGCTGGATCCTTATCCCGGATTTCTTCACACTATTGATTACGGACGTTACTCACTCGTTCTTGATTTGATGGAAGAGTTTCGCACAATTATTGCTGACACCCTGGCGTTATCGCTCTTCAACCTGAAAATATTAAATAGGGAGGACTTTTACCAGGAAATACCGGACGAACAAGAAGACCTAGCCGACACGGCGCGGGAAAATTCGGTGGACGTTAGCAAAGACCCGATAGGTTGGATTTCCGGCAATGCCGCCGAGGCGGATTTTTTTGACATCCCCGAGCAGCGTATGGATGAAAATCAGAGCATACCGCGTCCAACGGGAAAATATCCTGTTAAACTTCAACCGGATGCTTTCAAGCGCGTCATTGATGCGTTTGAAAAAAAACTGACGACGGAATTTTACTATCCGCCAGCCGAACGAACGCTCTCGTATGCCGACGCGATCATCTATCAGGCCTGGCATTGTCGGAAAGTCATTGAAGGGGAGGCGCAGGTTTATCAGCCTGTGTTGTTGAAATGATTACACTCATTACATATGATATCACTGAACCGAAAAGACTCAACAAACTGCGCGGCTTTTTGAAGGACTTTGGTTTGCGGACGCAGAAATCCGTTTTCGAATGCGACATTGATGACATTGCCTTGAAAAAAATACGCGCCTACTGTCGAGACAACCTGGACATTTCGACGGATTCCGTCCGGATTTATAAAATATGCAACCGTTGCATTAACAAAGTTAAAATATCCGGCACAGGTTTGAAAGTGACACAACTCGATTACATGATCCTATGAGGTAAAATAAATGAACATGATCGTGGCTTACGACATTACCGAAGAAAAACGTCTGAACAAAATCGCCAAAATAATGCTGGACTATGGCGTGCGCGTGCAGAAATCGATTTTTGAAGTCACGGTTACACCGCCGGTCTTCAGAGAATTAAAAGAGCGGGTTGAAAAAATCATCGTGAAAGAAGCGGATGGCGTAAAGTATTTTCCCTTGTGTGAAAAATGTGCCGGCACGGTGGAAATCATTGGGCAGGGTCAATTTAGCGATCCGGACAGTGAATATTACGTTTACTAATATCAAGCTCATTTGAAACTGAAGCAGACATTTCTGGTGTTTGTATTGCCTGAATCGAATCTTCAGCCTCATAGAAGGGCGGAAGAAAGATGCTATAAATGAACCCGGATAAAAAAAGGTGCTATTTTGTAAGTATCTAATTATATTGTATATTTAAAAATGATGAAGCGGCGGTTCGCGCGAATTAAAAAATACGTTTAAAAATAAAAGTTTATGCCATAAAATGATTATATAAAGGCTGGGTGATTTAAAAATGACTTTAATTTTCAAAGGTGGTTCGCGGAAAGCAGGATGTAAAATCATGATTTTAAGGGGAAAAGAAGGATCGCGGAAACAAACGACCTGATTTACGAAGGGATTGCGACGGTGACAGTCAAAGTACTTTCAAGTTCTCTTACAAAACTTAACCAAGAAACAAACGACCTGATTTACGAAGGGATTGCGACACTTTTCAGTGCCCTCTTTAGATGTTTATTCATTTTTCCGAAACAAACGACCTGATTTACGAAGGGATTGCGACCCGCAAAGGCAGGCAGCGCAAACGCCGCAATCAACAGCATCATGAAACAAACGACCTGATTTACGAAGGGATTGCGACTCCGGGGAGTTCCAAACAGCCCATTTGTTGATTTCAAACGAGAAACAAACGACCTGATTTACGAAGGGATTGCGACCCTGAGTAATTCGTTCGTCATTCAACCGCTCCCTCTGCTAATGCGAAACAAACGACCTGATTTACGAAGGGATTGCGACACGAAATGATGTCCTGTGACTCCTTCGCCTTCGCCGCAATCTTGAAACAAACGACCTGATTTACGAAGGGATTGCGACGAAGTCTCCCAAAGAGATACCTCATAAGATTGACTCGGCGCAGAAACAAACGACCTGATTTACGAAGGGATTGCGACCGCGACAGAAGCACGGTATTGCGTCCGTCGCTATACCATAGAAACAAACGACCTGATTTACGAAGGGATTGCGACGCGACTTCTTCGATTTCACATCCCTCGTAAAGGGACGCGAAACAAACGACCTGATTTACGAAGGGATTGCGACTTTACCATATAATCTAATCCTCCTTAAGGATATGCTTGATGAGAAACAAACGACCTGATTTACGAAGGGATTGCGACGTAATTGCCCATTTTGGGATCAATGCAGGTGCGCAGGGATTTTCCGAAACAAACGACCTGATTTACGAAGGGATTGCGACCTACGAAAACTACTTCCGTTTAATCTAAAGAAGCTATCAACTGCCGAAACAAACGACCTGATTTACGAAGGGATTGCGACGATGTTCCTGCCGACAATATTGACGGCATCTGCGACCGAGGTGAAACAAACGACCTGATTTACGAAGGGATTGCGACTTTATTTTATTTATCTTTAAGCTATCTTCTATTGGCTCAAATTGAAACAAACGACCTGATTTACGAAGGGATTGCGACCTTTCATGTCCTGAGCTTTCCCACGGTCAAAGCGGAATTTATAATATGAAACAAACGACCTGATTTACGAAGGGATTGCGACGAGCGTAACACTTTCACGCTCACTCGGAGCAATCTTCTGCACGATTGCGAAACAAACGACCTGATTTACGAAGGGATTGCGACTTTCCCACAACGACGTATAAGAGCCGGAATAAGGTCTGGTCTTGAAACAAACGACCTGATTTACGAAGGGATTGCGACTCCACGTCGCCGAGGTGTGCGCATGAAACGCACTCGCTGGATGGACGAAACAAACGACCTGATTTACGAAGGGATTGCGACCTTTTCAGCCGCCATTTGCGCTTCAAGCATTTTTCTTGCGAAACAAACGACCTGATTTACGAAGGGATTGCGACAAGGCATGAACGACCTGGTGGAATACCACTAGGTATGCCCATACGAAACAAACGACCTGATTTACGAAGGGATTGCGACCTCCTCTGTTTTGACAACCCAAAATGCGCCGCGCTGTCCGAAACAAACGACCTGATTTACGAAGGGATTGCGACTGCCGGCGGAGTCTTTTACCATTTCCGAGCGGCCGTTGGGCACGAAACAAACGACCTGATTTACGAAGGGATTGCGACGCCGTCTCCTGATGTATATAGTTGCACATAATATCCTCCTTTTGGAAACAAACGACCTGATTTACGAAGGGATTGCGACTTTCTTTCGATACGTTCATATTCTGTTTCTTTCCCTTCGAGGTCGAAACAAACGACCTGATTTACGAAGGGATTGCGACCAACGCCGGCAATACAATTTCTTTTGCGTTCATAGAAACAAACGACCTGATTTACGAAGGGATTGCGACATCAATTCCCAGCTTGCCTAAATTTGCCTTTACTGGATTGTCAAGAAACAAACGACCTGATTTACGAAGGGATTGCGACGTCCGTCCACCAGGCACACCTCGTTTTGCGGAGTCTTGAAACAAACGACCTGATTTACGAAGGGATTGCGACGTCTTTTCTAATGCCATCTTCATTTTTTTTCTCCTTTCTGAAACAAACGACCTGATTTACGAAGGGATTGCGACTTTTCGTTTCCGGTGTCGCGGTATGCCTTCACTAAGTCAAGAAACAAACGACCTGATTTACGAAGGGATTGCGACCTCCATTTTCATGTTTCATGTTCTTTTTTGAGACGTTCAGCGAGAAACAAACGACCTGATTTACGAAGGGATTGCGACTCAATACTCCCATCGGGTAGTTTCGCCATTTCAATCAAGCAATCAGAAACAAACGACCTGATTTACGAAGGGATTGCGACTAGCAGCTTTCGCATACGAATTCCCCACCTATAAAGTGGGGTTCTTGAAACAAACGACCTGATTTACGAAGGGATTGCGACGCTTCTGGCATGCCTTCTCCGGAATCCCCGATACCGCTAATGGAAACAAACGACCTGATTTACGAAGGGATTGCGACGCCGAGCCAGAATTCAACTCCGCCCTTTTGCTCAGCGTATTGAAACAAACGACCTGATTTACGAAGGGATTGCGACATCGCCTTTCTGTGCCATGTTATCCGCGGGATTTTTATGAAACAAACGACCTGATTTACGAAGGGATTGCGACTCCACTACCATGCCTATTGACTGTGCACGTCCGGCGAAACAAACGACCTGATTTACGAAGGGATTGCGACTCGCATGTGGCATAGTCAAACTTGTAACAGTCCCAGCGAAACAAACGACCTGATTTACGAAGGGATTGCGACGATGAATTTCTCCGCCCATGCTCCGGCGGAGAGGACGAAACAAACGACCTGATTTACGAAGGGATTGCGACACCATAATTTCACCTGTCCTTTCGTAGGTCAGGCGCATGGAAACAAACGACCTGATTTACGAAGGGATTGCGACTTTACCGCTAGTGCTGAAGGAAATATCCACTTATCATAACCAGAAACAAACGACCTGATTTACGAAGGGATTGCGACTTCAGCAGCTAGTCTCTTCTTTTCCAACGCTTTTAACAGTTCGGAAACAAACGACCTGATTTACGAAGGGATTGCGACGATTAGTATTTGTTCGTTGAGGTTTTTTTTCTGCGTCGGGAAACAAACGACCTGATTTACGAAGGGATTGCGACCGTCGAAGATTTCTTCCACAATGGGTTTGGCCACGCCGCCGCCGAAACAAACGACCTGATTTACGAAGGGATTGCGACGAATCGTTAAGGTTGGCAATGTTTACTCCTTTGAATAGTCTTGAAACAAACGACCTGATTTACGAAGGGATTGCGACTAGGGGGAATACACCGTTATCGGCTCGTCCCCCTTAAATGAAACAAACGACCTGATTTACGAAGGGATTGCGACATTATGGTCAGGCGTATGAATATTTCAAAGATCGCATTATATTGAAACAAACGACCTGATTTACGAAGGGATTGCGACGGCTATTCTATTACTTAGAGCATTAACCTCCATAAAATAAAAGGAAACAAACGACCTGATTTACGAAGGGATTGCGACGGCGGCGTCATTGTAGGATTGATAGTATTGTTTTGTAACTAGAAACAAACGACCTGATTTACGAAGGGATT
>DLNC01000006.1:29884-44609 GCA_002478265.1 Syntrophaceae bacterium UBA7520
ACCTGATTTACGAAGGGATTGCGTCCTAAATCGGGGTCAAATCTTTATTCGTGACATTTCGTACTGAAGATCTAAGGAAAAATAACAATTCGGGAGACATAAATAATAATTCGATCCCATAATAATATTTACAAGGGTTGAATAATTTACAGTTCCAGGAGATATTTGAACCATGATAAATAAGGAACGCTACATTAGTGTATTATCCCAATTATTAAATGATTATTACGAGAAAATTAAACGGGCAGGCTCTGCATCTAAAGAAAGCAAGCAATATATTGACGGTTATCTGACGGCAGCCAGAATCTCAGATCTATTTCAATATGAAGAATTAAAGGATATCATTGAAAAGATTCATTTAAGACTTTTGGAAAGACTATTCAGGAAAGAAGGCTGTCTGAATTAAATGAGTCTTCTCCAGATAATGAATTCCTGAAAATTCCAACATACATTCGAGAGGGCATGTCTCTAAATAAGAGATAGTTGAATTGTTTTTCAATTCAGCTATTTTCGTCTAAAAATCTATTTGCGAATCCTGCTTTTGCAAGCAAAAGCCTACGCAATTTCAAGTAGTTAATCCGAAGATAAAACAACGCAAATAATGCGACATGCCTTTGTCGCCGCGTCATTGAATTGTCAATAAAGAAAGTTTAGATTCTGCAGTAAAAGGGAACCGGCACATTTTTCGTAAATTATTCAATGAAGGGGTCATAAAGTGAAGGACAAAATAATTACCGGCACAATCACCAATAAAGAAACGGGTGAAGTTCATGACATCGTGCCTTTTTATTTTTTTACTCATGGCGGTAAGCTCGCCACCATTGTAAAAATTCTTTCCGTGAAATCAACTTTTAACGAGAAAATATACCCTGCTATACAGGTCGATGTTGATTGCCTGGCCCTGGACAGTATGGGGAATGTATTTAAGCTAAATCTGTATTTTCTGCCCGAATGTCTTGACGATGAAAAGAAAATTGTAGCGGAAATTAAGGAAGGCGAAATCATGACCGCCACCGGCCGCTATTCTGTTTCCACGGATGGTAAAGGTGGCGTTATGCTTATTGATCCGCGATATTCGCCGTTGCCACCACAATACTCTCTTGAAGAAGTGGAAGAAGTCATTCGGATAAACAATCAATATAATAAAAACCGTTTGATTTAATTTCAAAATAAGGAGCAGGCTATCATGAAAAAAGACCGCTTACAGATCGCGGTAAAGCACGCGAATATTCTCTTTAAAAAAATTATGGATAAATATGATCAATTAAACGGATACCTGGTGCTTTCGTCAAAAACAGATCAGTGTAACATCTCAGATGATCCAATCACGATATTAAAAAACTTGCCCGAGTTGATTGAAGACTCCGATAATAAGAAATATGTGCTAAATTTAATTGAACAAATATCCCAGCTGGAGAAAGATAAACAGGGAATGTCGCAAACATCTCTGAATAAATTGGCAAAATTAACTCACGACCTGAATACGTTTAAAGATAATCTCGTTGTTAAAAAAGACACATTTGTAGAAATGCGTTTTTCTAAGCAGAATCTCGAACAGATTTACGAAATGCAGAAAGATCCACTGGTATCTAAGGTCCACACGCCACAAAGCCAAGTTTCTATACGTATTGTGCTTGGCACATTGGAAGAGCTATATCAGGATAGCGAAAAATATAGTTAGCGATATCGTTCGAGTGATAATTATAAGGTTAACATATAATTTAATCAGCAATAGAACATTATATAAAAAGCCCATTATAAACGTCGCGGTAGTTTGGTTATTGCTGGCAACAGTTGCAGCATATTTAAACTATTAATTTATTTTGTTGTACATGAAGGTAAATATTGAAGTAGCTAAAAAAACGCCCATTTTTAACTACATGTTAAACCATTGATATATCAACGAATATTATATTCAATTGACTTGTGGTCATAAATTGATTAAGGTTATTCAAATTTAGTTCTTTTTTAAAAAGGAGAAGTAGAACATGGCAGCAAATTTTTTGTATTCAACTCGTGACCACAAATTTATTTTAAAAGAATGGCTGGACCTTTCTAAGGTTTTTGACGCCGGACGCTTCAAGGGAGGTTACTCCGTAGAGGACATTGACTCCATTCTCGAAAACGCGATGAAAATCGCCAAAGAAGCTATCGCTCCCACCAATGAAGACGGAGACACCATTCACGCCGTTTACAAAAACGGAAAGGTTACTGTCCCTGAATCGTTCAAAAAAGGATATTGGGCCATTCAGGAAAATGGCCTTGGTTCAAGCAACGCGGATCACACGGATCCGAGCTCTTTACCGCTGTGCGTTATGGGCGCGACAAATGAGTTTCTCGCCGCGGCTAACGCGGCACTGGGTCCTTACGCGATGGCAACCACCGGAGCTTCAGGGCTGATTCGTGATTTCGGCAGCGAAAAGGTCAAAAGCATCTTTCTTCCCAAAATGTACAGCGGACAATGGTCCGGCACTATGGATTTGACGGAACCTAATAGCGGATCCGATGTGGGAGATATTGTCACCAAAGCTATTCCGACTGATGAACCCGGCATTTACAAAATTGTCGGCACCAAATGTTTTATTACCGGCGGCGATCAGGACATTACCGAAAATATTATCCACCTTACACTGGCCCGCATTGAGGGAAGCGTGCCCGGCACAAAGGGGATATCATTATTTGTTGTTCCGAAGTACTGGCCGAACGAAGCGGGAGAAGTTGGTGAGTTCAATGATGTTAACTGTGGCGGTATTGAGCACAAAATGGGCATACGCGGCTCAGCCACAAGCATTATAAATTTTGGAGAAGAGGGCAAGTGCCGCGGTTATCTTTTGGGAAACCCCCCTGTTGACGGCAAAGGCGAGGGGATGGCGCAGATGTTTCAGATGATGAATGAAGAAAGAGCCGTAACCGGACTTGCGGCCAATGCCGCGGCCACTGTTTCCTACAATAACGCGGCCATGTACGCCGCCGGTCGCATACAGGGGCGTCCATTAACAAACCCTAAAGCGGGAAGAGTTACCATCATCAATCACGAGGACGTGCGGCGAATGCTCATGTATCAGAAGTCCATCACTGAAGCCAGCCGCGCGATGATTACCATGTCCTACTATATGATGGATATTGCGGAAAATACCGATAATGAAGAAGAACGCAAAATCGCCAAGGCGTTTGTGGAAGTTAACACGCCGATTATTAAGGCCTGGTGTTCGGATATGGCTTTTTTATGCGTTTCCGAAGCAATGCAATGTTATGGCGGTTACGGCTTTTCGGAAGAGTACCCGATAGCGCAGCAGCTTAGAGACTGCAGGATTTATCCTATCTGGGAAGGCACCAACTATATTCAGTCGATGGACCTGATCGGGCGTAAATGGATGATGGCCGGAGGGAAAGTGTTCGCAACCTGGTTTGCGGAACTGGAAAAATTCGTTGCTGATCAAAAAGACCATAAGGTCTTGGCTCATCAAGTGGCGCTTCTTGCCGAAGCCATCAGCCAGTATAAAGAGATTCAGGCAACGATGGCCGGTTACGTGGGGCAGGGCAAATTTGGCATGATTGGTTTTTACGCGACGCGTATTCTGCACGCTACCGGATATATCTATGGCGCCAAGCTGCTTTTGGAACACGCTGTTATCGCGCAGAAAAAAATAGACGAAATCGGCAAAGACCATTTTGAATATCCATATTATGCCGGCAAAGTCGCTTCCGCAAAGTTCTTCGCCCATAACCTATTGCCCAATGTGGGGATGATTCTGCGGGTAATAAAAGAAAGCGATACTTCTGTTATGGAAATTCCGGAGGCATCTTATCTGCTTGAAGGATAATTGACAGAAACGCGAGAGTTTGAGCTTCCGTTTAAATCTTTAAAAAAGCCGCAAATGCGCGATGCAATTGCGGCTTTTGCATTTTATTTACGAATTAAATCAATTAGGATTACAAATAAATATTTATAAATAACCTATTGACAATTAAGGTAAAATATGAAATGGTTGAGCCACCCAGCCAATAGGGCAGGCTCGGAGGATAATAAGGTTGAAAAAGAAAATTCTTCTGGCAAAACCGCTCGCGCGTACCAGATTGCATGAGGAAATTGTCGGCATTATTCAGCGGCAGATCATTAACGGTACGATTAATCCCGGAAGCAAGCTGCCTCCCGAACGCGAAATGGCGGAAAACTTTAATGTGAACCGCGCGACAGTGCGCGAGGCGCTGCGGAAACTGGAAAATCTGGATTTAATTGAAATCAGGCATGGAGACGGCTTATACGTAAAAAATTATCTGGAAAGCGGAAATTTCGACCTGATAAAGGCGGCGCTGAATTCGGACAGCCGTGAAAAGATACTGTATAATATTCTGGAAACGCGCCGGCATGTTGTGCCGCAAATTGCCTATCTCGCCGCGCAAAGGCGCACGGAAAAAGATCTGGCGGAGCTTGAGGATGTGATTTCCGGAAACAATATGAAAATGCTGGAACGCGATATCCGGGTGCACCAGCTTATTGCCCGGGCGTCGCAGAATCTGGTTTGCACGATCACTCTGAATTTTTTTAATCGGATTTTTCATGAATACGGGCACCTATATTTCGATGAGGAAAAAAATATTCAGCGGTCGGCTATCTTTCATCGGGAGATCTATGAGGCGCTCAGAGATCAAAAGCCTCAGGATGCTTATCGTATCATGCTCGATGTTCTGGTTTACGCCGAGCAGGCCGTAATAGCGAACATCGACAAATTGGTTAAAAGGAGCTGAAAATGCATCGTTTCATCGAAAATTACAGGTCCGAATACTTTGATGTTATCGTTATTGGCGGCGGAATTACCGGCGCGTCAGTTGCCTATGAAGCCGCGTCGCGGGGATTGCGGGTGGCGCTGCTCGAGAAAAAAGATTTTTCTTGGGCGACGTCCGCGGTAACATCGAAATTAATTCACGGGGGTCTGCGCTATCTGGCCAACGGTGAAGTAAGGCTGGTGCGGGAATCATTGCGGGAGCGAAGGGTTTTGGAAAATATCGCGCCGAACTTTATCTATCCCATGCCGATGATGATGACGCATTATACGCGGCCGCGTAAAAACAATAAACATGTTGCCAAGGTTGGCATGATCATTTATGACTTGCTCTCCTATGATAAAAGCTTTACCTGGGATCCGGGGAAAAAAATACCTTCTCATAAAACAATTTCCGGTGAAGAAGTTCTGCGGTTGGAACAATCTGTCCGCAGGGAAGGGCTTACCGGAGCGTCGGTTTTTTACGATTGCCTGAGCATTTTCCCGGAGAGATTGACTCTGGCCTTCATCAAATCGGCTGCCGCCCGCAGAGCTTCTGTGGCCAATTACGCCCGTGTGGAAGAATTTTTGATAAAAGACAAAAATAACGTAACTGGCGTTGTGGTCAGGGATCTTTTAGATAATAAGGTTCATAAAATCCATGGCACGGTAACCATAAACTGCGCGGGGCCGTGGGCGGATATCATATTGGGATTGGCGCAGTCCAGGGGCAGTGTTTGCAAAACACTGCGCCGTTCTGAAGGCATTCATGTAATAACGGAAAAGAAAATGCTTTCGGGGAAATACGTTATCGGCTGCATGACGCAGGAAGGCCGCCACTTCTTCCTCATTCCCTGGCGCGCACACACGCTGATCGGGACGACCGACAAAGCCTATATCGGCGATCCGGATGAATACCGTGTGACGAAGCAGAGCATCATGGAATTAATTGATGAAGTCAACCGGTCATTTGGTGATGGAAAGTTTTCCTACGCGGATGTGAAACACACCTACGGCGGATTGCGTCCTTTGGTGGAAGACCAGACATGCGAAACCTATACCGCTTCACGCCGCTATGAAATATTCGACAATGAGAAAAACGGGCTCAATGGACTGATTACGGTAGAAGGCGGCAAATACACCACCAGCCGGAACCTGGCGGAAAATTGTCTTCGCCTTGTCATGGCAAAACTAAAACGCCCGGTGCGCGAAAGCATAACGGATAAAATCTACCTGGCCGGTTCTGAAATCAACAAGCTGGATTCCTTCTTTTCCAGCTTTAAAAAAAGCTATACGGATTTTAGTGATGCAACGCTTGATTATCTATCCCGCAACTACGGGACAGAGAGTTATGAGGTGTTAAGGTTGGCGAGAGGGGATGATATCCTCAGAGAGGTTCTCAACCAGGATGGGGAAATAATGGCACAGGTAGCGTATGCCATCAGAAAAGAAATGGCCAAAACCTTATGTGACATCGTCACGCGGCGCACCGGAATCGGAACATTGGGACATCCGGGCGATGAAATTCTGGCAAAAGTTGCGGATATCGCCGCAAAAGAGCTCAAGTGGGACAAAAATAAAACGGAGCAGGAGATTGCGAACGTAAAGAAAATTCTGCGTCTCCCTGACTGAAGGAGGAAATAAAATGAAAGCGAACACGTTCCGGCCTGATTGGACGGAAAAACCGCCGCCTCCGGGCACCTACCGTTCCGTGTTCAAATACGGAAATCCCAGACAATTCAAGCATCCCAGCGATGCTTGGTATGAAATGATCAAGCGTGATTTTCATCTCGGCGATGATGATTTCAGAGAAAAAAAGAAAGAGGGGCTGGAAAAAGTCGCTTTGAGCCGTCCGGTATGCCTTCAAGCCGCCCAGATCGGGCACATCAAGTCCATCGTCGGCGAAGAAAATGTGGCAACTGATGATTACAGCCGCGTCAAATTTTCTTCGGGAAAGACGATGGAAGAGATGCTCGAATTGCGTCGCGGTATTGTCCGCGAGGTAGCCGACGTGGTTGTCCATCCACGGGATAAAAACGATGTGCGCCATCTTGTCGCATATTGCAATCAGGAAAAAATTCCCATCACGGTTTTCAGCGCCGGATCTTCGGTTAATCTGGGTTGTCGGCCCGCGAGAGGCGGGATATCTCTTGTGATCAGCACGCACATGAACAAACTTCTGGAAATCAACGAACTCAATCAGACCGCCCGCGTTCAGCCGGGCATGTTCGGCCCGGCGTATGAGGAGGCGTTGAACAACGCTCCGGAACGCTTCGGCTGCAAAAGGCGCTACACCTGCGGTCATTTTCCGCAGTCTTTCGAATACTCAACCGTAGGCGGCTGGATTGTCACACTGGGTTCGGGCCAGGCCTCTACCTATTACGGGGATGCGTACGACATTGTTTTCAGCCAGGAGTATGTAACACCAGTGGGAACCTTCAAAACATTGGATTATCCGGCGACCGCCACCGGGCCCAAAGTAAACGACATCATGAAAGGTTCAGAGGGTATTTTCGGTATTCTGGTGGAAGTAACTATGAAAATATTTCGCTACATGCCGCAGAACCGCCGCCGTTTCAGCTTCATGTATCCCACATGGGAAGCGGCGGTGAATGCCAGCCGTGAAATCATGCAATCTGAATTCGGCAAGCCCGCCATTTACCGTATTTCCGATCCCGAAGAAACGGACAGAGGGCTAAAATTGTATGGAATGCCGAAAATGGCGGACAAATTTTTGACGCTACGAGGATTCAAACCGATGCGGCGCTGCCTGTGTCTGGGCAATGTCGAAGGTGAACATGATTATGCGAAACTGGTCGCGCGTAAAATCAAGGCGGTTGCCCGGAAGCACAAAGCCATATCATTGACCGGTTACGCGGCGAGAAAATGGGAACATACGCGTTATACTGAACCGTATATGCGTGAAGATTTGGGCGATTATGATATTGTGATTGACACGCTTGAAGCTGCCGTGACCTGGGACAATTTCCACCGTTTGCATCAGGGTGTTCGCGCTTATATCAAGAGTCGGCGCGACACGATGTGCATGGCGCACGCCTCACATTTTTATCCGCAGGGGACCAATCTCTATTTCATTTTTATCGCGCATATGACAGATCCCGAGGAATTCCGCCAATTCCAGCGGGGCATTATCGATAAGATTCAAGAATATGGCGGATCATTGAGTCATCATCACGGCGTGGGGCGGATGATCGGTCCCTGGATGGAAAAGCACCTGGGCAAGGAACAGATGAGCGTTTTGCGAGCGCTAAAAAATCATTTTGATCCGAACAACATCATGAATCCGGGCGGTCAACTCGGTCTGGATTGATTAAAGAAGAGCGATAATTTGCCGGAAGCAAAGGAAAAGGAGAGGTGACTATGTCGAATGAAAAAAATACAACGAAAGAACTTATTCTTTCCGTGGATGCGGGGACACAGTCAATCAGAGCCGCTTTCATTGATCCCGACGGGAACATACTGCACATCGTCAAAACGCCGATTCAGCCTTATTTTTCACAACATCCCGGATGGGCGGAACAGCAGCCGGATTATTATTGGGAAGTGTTCTGCAAAACCACCGGGCAGCTTTTGCAGCGGGAGAAAAATCTCAAAAATAATATCAAAGGCGTTACGCTAACCACGCAGCGCGCCACGATGATTAACGTGGATAAAGACGGCAGGCCGCTGAGGCCGGCCATTACCTGGCTTGATCAGCGCAAGGCCGATTCGCGGGGGATTCTGCCGGGAGCTCTTCGCCCGGTATTGAAGATAATAGGACTGCTCAATACATTGGAAGGTGTAATACAGGAATGTGAGGCTAACTGGATCAGCCAGCAGCAGCCGGAGATATGGGAGAAGACATACAAATACCTTGTTCTGTCGGGATTTTTCACGCATCGGCTTACCGGAGAGTTTGTGGATTCGACAGGGAACAATATCGGATATTTACCCTTTAATAATAAGACCTATCAATGGGCGGGCAAATACGACTTTAAATGGTGGATTTTCAAAGTTGAAAAGGAAAAACTCCCCGCGCTGGTTAAACCGTCGGAGATTCTCGGTCGGATTACAAAGAAGGCATCCGTAGAAACCGGTATCCCTGAAGGCCTGCCGGTTTTCGCGGCCGGTTCGGATAAGGGCTGTGAAATTCTCGGTTCGGGCTGCCTTACACCGGAAACAGGATGCCTCAGCTTCGGGACGATCGCGACGTTTGACGTGGCAACGCCCAAATATATCGAGTTGCAGCCGATGATTCCGCCGTATCCCGCTTCGGTGCCGGATGCCTATTACACGGAGGTTTCCATTTTCCGCGGATTCTGGATGGTAAGCTGGTTCAAGGAGGAATTCGGACTGCAAGAGTGTATGCTGGCCGAAAAGAGCAACGAACCGGCGGAAAAATTTTTCGATTCGCTAATCAGGGATATTCCCGCCGGATCCATGGGGCTCATGTTGCAGCCCTACTGGACGCCGGGGCGCGATCTCGACCCCTACGCGAAAGGTTCAGTCATCGGCTTCGGCGATGTGCACAGCCGCGCTTATCTTTACCGCGCTCTGCTTGAAGGCCTGGTTTACGGATTGCGCGAGGGAGGAGAATTGACGCAGCGAAAAACGAAAATTCCGATTACAAAACTGACAGTTTCCGGCGGGGGGTCGCAAAGCGATGTCGCGATGCAAATTACAGCGGATGTTTTCGGCATGGGTGCGCATAGGCCCCATACCTTTGAAACATCAGCGCTCGGCGCGGCCATTGACGCGGCGGTTGGCCTTAAGCTCTATGGAGATTTTCCCTCGGCAGTCAAAGCCATGACCAGGACGGGCAGAGTTTTTGAGCCGATTAAAGATAATCATGAATTATACGACAATCTTTACCGAAAGGTTTATCTCAAAATGTACAAACGCTTGAAGCCTTTGTTTAAGGAGATAAGAGATATTACCGGTTACCCGCCGAAAAATTGAGCGGACAGATGACGCTCTTTATTAGTCTCGCGTGTACAAAGTGCCTGATCGGCAGTGATGTTTTCCGGCGGGAAAGAGATTGACACCCGATTGATATACATGTACATTTGTCACAACTCCGAAAAAGGAAACGATCAATCATGAATTCATATCCTTATATGGTTTTATTCGCCGGCGCGATTTCATTGGCCATTTTTCTTGTTGCCAGAGACCGCAACGGCAGCGTGCAGGCGCTTTTGCTGAAGACGGTGACAAGTTTTTTATTCGTCGCCTTGGCCTTCGCCTCTTTCATGGTTAATTCCGTTTCGGGCGTTACAACCTTCTTTATGCTCATCGCGATGGGATTGATATGCGGTTTGATCGGCGATATTGTTTTAGACCTCAAGATAATGTACAAGGAATCGTCGTCCCTTTATCAGCATGGCGGTATGGTTGCATTCTTTGTCGGGCATATATTCTATCTGGCGGCATTGCTGATTTATTTCGGTTTCAGCTGGATTGCCTTAGTCGCTGCTTTAATTCTGGCAATTATCATAGTAAGCATCAGCAAATTTGTCCTCAAATTCGAGTTTGCCGAACATACTATTGACACTTACGCCTATTCTTTCGCCTTGTCTTATATGATGACCCAGGCCTGCTATGCGGCAATTACCCAGGGATACGCCACCAGCACGGTTCTATTGGCGACGGGGGCCATTTTGTTTTTGCTGTCGGATTTAGTTCTTGTTATGACATATTATGACAACAAAGATTCCAGGCCGTTTATAGTCATCAATCATACCCTTTATTACGCGGCGCAGTACGCCATTGCCCTGAGTATTTTATACCTGGTTGTCTGACGAAAAAGGGGGAAAGAAGCTGGGAAACAGAGCGCCCCTTTTTTAAGATATTTACGCTGACCAGGGTGAAAACTATAATTTTATCAAAACCTATCCCGATGTTGCAAAAAAATGAACGCAATTCTTGTTAACCGGGAAAAGCTGATGCGAAAATACCTGCGGGGATTCCACGATTAACGTCAAACAAATGCACGGGCATCATCTGGCAATGAAAAAAAACACGGCTCCTCAATCGATATCTTTGCTGGTGAAGCCGACATCGAGTCTGTGCAACCTTTCCTGCGCATACTGCTTTTACCGTCGTGTTAAGGAACTCTATCCGGAAGCATCTACAAAAATGAGCCGCGTGGTTGCCCAGGCGATGATCAGAAACACGCTCTCCCTAAAGGCGCCACTAAACAGTTTCTGCTGGCAGGGAGGGGAGCCGCTCTTGATGGGACTGGATTTTTTCCGGGATATTGTTGCGTTTGAGCAAAAGTACTCTCGTACCGGACAGGTTATCGAAAATTCCATACAGACCAACGGCCTGCTTTTGGATGACTTGTGGTGCGAGTTTCTTGCCAAAGAGAATTTTCTTGTCGGCATCAGCCTTGATGGTCCCGCTCATATTCATGATTATTATCGAAAAGATCATCGGCAAGAAGGCACTTTTAAAGGTGTTATGCAAAGCATTAAACTGATGAAAAAGCACGGCGTTCAGTTCAATATCCTGTGCCTTCTGACCGACAGAAATGTAAAATCACCTCTGGAGATCTATAATTTTTTCCGTTTTCATGATTTTAGGTATATTCAATTCATAAACTGTTTTGAAATCGCTGAAATATCCGGCACGCTGAAACCATGTTCCGTACGAGGGGAGCAAATCGGGGAATTTTACATTAAGTTATTTGATGAATGGTTTAAAAGTGATTTCTTTGACGTATCGGTAAGGTTTTTTGAAGATATCCTGCTTTATCTGATTGACGGCGTCAAGGCATCATGCTGTTACAATAGCACGTGTGACAGCTACCTTGTTGTGGAATATAACGGCGACTGTTACCCCTGCGATTTTTTTGTCTTTAAAGATTGGAAAATAGGCAACCTAATGCAAAATGATTTGCGGACCATTATGAAAAGCCCGCTCAGAAAAAGTTTTGCTTCCCGGAAAGCTGAAATCTCTGAAATATGCAGGAAATGCAGTATTGCTTCATTCTGCAAAGGCGATTGCATAAGATTCAGATATCTGCCGACTAACGGTTATAAAAACATCAGTGAATACTGCGCCGCCATTAAGATGCTTTATAATCACATCGAGCCGAAGCTACCGGAGATCAGGTTACGGGTTGCGGCCTATCGCGATGGGTTGGTGTAAATTATAATATCTTCAAATAAAATAGAAAGGTAAGGCAGGAAAATGATTTTAAGTTGGTAAATGCAGGACAATAATCTATAAAGACAAACTGGCGAATATAAAAATAAATAGGGTGGTAACGCTCAACGCATAATACATTACCAGATGAAAATTTATTTGACATAAAAGTTATTGCCCATATAATTTAATCCGGCACAGATTAATCTCGTCAAGAGATATCACCGGAGTAATAGTCAACTTAGATTCATAAACACTTCTTCCTTAAGGTGCAACATGGAAAAAAAGCCGAAAATACAAAGAATCGTTTTTCCTGCCGGGATCGTCTTATTTCTGATGGTCATATCGATCAATATTTATAACGTCAGCCGCTGGTGGGAACCTAAATTGCTCCATGATGTAGCCGCTAATCTTTCTGCCGCGGGTATGTTTCTTAGCATCTGGCTTGGCGCGATGATAGCCAACACAATAGCTTTTTTCAATGGCGCCACTTTCAGAGAACGAATATTTATATGCCTGATAACACCTGTTATCTGGAGCTCCAAAGTTCTGTACGATTTTATTGGGATATATTCATGGACCGAATTCCTTTACCTCTTCTTTCATGCGGTGATAATGGGCCCAATATTTGTCGCGCTTTTATGTATGGGGATTTCCGAGATATGGTGCAGGATTATATGGAGAAGACGGCTGGGCGATAAGTCCGTCAAGATATTTCAATTTAAATCGGTATCTGTTCTTGTGATTGGCCTTATTATGACATTCCTCCTTCTTTACAACGGCGGGCACAGCTTCTATTATTTATATATGGATATCTATACCAAGCTCTTCTTTTAGCCAAGGAGCATACCATGAACGAAAGCGATGAAAAAAATTTATTTGAAAAAAACATAACGCGCCGAAAAGCGTTGAAGATAGCGGGCACGGCGGCGCTGATGGGTTTGATTGGACCCATTATTCCAGAAGCGCTTGCCGCCGCAGAGAAAAAGCCCAATATCCTTTTCATCCTGACCGATGATCATCGTTATGACGCTTTTAGCTGCATGGGACATCCGGTGGTCAAAACGCCTAACCTTGATCGCATTGCCAATGAAGGCGCAAATTTTAAAAACGCCTTTGTCACAACGTCGCTTTGCAGCCCATCCAGGGCGAGTTTTTTAACAGGACAATACGCGCATACTCATGGCGTGGTGACTAATCACACAATGTGGGATGATAACAATGTCACGTTCATGGAGTTAATCAAAAAAGCCGGATATGACACGGCATTCATTGGAAAGTGGCATATGCCGGGAGATAAACTGCCCAATCTTCGGGGAGTGGATGAATTCATTACTTTCACGAAAGAAGGAGGGCAGGGTGTTTATTACGACTGCCCTCTTATCATCAATGGTGTAGAAACACCAAGACCCGGGAAATACATCACCGATGATCTTACGGACTTCGCAATCAAATTCATCGAGAAGAAAAAGCGTAACCCTTTCTGCCTGTATCTGTCGCACAAAGCAGCGCATTTTGGTTTTCGGCCGCCTCAACATATGAGGACGCTTTATAAGGGACAGGATTTGCATATGCCGCCCGAATCCGACACCTGGGTGACATTAACAAACAACAACATTTTCGTCGGTGCGCCATTGCCGATGAATAATCTGTACCGCAATTATTTAAGAGTAATCACCTCAGTGGACGAGCAGGTAGGTCGCTTACTGAATACGCTTGAACGCATGGGTGAGCTCGACGACACGGTTATAATTTACGCGGGAGATAACGGCCATCTCTTTGGAGAGCGCGGCCTATATGACAAGCGCAATGCCTACGAGGAATCAATAAGAATACCGTTCTTCATAAGATACCCGAAGCTGACAAGACAAGCCGGTAAAAGAGACCAGATGATCCTCAACATTGATCTTGCCCCGACCTTGCTTGATATTATTGGAGCCCGGATACCTTCAACAATGCAGGGCGAAAGCATTGTCCCTTATTTAAAATCACCGCTTCTGGAAGGAAGGGATGCCTTTTTATACGAGCACTTTCCTGTGTTTCCGATACCGATACCGGGTATCGCGGCTGTTAGGACAAAGCATTATAAATACATTGAGTATCAAAAGGGCACCTGGGACGATCAGCTGTTTGATCTGAAAAACGATCCGAGAGAGCTTAAAAATATCATCAAAACAGATGCCGGAAGGTTGGTGCTTCCAGCCCTCAAGGACCGTCTCGAAAATCTTAAAAGAGAAACGGGCTACCGTTTTTTTACGCGCGGTTAGAAAAGGTATTTTATGCTCTGGAATCAACCGGGAATAATGCGCGCGTTATTCCCGGTTGCTTTTGTTTAAGCGTGCCAGAGGCGGGAGAAAATAATTAAAAATGAATAAAGAGCGAACTCCCATTGTTGTTGGAGTTTCACAGTTTACTCAATCCAAAATGGAGGCCGCGCCGCTTCATCCCGTTGGTCTCATGAAACTCGCTTCTTTAGCTGCGATAAATGATACGGGAACGCAACAAATAAAGTCGTTTATTGACACCATCCGTGTGGTAAATATTTTTTCCTATAGTTATGCTGATGCGGCTAGAATCCTGGCCGGAGAAATGGGAATAAATCCCCAAAATTATTATTACAGCACTATTGGCGGGAATAGCCCGCAGCTTTACATTAATAAAGCCGCTGTCGATATAACGCTGGGCCGCAGTCAAGCGACGTTGATTACGGGAGCCGAGGCATTTTATTCTTTAAGGCGAGCAAAAAAAAGCGAAATTGAATTGAACTGGCCGGATACTGCCTTGCCTCTTTTCCTGAGATATAAACAAAAGTTGTG